>NZ_JASGBH010000009.1 GCF_030053395.1 Limnohabitans lacus | reverse complement strand
TGACGCGCACGCTGGTGGTGCCTGCGCCGGTGGGGTTGCCGCTGAAGGTGCGGGTCCCTGCATCGAATGTCAGCCATGCGGGCAGCGCACCGCCACCAACAAGGCTAGCTGTGTACGTTAGGGCGGGGTTGGCATCGACGTCTGCGAAGACGTTGGTATTGAACTGGAAGGTGTCCACAGAGCCGCCGACAGTGAAGGACTGGTCAGCGATGGCGTTGGCTACTGTCGGTGCTTCGTTGACGTTCTGCAGGTTGATGGAGATGGCTTGGGCCTTGCTGTTGCCTGCAGCATCGGTCACGGTGGCAGTGATGTCATAGACGCCATTGGCACCGCTGTCGTCTTTAGCTTCAAAGTTAGTCACGCCATTGAAGGTGAGCACACCAGCAGAGGACAAGGTGAACTTGCTGCTGTCAGTGCCGCTCAAGACGGTGTTCCAAGTCAGCGGGCCGTTGGTGTCGGTTGCCTGAAGGTTGATGCTCTTGGACGCGACATCGGTCAATGTGTTTTCGTTGACGTTGTAGCTGGCTGTGACAACGGGTTCAGTGTTGTCAACGCGGTAAGAACTGGTCTGCGCGATGGCATTGGCCGTGGGGGCGGTGAGCGTCACGTTGTTGGCGTTGACGATGTTGCCGCTGTCGGCCACCAAGCTCTTGAGTGTGATGGCCGTGCCATTGCCTGCGGGTGCAGTGGCGGTGAAGACCAGCGTATCTGTGGCCGTGACGGCTGCACGGATGGCTGTGACATCAACGCCGTTCACGGTGAACACCGCGGTCAGGCCCGCAGTGCTGGTGACAGCCTCGGACATGGTGACGGTGAAGGTGAGCGTGTCATTGCTCTTGCCGGTGGTGGTGGTGCCCACGGCATCGGCCACGGTGAAGCTGCTGACCGATGGCGCAAACTCGTTGCGGATGGCCAGCAACTGCGTCAGGGTGACCGGCGAGCCGTCGTTGTTTTGCGTGGCCAGGTGGCCCAAGAATGCCGTACGGTTGGTGTCGTTGACAAAACTGGTGCCCATCAAGGCGTTGAGCTGTGCGTTGGTGGGCACGGTGTTGCTGCCCGTGTATGCCGCCACGACACTAGAAGCGGTGGCCAGAGTCTGAATTTCGGCCAGCTCGTTGGCGTCTGCTGCGGCTTTGACGTCGAGCACGTCACCCAAAAGCGCGGCTTTGGCAGCGCTGTCGATGACGGTAATGCCCATTGCGGCGTATTCGGCTTGCGTGGGCTGGGCAGCGTTGTTGTCTGTGCCGTCGGCCAATGCACCGATTTTGCTGACGGCAGCGGCCAGGTCGGTCAGGTTGATGTTGCCAGCCGCTTGTGCGTCCACAGCCGCGTTGAACATGGCACGTTCGTCTGCAGTGTCCACAGCCGTGAAGCCCAAGCTTGCGGGTGCAGTGCCGCTGATTTGAGCGGTGGACAGTGCTGAAGTGAGATTGTCGAGCAGACCTGCTGTGTTGAGGGCGTTGATTTGGTCAGCAGTGAGGCCCCCAACTTGTGTGGGGGTCAGTGCGGCCACTTGAGTACCCGTGAGCGCCGTGATGTCGGTGCCAAGAGCAGCAATGTCTGTTGCGTCCATGGCGGTGAGCAAGCTGGGGTTGGCACTGGCCAAGGCTGCGATTTGCGCAGTGGTCAATCCGCCCAGTTGCGTAGCGCTCAGAGCAGCCACTTGCGCTGCGCTCAGGCCTGTAATGTCCGTGCCCAGCGCCGCGATTTGCGTGGCCGACAGGCTGGCGAGGTCGCCCGCTTCGGCCAAGGCGGCGATTTGGGCTGGCGTCAGGCCACCGAGTTGGGTATCGGTCAGGGCCGCCACATGCGCTGCTGTGAGGGCTGTGACGTCGTTACCCAACGCCGCGATTTGCGTGGCCGACAGGCTGGCCAAGTCACCTGCTGCGGCCAAGGCCGCGATTTGTGCGGGGGTCAAGCCGCCCAGTTGGGTGTCGGTCAATGTGGCCAGCTGCGCTGCGCTCAGACCTGTGATGTCGTCGCCCAAAGCCGCAATTTGCGTGGCCGACAGGCTGGTAAGGTCGCCTGCCGTGGCCAAGGCCGCGATTTGTGCGGGGGTCAGGCCGCCCAGTTGGGTGTCGGTCAATGTGGCCAATTGCGCTGCGCTCAGGCCTGTGATGTCGTCGCCAAGAGCCGCAATTTGCGTGGCCGACAGGCTGGCCAAGTCACCTGCCGCGGCCAAGGCCGCGATTTGCGCGGGGGTCAAGCCGCCCAGTTGGGTGTCGGTCAATGTGGCCAATTGCGCTGCGCTCAGGCCTGTGATGTCGTCGCCAAGAGCCGCAATTTGCGTGGCCGACAGGCTGGCCAAGTCACCTGCCGCGGCCAAGGCCGCGATCTGTGCAGGGGTCAGACCGCCCAGTTGGGTGTCGGTCAATGTGGCCAGCTGCGCTGCGCTCAGACCTGTGATGTCGTCGCCCAGAGCCGCAATACCTGCTGCATCCAAGACACCCAATGGCGAGGGGTTGAGGGCAGCCAGGTCAGCAATTTGAGTGGGCGTCAATGAATCCAATTGCTCAGTGTTGAGTTTGGCAATGACCAACGGCGTCAAATTCGCCACAGCCAGACCAGAAATGTCATCGGGCAAGGTGGCAGCAGGAGCCAGTTGGTTGACCAACGCAGTGCGCAGTTCGCCCGGAGCTTGGGCGTCTGCCGCAGTTGCACCTTGGAGCAAGACGACTTGGGCGCTTGCGCCCAATGTGGCGCCGCTGATGCCTGCGGCAAATTGGTCGATGGTGGTTTGGGTTTGGTCGCTGTTTTCGCGGTCTTTGCCCGACATGGCCGCCAAAACGGCGCCGTACAGTTCGCCTTGGCTCAGGCCATCAGCCGAGTTGTAGTCGCTGCCTGCGACTGCGGGCACCACGGTGGTGCCGGTCAGGTTGGTCAGGCCAAAGGCTGTGCCCACTTGGGTGTTGGTTTCGGCCACTTTGGCGGCTGTGGGGTTGGTCCCCATTTTGACGACCGCGACGGTGGTGAGCGGGTTGATGTTGAGCGTGATGCTGGTGGAGCTAGCGGTGAGCTCGCCTGCGGCCATGAGGACGGCATTGAGGTCTTTGCCTGCACCCAGCGCTTCGTCGGTGTAGTCGGCGTTGCCATCGCTGTCGAGGATGATTTTGGCGATGACCACGCCGGTGTAGTTTTTGACCACTGCGGTGAACTTGCCGTCATCACCCACATCCACTGGATCACCGAGCGCTGTGGTGCCGTCGGCTTGGAACAGTTGGACTTTGAGGCCGTGGTTGGCGACCACTGGGCCGGCCATCAACTGGCCTGTGACTGTGCGCGAGATATCAGGTTGTGCTGCGGAGTTGCTGCCCGACAGGACACCCCCCACAACGGCCACAGAGGCGAATGCGAGGAATGCCGCAGCAGTGTCTGTCGTGGTGACGGCTGTTGCACCCGCATCGGTTTTGGTCTCGGATGTGGCTTGCGCCCATTGAGTGCCATGAAGTGGACTGGTGTTGTCCGTCGTTGGTAAAGTGGTGAGTTGCTGCACTTCGGCGAAAGACATTTCGCCGGCCATGGATTGAGGCAACAACGTTTCGGAGTTGGCTTGCAGGTCAGCACTGTCGGTGCGTGCCGAGGTGGAGGCCAGCTCGTCAGTGGGCAAGGTGGCGGCCATTTGCTCTACTGCTTCGGTGGATTCTTGGCTGGCTAAATCGGACTGCATGCGATCTGGGTCAGCTTCGGTTTTTTTCTTGATCGTGCCAATAGGTGTGTGTTTGACTTTGGCTTCTACGCTGATGATTTTTTTGATGAGTTTGATGGACATGGAAGACTCCTGTAGAAAGATTTAGTGCAATGATGCTTGCGGGAACTTTTGTAATGAACAGTGAACTGAAGGTTTCGGGAAAATTTTTCCGCATTAAATGAATTACAAATATTTACTTTTGACCTAAAGCACCGCTTAAAGCTCGCACAATGGGTTTGGTGATGAAGGTGAGCACGCTGCGTTGGCCGGTGAGGATGTCGAGCGAGGCGGTCATGCCGGGTTTGACGTCTGAGGGCTGGATGCGCCCCGTGGTCGGGATGCTGTGAATTTCGACTTTGGCGCGGTAGTAGATTTGGCTGCGGCCGTCGCTGCCTTGTTCGGTGAGGGTGTCGGCGCTGAGGTAGGTGAGCTTGCCGCTCAGGCTGCCGTAGATGCTGTAGTCGAACGCATCAAGCCGCACGGTGACGGGCAGGCCCACTTGCAGTTGCCCGATGTCGGCGGGGTTGACTTTGGCTTCGACGATGTAGCCGCCGCTGGTGGGCGAAATTTGCATGAGTTCGTCACCGCTGCGCAACACGCCGCCCAGGGTGTTGATGCGCAAGGATTTGACGACGCCGTCGAGTGAGGCCTGGATTTCGGTGTGGTCGAGCACGCTTTGGCGCTCTTGCAGTTTGCTGCGTTGACTGGTGATTTCTTCTTCGATTTTGGCCAGCTCGCGGCGGGCATCGGATTTGTATTTTTCTTGCACGGTTTGCAGTTTTTGCCGTGCATCGACCACGCCGCGCTGGGTGCGCATGAGTTCCACGTAGCTGATGTCGTCTTTGTCGTATAGCCGTTTCATGAGGTCGAGCTCGGTTTGGGCCAGGCGGGTTTGTTCCGAGAGGGCTTCGGTTTCTTTGACCAGGGCGACTTGGTTTTGCAGGTACAGCTCGCGTTGCGAGAGCACGAGGTCGGCGTGTGTGCGGCTGAAAACACCAAAATTGGGGGCTTTGCCTGTGGCTTCGGCTTGTGCGCGCAAGCGGCTGATGTGCAGTCCGGCGATGCGGTTGCTGATTTCGTCGACGCCGGCGCGGGCCCGATCACTTTCGAGCACGGCCAAGACTTGGCCCTTTTGGACAATTTCGCCTTCGCTGACGCGCAGTTCTGTGATGACGCCGCCGTCAGCGGCTTGGATGACTTGGGTTTTGTCTTGCGGGATGATTTGGCCTTGGGCGCGGACGATTTGGTCGATGTCGAACCATGCGGCCCAGGCCACAAATGACACTAGGATGAGGAGCAGGTAGAGGCCCATATGGCGTTGGGGTGAGTTTGAATGGCTCATGCTTTGGGGCCTGCGGAGGCCGTGGGGTTGGTGGGTTGGCCTGCCTGTGTGGCCATGCTTTGCAGTTGCTGCAAAATTTGATCGCGTGGGCCATCAAGCACGATTTGCTGGTTGGCCATGACGATGACGCGTTGCACGAGGCTGAGCAGTTGAGGCTTGTGCGTGACAAGCACAAGGGTGCTGGTGGGGTTTTGAGTCAGGCTGTTGTGCAGGGTTTGGATGACTTGCTTTTCGAGTTGGCCGTCCATAGAGGCGGTGGGTTCGTCGAGCAACCAGATGCGGGGTTGGCGCAGCAGTGCACGGGTGATGTGCACCAGTTGCCGCTGCCCGCCTGAGAGCCCTTGGCCGCCTTCGGAGATTTCGCGGGCGAGGCCTTTGGGGTGTGCAGCGATGACGGTTTCAAACAGGCCGGTTTGGCGGGCAGCTTGCAACAGCGCATCGTCGCCGGGGTCGTTCATGCCGAGCACGAGGTTGTCGCGCAGGGTGCCGGCAAAAAGGCGGCCGTCTTGCGGGACGAAGCCCATTTGGTGGGCCAGGCTGGCTTTGGCGATTTGTTCGAGGTCGATGCCGTCGAGCAGTGCCCTGCCCTGCCCGGCTTTGTACATGCCCGAGAGCAGGCGCAGTAGGCTGGTTTTACCGCTGCCGATGCCGCCGAGCACGGCCACGCGTTCGCCTGCGCGGATGCGCAGTTGTTTGATGTTGAGGGCGGCGGTGCCGCCGTAGCTCATTTGGATGTCAGTGAGTTCATATTGGCCGCGCAGGGTGTCGAGCACGATGGGTTCGGTGCCGGGGGGGTGGTCGAGTTGCAAGGCCCAGAGGCGGTCGAGGTCTTGCACCGAGACACGGGTTTGCGCCCATTGCATGATGAGCGCGGGGATGGTGGCGATGGGGGCCAGGATGCGACCACTGAGGATGGAGCAGGCGATGAGTGCACCCATGGTGAAGTCGGCTTGCCCGACGATGAGGGCGCCCGCGGCAACCAGTGCCACGTAGGCTCCTTGCTGGAACATGGCCACCAGAAATTGCTGCATTTCGGTGAGTTGGCGCATGCTTTGTTCGTGTTGGCGTGATTCGTCGGTGAGGTCGAGCCATTTGGAGAGCATGCGCCAGCCGCCCTGCCCTGATTTGATGGTTTCTGCGCCTTCGATGCTTTCGACAAGCAGGCCAATTTTTTGGTGTTGTGCGGGGGTGGCGAGTTTGGCGAGTTGGTCCATGCGGTTATGGAACATGAAGCCGATGAGCAGGCCGAGCGCCAAGAAGATGCCGGGTATGAGTGCCAACCAGCCCCCGATGAGGGCCAGCACGCCGAGGGTGAGCAAAGCCAAGGGGATGTCGACCATGGCTTGGGTGCTGACGCTGACCAAAAAGGCACGGATGCTTTCGTAGCTGCGCAGGCGCGATGAGGTGGCGCCGACGCTGGGGGGCATTTGGTCGAGCCGGACCGAGAGGAAGCGTCCATAGACGGAGCGGGCCAGGTTTTGGTCGACGGCGTCGGTGAGGTGGTGGATTTGTTGGGCGCGCAGCCATTTGCCTGCGGTCTCAAACAAAACCGAAAGGAGCACACCGAGTGTGAGGACCCACAGGGTGGCTGTGGCTTGGGTAGGGACCACGCGGTCGTAGACCTGCATGGAATAAAACGAGGTGGCCAGCGCGAGCAAGCTGATGGCAATGGTGCCGGCTGCGATGTCAAGCAAGAGACGTTTTTGGGAACGGATTTCGGCCCAGACGAGTTGCAGGCTGGGGCTTTGGCTGGCGACGAAGGGGGCCGTCATGCGCATGCGGACAAAGGCATGCCCCGGGGCAAAACTGGGTTCGGCTTGTTCGGCAAATTGGCGGGGCTCGGGTAGCCACCAGCTGGTGGCCCAGAGGCCTTCAGGGTTGCGGGCGGTGACGATGCCGAGTTGCCCTTCTGGGCCAACGACCAAGCAGGGCAATCGGCCTGCATCGGGTTGCGCGCCCCATTGGGGTTTGGGCCAATGGTTTTGTTGCGCCAAGGTG
This sequence comes from Limnohabitans lacus, assembly GCF_030053395.1. Classification (GTDB taxonomy): domain Bacteria; phylum Pseudomonadota; class Gammaproteobacteria; order Burkholderiales; family Burkholderiaceae_C; genus Limnohabitans_A; species Limnohabitans_A lacus. Next base: position 164,620 of record NZ_JASGBH010000009.1, on the reverse strand, counting down.
CCGAGCAACTGGGGAAGTTGGTCATGCGATTCGGGCAGGTGACGCAGTGTGGCTTGCAATGCCAGAGCATCGACGGGTTCGCGGCGCAGCTGGGCCAACCGCATGAGGGTGGTGTGCAACGAGGCCAGATCGGGCAGAGGGATTTTGATTTTTTTCATGAGTGAGGTGCGGGCTCGGTCAGGGGTTGGCGTTGCCGTTCAGGTAGGTGTCAACACCCATTGAGAGCAGGTTCAAGCGTTGTTGTGCTAGCCAATGCAGGCTTTTGGCGTCGGCCAGTTGGGCCAGGGTTTGCGCTTTTTCGCGGGCGGTGTTCATGAGTTCTTGCCAGCTTTTGCGGCCAGCGGCAAATTGCCGTTCAGAGGCTTGCAGGTATTCCTGAGCGCTGGCGTAGGCTTGTTCGAGGTATTGCAGTCTCTGTGTTTGTGATTCGAGGCTTTGCACGTCGGCCTGCACCTGTTCAGCAATGTCGCGGCGTCGTGTTTCGGTTTCGTGTGCTTGGGCATCGAGCTTGGCTTGGGCTGCGGCAATGGTGGACAAGTTGGACAAGCCCGCACCGAAGCTGGATGTCATGCCGACGTAAATTTGCCGGTTGTGTTTGCTCACGTCGCCATCTAGGATTTCGCCACGGAGATAGAGCTCGGGGTAGGTTTTGGCTTTGCTGATCTCTACGTCGGCTTGGACGGTGCGCGTGACAGCGGCCGCTTTTTGCAAGCTGGGATGCTGGTCTTGAATCTGCGTTATCCAATCACTGACTGGGCGCAGGAGCGTGCCATTGGTGCTTATTTGATTGGGCAAAGAGGCTGTCCAGCGGATGGCGCTGACGGGCAGTGGCCCACCGTACATTTGTTCAAGCCGGCTGATGGCTTGGCGTTTTTGGGCATTTGCTTGTTCGAGTTCAGCCTGGACGGCGGCCAAACGCGTGAGTGAGAGTTGCGTGTCGCTGCGCGGAGCTTGACCTTCTTTGGCACGGTTTTGCACTTGCTGGACGTATTTGCGGTGCTGCTCTTCGCTGTCTGCATAGGCTTGTACTTTGAGTTCAGCCGCTTGCGTTTCGGCCCACAGCTGCAGCCAGCGCTGTGCGAGTGTGAGGCGTTGCTCAGCCAGGGTGAGGCTGGCGATGGTTTCTTGTGCTTGGGCTTTGTCCAGTTGCGCAGTTAGCCGACCACCTGTCCACAGGGGTTGCTGCAAGCGTGCAAAGGTGGTGCGTCTGTCGGTGAAACCGTCTGCTGATTTGTTGCTTTTTTCGGCGCCAATAGAGGGTGTAGGCATGAACTGCCATTTGGCCCCTTCAACGTCTTGACGGGCAGATTCGATCTGGTTTTGTGCGGCTAGCACGCTAGGGTGCTGTTGAACAACGATGCCCAGGTAGTGTCGGTAGTTGCGTGGATTTGCCGCCATAGGATCGGCCTGTTGAGCGTGCGTCACAGCCGTGCACATCAAAGTGAGCACAAACAGTGGTTTTTGGAGATTGATAGGTAGATGCAATTACTTCTCCAGAACAATGAATTTTTTGTCTAACAAACTTTGATAAAACCGTGCGTGGTTTTCGATCAGTTCGACCAATTTGGGGGTTGGCACCAAAAAGCGAACGCGCTTGTCGGCATGGCTGTAGACGCTGGTGATGAAGCCCATGTGCTCCATTTCGCGGAGCTTGAGTCGAATGGCCCTTTCGGTGTAACCCGGGTGGTTGAGCACCTGTTTGAGCGAGCGAGCGGGGCCTTGTTCGGACTTGTTTAGCAGTTCTGTGGCAATGCTGAAATAAACATGCCTTCCGATGACTGAGTTGAGGATGGGCACGTTGAACCATTCCCATTGATTCAGCTCAATCAGACTTGTCAATATATTTTGCGAACTACTGTTCAATCCCTTAGTCATAATTAGACGTATTTAATTGGTTTTTACACATCAAAATTTCAAAAAATTGCAAAATAAGGGAATTAATTTCCTGTATTAATTTAGTAAAATTGAATTAATAAATTGAAGGAAAATATTAAAAATTTGAAAAATCATTGTTTTTTGCCGGTCAATTCTACGAAATACGTAGAATTTACATAAAAAACCGACAGTCCTGGTCAATCATTTGCAGGGAAGGTCGTTAAAGCACCGTCTGTGCGTAGCAAGGTGATGGCTGTTTAATGCATTCGCATCAGACAGGGTGCAGTGGGAAATATTGGGCGTAAAACAGTCGCACTAGCTATGCTGTGCGATTACATCAATCAGATCCTGCAGTGGCCTTGAGCTACGAAATTCGTAGAGACAGGTTTACGTAAATCTTCGATATTCGAAGAGTGCACGCATCTGTAACTCACTCTTTAAATAACCACCACGTATTCGGACGACGGTTGAAAGCTGCGAGGCGACGGCAGGGCCTTGCACAGGACAAATTAGGTGTTTTAATCGGTCTTGATGAGCACACAGCCAGCGCTCGCATCAGCCGTTACGAGAACGGCATCCATGAGCCACCAGTTAAAACGGCTCAATTAATCGCTGTAATTTTGAATGTGCCCCTCGCTTATTTGTATTGTGAAGACGATCGATTGGCAGATCTGATTTTGAAAGCAAGCAAGCTGAAGGATGAGCAATGGGCTGCACTTGGCGACACACTGCGGTTGATGCATGTTTCATCTTGACCCAGTCAGTTGAACATGCTCGGTGTACCAGCGCTGGAATGACAAGACCATGAGCGTGGCCTGCGCCGCATCACTTGCCAATTGTTCGCAGCTCACGGGGATCTGAGCGCTGGCGGGATCAGATACAGCGTGGGCGGCGGCTGCATCAACACCGGTGGCAGGCTGGACATGGGCGGGCACGGTGCCGAGATTGCTGGGGCTGGTTGAGTCGCGCAGGCGGTCAGCGTCAGTGCGCAGGTCAACAGGCACAGACTGCGAATTGGGCGAATCAGGCGTAACAACCACTGGAACGGCAGAAGCCTTTGGAGGTTGCCACAGGCGCTGAAGTTGGGTTTTGTGGGTGTCATGGTCTGTGGATATGCGTTGGTTGATCTGTTCTTGCTGGGTTTGGACCTGGGCCACCTGCAGGGATTGCTGCAAGGCGGCGGTTCTTTGCTGCAATCGCTCTGCATCCCAGGCCTGCTGCACACCCTGCCGCCCTAGCTGATAGCCAGCCCCAAACAGGCCCGCAGCCAGCAGGCTTGAGACGATCCATCGCAGGGGCAAGGCGCCAAGCCAAGGTAATAGCCACGCACTCATGTGGCCTCCGGTGATAGGTTCAGCGGTGGGTCCAGCGCTTCAAGCTGGTATTTGTCGATCATGGCGATCAACTTGTCCGCATAGCGCGGATCGGTGGCATAGCCCGCCTTGGCCACGGCTTGGGCGAAGGTTTTGCCTGTGGTGCAAGCGAAACAAGCGGCGTAGCGTTTGTTACGGCGCAGAAACTGCCCATGGTCCACCAAACAGGCCGGCCAATCGGGGTAAGCGCGCCAATCTGCCGGTATCACCACCCACTTCTGGTTCAGAAACTCTCGGGTGTTGAGCGTGATGCGCTGGCCCGTCCAGCTGCGATCGGCCTTGATGCCAAAGAGGTTCTTGGCCCGCTTGGCCAGGCCCGACTCGCCCCAGCCGGACTCCAGAGCGGCTTGAGCCACCACGAAGCTGGCGGGGATGCCAGTCTGCAAGCGGCTGGCTTGTGCGGCAGGACCAATGAGCGCGATGAAGTCTTGCGGTTTCACAGCATCTCCTTCACGTCCTTGGCCACCTGGTCGATGGAGGCATCGCGGCGCTGGCCGATGAAGTTAAACACCCAGCGCACCATGGCCCAGCCGGGCAAACCGCAGGCGAACATGAGCCCGCCCAGGGCGCACAGGCCTACCGTAGAAAACGCCCAGTGGTGCAAATGGAAATGCTCCACCGTGATGGCACCGCCCCCAATGCTGGAGACCACAGTGCTGATGAGCCCCACGGCCCATTCGCGTTTGTCGCGCGGCGGCGTCATGAGCATGACCACCACAGCGGCCAAAGTGGCCCCACTGGCCACCGCCGCAGCGGTGCCCCCAAAGGCCTTGTAGGCGACGGCCGCCCCTGCCACGCCTGAGCTTGTCGGTTCGGGCATACGTTTCTCCAAAGTAAAAAACCCGCGCTTACCGAAGCCAGGCGGGTGTGTGTTGGGTTGAATGTTGAATTGGCTGTCGAACGAATGGTGCTTTGACTCAGGCTGCGACAGTTCGGTCGTAGGCCAGAATCGGAATCACACGTCTGGCACTTTGTTCGGGGACACCATGGACCTGCCCAAAGATGTCTTTGCGATCGTCACGGAAGTCACCGCCGATGTAATACGGAATGCAACCCGTCAGATACTCGATGGCCGCAGCCAAAAACGGCACGTTGTCCGAGTAGGCTGCGTCACAACCCGCATCCCAGAGGTGCCCTTGCAAAAACATGCATGAGCCCTTACACAGTTGCAGCACCGGGCAACTGGGGCAATCGGGCCTGTGGCTCCAGTGCGTAGCGCTGCGCATCTTGACCGCCTGCAGATTCGACAAATGGCCAATGTGGTGGGGCTGCCCATTGGGCGCAGTGGCTGCTGCGCTGACGTTCTGACAGGTGAGCACATTGCCGTGCAGGTCCACCGCCAGATTGTTCGGCTTGTCCATGCCGCACTTTTGACCCAGCGAGGATGCTGGGCGTGCCGTGCGGATGGACTGCACAAAGTCCATGATGCGCTGCTGCGCCACCGACATGCGCGAAGCCAGGCCCTGGCGCAGTTCTTTGTAGGCCAAGGCCCTGAACCGCACATGGTCCTGCTGGGTTTGCAAGGTTGCCGCCAATCCGCCTTCGTCGTAGGGATCAATGAAAGCACCCTCCCCGATGTTCACGTCCTGGCCAAACCGCTGCTGCAACCAGGCCTGAATCTGCGCCCGACTTTGGTTGCCAGCATGGACCATGGCGTTGATGCTGATACGGCCCTGAGAATGCAAGCGGGCATACAGGTCCATGATGTCGGCGAATTTCTCAGGGTCGCTCAATGGATCGGGGCCACGGGTCGACTGGCCTGGACCGTCGTGCGACAAGCCCACAGAAAACCCCATGCGGTCGAACCACTCGTTCTTATCCGCGTCGAGCAAGCTGCCATTGGTGATGACGCTGAACTGAGTATCCGGATACAAACCACGCAAACGTTCAGCCAGCGGCTGGAGGGTCTTCCAGTACACCAGGGGCTCCCCGCCCCAGAACTCGATGCGCTCGGGTGGTTCAAGAAGCGCATCGGTCAGTTGACTGATGAACGGCTCGATGTCATCCGGGTTGCTCGCATCCGAATCCGGCACAAAGCGCTGGTTGCAGTAACTGCATTCGTAGTTGCAGGACAGCCCCAGGCTGATCTTGAGGACGCGTACCTGGCCTTTGCGGCCGGGTTGGTTGACCGAGACCACCGTGGCATCTCGGAAACTGCCGGGCTGAACAGGCACCACGGGTGTGCCGTCCTGCCAGGTCAGCGTTGACAACTGGTTGTCGTAGTGCAGCAAGACTTTCTGGCCGTCTTGGCGCAAGGCGTGAATCTGGAATTTCATGAAAGTGCCTTTTGCGGCTCCTGCAGCCGCGTTTTGAATACCAGGACCGGCCGCAGATCACGGCAGGCACGGGAAATGGGATTGACGCCATGGCGGATGTGCCCAGCAAAGAACACCACCCGAGCGGGCGCGGGCATGACCGAGCCCAGCAGGCGATCCTCCTGGTCGTAGAACACTGTTTCCCCACCCCACCCCGCTTGCCACTGCCGCACACCGTAGATCAACAGGGTTCTGTCCAGCGGGTGCTGGCTGTCGATGTGGACATTGCCTTCGTTGCCATGGGTGTTGGCATTGGCGTAGAGGCCATGGCACTGGGTCATGACAGGCAGTTGCAGCGCCCGCATGCATGGCCGCCAAACTTCAGAGAGCACGCTGGTTTGATCCTGCAGGAATTGCGGCGTGCAGCTGTAGTCTGAAGCTTGGTTGATGGGCCAGTCCCGGCCCAATAATTCACAGTGCCAGATCGGAAATGGCTCTGGCTCGTTTTTGTTGGTGATGCGGTAGTAACGGTACTGAAGGTGCTGCAGCCAATCGACGAGCTCCTGCGTTACGCCCGGATCCAGAACGCCATCGGCAAATGAAACGGGACTTCGGGCGTCAAGCATGAGCAGCCTCCGGTTCTGCCACCGAATGAAACTCGATGGCCAGGGTGTCGCGCGTCTGCGTGCGCAGAGGAAAGTAGCCATGCGGCGTGCACAGGGGCATGGTCACAATCAGCCCCGGCTGGGGCGTGATCGGGAAATGCACCGGTGTTTCCCAGGGCAGCAGGTTTTCATTGACGCGTTTGGCCGGATTGCCAATGACCATACAACCCGGCGTCCGTACATTGGGGCTATCGGTCGTTGGGTAGTCCGCTTGCAAAAACAGCACCGTGTTGAGCCCAGCACGCGAACTGGCGATGTGCTCAGCCACATGAAATCCCGGCTGACAGCGCATGATGTGTGCGCTCAGCCGGTAGCGGTATGTGCCCCAGATGGTTTGCAGGTGCTCACGGACCACCGCCAACATGTCATGCAGACCATCCGCTGGGGATACGCCCCCCTGCAGCAAGTCGTGGCTGCGGCACTGCCAGGCCTCGGGACCCCAGCGATGCTCGGCGTCTTCCCGCAAGACAGCCTCCGCCAGTTGCTCAAGCCGTTCCGGCGGCAAGCCCGACGGCTGGACGTACACGGTGCTAGGCCACAAAGAAAAAACCCAACGTTGGAGTGACGTTGGGTGGTTTTCTGATGCATCGGCTGACGCGAACGGATACGGGTTGGCTTGTGTGGCCACCGCCATGATGGGTGGCGGGGCGTGCGCTGATGCGTCAAATGACATGAATCACTCCTTGGGCCAGTGCGGTGACGGCCCCTAATCCAAATTGAAGGTGCAGGTTTTCTCCGGCACGCAGGCCCAGGGCCAGTGCCCGCACTTGGGCGAAACCTGCTCGCATGCGAACGCGCTGGTGTGGGACATAACTCGAGACGGCGTGCACATGCAGCCAGGCATCGGCAGGCTCTGAAGCCCGTATTTCCAACTCCACCCACTGTTCAGGAGACACCACTGCCGGAGCTTGCACGGTGAGCTTGGGCATGTGTTCATGCAGCCGGGTGATGGTGTGGGCATGCCCGGCCAGAGCCTCGCTTGGCTTGGCATAAGTCACCTGCTCATCCACTTGAAGGTTGGTCCAAAGTGGTCCGCCGGGGTGAGCGTTGATGCGCAGCACCATCTGAGCGCTGAGCGGCGATTCATGCCATGGCACCAGGCATGACCCGGCAACCAAATGCGTCTGACGCGCCTTGGTGAGCGGCAAGGACAAGGCTGTAAAGCCCTCGCTGTCTACCCGGCTGCTGCGGGTGAGCACATGGCGGTTGAAGGGTGCCATGAAGCGCCAAGTATCTGTACACAACACAAACATCCAAGCGGCCCAATCACCCAGGTGCTCGCCATACATGCGGGGCTTGGCACGCATGGCCTGTGGGTCCAGGGAGATTTCATCGACCAGGCCCCACGGAACACCATCAATGGTCTCGGTGTGGCCGGATGGCATGTCCAGTCTGACTGGCACGATATAGGGACTGGGCTGGCCGCGTCTGGGCAATGAATGCGCTTTGGGAATTGAGACGCCCGAAGGATGGACCCGATACTGTTTTTGGGTCACCTGGCCGACCGGACGGTTTGGCCTGAGCGTCTCCAATGGCTCCCACAGCCGCCAAGTGAGTCGATCCGCTTCAGCCAGAACCTCCACGGCCAGCCGTTGCGTGAATTCATCGACCCGCTGCACGAAGCGCGCACGAATAGGTTCTCCCCCGGTCACACCCGCACCTCCAGCTCTTCGACACCACTGAACCACTTGAACCCCAGCTTGATCTTGGCCAGGGCACTAGGGTCTGCGCCAAAGAGCGTGACAAGGGCTTGCCCTTGCTCCAGGTTTGGGCGGCTGTTGCTCAGGGCTCCAGCTGTGGTGCTCAGAAGCACCTGCCCTGACGCCGGGAGCACCATCCCCTGGTGATTGACCGCCGTGATGCGGATGCGCCGGGGATCACCACCTTCATCGACCAAGCGAAACGAGGGAAACGCCAGAGCCATGGCAACCGAATTGCTTTCCCACTCTTGGTCAAACTCAAAACCCATCACCTCGGTTTGACCCGCCTGTGGCGAGCACATGAGCACCAGCGAAGGCTCCAAGGCCAACGGTGGAATCCAAAGCTGGGCCAAGACCAGCATGGGCTGCTGGTTCCAGTACTGCCGAAACCCTTCTTTAGACAAGGCAGTTTGCGCGAACTTGTTGATCCACACCGGCTCGCTCTCGCCTTGACGCAGTGCAAAGAGCCAAACGGTGTGGGCATTGCCGGGATCTTGCGCGAGGTATTGCAGGTCATTTACCGTGACAGCGTAGACAAATGCGCTTTGATGGCCGACCAACATGGGCGCAGACGACTCATCAATGACCCGGCCACTTTCATCCAAGGCTTGCTCAAAAGCAGGCGTAAGGTGTTCGATCAAGAAATCGCCCTCCACCCTCTGAATGCGAATGAGGTTGTTTCGGTGCGCGTTTGTTGTGCTCGCAGGGCTTTGCAGCGGATAAGACATGCGTATGGTTTTCATGAGCAAATCCCCTTTCAGCAGCCACAGCAGTTGCAATTGCAGTTGCAATTGGTCAGCACATTCACCGTGCGCAACCGCACCTGTCCACCTTCATCAACCAGTTCGTAGTCATGCCGGGTTGTGATGTTGCCGCTGCCATAGCAATTGATGGCATAACCAGTGCCTGCGCAATTGGCCACTTGCTTAAAGAAGTAGTCGTGCAGCCAGCCATAGTTGGCGGTCCACATGGAGCCGCCGTTGTTCATGTACATGTCCCAGTTGCCGTCGGTCTTCAAAAACCCCATCAGGTTGCTGTTGACGTGCAGATAACGGGTACTTCCCTGATCTGTGTCGTAGAAATCAATCGTGGGCGAAGTGCTCTGTAAGGTCTGGCTGGGCAGGGTCAGGCGCCCACTCATGCTGTCGCCCGTGCGTGCTACCCGCCCCGACAAATCGATGTTGACCGTGGCGTTGCCGTTCGCGTCCGGACCACCACCGTTGACCGAGCGGACAAAGGCCGAGGCGTCGTAGCCGTCCAGGCGGTCCGCGTCCGTCGCCTTGGCGCTGATGCCCAGATAGGCCGCGTTGTGGTTGTGTAAAGCCGATGCAAAAGCGCTGGCGTGTTGGCCGTCCAGCAAGTCGGCATCCAGCCCGGAGCCCGCGCCATCCACCGTGAGCAGCTTGACCAGCACATCGGCAGCGGTGTAGGCGGCGGCATTGAGCTTGGCCGCAAACTGGGCATCGATCCCACTGGCCAGGTCCATGATGAAGCGCCAGTTGTCCGGGTTGGTGCCGATCAGCTGGTAAAGCTTGAGCTGGTCCGTGCGGTAGCACAGCATGCCCACTTGCTGATTGGTGGTGGGGAATGTGGTGCCGCTGTTGCAGGAGATCGCCGTCTTGTCGTTGTTCAGGATCTCGATGAGCGAGTCAGACAGCGTGCGCGACGACGGTATGTCGGTGAAGTTTTGCATGGTGAATGGGTAGGCAAATGACTGAGGTACATGGGAGCTGTCAGTACCCCTGAGCGATCCAGGTGAAGGTGCCGGTCACGCGAGTGCCAGAGGTGTTTTCTAAAACTGCCGTGAAGCCTGTTCGTGTGACTGCACTGGATAGGCGCGGGATGGCGACCACCGTGCCGCCCTTGTGGGTCATGGTCACCTCGGGCGGCACCCTAAAAATTCGGGCAAAGCCGATGACGGCACCTGCCTGCGCATCGGTGATCTGCACAGTGCCCCGGTCAAAGACATCGGGCACATCCACCGTCACGCGCAGCGCGTCAATGAAGCCCCGGTCGGAATTTCTGGACTTCAAGATGGCGCGGAACAAGGCGCGCTGGTAGGTGTAGTCACCCTGAATAAAGTCCCGGAAATCCGTGTAGCCCGGAGGATGGCCCGCTTCGACGATGCTTGCAAAGTCGGCCTCGGTGATCTCGGTGCTGGCCACGATCATGTCGCTGATCACGCCGTTGGCATGGCGACGGTACTGCTCAGCGAGCGCCAGGGCTTCATGGGCCTTGAGGCACATCGCCCAGCGCAAGGCGTCCGAGACACCAAGACCTTCTTGCAAGTGCCGCCGGTACGCCACTGTGCGGCCCAAGGTTTCGGCAAACGCCAGTGCCTCGGCCACCTGCTTGACGGATCTGCGGGTAAGCTGATCGTTTGTGCTGAGAGCCTCAGCGACTGGCTTTTGAAGCCGCCTGGCGGTCTGATCGCTCACAGCCAAACCCTCGCTGATGCGCAGGATGAAGGCGATCAGGTCGTAATAAGTTTCGGCAAAGTTCAGCGCTTCGGAGACCTGTTTTCTGAAACCTTGATCCAGGCCATCGGTCAAATCCGCCCTTTCAGCGACTGCTTTGGTGGCCATCCGAGCGGATACCGATGCCACTGGCAGGCTCTCAGCATGCTTTTGGCGCATCTGCCACAACAAGCCTTCGCTCACAGGCAAGCTCTCGTGCAGGGCTTTGGCAACCGAGCGGGCCAAGCCGTCCAGCGTTTGGAGGTTTTCATTCACAGACTTGCGGCTCGACTTGGAAAAGCCTTCAGCCACCCCAAGCGACTCGACCCAGCGCAGGACATAGGCGATCAGGTCGTAGTAAGTGTCGGCAAACCCGATTGACTCCGTCTTTTGCAGCGCGACTTGATGACGCCGGGTTTCCGCAAGGGACAGGGCTTCAGTCAGGCGCTTGCCATGCTGACGACCTGACGTGTGCGTCCAAGCCAGCGTGGCTGCCACTGCGACCACATAGACAGCGGGGTAAGCCGTGAGCCACGATTTGCCCGCACTGGCACTGGCCCAAGTGAAACTGGCATTGGCCCAGGTGTAGCGCGGGCCTTGGGACTCGCCTACAGTGACTGTCTCGGCCATGGCAATCAGCTCATGGTGAAGGTGAACACTGCCGTCAGGCTGTCGTCCGCCCCCTTGTTCACCACCGGGAACACCACCCTGTCGAGCATGATGCCGCCCGATGCTGCATTGAACACTCCAGCTTCCGTGATCGCTCCCGTGCCGTCGCCTGCTGGAAAGTCGGCCGTGAAGCTGAAGGCTTTGGTGCCAGTAGTGTGGGCATAGGTGGCGGCGTTTCGGTCGAGCTCGGAGACCAGGGCCGACTGGCTGGCCGCAGCCGCCGTGGTGCCCGTGCCCAGAGCGATGAAACCCATGACCGAGGGACGACTGGCGGATTTGCCGATGGCGTCGGCGATGAAATCAAAGCCAACGTTGACGATGATGTTGTCTTTGTGAACGGTTTCGATGTCGCCACTGGCGCGGCGAACAATGAGGGTCATCGCCCCCTGAAGTTGCATGGTTTCGTCAATCATGTGATGCCTTAAAACTGAATTGCTAAAAAATCAGCGCCTGCTCAATACAGCCGCAAACTGCTGAACGCACCCACGGGCTCAAGCCGTGCGCTGACCGACTGGACACCGCCGCCCATCCCGGCGGCAAAGAGGCGGCGTTCTGTGCTGGTCTGGCACACCCCCAGGCAGATCCGATCGGATGCTTCCAGTCCAAATGCGAGCGTGACGCGCCTGAACAAATGGTCTTCCAGGAAGAAGTCTTGCGTTTGGGCGTCATAGCCCAGCAGCAAAGCGCCGACTGGCCCTGTTGCTTTCCAGATCACGCAAGTCGTGACCTCTTGGGGGAGGAACCAGAACGAGGTGTGGAACACCTGCGGCATGTTCACAGTCCAGGCCACCTGAGTGGTGTCTTTGACCATGAGCCCCATGCCATAGCGGCCATCGCCGTAACTCACGCCCGCCGACTGGCTCGTTACTGCATTGCCAATGCCCATCACAGATCCGCTGAGCCGCCAGCCGTAGAGCTCACCCGGGTGCAGCACATCCTCTCGCGCCATCTGAAACCGCGCATCCACGTTGGCGATGGCGCCGTCGTAGGTCCACTGCCGCCGGGCGGCGTCACCGCTCCAGACAAAGTTGGCTTCCTGCCAGGTGGTGCGGTCATCGACCGAAGCGCCCAGGCTGCTGAGCAAGGTGTTCTGTGCCCGGATGGGCGAGACCAGATCCAACTCGAACAGGTATTCGGCCACTTGCGCGTCGGTGTTCATGCGCAGCGCGTTTTTGCCATTGACCGTGACCACCGAGGCGAAGTGCTTGGTGCCAGCAAAGCCCCCTGCTTGCTCGTCGCGCTCGAGGATCAGGTTGGCGTTCTGCGGCTGGGCCACCACGGTCGAGACGAAGGTGGGCGTGTCGCTGTAGATGCCGGGCGAGGCGATCGCCTTGATCCAGAACTTGCGCTCGCCATCGAAGCCTGAGGGCAGCGTGTAGCTGGTGGACTTGACCTCGGCCACAAACAGCGATGCATCCCATGCCGCCCCTTCTCGCAGCTCGTAGCCCACCACCTCGGGCTCTGGGTTGGGTTGCCAGCGAAACTCCAGCCGGTTGGCCGACTGCACGACATCGAACTGGCGCACCGTGGCCGGGGCCAGCAAGGTCAACACAAAGGTTGTGACATGCGCGCTGTATTGGCCCGAGGTGTCGTAAGCGCGGATGTGGTACGGGTACTGCCCTGCCGCATCCTGGTCGTGGACCATCTGGGTGCCGGAGGTTTTGGCGACCAGTAGGGCGCCGTCCCAGCCGGGCCCGACCCGCACCTCATAGCCCGCCAGGTCGGCATCAGGCAGTTCGTCCCAGCTCAGAAGCAGATCGGACATGCGCCGCTGCACGGTAAAGCCGGTCACATCCGACGGGGGCAGTGTCTTGCCCAGCACCGTGGCGCTGAGTGTGGCGGGCACACTTTCTTTTCGGGTGATGCCGATGGCCCTTAAGCTGAACTCGTACTCCCCCTCTTGTGCATCCCGAATTTCTGCGTAATTGGCGCTCACCAGCGGCAGGCTCACGAAGTTGCCACCGCCCACCCTGTAGGAAAGCCGGTAAGCAATGGCCGCTGGCACCTCAGCCCATGACAGTTGCACCAGCACCTGCGCCCGGTCTTTGACCCGGTACAGGCTCTCTTGCATGCTGAGGGCTGTGGGGGCCGCAGGCATGTCTGACAGCACCGTGATGGCGCGCGGCTGCAGCGCCAGGCCCTCTTCGATGGCCGCGTACTTGCCCGGGTTGTGGGCCAGGGCCGTGACTTCATGCACGCCGGGCTCGCGCTCGGCCACTGACACCACCCGAAACAGTTGTGGCTCGATAATGGAGGAAGCCAACACCCAGATGGCATCGGTTTGCGGGGCCATGCTGAAGGGAATGGTCAACATAAGCGTTCGCCGAGCGTGTGCATCACCGCTGGACGCAGCGAATGTCGCTCCGACCAGGCGTTCTTCTACACTGCCATTGGGCAAGATCACCGAAAGCCGCCAAGGCAAGTCGGCTGGCAAATCCTGGTCCAGGGTGACGGCGGTGGTGGTAGCTGCTGCGACGCGCCCCCCGAGGCGCATGCCGCCCCGACTTGGGTCAGCTACCTGGATGACATCGCCCGGGCGCACCACCGCACCTTCCAAGCCTGTGCGGAAAGTGATGATTTCCGATTCAGACTGCTCGGAATACAGCAGCCACTTGCCCACCCGGTTGGCCTGCCCGCGCGAAGTGCAGCCCATGGCCACCACATCGGCTTGCACCACGCCGTAACGAGCGATGCCTACAACGTCCTCAACGTATTCCACCTTCTGCCTGTAAAAATCCTCCGGATCGACCCAGCTGACCAGGGCCACGGTGTGCCGAGCCTTGGCGGACGAGCCCTGGTAGGCGAACTCGCCATCGATGACATTGGCAGCAGTGAACTGATAGACAGGGTCTTGGGGTGCGTCCTGCGTGACGGTGATGGCCCCACCCGACCAATAGGCCATGCCCCGGAAGACCGAAGCCATGTCTTGTACAACCTTGTAGGCCTGCTCGCGGGTTTGCAGGTACAGGTTGCAGGTGAAGCGAGGCTCGTGCCCACCCAGGCCATCAGGCACCAGTTCATCACAGTAACGGGCCACCCGGTACAGCGCCCACTTGTCAACCTGAGACTCAGGGATGAAATGCCCCAAGCCATAGCGGGTGTTGGTGACCAGGTCGTAAAAGCACCAGGCCGGGTTGTCGGTCCAGGCCACCTTGAAGGTGCCGTCCCAGACACCTGCGTATGAACGGGACTCGGTGTCGTAGTTGGACGGCAACCGCACGCGCAGGAGTTTGAGCTCATAGCTGCGCCGGGGGATGGCGTTGAACTGCGAGGCGTCCACCCGCAAGGCCATCAGGGCGCTGTTGGGGTAGCGCAGCTTGCTTTCGATGACCTCGGTGTACGAGTCCAGAAAGGTCTTGTTTTGCAGGCTGCTTTGGGTCGCGTCCTCGGTCAGCCTGCGAAGGCGGACATCCCAAGGGCCTGCGCCGGACAGTGGCACGTAGTAGCTGCGCTGGTAGCGCGAGGTAGTCTTGCCAGAAACCGTGTCGGTGAGCACCTGAACAAAACCAGCGCCTGCCGACTGCAAGTCGATCGCATAGCTGACGGATGTGCCGTTCAAATCGCCGTTGGTCATGTCCTGCAAGGTGAGCGCGGGCATGCTCACTTTGAGGCGCACAGCGTCCACGTCGGGGTCGTTGATGGCGCGCACCACCGGCTGGGCAAACTTACATTCCACGCCGACCGAGACTTCGTTCTCTACTGAAGCAAAGCCGGGGATGTAGTCCTGCTGCTGGGTTCCGGGGCGACTTTCAAGCGTCACCCCAGAAAAGTTGTAGCTGCCATCGGCATTCTGAATCGGCGTGTCGTCCAGATAGACAGATTTGAGACCATCGACCAAGCCCTCGATTTCTCCCTCGCACACCAAATCGACCACACGGGCGTAGGCTTTGGAGCGCAGGCTGTCGGCAGCTTCTTGGGCCACACGGGCGCTACCGCCGCCTGACTTGCCACCGCCACCTGCGCCGATGATCAAAGGATTTGAAGCTGGCATCAGATTCATGCAGTGATCTCATCGACAGGTATTTAAAGAACAGGTATTTCATCGACATCGATGCCCGCACTGATCACAGCCGAACCCACAATCATCCGGCCGTAGCCCACGGGCACGGGATGGCCTTGGGCGGTGGTGTTCACGGCCCCGTTGAACACATAACTGGGGCGGTTTTCTGGGCGCGCGGACGGATCTGATGCTTTGGCGGTGGGCACAATCATCTGGGCCACACCGCCCAGAATCATGGAAGTGCCCACCGAATACAGGGTGGCTTGAGACAAGAATGAGCCAGCGGCTGCCCAGCCCATCGGGTTCCACCACGACACAGCAATCAAAGCTGCGCCGAGCAGGATCTGGCCTAGACCGTTGCCACCCGCGCCCGAGACCACAGGCGCGATGGTGATGCGCTGCTGGCCGGTGGGTTCATGCAATCGGTCGAGCGCAAGTTGGTCCCGCCCGGCCAGCACCCGGTAGCCCACGCCCCGCTCGCCAGAGGACACCAGTTCCCGCTCAAACTGCGGGAAGTTGGCGCACAGAGCGCGCACCGCCTCGGCGGCTGAGGCCACCGCCATCTGATGGCGACGCCCAAAGCGCTTGCCCAGTTCACCGAGAAGAAGGATTGTGGCCATGGCAATACTCGTGCTGCAAGTTTTAGGATCGGTAAAGAAAACGGCTAAAGATGTCGGTGAAGGTCTGGATGCCGCAGCGCCTGGGTGGTGACCTTTTGCCAGTAGCCGCCGTACACGTCGCGACTCGATAGCCTGCCTTGCAAGTGGTGCAGGATCAGCCCATCGCCCAGATACACCGCCGCATGGTTGGGCACAGGGGAGGCAACCTGCATCAAGAGCACATCCCCCACCTTCAGATCTGTCCGATCCGTCAGATCCGTATCCTCAAACCCGGCAGATCCAAAGTTATCCAGGTACAGGTTCAAACCGCGCTTCCACCACTCGTCAAAGCGCTCAAAATTAGGCAGATCAACGCCGCGCTCCTGCGCGTACCAGTCGCGCACCAGGGCGTAGCAGTCGAGCACACCATGCGCCCATTGACGGCCCACCAGGGGCGCGACATAGCCCACGGGCTTGATCTGCGCCCACTGACCGGCGGGAAACGACACGATGGACCAGGGCAGCCCTGTGGCTTCGCAAGCCACACGGTCGGCCTGGCTGGGCTCAGGGGGCATGTTCGGGTGGGAATGGAACACCTCAACGATTTCGCCCTGACGGTCAGCTGCCACATAGTCTTCGGGGTGGATCACGAACTGGTCAGTGCCCACACCGATGTTGCGGCAAGGGCAATAGACTTCGCGGCCCTTTTGAATGACCAGCAGCCCACAGGCTTCACGGGGAAACTCTTTGGCGGCGTGGGCCAAGGCCAGGGATTGATTGATTTCATTCATGCAGTGATTTCATTCATGTCTTGATTTCATTCATCACCGGAACAAGCCCGCCGCCGGAAAGCCCCCGAATGGCAACTCGGCATGGGCACCAAAGCGCCGCTGGCAAGAGGCCAGGCGTTTGCCACAGGCGTCTTGCGCCTTGCTGCTCACCACCTCGTCATTCGCATTGAAATACGCACTGCCCGTGTAGCCGCACTCGGCACCCCGGTAGGACCAAGGGCAGACGTTTTGCACGATTTGACGGCGTGGCAAGCTGACGCCTTCCAGGTCAAACGAGGCGGCCAACTCGAACTCGACCACCTCGCGCGTTTCACGCGACTTGCGGTCAACGCAGTAAACGTCGTCGGCGAACTCGGCCAAAGGGTCTGCTGTGGGGTTCACGCCGTCCGCAAAATTGACCGCATCGAGGTACTTGGCCAGGGTCCGTTTTCGGGTGATCCTGGCCCCCACCAGATCCTGGTAGCTCAGCACGAGCGCCGTGATCGAGCCCGTGACATTGGCCACCCGCAGCCGGGGACGAGGCACTTGCCCGCCGCCGTTGAACTCAAAGCCCTCAACCTGGATCGGGAACGCTTCATAGGCGTGGCCTTGCCAAACCACACGCTGCATGAGGGCATTGGTGCCCGCGTGAAACCTCACTGGCCCTTGGCCAAAGAGCGACAGGTCCAGCACAAAGAGCTCGATCACGGCGCTGGGGGCGAGTTTCTGGATTTCTGAGGTGATCGCTGATGAGGTCATTGGCAAAACTTTCATCTGCAGATCCGTCATGACAGATCGAACACCTGTTTAAAAGTCGCCCGCACCGTCTCGACGTTGGGCTCATCCACCGAGCGGCTCCACTCTTCGCAGGTGAACTTGGCAGCGGTGCCTGCCGGGGTGGTCCAGTCAAAAGCCTGCACACCCCCGCGAGCGCGCAAGAAATCGTCGATCGCTCCGGCATCCTGTCTGGTCCGCCCACGAAACTCCAGCGTCCAGACCTCGGCTTGGGTGTGGATGCCAAAGGCCAGGCGCTGCTCATACCCATCGCCAAATGCCACCCGCCGTACATTGGGACGCATGGCCAGACTGGCACCCAGCGAAGGAATCCATGTAAACACCGCCATTTACAAAGCCCTCCTGCTGTCGAGCAAGCCACCGGCCCGCTTTTGCGCCAGCAGCTCCTGGCGCACCGCGTTGGCCACCGCCTGGCCCAGGTCACGACCGCCTGCGTTGTCGCCTCGCGCTGCTGCGCCAGCATCACTGACACTCACAGAAATATTGAACACATGGCCTGCGCCCATGGCCCCAGCAGTGCCACCGCTCATGGTCACGGGAATGGTCCGCCCATCGGGTAATGGCACATAGGCCTCTGGCCGCGAGCCTTCGCCAAACACCGCCAGTTGCGGCGAATTGGCGATCCCGCCACTGGCGTAACCCCGCAGCGGTAATGGCCCCTCTGCCGTCATGACCCCGCCATCGGCAAAACCAAAGAAACTGCTCATGGCTTTGGCCAGGGGCAGCGTGATGGCGCGCTGGATTTGGATGCGGATCAGGTCCGAGATGATGGAGTTGGCCAGCGACCTGAAGTCGAGCTTGCCCGTCATCACAAAGCCCACCAGCGCATCGGTCATGCCGTTGAATGCGCGGATTGTTGCCGCTTCCATCTGCTTGCCAATCTGCTCAGCCTCTTCGGCCACTGCACGCATGCCTTTGGCAAATCCGGCTTCGGGGTCAGAGAGTTCCTTGGCACGCTGCGTCAACAGCTGAGCGCCATCTGCCGCTTGGCGGGCGGCTTCCTCGATTTTTCGAAGGGCTTCGGCGAGTTTTTCATTACCGGGGGCGGCATCTGCCAAGCCACGCGCTTGCTCGGCCAATGTGGCCAGCTGGTTCGCACTTTCCTGACGGGCTTCGCCCAAGCGGTGCAGCGAGTCGAGCTCGCTGATGGCGCCGGTTTCACGCAGGGTTTTGATCTGCTCTTCGCTGGCACGCAACTGCGCCTGACCGCGCGAGGCCTGCTCTTGCAGGTCTTTGAGCGATTCGCCCGGCAGCCGGATCTGGCGCTCCAGGTCGGACTGCTGGGCATCGCGCTCGAGCTTTTGGCGTTTGAGGGCAATCTCCAGGAGCTTGTCCTGGAGCTTGAGTTTGTCCTGGCTGGTTTTAGCGACCGTGTCGAGACCTTTACGCAAAACAGCTTCCTCATCCGAGGACAAGGCAGAGAGCTTTTGCGTGAAATCTTGCTGCGCAGCCAAGCGAGCGTCACTGGCCTCCTTGAAACTCAGGTAGCCCTGGTTTTCATAAAGGTCGATGATGCGTTGGCGGTCCTTGAGGATGCCCGACTCTGCATCAACCAGGCCTTGCAGTCGCTTGAGTTCACTGTCGATGCCCGCCATGGCCGTGGCTGTGACGGCCGTGGTGGCGATGCTGTAATTCAGGCGCTTGCGGGGCGTGGGTGCAGTTGTTTCAGAGTTGCTCGCATCGCTGCCTTTGCGGATGTCATCAAAGCGTTTGGTGACCGCGTCGGTCAAAAGTGGCATGTCCCACAGCTCGACATAATTTTGGTTGGCCTGCTCGACGATCGCGTTGCGTTTGTCCAGCGCCGCTTTGAGGCGTGCGCGGTTCTCTTCAGAAAATGGATTAAGTCCCTCGCCCCCTGCAAGAAATGTCCCCGCCAGCTCAATGTCTGCCCACACCGCCTGGAAACTGCCAATCACCGACTTGATGGTCTGGCCAATGCCGCGCAGGGCGTCGATGACCACAGCGATGGCGTACGCCGTGTTCTGCGCCCAGGTGGTGAGCGAACCATCGGTGCGCAGGCGCTGGATTCCGCCCACCGCGTCGTCCGTGCCAAAGAGCACTTGCTTGAGTTCCTGCGCGAGCACTGTCATGGACGGGATGGCGGCCGTGACCAGGGTCTGTGCGACAAAGCCCGTCTCGGCTTTCATACGCGCCAGCGCCTTGGAAGCGTTGTCCGCTTCCTCGATCTGCTGGGCCGTGAGCCGAATATTGAGGTCCTGGTTTTCTGCAAGGTCTTTGAGGAAGGGCAGCATGGACGCGCCCGACTTGCCAAAGAGCTCTATGGCCAGGGCTGTCTTGCCCGCGCCGTCTTCAAATTCGGAGAGCTTTAAGGCCACATCGTTCATGACCTCGGCAGGATCACGCAGATTGCCGCTGGCATCCTTGGCCCTCACCCCCAAAAACTGCAGCGCCTTTGTGGCACCGGCCGTTTCATCGTTCACACCCGCCAGACCTTTAGAGAGTTTGGCCAGACTCCCGCCAATGGCGTCCATCGCGGTGCCCGAGATGGTAGCCACGGGCGCAAAGCCTGACAGCGCCGTGGCGCTCGCCCCAGTTTGCTCGGCCAGGCCTTGCAGCGCTGCCGAAGTCTCCAAGGTCTGGGTCACAAAGTCACGCAGTGCTGCCACCGAAGTGGTGCCGATGACGACCGCAAAAGCGGTCCGGGCAACGCCAGCGACCTGCTGCAGCGAGGCTTTCATGTCCGAGGCGTGCTTGTCCAGCAAACGCGCACTGCGCCCGAGATCGGCCTGAAACTCGGCGGTATCGGCTGCAAGTTTGATGACCAAGGAGCCGATATCAGCCATGGGGGTTGCCTTATCTCTTGATGCGGTGCGCGAACATGGCCTTGAAGCGGGCGATGTTCAGGCGTGATGCATCTGCTTCAGATGCCTTGGGTTGATCTGAACGGTTTTTCTTATCCACAAAGGGCATGAAGTCCTCCGGCGTGAAGGGCTTGCCCTCTTTGCTGCGGTGGGCGTTGGCCAAGGTGGACGCGACGATGGCCGAGCGCAAGTCCGCCCGGAAATCCCCAAAGGGCTCCAACTGATAAAACGCCATCCACTCGGTGAGCTCGTCAGAGCCCATGCGCGCCAGCAACTCGCGCACTGGCAGACCCAAAGCCAGCGCCAGCCGAAACACAAAGCGCCGGGCCGGGCTGGCGATCAGGCGTTTTTTGCGGCTTGCGCCTCATCGGCGCCGATGCCGTTCAGGCGCTGGGCCACAGCAAAGACCCGGTCGAGCGCCCGGGCGCTTTTGCGGCCTAAGGCGTCGATGTCACCATCTTGGAACATGCGCTCGCCCGACTCGCTACACAAGGTGAGCGAGACCAGGCGCGCGCGCACGTTGTGCATGCGTTGATCGTTAGACGAGGTGTTTGAATCCCTCGTGATCAGGCTGGCTTCAAAGGCGTCGCGGTCGGTGCCGGTCATGGTGCGCACGTACACCTGACCGCCCCATTCGGGAACGCTCACGATTTCGCGCGGCAGGTCGTCGGCAGATAGGATAGCTTCTTTGGACAGGATGTTCATGGGTTTAGCTTTCTGTGATGTCGCCGTCGATTTCAATGGTCACGCTGGCTTCAACCACCGCGTCCACCCCGCCTTGCACGCTGAACTGCGTGACATAACCGTAAAACGTCCAAGTGGCTGCAGCCACATCGGTGAAGGTGATGCGGAACTGACGACGGGTGCGGTTGGCGCGGTCGGTGCGCAAGCCCTGGTGCACTGCGTCTTCGGGGTTGTAGTGAAGGCTCAGCGAAAGCTGACCTTCGTCGCGCAAACCCACGCGTTTTTCTTTGGAAGTTGAGGCCAGATTGGTCACATCGATGACCGAGGCCTGGCCTCCGGGCCCCTGAAACGAGACCACGTTTGGAATGGTTTCAAAGGTGGTGGTGCCAAAGCGGGCAATGGCAATGCCCTGTGCGGTGATGGCGGTGCTGCTCATGCACGTGCTCCTGTTGTGCGGTGAAACTGTTGTGGCCTGAAACGTGTTCAGCGGTGGTAGGTGTAGTCCACGCTCACCCGGTACAGCCGGGCTTGCGCTTCAAATTCACTGAGCCCCATGCGCACATCGGCGATGGTGCTAATGTCGGCCAAAAGCGCCGCCAGGACCTGGTCTTGGAGGTGCAAGGCCTCCTGGTAGGTTCTGGCGTAGGTATCGACCTGAACGCGCACGCGCTGCAAGCCACGTGGCAAATTGGGTCCATCGATGCCGAAGATGTGCTCTTGCGCGATGGGCGTGTAAACGATGGCCGGGTACTGTGTGCTTTCTGGAGCAACCAGGGCGTACACCTCACCACCAGCCAAGTTCTGGATAGCGTCAAAGAAGTCCTGCACCGCTGTGTCCTAAGGTCTTGTGCTGCATTTTTTGGCTTCTAGCGCCACGCGCTGCTGCAAGCGCTCTTTCATGGCCTGAGCGGCTTCGCGCCGTTTGACCTCGAGCGCCGGACGCAGAAATGGGCGTGCCGCCATCTTTCGGGTGCCAAACTCCACAAACCGCCAATACCAGGCATCCTGGGACAGGTTGCCTTTTTTGCCCTGCTTGCGGTACTTCTTGCCGTGGCGCACCGTCACAAAGAAGGTCTGGCGCGTGAGGCTGGAGAGCTCTGGGATGTGCTTCATGATCACCGAGCGCTTGAGGGTGCCCGGTGGGGGCTGGTTCGGCCCCAGAGACTGCTGTGCCTTGGGTGCCCGGGCGCGGGCTTCGTCCCGCACGACCTTGGCCCCGGCGTAGACCGACACACGCAGGCCGTTTCTGGCGACACGATCTGACAATTCGCGCAGGGCTTTGCCCAGTTCTGCCAGGCCCTCAATCTTGACGATTTCGCGTCTAGCCATCGTCAAGCCCTTCGCAAGCCAACAAGATGAGTTTGACCCGGCGCTCGTCCTCATCAAGAGCCGAGTGAATGTTGAACACCCGGGCTTTGTAGAGCACGCGCATCTGGGCCACTTGGTGGGGGTTGTCAAAAAGGCTTTGGTGGCGCACCGTGATCTGGTGGGTGAGTTCTGCCGAGATGCGCCCAGCGATCACCGCTTCACGCCCGGACAGCGGCTGGATATCAGCCCAGACGGTCGCCACATCAAGCCAGGTGCGACATGGGCTACCCAGGCGGTCTTTGGTCGTGCTGGGTCGCTGAATCCTGATGCGGCGCGTCAATGCGCCTGCTCCGATCGGGTTCATAAAGGCCTCATATCAGGGGTACTTTGTAGGGATCGAGCAGGCCATCGACAAAGGGCAAGGGGTCAATCCGACCTCGGGCCATCGACGCGACTTCTTCGCGGTGGGCGTAAAGACTGCCTAGACGCAGCTTGATCCAGCTTTTGAGGCCTTCGGGCACATCCGCTGCGCTGCCATACCCGGCATCGAAGGTCACCGAGACGGCACCGATTTGCGGCAAGGCCACAGGCCAGATCTGACCAAACACTGGGGTGATGCGGGCAGGCTCACAGGCCTTGTCCACCGTGTAATGGGCGGAGGGCATGACTTGCGAAACACCTGCCATGTCTAGATAACGAATTTCCACCACCGATTGCAGGGGTGACTTAGGAATCAGGATGGCATGCCCGGGCAGCGTGAAGGTTTGCCCTGCAGGCACACCCATGAGACCGCAGCCCGGAAAGCTGTCGAGCACCATGCGCCAGCGGGCCGTGACCAGCTGTCTCTGGGTCAGCATCTCGGCGGCCTGGCGGGCTGCAGAGATCAGGGCCTGAATCAGGGCATCGTCCTCGTCAAAGTCCACACGCAGGTGGAGCTTGGCCTCGGCCAGCGAGACCGGCTCGGCCGCTGGCGGGGTGATCAACTGCATGGGCATGCACCGCTCTCCCCTTTAGATCAAACGATCTGAGCCACAGCAGCTTGGTTAGCTGTTTCGGCTGAGGCCAGTCGCGGGTTGACGCCCAGCAGCTGCGCCGAAGTGTTGGCTGCAGCGGCAGCCACCGTGACCACGAGGCGGACGAAGGCAAAGCCATTGTTCACATCGAGCTCTTCAGGACGCAAGTTGATGAGCGCCTGACGGTTGGCACCGTTGCTCGCCTGGCTGAGCTGCGCGATGGCTTTGCCCGCCACGTCCTTGGCACCCGTGCCATTGGCGTCCTGGGCCTGTTGCAGCTTGGCGTCAACCGTGGCACCTGTGGCCAAAGCGCCGGTTTGAACCAGCGCCAGCAGGCCATGGTGGGTGCTGAGCGGCACCCAGCCAGTGTTGGCGACACCTGGTGCCTGGTTGCCCGGATCGAGCGTGACCAGGATGGACAGCAGTTCGCTGCCTTTTGCATTTGGAAACATGAGGGTTCTCCTAAAGGGGTCAGGCGACGATCAGCGTGCGCCCAGTTGGACAAAGGGCGACAAGGTGGCGTTGCCCTTGGCCGGTGCAATGGGCGCAGCGATCTTGGACTGGCCGTCCATGCGGAAGGTGGTCCGAAAGGCGGTGAGGTCCGAGTCGAAGTACAGGTGCATGGAGGTGGCCGTTTGCATGCCACCGGCCTTGGTGATGGTCTGGTAGTACGACAGATCGGCCAGTAGCACATCGCCCGCTGCAGAAAAGCTGTTGGCGTGCTGGGAGACGAACACCGGGCGACCCAGCAAAGTGCCGTAGGGCGAGACCTGGATGCCCCCGACGGGCAATCCCGTGGGCAGGTAAATCGGGTAGTTGCCCAGCATGAGCGTAAAAAGAGCTGGCAACACGTCGTTGTTGACGATCCACACTGCCTTGCCAAATGAGCCTGGCGGCAGGCGCGAGATCATCTTGGCCAGGTTCTGGGCCAGAAGGGTCTGAGCGGCCTGGCCCGACTCCTTGGCCACCGTCACCGTGGTCGCGTTGGTCATGCAGCCCACCGGCAGGCCGGTGCCCGCGCCAAACAAGATCGACTCGTTGGTCTTCCAGCGAATGGAGGTGGCGATCTTGTCGGGCAGATAGGTCGACAGCGCATTGGTGTCGTCCAGCAACTCATCCGTCACCGGCACCAGGGCCATGAGCTTTTTGAGGCGCAAGGTGGACAGGCCCAGCACGGGTTTGGTGGCACCGGCCGGATTGGCTTCGCCTTGCCAGTAGGCTCGGATGCCGTTGGTGCCCCAGGGCGTGGTCTCGTCCTTGGGGAAGGCCATGGTGTTGCCCGTGATCTCGACGTTGTCGGTCAGCGGCAGCAAGGAGTCTTCACCCAAGGAGAGCTGGAAAATTTCTTGAGCGAATTGGGGCGGCACCAAAAAGCCACCGTCTTGCGCCGAGCCTTCGCTGCCAAAAGAGGCAGGGGCGACGGCACCGCGACCGGAGCCAATCAGGAGACGCTCGTCGATGGCGCTACCGGGGTTTTGCGCCTGACGCACGGTTTTGAGGAAGTCGCCCACGGTTTTGAAGCCGTGCTTGGGATCGACTTCGAGGTTGTCGGTGACAGAAATTACCGTGGATGTGTGACCATGGGAGACTGCTGAATGGGCCACATTGGCCATATGCGCCTCTTCGGCGATCAGGGCAGCCTCGCGGTCGATGGCTGCTGACGCCACCTCGATCTTGGCCTTAAGGGCGTTGAAGGCATTCAACTCCTCATCGGTCATATCGCGTTCTTCAGATGCGGCGATGTCGGTCAGGGCGCGGGCGTCCTTGACCAGGGTGGCTTTGCGAGCTTGAAGCTCGCGCAATTGCTTACTCATTGGGGTTGCTCCAGAAATGAAAAAGCCGCCCAGGCAGCAAGCACGGGGCGGCGGTTTGAGGCGCGACCAACGGGTCGCAGGTGGTCGGCAGCCCTCAAC
The DNA here is from genome assembly GCF_030053395.1 of Limnohabitans lacus. Taxonomy (GTDB): domain Bacteria; phylum Pseudomonadota; class Gammaproteobacteria; order Burkholderiales; family Burkholderiaceae_C; genus Limnohabitans_A; species Limnohabitans_A lacus. The sequence goes on along the minus strand of NZ_JASGBH010000009.1, from coordinate 139,723 downwards.
GGAGGACTGCTGAATTGGGGAAACGGAATCTGTTCGAAGTCAGATCAGCGCGAGGGCTGCTCGTGCCCGGCCAAGCCGGGAAGCACCCGGTGGCTTTTGAGGGACGGCCGACTTTTGCATCTTGGCCAGCACATCGTCAAAGGTGGCAATGCCGTCCACCATCTTGGCGGCAAGCGCCGCATCTGCACCCAGCACCCGCCCCTCGCCCATGCCGTCACGCACATCGGCAACCGAGACGCCTCGGCCCTTGGCCACGGCTTTGATGAAGGCGTTGTAATAGTCGTCCACACGGGACTGCATAAAGGCCTGGGCCTCAGGATCCAGCGGCACATACGGGTTGCCCTCGACCTTGAACTTGCCTGCCGAAATCAGGGTGGGTTTGACCCCCTCCTCTTCCAGCGCCTTTGAGTAATCAAAGTGGGCCTGCCAGACACCAATGGAGCCCACCTCGCCACCCGGGGTGACATAGAACTCACCGGCCGAGCAACCGATCCAATAGGCGGCCGAGGCGGCCAGGCTGTTGGCCACGGCCACCACGGGCTTTTGGGCCCGGGCTATGACGATCTCGGCGGCCAACTCGGCCACGCCGTAGACGCTGCCACCGGGGCTATCGATGTCGATCAGGATTTGGCCCACCGTGTCATCCGCCAGGACCTGGCGCAATGCGCTTGTGAATTTCTGGGTACTGGTGCTGCCCGGCCCCGAGATGTCATCGATCATGTTGCCGCGCTGCGTGACCACGCCATACAGAGGCAAGACAGCGATGCCAGCTCCGGAATGGGAAGAGGCACGGTCTGTTGCGAACTGTTTGCGCGTATCCCGCAGCACCCGGTCCGTATTGATCTGAAACAGCGTCTCGTCGCTGGGGGGCACGTCAGAAGACCAACGGGTGAGGACGGCAGTCATGGCCTGCAGACGCTCGGGCATCAATGCCCAGGGCGTGGTCAGAAATTCAGAGATCAGAAGTTGCTTGTTCATTCATGCATTCCAAGTTCGATGAGCGCTTGCGCCAGTGCATGCTCATCGGTAGGTGTTTCAATATGGGCGGCCCACTGCTCAACCCGTGAAGGAGTCAACCCAAAGGTCTCAGAGATCAAATTCACTTCTTTGGATCCGATCACACCGGTCCTGCTGATGCGGCGTGCCAGACGCTGTGCATTGACATGAACCAAACCCCGCAGCCTCTGGCGAATGGCTTGATCAGACCCGGGGGCTGCGTCAGGTGAGGGCGTTCCGTCTGCCGCTGCAGTCTGTGACTCCAATGCCTCGGCCGCGTCTTCTTCGACCATGTTGAGCGGGCGAAGAGGCTGATCCAGTCCAGAAATCGGGTTGAGGTTCTCGGCGATACGGGCCTCATTGCGGGTGAGCCAGCCGTTTTGGATGCCGCTTTGGTAGTAAGCAGAACGGCTGGCCGCGTCACCGCGCATCAGGTTGGCGAAGTCGAATTCGATTTCGAGCTGATCGCCATCAAGCATCAGGTCCGCTTCGATCGAAGCCTCCCAACGCTCAGCCCAGGGCGTCATGGTGTGCATGACGAATTCCAGGCTCTGCTGCTCTATATTGGAGAACGTCGCCCGGTCCAGGTCCGCGATCATGTGCGGCGGCACCCGAAACAGGCGAGCGATGTCCGTGATCTGAAACTTGCGCAGCTCCAGGAACTGGGCGTCCTTGTTGGTCACGCCCACCTCGTGGAACTTCATGCCGTTCTCCAGCACCAGCACCTTGCCCCGGTTCGCTCCGGACTGCGCCTGCTGGTAGGACTCACGAAATACCTTCTTGGCTTCGGCGTCCTTGAAGTTGCCCGGGAACTCGATCCAGCCGCCCGTGGGTTTGGCATCGTTGTTGAAAAACCGGGCGCCATAGTCCTGCGCGGCCAATGCCATGCCTAGGCTCTCACGGGAAAGCTCGATGGGACTCAAGCCCAGCAGACCGTCCGAGGACAAACCCCGCAGGTGCCAGACCTCGCCGCGAGGCAGGATCATTTCGTGGCCTGCCTGGTTCTGAATCCGATATCGATAGTCACCTTCAGTGAGCAGTTCCATTCGCACCCGGTCCGGATGAACTGGGATCAGCTCGGTGATCTCGCCTCGGCCGTTGGCCAGGATCTGGCAGAAGGCGTTGCCACGCAGGGCCAGGTGCCCTTGCAGCATCTCGCGCCACTCGAACGGGTTCTGGTACCGGTTCGGCCTCTTGCCCAGCAACCGGTAGAGCCAGTGGTCCGTCACCTTGTCCTTGCCGCCATCTGCTCGAGCACGGTAGACCACCAGTGGCAGCGAGGCCATGGTTTCAGACAGGATGCGCACGCAGGCATAGACGGCTGCCAGGCGCATGGCCGAATCGGCCGAGACGCGCATGCCCGAGACGCTGCGCACCGACACAGGCTCAAAAAAGAAATCACCCCATGGGGAGCGATCACTTGCGGAAGCTTTGAATCGGTCAAAGAGGTTGAAGATTCCCATCGGTAGTGTCAGAAAACGCGCTTGCCGTCTCGTTAGAGCAGCATCAGCTCGTAGTCGGATCCCAGCACCACCGAGTCCCCCGGTTTGATCGCCCGTGAAAGGGCCATGATCAGTGCCACGATGCCGTCGATCTTGTTTTCTGCTCGCTCCTTGCGCGGGTAAATGTTGTCTTTGACGTCCGTGTGGGCCACCACGTTGCTGGCCATCCAGGCCAATACCGGGTCGCCGTCATGGGCGAGCTTCTTTTGCAGGACCAAGGCTTCAAGCGTCTTCATCGGTTCGCTGAAATTCAGCACCGTGGGACGCACCTCGATCATGGGCAGGCCCTCGGAGAGCATCCGTGTGGACAGCTGTGTGGCCTGAAACGGATCGAAGGCCACGGCTTCCACCGAAAACCGGGACGCGATGTCCAGCAGATCGGCCTCGATCCAGCTGAAGTCGATCACGTTGCCCGGTGTCACTGACAGGCGTCCGGTATGGGCCCAGCCCTCGTACTGACTGTTGCCAGCAGCCTGGACCGTGTCCTCGGGCAGGTAGTACTTGCCAAACACGGCATATGCGTCGCGCATGTTGTCGTTGGGGTCAGGGTGCTGAAACACCATGACCAGTGCTGCAATGTCCGTCTTGCTAGCCAGGTCCAGGCCCACCCAGCAGGGCTGGCCCAGGAACTGGTCCAGCTCCAGATCGGGGTTGGTGCCCGCGTCCCATGCCCGCATGTCCATCCAGGCCTTGTCCGCGCTCACCCATTCATTGAGGTGCTTGGTCTTGAAGTTGTTGACCGCGCTGGGCAACTGCATGGCCTTGGCCTGCAGGGGCACCAGGATCTCTTCGCGCACCGAGATGCCCCAGTTGGGGTTGGCCTTAATGAGGGAGTCCTTGATCGTCCAGTCGTCCCCTTCATCGAGGCCGTAAATGATCCCGAACTGAGAGTCGTCTTCGAACACTCGGTTGAGCAGCTTGGTGACAAAGCTCCTGACCTCGTAACAAATCCCCGAGCGGTTGCTGCCCGCCGTGGTGATCACCCACAGCAGCGAGTTGTCCCGCTTGCCGGTGCCGGTTTCCACCACGTCATAGACCGTTCGGGTCTTGTGGGCGTGCAGCTCGTCAATGCAGCCAAAGTGGATGTTCAGTCCGTCCAGCGTGGAGCCCTCAGCCGAGAGTGCCTCAAACTTGGAGCCGGTTTGCAAGACATGCATGTTGTGCGCCCCGACGTTCACCGCAAACCGGTTCCGAAATCCCGGGCTCAGGCGCGCCATGGTCTGGGCATCGCCAAAGACGATGCGAGCCTGATCGCGGGTGGTGGCGAGCGAGTACACCTCAGCGCCGCCCTCGCGGTCGGCCGCCAGCATGTACAGTCCCACCGCCGATGACAGCGTGGACTTGGCATTGCCCCTTGGCACCTCGATGTACGACCGCCTGAAACGGCGCTTACCGTCCGATTTGACCCACCCGAATACCGTGGACAGGATGAACACCTGCCATGGCTCCAGAACAATCATCCGGCTGGCCAGTGGGCCTTTGACGTGAGGCAGACGCTCAATGAAAGCGCACAAGTTGTCGGCTGGTCTGTAAGGCCTGCCGTACCGGTCAAGCAGCTCCGGGTTGAACTGGTAGATGCTGCTCTTGCGTTTGAAACGGATCAGGTCATCGAGTTGGCGCTTGCAGGCCTTTTGAACCCACTCGCAGGTCAGGATCTCTCCCGATACGACGCGCTGTGCATATTGTTTTGCGCTCGCGGCATATCCACTCATCGTTTGCTCTCGGTCTTACCCAACAATGTCCTCCCAAAGATCGAGCTCTTCGCCCGGTCGCTCGTTTGGAATGGAGATGCGCGAACGCGATGCAGGCGTGAACCCCATCTCGATCGCAGCCTTGGTCATGATCTGTGCCTGCTTGTTGGCAATGGCCAGGTACGGCGACTGCATGGGCACACCGCTGTGGGGGGCCTTCACCAAGAGTCCCGTTTTGCCGATGCCTGCCTGGGCCTGTCGGTACAGGTCTGCCGCGCAGGCCCAGATTTCCAGCACGGACATGTCCAGCTTGCGAATCAGTGTGGGCGGCGCACATTCAAGCGCGTAGCGCCAGGCAGCCTTGGCACCCTCAGGCATGTAGTCCGGAGGCTCGACCAGCAAGCCCTCTGGGACGGGCTCGTGGTAGTTGGTCCGGCATGGCTGCAAGGTCCCCTTGATCTGCTTGACTTGAGTCGGCAGTGGCTTGCGTCCGCCCATAAATCACCCGCTTGGTTTGATGTTCATCTGATGCACGGCCTTTGCTGCGCAGAGTCTTTGGAAAAGGGGATACCCCCCCTTGTTCAATTTGCACGCACAAAAATTTGCGCAAGCCCACGCATCTTGGGCGCCAGTCTGTAGAGATTCAGACCCCCTACCCCCTCAGGACGGGGCCTGGTTGCGCAGGGATGCAGTCTCTGAGGCGGTCTTGGCGTTGTGACAGGGCACGCACAGGCTCTGCAGGTTCGCTCGCTCAAAGCGCTCACCACCTTGCTTCACTGGAACGATGTGATCAACTACCTTGGCTGGCTGGAGCACGCCCTTGGCCTGACACCTGCAGCAAAGCGGGTTATCCCGTAACACCGCTGCACGCGTGTTGCGCCACCTGGCCGATTGATAGAAGCCCAGCTCGGTGTCGAACCCACGCCGCGCACGACCGTATTCACGGTGCACTTGGGGCTGGTGATTGGTGCAGTAACCGGGCACGTTCAGCACCTGCGCGCAACCCGGATATCTGCATGGAGTGGGCGCACTTCGCGGCATCTCAATCGGCTTTCAAGGAATAAGCGACAGCTTGAAAAATTGACTTGGCTTCATCTTGATTCAGAGCGTCAATGCTCCACATCCAATCAACACAAGGAGAAAGCGCATGAAATCAAGCCAAGAAATCGACCAGCTGTTCAACCGCATCGCGAACGAACACCTCTACATCGAAACCCTGGAGACCCAGCACAGAGACCGGCTGGACTTTCACGAGGTGGCGGTATGGGGCATCAAGTGCGCGCTGGCCGCAGCCTACGCAGAAGGGATCGCAGCAGGAAAAAAAGTAAAAGCACCAAGGAGCAAACAATGCAACTGACTGACACCCAGCGCGCGTTGCTCGAAGCAGCTGCAAAGCATCCACAAAAGAAACTGGTGGACTTTCCGGAGAACCTCAAAGGCGGTGCTCGCATGAAAGTGATCACCGCCATGATCAACACGCAGTTGATTGAGCCCTGCGCCGATGAGCCCAACGTTTACATGGCCACGCAAACGGGCATGCAAGCAATCGGCATCGCAACACAACCGGCAACACCGATCACGACCCAGGCCACACGTACAACACGTGAGGGCACCAAACAGGCGGTATTGATTGACCTGCTCAAGCGTCCCGAGGGGGCCACGTTGTCGCAAATGACCGAAGCAACCAAATGGCAAGTTCACACCGTACGCGGGGCAATGGCTGGCGCGCTTAAAAAGAAACTGGGGCTGGAGATCACATCAGAGAAGCAGACCGGCACAGACCGCGTCTACCGCATCACCACCACAACCGTTTGAGGGCCTCATGAACTCCATCACTATCACCATCGAATCCAAGCCCACGACCATCAACTTCGATGGCCGCGAATTTCAGGTTCAAAAGCTCAGCATCCCGCTGCCTTTTGGCCGCAAGCCTACAGACATCTCCGACATTGCCGCTTGCGGCGTCGAGGCGGTCTACGTGACCGAAATCCGGGAGATGGACCCTGAAGAATTTGATGGCTTCAAATTGAACCTGGGCAAGTCTCGCGACTGGCTCAAAGGCAAAGGAGGCGATTACTGGGATGGCCGGTTGTGCGTGATGGTTCGCGCACCTGGTCGCCCCTACTTGTTCATCGATCCATCCGGAGGAGACAGCGTTCGCTACCTCGCGCGTCTGGGCTGATCAGTCACAAATAAGCAACTGATCAGAAAGATTGGATGAATCGCTTTACTTCGTCCGCAAGTGAAGCGTTCATAGAGGCATCGCAACAAGGAAAACCCATGCACATCAACGCCACACCAACAACGCAAAACGAAGCCTGGGGCTTTTGGGGAACGATGGGCGGTCATGCCTGCGTGGCCTGGCCCGTCGCCATGCAACAAATCGCCGAGGTCACAGGCGAACCTCTTGAATCGGTCCGGGCATTCCTGGACAGCAAACAAGGCAGGCACTTCGCCGATTCGGTCCGAGACGGACTGGCCGGTGGCCTTTCGATCAACGCTGCTGTCGCCCAAGCCATCACCAAATGGATGGACTGGAAGATTGGCCGCATCACGGCGCGGGAAACAGGCATCCCACGAGGCCTGCCTTACCTGACCGGCTTTGTGATCCACTGTGGCTTGGATGAGGTCTGCTACTGAGCCACAGGCTCGGCATTTTTAGAAGTGGCGGCGTTGATAAAAAAGACGCCGTCATCTTCGCGCACCGCCTGCTGGCCGGTGTAGTCCTCCCAGCGTTTGATGATCACGTCCACGAACTTGGGATCGAGCTCAATGAGGCGAGCCTGCCGTCCGGTCTTCTCGCTGGCGATCAGGGTGGTGCCCGAACCGCCAAACAGGTCCAGCACGATGTCCCGGCTCTTGGATGAATTCTTGATGGCCCGCTCAACCAGCTCGATCGGTTTCATGGTCGGGTGCAGATCGTTGACCCGGGGCTTGTTGTAGTTCCAGATGTCCGACTGGTCCCGATCGCCACACCAAAAGTGGTCCGAACCCTGCTTCCACCCATAAAGGATGGGCTCGTACTGACGCTGGTAATCCGCGCGTCCGAGCGTGAAAGTGTTCTTGGACCAGATGATGAACGTGGACCACTTACCCCCTGCCTTGATCCAAGCCTTTTGCAAGGTGTGCAGCTCGGACGAGCTCATGCACACGTAGCAGGCGCCCTTGGTGACCAGGAGCAAGTTCAGGCAAGCGTCGTACAGGAACTGGAAGAAGCCATCGCCCAAGTCGTCGTTCATGATGCGCCGGTCTTTGCCGCGCATCTTGTCCTTGGCGCTGTTGCCGTAGTCCACGTTGTAGGGTGGATCGGTGAAGGTCATGTCTGCAAGTTGACCGCCCATGAGGCGCTCGACATCCGACAGGACCGTTGAGTCACCACAAAGGAGGCGGTGGTTGCCGAGAATCCACAAGTCCCCAGGTCTGGAAACAGGCTCTACTGGTGCGTCTGGGATTGCATCATCTTCAGTCAAACCACCGCCTGATTCGTCACCGTTGAGCAGCTCTTCGAGCTCCTTGTCGGAAAAACCCACCAGGTCCAGATCAAAGTCGGCCGCCTTGAGTTCGGCCAACTCGAGTTTCAAAAGTTCATCATCCCAGCCAGCGTTCTCGGCCAACCGGTTGTCGGCCAGGATGTAGGCCTTCTTCTGCTCGGGCGTCAGGTGAGCCAGTTCGATGACCGGCACATCCTTGAGACTCAGCTTTCTGGCTGCCATCAAGCGACCGTGACCAGCGATCACGCCCTTATCACCGTCTGTGAGGATCGGGTTGGTCCAGCCGAACTCGGTGATTGAGGCTGCAATCTGGGCAACCTGGGCATCGCTGTGGGTGCGAGCATTGCGCGCGTAGGGGACGAGTGCGTCCACTGGGACCATTCGGATCTCAGGATGATTCATGGGGGGGACCGGTAAAATCGACCGCAAAACGAGAATGTTCTGCAGTGCAAATCAAAGTAGTTCGCGGGGTTCTGGCCCGCAAAAGCCCGACTGAGGCCACAGCATCCGGATCAGGCTTTACGCCGCTGATTGCTGGGACCTACGAAGTGGGATCAGAAGTTATTGGGCGGCTGGAAGTTTTCCGCGAGGGAAAACCGACTGTGTTCCTGCCGCTTGAGAAGCTGGCGGAGTACGAGGCAGCAGGAGAAATCGAAGTTCATCGATAGGAGTCGGACAACAGTCAGTAGACGTCGATGTCATCGACTGTGTGCGACTGTCATCACTGTCTTTGCACTCGTTTGTCCACCGTAGATGAAAATATAGCTGCAATTCGCCGAAATGTTGCAGCGTGTTTTGGCCCCAAAAACCGCGCATTCACGTTTGAACGTCAATAGCGCCGCTCATGACCGCCAAAACACGCTAATTTCCTCTCCAGATGACAGGCCTCACTTTTTGAGTGGCTGCGCCTGCCGATTGAGCAGATCGGCCACCACCTGCATGTCCCGCTTCCAGCGTCTCCACGCCGTCGTTCGGTCACAGGCAAAGCGCTTGCTGATCTCCACCCAGTCAAAGCGCTTGGCCCGCATCCACACGAGGTGCCGCTCATCGAGCTCGAGCAACTGCACCCAGCGCATCACTTCGAGCATGCGTTCCACGTCCTGAGGGGACGGGGGCGGCAATCGGTACACCTTGTGCGGATCCGGGTAGGCGTTACTTGGCAAGATCATGATGGGCCAGGTGCTGGCGTAGCCCTGCACCATCACGCGTGGCAATCGCCTGGCTGTTCTGGCCGCATCGACAAATCGGTCTGCCACCGTCTCGACTGTCCAGACTTCAACCATGGCCACCTCCCGTGGGGTGACCCTGGCCATGGCCTGAGCCGTAGAGTCGCTCGCCAATGCTGCGAATGAGCTGGCGCTCCAGAAAGTCCAGGCGCTCGTCCTCATCCGAGATGACCAGGATGTGCTGCTCGCGCCATCCCTGGCGCTTCGTTGCCTCGACATCCATGGGCGTGGCTTGCATGCGCCCAAGGGGCGATGGGTAACGTGCTGGAGGGATCTTCATACCTGCCCTCCAAACGAAATATTCCGATGCGCCGCTGGGAAACAGTCAAAACCGGAACACATCGTCATTTCGGCCGGTTTTGACAATGTGGCCGACGCTTTTGCCGTACTCCAACATCTATGACTCTTATCTGTATACGCGTATACGCGTAAAGAACAAATGTTCAATAGAGTCAGTTGTGTCAGAGAACTGGCCATCAGCTTGATTTTTGAAATCTTTTTCATTGGGTTTGTCTCTCAATCGTCGTTGTAGGGGTAGGCGCGCGAAGGCAGCGAGGTGGGCTGTTTGAGGTCAAGGCCCACATAGCCACGCACGCCCATGGAGTTGCGCCACTTCTCAAGGCGCCTGGTGAGCAAGGCATCAGAGAACCTGCGCTGGGTGCCCACGTATTCGCCACTGAGCTCGGCCCACTGCTTCCAGTCGTTGAAAAGCGTGGCCGTGAGAGCCTTGTGGCTGGGCCCTTGGTTGCAGCGCTCAGCGATCCACCGGCCCATGGCGTCCTCGGCCTCGAAGTACTCCTCGGTCGCCTCGGCCACGCTTTGGGGCTGCTTGAGTCCCAGCTTCTTCCACTGCAGGCAGCCCTCCAGCGCCCAAGCCAAAATCCCATCACGCTCGGCCAAAAGCTTCTCGGTCAGGAGCGGATCACGCTTTTCTGGAGGGACCGTGATCGTGAAAGGGATCAGGTGCATGCGGCGGCGCATGGCCTCGTCGATGTTGCGGATCGCGGGTTTGTGGTTACCGGCAATCAGGAGCTTGAACTGCGGCCTGTAGGTGAAAAAGTCTTGGTGCATCAAGCGGGCCGTGATGTCGTCACCACCCGTGATCGCCTTGATCTTGGACTCGTTCCAGCGCCTGCCCTGCTCGGTTTCTGTCGCCGAGACAAAGCGGGCACCACGCAAACCGGCCAGATCGGTGGGGTGACGATCGGTGCGCGACTCCATGAAGGTGTCCATCGGCGCATTGGCCGCGTAGTCGCCCAGCACCGTGGAGATCACATTCACGAACACCGACTTGCCATTCGCCCCCGTGCCATAGAGGAAGAAAAGCGCGTGGGTGCTCAAGTCGCCCGTCAGGCAATAGCCCACCACGCGCTGCAGATAGTCCTGCAGTTCTTGATCGCTCCCAGTGACATTGACCAGGAAATTTCGCCAGACCGGGCACTCTCCTTGCGGCGTGGCCGTGGTCACCTTGGTCATGCGGCGATCGCGGTCGTGCGGTCCACGCGCGCCGGTTCGCAGGTCCACGATGCCGCCGGGCGTGTTGAGCAGCCAGGCATTGGCATCCCACTCGTCAACAGTGGCGCTTTGTCGGGGGTCAGATCGCACAAGACGCTCAACGGCCGAGATGGTGGCTGCACTGGCCATGCGGGCTTTCATGCGCGGTGTCTCGGCGAACATGGCGGCGCTGCGGCACACCGTGCGGCTCAGGTGCATGATGTACAGCTGCTTGTCCACGTTCCAGCGCACGCCATTCCAGACCAGCCATTTAGACCACGGGGCGCAGTAACGCCAGTCCTCGGCAAACTGGTGCGAGAACGCCAGAGCCAGCCCATCCTCGGTGGAATAGTCGATGCCCTCGATCGGCATGGCGATGTCGTTCGCGCCAAATTCACGCGTGATCGGCATACGCTCGCCCACGGCCAGAAACCCGGCAATGTCAAAGCCATCGGTCAGCGCATCGGCCACATCCCAGCCTTCGGGCTTTTCTGCGGGAGGCTGCAAGATGGCGCACGATTTGGCCCCTGCCTGCAAGATGGCCTGCGAGGCACGGTCCGCGTACAGCCAACCGGGCTTGTCCCGATCGGGCCAGATGAGGACATGCTTTCCAGACAGCGGCGACCAATCGGTTTTCTCGACTGGCGCATTGGCACCGTGCATGGCCGTGGTGGCACACACGCCGAACTCGAGCAGGGCCTGGGCGCACTTTTCTCCTTCGACCAGCACCACCCGATCGGCCTTGAGCATGCCAGGCTGGTTGTACAGCGGACGAGGCTCGGGCGGCGTCATCTTGCGGCGGCGCACATCCCAGGGCCTGAACTCCTTGCGTCCAGGCTCAGGGTCGTGCCGGTACACCACAGCGATGAGCTTGCCGCTGGCATCCTGGTAATCCCACTTGGCCGTTGGCGGGCCCAGCTCATCGACCACTGGGGCCTTGGCCTTGCTTGCTGCCACGGCGCTGGGCGGCATGGCCGAAACACGGCCGAGCCATTCCCGGGCTTTCTCCAGCACCTGCGGAAACTGGGTCTGCACATTGAGGCTGTAGTAGCGGGCGATCAGATCGAAGATGTCGCCACCTTCACCCGTGGCGCGGTCAGTCCACAGCCCGGCCTTGGGGCCAGAGAGCAACAACTCCAGGCTGTCGCCCGGCCCCCCCATCACATCGCCCACCAGGTATTTGTTCTGGCGGCGCTTGCCCGAGGGCCAGATATCCACAACCAGGAGGGCCAGCTGGTCATTGAGGGCTGTTCGGATTTCGGATTTCTCTCGATTGGCATCGGTGCCATCTCCCGCTGCTTTGCGCGTGTTCGATGTGGGTGCATCGTTGAAATCAAGCATCCGTCCCTCCCACGTCGAACGCTGCATTTTTTTCTTCATGCAACTTTTGGGCATAGCCAAGCTGCCACTGATGCAGCTCACCCAGCCTGAACCGGACCAAGCGATTAACGCAGTAGAACGGCAGCCCCAGGGCTTTGCGCTTTGCAGTTTTGGTGAAGTAATACAGCGGCAGGTTCAGTGCCTTGGATGCACGTTTGGCTGTGAGCAGCGGCTCATCGCTGAAGTCGTTATCGCCTGCTGCTTGCAGGCTCAATGGCGAGGCCAAAGATTCAGGTTCATTCATGAAATAGTCTCCCCTGCAGGTAATCTGGTTCACCCGCATCGGTTGGTAGAAGTTGGAATCCGCAGGACGCTGCGTCCTGCGGTGGATTCAGGGCAATCGACTCAAAGTCGTCTCTCTGGCGATTGATCCAGTTGCATGCGAACAGGCGGGTACTTGCTGCGCTCGTGTTCCTGCACCATGGCCTCGACATAGGTCGTGACCACGGCATTGATCAGCCGCAGGGCCTCTTGCTGTGTGTAGCTCGACAGTGGTCGGTCCATACCGATTTCACCGGCAGCCTCACCCAGCGGCTTGAGGCATTGCTGCATGGCAGCCAGTTCGGCTTCCGATGGATCAATCACGCCAGATCCCGTTGGCAAAGTGCCCTCGCGCTCGAGTGCCCGCACACCGGCCGCGTACAGCCGGTGGAAACAGGCCTGGCAGCGCAGTGAGCAAAAGATCCAGTCGATGGGGTACCGCTTGGGGTGCCCCACCTTGAAGCGCAGATCCACATGACCAAAGCCTTTGGCCTGACGGGAACACACCCAGCATTTCATGCAAAGCCGCCATCACTGCGCCCATGCAGGCCGCGACTGCGTATTGCCAGGGCGGGGGGTGTAATTGGTCCCCGGCTGGGGGGCTGGTGCCGCCGATGCAGGAGAGGCCATTGCCGGAGCTCCACCGGAGCCCCCACCAGAGCCCCCGCCCATGCCACCATCGCGTTGCAACTTGGCCTGCATCAGCTCTGCGTACTCTTTGTGATCGGGCTCGATCACCAATCGGATGATGTTGCGGTACTCGCCCTGGCCATCTTTTTCAATGCCGATCCGGGCTGCGAATTCGGCACCATCAAGGTCACCGAAACTGCGGATCTGGCGGGCTCGCTGCGCCTCAGGAGAGCCGTCATCAGGGTGGATGTTGCGCGAACTGTTGAGCACGGCCTTGATGAAGCTGCGGCCCATCTGCGCCCAGGTCGGCCCTTTGTTGGAGTGCAAACCAACATTGCTCCAGATCTTGCGTTTGGCAAACGGGCCTGTGAGCAGCACGAACTCGCAGGACAGGAAAACTGCGCCGGTTTCATCCGATGCCGTGGCATAGCCGCCCGTCCAACCCCTGCTGGCGTCGTCATAGCCGCCGGGTTTGATGGCCATGCGCACCAGGGCCTGGGTGCCTTTGGGGATCAGGTTGAACTCGCCTTGCTGGGCATCAGCGTCATTGAAGTCGCACCAGGCACCCGGGGCACCGTGGGTCGAAGATTGGCCATAGGTTGTGGCCTGGTTGTAGCTGTCGTGGTTCATTGAAGGTTTTCCTGTTGTGTGGGGGTTGTGTTCTGGTTTGTCCGAAGGGCCGTCCGCTCAAAGCTGAACTTCGCCGACCCAGCGAATTTGGAAGGAGGGTTCGGTGATCAGTTCTTTGCGGGCTAGCTGAAAGGCCGCGCGCAGCAGTGGGTGCCAACGGGCGTAGTCCTGCTCGCTCACCGAGAACTGGACTTGCATGAAGTCCTGCACCCGGTCACCGGCCACCACCATCCGCTCAGCGATCTGGGACAGGTGCTGCTGGTCCCAGACGATTTCTTTGGGCTGAGAGACATCGATCTGCAGGTCACCGTCATCGATGCGGAACCTGGCCGTCTCCTCCTGGTCAAGGCATTCGGCATGGCGGATCTGGTCGGCGTAGCGGATTTCCATGGCCCGGTTGATCCGGCCACGCATCTCCACCGTCCAGTCATTAAGCTGCTGCACCGCGTTGCTGAAATGGGCCAGCTGGTCTTTGGGAAGACGGCTGATCTGGCTCACGGAGAGGTCCGGCAGCGCAGCTTGCTGCAATTGCAGGTGGTTCATGCCGCACCTGCCTTTCCGGGGATGCGCTTGGAGGTCGAGACATGTTGGACGCAGTTCTCGAAGGCAATCACGGCGTTGAGGGGGTAGCTCACCCGTTTGCCCAGCTTGAGGTAGGTCGGCCCTGTGCCAGTCATACGCCAGCGCTGCAGGGTTTTGGGGCTCATGGCCCATCGGGAGGCCAGGTCAGCCTCAGTCAGCACCAACTGCTTGGGCATGGTGGATTCAGGGGAAGTGGCGCTCAGGAAGACTGGCGCCTCGGGTGCTGGTGTTGCTAGCAGCATTGGTAACTCCTTTCGAAGAGTTGGGGGACAACGCTGCTATTTCAGGAAATCAATGGGGAACTGACAAGGAACTGATTAAGGAACTTTGGCGATATCTCAAGTTCCTTAATCTTTCCGAGGCCCGGTTTCTGCCCCCTCTGGTTGACAGCCCGGGCCGCATCTGATATCTTTAAGATATCTATTTACAAAGGATCTACCAATGACAGCTGCAACAGCTCAGATCGCCTTTCGCTACCGTCCGCAGGACAGCGCAACAGGCGTGACCCGTACAACAGCGAAGCGCCTGGCTGAGGTTCTGGGCGTTGATGAAACGCAGGTCATTCACTTGGCCCTGCATGAGCTGGCCACAAAATTTCTGCCTCAATACGAGGCTGATGAGGGCGCTCTGACCAAGGCCCAGCTCAGTCAGGTCAAAAAATCAGCACCCAAAGCCAAGGGCGGCACTGTTCGCAGCAGTCTTTTTGAACTGGAAAGCGCCTGATGCGGTGGTGGCCAGAACCTACAGCTGGCGAAATCGTCTGGTGCCACTTTCCTGACAATATTCACCCTAAGCCCAAACCACGTCCAGGCCTGATTGTTTCGACCAAGGAAGACGACGAAGGCATGATCTTCGTGAGCGTGGCATACGGCACCAGCCAAAAGACGGACCGTCTGTACAGCGGAGAGTTTCGCATCGCCAAAAATGAGCATCCGGCCGCGTATACCAGCGCCGGACTGAGCTACGACACCAAGTTCGACTTGAGAAACGTGCTTGAGCTTCCGTTCAACGACGCCTATTTCTCGATTCCTCCCCATGCACCGCATGGCCAGCTTCCAAAGCTAGGGACACTGCATCCGAGCATCGTCAGGATTGCCGCCACCGCTTTCGCAGCAGCAAGCAAATAGGCTCAACCATGGCTACAACCGCATGGGCCGATGGGCATCGACTCCTGTATCACTGGGATAAATTTTGCGAAGACCGCTTGCGCGCTCTTGTCCGAGACAAAAGAATTTATTGCTCGAATCCAGCCGACTTCAATGACCCTTGGGATTGCAAGCTGCACTTCAACACGGACGTCTTGAAAGACCCCATTGAGCGTCAAAAGCATGCTCAATGGGTATTGGATTTATGTCAGCGCAAAGCACCCATGGCTCCAGAGGCACAGGAACGCATGCGGCAAACTTTTTTGAATAATCCAGAGGCGACTTCGGTATTGATCAACCAACTCTCTGCAGAGTTAGCGATAGACATCGCCGAGCAATACAGAGTCTATTGCTTGGGACCAGACCCCAAAAATCTGCTCATGTGGTCTCATTACGCAGACAGTCATCGCGGCATTTGCCTTGAATTTAGCCTTCGCAATGACATCTTCTGCTCCGCATTGAAGTGCGAATACACCTCGACATTTCCAGCAATCAAGCTGTACGACGACTCGGATGAGGCCGCCCTGATCGCTTTGCTGTTCAAAGGCGACGTTTGGCGATACGAAAAAGAATATCGAGTCATCACGAAAGAAAAGTCCAAAGCATTACCAGGCACTGAATCTCTGCTGTCAGATGGAAATTTTCTTCAATTTCCGAAAGGCGCACTGACCTCGATCATCACGGGATGTCAGTCGGACCACGAGCGAATTCATGACCTCGTTAAATCGGTTGATCCCACTGTAAATGTGAAGCGCGCCGTCAGAGTTGCCAATCGTTTTGAGCTTTCAATTACTTGATGCTTCCAATCATGGGCCACTAACTCGACCAGGCAAGTCGATATTGCCCCAAACGGCGCTGCCGCACGACCAGTTGGTTATATGCCCAACGCGGCCCCTCATACGTCGGGTCATCCCGGTTTGCAGCCTTCACCTTGAACACATCCATGGGCTTTTCGCTGTCCAGCCTTGCTGCGCGCATGATGAATTTCGATGATTGCGCGCGGTCACGGTGCTCCCACAGAGCAGCAAACACCCGAGTCTGTGCTTCAGTCAAGCGTATGGGGCCATGCGGCCACCCTTCCAGATGCACCCAGGTGAAGTCTTCACTGAACGGACCATGAACAGCCACGCTCGGTAAGCCGTCCTGCACGTTGTCGGATTTTTCACCTTGGTCCGGGTCTAGCAGGCGCAATGCCAAGCCATGCAAGGCAAACCGGTCTTCCAGCTGCCACCACGTGGCCGTTCCTGTCAGCGGCTCCAATGGTGCCCGCACCAATGGCCGTGGCGTGATCACCCAGCTTTGACTGCGTGGCTCGGGTCCATGAAAAATCCGCAACCCATGGCGCTCCACCAGGTCGATACGGCGAGCCAGCACCACCGGACGCTTCTTGTGCCGGCCAATGTCCCACACCCCATCGATGATCTGATTCACAGTTGCGTGCGGCGAAATGTCCAGCGCACCGCGTAGCTTTCGGATCAACCATTCGTCGTCCAGCCTCCAACTGCGCTGACTGGCCGGATCCAGCGCAAACGGGCCGCAGTCCGGACACTGCACCATGAGCCCTTCATTGCTCCTGAAGATGGGACCACGGTACAGACCGCAAAAAGCGCAGACGGCATCACGACTGCTGACTACACCAGGCACAACCGCCTTCGCCTGTTTGAGAACCTCTAGGGCCGAAATTTCTTCATCGTGCAGGCTGCTCTCAAAGGATGCATTGCCTCGCACGAACATCAAAGCGGCCAAGCTGATGGCTTGCTGATTGAGGGTCAACTCCATTCACACCTCACTCGAACAAGTTGCCATCCATGGTCGCAGGCTCCTCCTGCTCCCGTCCTGTCTTGAGGACCTGCTGCGCCTTCAGGATGCCCAGCTGAACCAAATAGCCCTCGAGTTGGGCACGCAGCTTCTCATCGAATTTGTGCAGGTTCAAACGCCCCTTGCTGGTGATCTCCACACTGACCACCTGGCAGCGGCTCTTGCCCTGCATCGGCGCGAGATAAAAATTGAGCACAGCAGCCTGGATGGTCCAGCCGCGTACGAGGGGGTTTTCTGCGCCGAAGTAGTCGTGCAGCAGGTCCGTCACGCAGCGCTGATCGCTGGCGGCACTGGCCGTGCATTCCATTTTGAGTTGCCCGCAACCGCTGACCACGGTCACGCTCTTGACCTGCAGGCCAACGAATCCGTCATCGATGGCCTGCGGGATGTTCAGCCCCAAGCGAAGCGTGGACAGGTTCAGGCGTGGCGTCTGGATCCGCTGGGCATCGGCATCCACACCAAGCAAGTGCCTGGCAAACGCCTCACACAGCATGGCGTGGTATTTGGCTCCGCCACGGATGATGGTGCGAGCCACGCCGGTGGCCTGGGCGTACTCGAGCACCATGTGGATGTTCGGACTGCCCACCCGCCGCTGCAACTGGCTGCCCTCGAACTCCAACTTGGCCGTAGCCAGGTCCTTGGCATGGATGGAGATCAGTTGCGTGCCGCGCGCACGGTCCAGCACATTGACCACGCACACCTCGCCACAACCCAGCTCCCGCTGGTAGAAGCCTTTGATGGCTTCACCGAATGCGGCGATCGACGCATCGTCACGCTTGATGGTCCGTTTAAGGCCCAGGTCATGCTGTTGGGCTTGCTGCCCATGGTGATCAAGGTATTCGATTTCCGCTGCGGCCTCGAACAGCGCCGGATGGTGGACGTACAGCCAGAAGGCCCGGTGCAGATCACTCTTGCAGGCAATGAGGCCCACTAGTTCGGCCGGGCGGTCATGGGCGGCTTGAAACATGGCCTGTTTGCCCAGCGGGTGGGCCAGCAGCGTGCAGGCATGCAACCCCGCCACGATGCGGTCACGCAGGGCCACCACGGGGTGGGCCTGAATCAGCCCGATCAGGCGTCTTGAGGTCTGCACCGTGTCGCTCCATGCCCAGCCCTCGGGCATGGGTAAAGCATGGCGCTCAATGAAGGTTTTGAGGGTGTCGTCGACAGGCAGGCTCAGCAAGATGTCGGCGTAGGTTTGGTTTCGGCTCACGAATGTCTCCTAGTTGTTTTTCGTTGGGCAATGAGGCGTCCGAACCCCTGGTCCTTCGTCCTGGGGCTTATGTTGGTTTTCGCCGGATTGCTGGATAAATATACAGCTTTTCAAAAATCTGTCAAAACCGTCGATCCAGGCCGCATGGTTGCTGGGAGGTTTCAGAAAAAGCCAGGATTCACGCGGCGTTGTGCTCTCAAGCGCGTTGATGGCCCTCTAAAACAACGACTCGAATTTGGGTGATTTGGCTACGATTTCCGAGGTCAGATTTGATAAACCAAAGCACCTCGATGAACCACTTCCAAACCCCAGTCCAAGGCAATCCGATCGAGAAAAGTGGGTACCTCTCCCTCTCGCAAATCGCTCACCTGATCGCACAAGCGGTCGTCGATCAACACCAGGCTCTTACGCAGGCAAACAGCAGTTGGGTATATGCGACTGATCGAGACAAGTTCCTCGACTTCCATGCCTACCAGAGCGTCAATGCAAACCAGTCTACACACCTGGAGTCACAGCCTTGAAAAACACCGCCCCGCCGATGCGCGACATCCTGCGCACCGGCCAAATATCTGAACAACTTCACGCGCTCCCGAATATGAAAATGCCCGAGCTATGGGCCCTGTGGGATCAATTTTTTGTGCATCGGCCTGCCCGGCCCAACCGCACGCACATCGAGTCACGCTTGATCTACAAGCTGCAAGAGCAGGCCTATGGCGCACTGCCCAGCGGCACCCGCAACATGCTGGCCGACTACGGCGCCCGGTTCTCGAAGATCAAAACCGCTGCCCCATCCACCCGGACACTGCTTCCGGGCACCACACTCTTGCGTGAATTTGATGGCCACAAATACAAGGTCACGGTGCTACCCACTGGTGGCTATGAATTCGACGGTCAGCGGTACAAGAGTTTGTCGGCCATTGCCAAGTTGATCACCGGCACACAATGGTCCGGACCGGCCTTCTTTGGCTTGAAAGGCAAGAAGGCATGAGCGAGACGCAACAAGTTACTCCCAAGCGCTGTGCGGTGTATTGCCGCGTCTCTTCGGACGAACGGCTAGATCAGGCCTTCAATTCCATCGATGCGCAGCGTGAAGCTGGCGCGGCATTCATCGCCAGTCAGCGCGCCGAAGGCTGGGAGCAAGTCGAGGACAACTACGAAGACCCAGGGTTCACCGGCGGCAATATGGACCGCCCGGGCCTCAAGCGCCTGCTGCAAGATATCCAGGACGGCAAGATCGACATCGTGGTGGTTTACAAGATCGACCGACTTTCGCGGTCACTGGCTGACTTTGCCAAGATGATTCAGCTCTTTGACCGGTACAGGGCCAGCTTCAGTTCGGTCACCCAGCAGATCAATTCGGCCACGTCCATGGGACGCCTGATGCTCAACGTCCTGCTGTCCTTCGCTCAATTCGAGCGCGAGGTAACCGGCGAGCGCATCCGCGACAAATTCGCCGCCTCCAAACGCAAAGGCATGTGGATGGGCGGACCAGTACCGATAGGCTACTGCGTGGACAACCGAAAGTTGGTGGTGGTGCCAGAGGAGGCCCAGGTGGTGCGGCAAATCTTTGACTCGTTTGTCGCCACACGTTCGACCACCCTCATGGTCAAACAGCTCGTAGAGCAAGGCGTCACGAGCAAAAACGGCAAGCCACTGACCAAGCAGGCTCTGTACACCATCCTGCACAACCGCTTGTACATCGGCGATATTGGACACAAGGGCGACTTTTACCCAGGCCAACACGAGGCTCTGATTGACCAGTCGCAATGGGACAGTGTGCAAAAGATCATGGCCCAGAACAGCCGGGACCGGGCTCGCGACACCTTCGGTCAGAAATGCAGGCACGGCTTCTTGCTGCGCGGGATGATGTTCACGGCCGATGGAGACCTCTACCTGCCGATGGCCACACGCAAGACCAGCGGCAAGCTTTACCGCTACTACGTGGTCAACAAGAACCAAAAAATGGGGGCTGGCACCGTGGAATTTGCCAATCTGCCTGCAGCGGGCATAGAGAAATCCGTGATGGAGAAGGTGCTCGAGGTGTTGCGATCCGGTCAGATGGTCCACAAATGCTGGGAGCAGGTGTGCAGCCTCAACCCCAAGCTGACCGAACCTGAAGCCATGGTGCTGTTCTTCAAAAACACGGCGGGCATATGGGACCAATTGGCCATCCAGGCCAAACAAGACATCGTGCGCACGCTGATCAAGCGCATCACCGTTGCCCCGGAAGGCTTGCATGTGGACTGGCGATTTGAAGCCTGGGGCGCACTGATCGGCCTTCCGCCAAAGAACCTGGCGGGATATGAACAACTGGAATATGACCTACGTGAATTGGAGATCGCATGAATAACGCACAGTCCGTGGGCAACAGCGTAGCCACCACCTCGAATCACGTGGAGTTCAGCACGTTCATCCCACTGAAGTTCATCAAACGCGGTGGGCGCAGCGTGGTTGAGCCCCCGGAAAACTTCGCCCAGGTAATCAAAGACCAAGCCCAGCTACCGGACACCAAACTGGTTGAAGGGCTCACACGCGCCTTTTACTGGCAGCGACTCATCGACGAGGGCATCGTTCGCAGTGGCGTTGAAATTTCCAGACAGGAAGGCCTGGATCAGGCCACGGTCAATGAATGCATGCGCTTGACGCTGCTGGATCCCAAAATCATTGACAGCATCCTTCAAGGCACCCAGCCCAAGGGGCTGAACTTACATTGGTTCACCAAACACACCATTCCGGCCCTATGGAGTGAGCAGCATGCAAAGTTTCAGGCCATCGCCGACGACTGAATGAGCCGGTGAACTGCGGGGCCAGCGATCGGACCCAGGCCCTGCGCCTTCGAATTCACGCGCCAAGCGAATGCACCAATAGAAACGGCCCCAATGGGCACCGCGATATTCAAAGCTTGGCGACTTCTCGCGCTTCAAGCACTTAGGCATAATTCACGAATGACGTGCTTCGTGACGGCGTATTTTCAACTAAAACATAAACTAAAGGTGGAGCCAGAGCGACTGGACGGTTCCCCAAAGAGGTACCCGATGACTGCTAAAGCCTGCCATCCGGGCGAAGTTCTGGCCCAAAAGATTGAGACACTTGCCCTAACAACGAAGAGGTCTGCCTGATGCCGGGAAATAGGACGGCAGAAGCCGCGATCGCATGAAGTACGCTTACGAAGACTTGGGAGACACACGGTTTGAAGAGCTTGTCGTAGCGCTGTGCCGACGCCTTCTAGGTATGGCAACTCAAGGCTTTGCGAAGGGCCCCGACGGCGGACGTGATGCCAAATTCGTAGGTACCGCAGAACTGCTGCCAAGCAGCCAAGCTCCGTGGAGCGGAACCGTAATCGTTCAGGCCAAGCACACCTACGGCTACAACCGTAGCTTCTCCGAGACCGACTTTTTCAATCCGAAGTCTGCAAATAACATCATCGGCGAAGAAATCCAGCGCATCAAAAAGCTAAGGGTGGCAAAGCAACTGGATCACTACATGTTGTTCGCCAATCGCAAGCTGACGGGCGGGGCAGAGAGCAGCATTCGCGCGCGCATCTCTAAAGAGTGCGGCATACCAGAGCCGTCGATCATGCTGTGTGGGATTGAGCAGCTTGAGGGCTGGCTCAAGGACTTCCCTGCAGTTGCCTCGCAAGTCAATCTCGACCCGATTGATTCGCCTCTAATTGTGAGCCCCGATCAGCTTTCCGAGGTTGTACAGGCTCTTGCTCGCCATCTGAAAAGCACGGCGAGTGTTGTCGATACACCACCGACGGATCGGACGAAATACGAAACGAAGAACATCCTCAACAAGATGACTCCGGAGTACGCGAAGGAGCTTCGCCGGCGGTACCTAAAAGATACGGCCCAGGTGAAGGCCTTCCTTGCTGCACCCGAAAACGCAGATCTTTTAGGCCTATATGAATCCGTAGTTGAAGAGTTTCAGCTCAGCATCATCGGAAAGCGGAAGGACTATCAAACATTTGACGAGGTAATGAATCATCTCGTGCGCTTGCTCCTGGAGCGCGATCCTCTGCTGCGCGCTAACAAAACCTTGACGCGCGTTATGCTCTTCTACATGTACTGGAATTGTGACATTGGGGAGGGTGAAGATGCTACGACCTACTAAGCACTCCCATCCTGATCGCACAGTCGTGAACGTAGCCCTTCTTCTGCTGAAGCATTTGCGCAAGCGCCGCTTTGATCGCTACGGCGACTTACGCACATTCGCCAAAAAGGCGGTCACAGGCGGCGATGTTCTCTTCCTGCCAGCACTCAACTTTCTGTTCCTGCTTGGACTGGTCGAGTACCAGCCCAAGACCGATGCTATCGAATACGTGGGGCCCAATGAAGCTCTCTAGGCTATACAGCAACAAGCCCGATATTTTCGGGCCGATCGAGTTCCGTGCAGGCCTGAACGTGGTCCTTGCAGAAATCAGGGTGCCGAAGAACAAGGACAAGGACACGCACAACCTCGGAAAGACCACACTGGGACGCATGATCGACTTCTGCTTCCTGGCCGGACGCGACAAGGACTTCTTTCTTTTCAAGCAGGAAGACGCCTTTAAAGATTTCATATTTTTCCTGGAGATTGGACTCTCTGACGCCACCTACCTTACTGTCCGGCGAGGGGTGAGCGAGCACACAAAGATCAGCTTTAAGAAGCACGAGGCCGCACATCAGGACTTCACGGACCTAACCGAAGCCGACTGGGATCACTTCAATTTGTCGTTTGACCGCGCTCGGGAGATGCTCGACGGACTCCTTGATTGGCGCGCCGTCTCACCATGGGACTTCCGAAAGGGACTTGGCTACCAGCTGCGTGGGCAGGACGACTACCAGGACGTGTTTCAACTGCGGCGGTTCGCCATTGGGAAGCACAAGGACTGGAAGCCGTACGTTGCACACATCCTTGGCTTTGATCACAAGCTGATCGAGGAGTACTACTCGAAACTAGAAGAGCTGGAAGATAAAAAGGCCATCGCGCAAACAGTACAGGCGGAACTGGGCGGATCAGTCGATGACCTGAGCAAGATCGAGGGCATCCTTTTATTGAAGCAGAAGGATGCTGACAAAAAGCAGCAACTTCTTGACGCTTTCGACTTCCGTGAGCAGGACAAAGATCAAACTGAGAAGCTCGTGGAGGGGATCAACGCGCGCGTCGCTGAGCTGAACGCACGCCGCTATTCGCTCCACCAGGCCCGCCGCAAAATCGTTACCTCATTGGAGGAAGACCAAATACTTTTCAAGCCCGATCAAGCGGAGAAGCTGTTCAACGAAGTAGGCATCCTTTTCTCTGGACAGATCAAGAAGGACTTCAGCCAGCTCATCGCCTTCAATCGCGCCATCACGGAAGAGCGGCGCGGTTATCTGCAAGAGGAGCGCACTGAGATCGAGGCCGAGCTGAAGACCGTTGCAGAGGAACTTGATGACCTCGGCAAACGTCGGTCGGGGGTACTAGACTTTCTTAGCAGCACTGACGTGTTCGCCAAGTACAAGCAAGTTACTGACGATCTCGTGACGCTGCGCGCTGACATTGCAACGCTTGAGAAGCAGCGGGGCTTCTTGCGCCGACTGCAAGAGCTGCGTACGGAGATTCGTGCACTTACGGAGGCCTGTGTGCATCTGCAGTCGCAGATTGAGACGGACGTTGAATCGCAGAATACGGATAAAGCCAGTCTTTTTTCAGTGATCCGCGTGTACTTCAGCGAGATCATCGAAGAAGTCCTGGCTCACAAGGCATTGCTAAGCGTCTCTCCGAACGCGAACGGACACCTAGAGTTTCGGGCCGAGATTCTCAACGAAAAGGGCAAGGCCACGAGCGCCGATCTGGGGCATACCTACCGGAAATTGCTGTGCATAGCCTTTGATCTAGCTGTGCTGCGTGCTCACATTAAGGACAGGTTTCCTCACTTCGTTTATCACGACGGTGTGTTCGAGTCGCTGGACGACCGCAAGAAGGTTAACCTTCTCAAGGTCATCCGTGAGTATGCTGAGCTTGGCGTGCAGTCAGTCATTACTTTGATCGACTCCGATATGCCGCCTCGCGTAGAGGCAGAGGTACCCGTATTTTCTCCCGACGAGATTGTGCTGAACCTGCACGACGAGGGCGATAAGGGACGTCTCTTCCGCATGCAGGTTTGGTAGTGACGAGCACGGAATGCTTGCTAGCTGACGTCGGCATCCCGAATTGCGTACTGTCAATCAGTAGACAATCAATCAGGAGTGCTTCTTGGCTAAATCACTCATAAAAGTAATGCTGTCCAGCCGATGTCTCGACGCGTTCCCCACAGGTACAAAGTCCAAACTGACTGACCTACGAAAGGAACTGAAGGCCGAAATCGAATCCGCCCACGTGCTGGGGAGAAGGCTGTTCGAGGTCTGGATCAACGAAGACGCACCGCCGGCCGGAGGCACACAAGACAGTTGGGATACCTGTCTACAGGCTGTTCGCGATTGCGATGTACTCATTGTTCTGTCAAACGGCAATGCGGGTTGGGCCGCAGGCAAGCAGGATATCGGCATTTGCCATGCGGAGTACATGGAGGGCCTTCGCTCGGCGCAGGCCAAGGTGCGCCTAGTAGCGCTGCCGAACGTGGCCGATGCCAAGGGAGCGGCAGGCAAACGCAACCGGCGCTTTCAGGACTATCTTTCGCGGCAGACGGCCTTTCGCGGCGGCGAGGTTAAAACCGTGGCTGATGCGAAAAAGCGTGTATTCGAGGCGCTCTCGGATGCCCTGATCTCGCTGGCACAACGGGGTGTGTTGGCTGGCGCATCGGCGCGCTTTGATGTTGGCGCAGCCCTGGATTGGACTCGACTTGACTTCCGTCAACGAAAAATGGCTATGGAGTCGACGCTCAAAACGGCCTTGAGTGGGCTCAAAGGTGCCAAGGCCGTGGACGGAGGCGTGGTGGTCAAGCTGGATGGCAAAGACGTTGCAGTTGTGGTTCACGCAATTCCGGCCGCGTTCGGCGTGGCCGCCGCGCGCGAGTTAGTGGGAAGGCCCTTCCTAGAGGATCATCAGCGTATCGAGTTGCTGGCTTCTGCGCATGGGCCATTGCATTTGATCGCCTGTCACCGGGGCGCTACGGAAACCCAGGCTACGTCGCTTCTGGGATTTCCAGACGCTACGGTGGTGAGCGGCCCCTTTGGGGTGTTCGTAGCGGATGACGTGCAGAAGATGCAATTCGCCTTCTTGGCCAACTGTCGAGACGACTCGCAGACGCGACACGCCAGTCAACGTTTTTTTGAATGGTTACAACAGACCGGCGAGGGGGCCTTGGTGGCCCGCAGGGCAGTATCTCGCGCTCGGATCGTCAAGCTGGTGGCGAAAGAAATGAATACCTGAGGTGGCTGAGGATTAGGCTTGGAAGGTGAGCGCGCTCTATACGACCGGTGTTTGATTAAGCCGCCATTAGAGGCGGTCCATGTTGTATTCCGCAATCAGCCTGGTTGGGCTCTGCCGTAACCTCAAGTCAACGATGATTTTTTGTTGTCTGGTCAATCATGAGGGGCAAGATTCACATCAAACTTCCTTGCCCGAACCCGCATAAATCCTAGGCTTTCCTCTTGGGTACGACCAAGAGAAAACAGAGAAAGAGAGAGATTTCGGGCCAAAAAATGGGCCACTCCCGATTTCTCGGCCATCTACGGCCAAGAGACTTTTTCAGGAATGGCGCCATTACAGGCCCGCAACGGGATACATGAACGGTTGAGAGAACCGTTCATGAGTAATAAATGGTAGGGCGTCACGGACTTGAACCGTGGACCAAAGGATTATGAGTCCTCTGCTCTAACCAACTGAGCTAACGCCCCAACCGAAGCGATGATTGTAGTGGGCCTGAAAGCGTTTATTTGGACTGGCTCAGTGCGTTGCTGACCAGGCGCGAGGTGATGTTGACGATCTGGATCATGCGGTCATAGGGCATGCGGGTCGGGCCGATCACGCCCAGGGTGCCGACGATTTGGCCGTCGACCTCGTAGGGCGAGCTGACGACCGACAGCTCCTGCATGGGCACGATCTGGCTTTCGCCGCCAATGTAGATGCGTACGCCTTCGGCTTGGCTCGACACATCGAGCAAGCGCATGAGCTGTGTCTTTTGCTCAAACAAATCAAAGGCGCGGCGCAGATGGCCCATGTCACCCGAAAAATCGCTCACCGACAACAAATTGCGTTCACCCGAGATGACCACCTCGTTGTGGTCGTTGGCCATGGCCTCGGAGCTAACTTGCACGGCCGCTTGCATCAAGGTGGCGATCTCGCCTTGCAGGCTGACCAGCTCTTGCTGCACGCGGCTGCGCACCTGCTCAATGGCCATGCCGGCGTAATGCGTGTTCAAGTAATTGGAGGTCTCGATCAACTGGCTTTGCGAGTAATCGGTTTCGGTGAACAGGATGCGGTTTTGTACATCGCCTTCGGGCGAGACGATGATCACCAGCAAGCGACGCTCGGAGAGGCGCAAAAATTCGATGTGCCTGAAGACCGAGGCCCGCTTGGGCGCCATGACCACGCCCACAAACTGGGACAAGCTCGACAGCAAATTGGCAGCGCTGGCGATGACTTTTTGGGGTTGATCGGGTGTGAGCGCCGGCGCTTGCAAGCCCGTGCGGTCCACCGTCAGCATGGTGTCCACAAACAAGCGGTAGCCGCGCGTGGTCGGGATGCGCCCGGCCGAAGTGTGCGGGCTGGCAATCAGGCCCAACTCTTCCAGGTCGGCCATCACGTTGCGGATGGTGGCCGGCGAGAGGTCCAGCCCTGAGGCTTTGGAGAGCGTGCGCGAGCCCACCGGTTGGCCGTCCGCAATGTAGCGTTCCACCAGGGCTTTGAGCAATAACTTGGCACGGTCGTCGAGCATGCGGCCATTTTAATGATGTAATTTGTCCATGAGATCCCAATTCCGTCACGTTGCGCTGTTTGGCAAGTACCACACGACCACCCAAGGCGGTGCGCTGGAGAGTTCACGGCGGGCTTTGGACGACGTTGCCCAGTTCTTGACCCGCCAAGGCTGTGACGTGGTGCTGGACCGGGAAACCGCCCTGCACACCGGACTGAACCAGTACCCCATGCTGGACATGAACGCCATTGGCACGCAGTGCGATTTGGGCTTGGTGATCGGCGGCGACGGCACCATGCTGGGCATTGGGCGGCAGATGGCCTGCTACAACCTGCCGCTGATGGGCATCAACCAGGGGCGTCTGGGTTTCATCACCGACATTCCCCTGCAAAGTTACCAAGACTTTTTGCAGCCCATGCTGCAAGGCCACTACCAGACCGAAGACCGCAGCTTGCTGCAAGCCGATGTGCTGCGCGATCAACGCAGTGTCTTCAGCGCCTTGGCCATGAACGATGTGGTGGTCAACCGCGGCGGCACCTCGGGCATGGTCGAGCTGCGGGTTGAAGTCGATGGCCGCTTTGTGTCCAACCAGAGGGCCGATGGCTTGATCATTGCCACGCCCACAGGATCCACCGCTTACTCCCTGTCGGTGGGTGGCCCCCTGATGCATCCGGCCATTGGCGGCTGGGTCATGGCCCCGATTGCGCCGCACACCTTGTCCAACCGACCCATCGTGCTGCCCGAGTCGTCCGAGATCAGCATCGAGATCGTGGCCGGGCGCTATGTGAGCGCCAATTTCGACATGCAATCGCTGGCCGACCTGACCTTGGGCGACCGGATCGTGGTCAATCGCTCGGAGCACACCGTGCGCTTTTTGCACCCCGAGGGCTGGAATTACTTTGACACCCTGCGCAAGAAAATGCACTGGAACGGAGGCGACTGAGCCGTGGCACTGACGCACATCACCCTGCGCGATTTTGTGATCGTGCGCGAACTGGAACTGGACCTGAGCACCGGTTTTGGCGTCCTGACGGGCGAGACCGGCGCCGGCAAATCCATCCTCATTGACGCCCTGCAGCTGGCCCTGGGTGCCCGGGCTGAAACCAGCGTGGTGCGCGAAGGCGCCAGCCGCTGCGAGGTCTGCGCCGAGTTCGAATCCACGCCCGCTGTGACAGCTTGGCTGCATGAAGCCGGTTTTGAAAACGACGCCGCCCTGCTCTTGCGCCGCACCGTGGACACCACCGGCAAAAGCCGCGCCTGGATCAACGGCAGCCCGGCCACTGCGGCCCAGCTGCGCGAACTCGGCGAACAGCTCCTGGACATCCACGGCCAACACGCCTGGCAAAGCCTGACCCGCCCTGACGCGGTGCGTGGCTTGCTCGACGCTTATGCCAACATCGATGCACGGCCGCTCAAAGCCGCCTGGCACGCTTGGCGCCAAGCCCAGCAAACTCTGGCCGATGCACAGCGAGCCCAAAGCACACTGGCCAACGAACGCGAACGCCTGGCCTGGCAAATTGGCGAACTCGACAAGCTCAAGCCCGCCGCAGGCGAGTGGGCAGACATCAGCAACCAACACAGCCGCTTGGCCAACGCACAAGCCTTGATGGACGCGGCCAACGAGGCGACCGTGCTGCTGGAGGGCGACGACGAAGGCGGCGCCCTGCGCCAGCTGTCCCGCGCCATCCAGAGCCTGCAAGCGCTCGGCCATGTGGAGTCCGAATTCAACGCCCTGGCCGAAGTGCTGCTGTCGGCCCAAGCCCAGGCCGAAGACGTGGCCCACAGTCTGCACAGCTACCTGCGCAAAACCGATCTGGACCCACAGACACTGGCCGAGCTCGACGAGCGCATGGGCCTGTGGCTGTCGCTGGCCCGCCGCTACAAAAAGACCCCCGACGAGTTGCCCCAAGTGCTGGTTCAATGGCGCGAAGACCTGGCCCGACTGGATGCCGCAGCCGATCTGGACGCGTTGCAAAAAGCCGAGCAAGCGGCGTACAACGCATGCCTGCAAGCCGCTCAACAAGTCTCTGCACAGCGCCAAAAGGCGGCCAAGCCATTGGCCAAGTCGGTCACTGCCGCCATGCAGCAGCTGGGCATGCAAGGTGGCCGCTTTGAAGTGAGCCTGCAAACCCTGGCTTCACCTGCCCAACACGGCTTGGAAGAAGTGAGTTTTTTGGTTGCAGGCCACGAAGGCAGTACACCGCGCCCCGTGGGCAAAGTCGCCTCGGGCGGCGAGCTCTCGCGCATCGCTTTGGCCATTGCGGTCACCACCAGCGAGCTGGGCGAAGCCGGCACCTTGATCTTTGACGAGGTTGACTCCGGTGTGGGCGGCGCTGTGGCCGAAACCGTGGGTCGCCTGATGAAACAACTGGGCCAACACCGTCAGGTGCTGGCCGTGACGCACCTGCCCCAGGTGGCCGCCTGCGCCGACCACCACTTGTTGGTGAGCAAAGCTGCAGCCCAAGGTCAGGTCAGCAGCAAGGTGCGCGCCATCGGGGGAGAAGAACGTGTCAGCGAAATCGCCCGAATGCTGGGCGGCGAAAAACTCTCGGCCACCACCTTGGCCCATGCCCGCGAAATGCTGGGCGACCCGCAAGGCTGAACATGGACATCATCCTGATCACCGGCATGTCCGGCTCCGGCAAATCGGTGGCGCTGCACGCCCTGGAAGACGCCGGTTATTACTGCGTGGACAACTTGCCACCGGAGTTGCTGATCCCCTTTGTCAAACTCGAAGAACAGCAACAAGAGCCTCGCCTGGCCATTGCCATCGATGTGCGCAGCGCCAACTCGCTGCACCTGATGCCAGAGCAAATGGCCATCTTGCGCGACATGGGCATGACGGTGAAGTCGCTGTTTCTGGACTCGTCATCCGATACGCTGATGCGCCGCTATTCGGAGACGCGACGCAAACACCCGCTTTCTGGTGGCAACAAACCACAAAACGACAAGGACCTGGCCGAAACCATTGCTTTTGAACGCGAGCTGCTGTCCGATCTGCGCGAACGCGCCCACGTGATCGACACCAGCTTGCTGCGTTCGGCTCAGCTGCAAACCTATGTCAAAACCATGGTCAGCGCACCGTTTGCGCAATTGACCTTGGTGTTCGAATCGTTTGCCTTCAAGCGCGGCATCCCCACCGATGCCGACTATGTGTTCGACGTGCGCATGCTGCCCAACCCGCACTACGAAAGCGCTTTGCGCCCACTCACGGGCATGGACGCGCCCGTGCAAGAGTACCTGCGCCAATCCGAAGAATTTGTGCAGATGCAGCTGCAAATTGAAGGATTTCTGTCGCAATGGATCCCTGCCATTGAGCGCGATCACCGCAGCTACCTGACGGTCGCCATTGGCTGCACAGGCGGCCAGCACCGTTCGGTCTTCATGGTCGAGCAATTGGCCCAAAGCTTTGGCACACGCTGGCTCACCCTCAAACGCCACCGCGAACAAGACGGCAAGTAATCAAGCCCCCATCGGGCAAGCTCCGACGTATGGGGCTATTCACCCAGTGACCGTCAAGCCTGCAACAACTGCCGAATCGGCGCGGGCAGACCCAACTCGGGCCAGGCTGAGGCATCGACCCACTGTCCATCACATCCCGGGGGGGCTGTGCCCTGCAGCCGCACGGGGTGCAAATGCAGATCGCGGTGGGTAAGCACGTGCTTCCACGGGGTGATGAACTGCGCATCGCGCCCCTCCGGCCAAGCGGCCAGCAATTGGTCTTCCGAATCGAACACGGGCAAGCTGAACAACCCGGCCCAGATGCCCTTTTGGGGGCGCTTTTGCAGCCACACTTGACCCTTGGCATTGACGGCCCACAAGAGCCAGAGCGTGGCGCTGCTGCGCTTGAGCTTGCGGGTCTTGACCGGGTAGGCCAAGGGCTCGCCTTGCGCTTGGGCCTGACACATTTGCGCCACTGGGCACGATGCACATTGCGTTTTGCGCGGCAAACACACTGTGGCCCCCAGGTCCATCAGCGCCTGCGTGTAGCGCGGCATATCGGCTGGACGGTCGGGCAACAGGTTTTGCGCCAAATCCCACAAGCGCTTTTCATTTCTGGCCACCGCCAAGTCTTCGCCATAGCACAGCACACGGGTGAGCACGCGCTTGACGTTGCCATCCAAAATGGCGGCCCGCTCTTGAAAGCAAAACGCGGCAATGGCCGCTGCGGTCGATCGCCCGATGCCCGGCAAGGTTTGCAGATCTTGCGCTTGAGGGGGGAACGCTCCGCCAAACCGCGACACCACCTCTTGCGCACAGCGGTGCAAGTTGCGGGCGCGGCTGTAATAACCCAAACCGCTCCACAGCGCCAGCACATCGTCTTGCTCAGCCGCGGCCAAGGCCGCCACATCCGGGAAACGGTTCAAAAATCGGGGGAAGTAATCGAGCACCGTGCTGACCTGCGTTTGCTGCAGCATGATCTCGGACAGCCACACGCGGTAAGGGTCTTGCGTGTTTTGCCAAGGCAGGCTCTGGCGGCCATGCAACTTCTGCCAATCCACCATGTGGCGGGCAAATCCTGCGGGCAGTGTCGTCATGGTTTCTGGCATGTGGGGCAATAAAAAGTGGTGCGCTGACCTTGCAGCATTGAACGGATGGGCGAGCTGCAGACCCTGCAAGGTGCGCCCGTGCGACCATAAACCGCAGCTTCCAATTGAAAGTAACCCGTTTTGCCTTCGGCGCTCACAAAGTCTTTGAGCGAGCTGCCCCCTTGCTGCACCGCGCGGGCCAGCACCTGCACGATGGCCGCATGCAACCGGGCCACCCTCGGCTTGGACAAGCGTGAGGCTTTCACGGTCGGGCGGATGCCCGCCATGAACAAAGCCTCGGAAGCGTAAATGTTGCCCACCCCCACCACGATGTCCCCCGCCAGCAGCACCTGTTTGATGGCCGAAGCGCGTTTTTTGAGGGCCAATGCAAAGGCATCCACATCGAAGCCGCCCTCCAAGGGCTCTACGCCCAGGTGCCCCAAAAGCTTTTGGGCAGTGGCCGAGTTTTCGGAGGGCGCCCACACCACCGCCCCAAAGCGCCGGGGATCGTGCAAGCGCAAAACCCCGCGGTCGGTCACCATGTCCATGTGGTCGTGCGGTCCGGCTGGCGCTTGCTGGGTTGCAAAGTTCAAGCTGCCCGACATGCCCAAATGCAAAAGCAAGAGGCCCTCATCGAGGTCCAGCAACAGGTATTTGCCGCGCCTGCGCACCGACAAAATGCGCTGCCCCTGCAAAGCCGATGGCTCAACACCCAAGGGCCAGCGCAAGGGTTTGCCCATGCGCAAGTCCAGAATGCGGGCCGACTGAATGCGGTCTGCAAAGCTGCGGCGGGTGACTTCGACTTCTGGGAGTTCGGGCATGAATTTGTCCTGCACAGGCCACGGCCAAATGCGACTTGTGCACTGTTTTACCAAGGTGGCTGGATTATGATGGCCTCATGAAATTCTGGTTACGACTTGCCGTCTTGTCCACTTGCATCGCTGGTGCTTGGGCCCAACCCACAGCCCCTGACGCGACCAAGCCCGAAACCAAGTCCAAGCCAGTTGCTTCAGCGCTCAACGCGTCGCTGTTTTACCAAGTGCTGTTGGGCGAGCTGAATGTACGCGAAGGCTCGCAAGGAGCGGGCTTTTCCATCTTGCTGGACGCGGCGCGCAAAACACGCGACCCAGCCCTGTTTCAGCGTGCGGTCGACATCGCCTTGCAAGCCCGGTCAGGCGAAGCCGCATTGCAAGCCGCACAAAGTTGGAAGCGTGAACTGCCGCAAGCCACCGAACCCAACCGCTTCATCTTGCAAATCCTTCTGGCCCTGAACCGCGCTGACGAAGCGGGCCAGGCCTTGGCCGTGTCGCTCAATGACCTGCCCGCGGCAGAACATATCGGTGCGATCGCCTCGGTGCCCCGTTTGTTTGCGCCTTTGCAAGACAAGCAACGCGCCGCCGATGTGGTGGAAAAGGCCTTGGCCAAATTCGTCGGGCAAGCCTCCACGGCCGCCACCGCCTGGACCACCATCGGGCGCATGCGCCGCGATGCGGGCCAAGAAGACTTGGCCATTCAGGCCGCCCTCAAAGCCCATGCCGCCAACAAAGCGTCTGCAGGACACATTGTGTTGGGCTTGACCCTGATGGGCAGTGGCAACGCTGCCCTGTTGGCCATGCTCGAAGACGCCATGCAAGGCCCTGCCCTGCCCGATTTGCGCTTGGGCTATGCCCGCACGCTCATCACCCAACAGCTTTACGCCAAAGCGCTGCAGCAGCTGGTGACGCTCAACCAGCAGCACCCTGATTTTCTGGAAGGCTGGCTGATTCGAGGTCTCTTATTGCAAGACATGGGGCAAACACCCGAGGCGCTTCAGCACCTGAGTCACTACGTGCAGCTCAATGCTAAAAACACCGAGCCTGAAAACCAAGCGGGCCAAGCCGAAGCCTTGATGGCCCTGTCACAAATGGCGCAAAACCAAGGCCAACTGGAGCAAGCCCAAAAATGGCTGGCGCAAATGCCCCCCAGCGCCGACCCGATCAAGCTGGCCAGCCGGCAAGCGGACCTGCTCGCGCAGCAAGGTCGCATGAACGAAGCCCGCTTGGTCCTCTCCCAAATCAAGACCAACACGCCCGAACAAGCCAAGCGCAAGACGCTGGCCCAATCGCAGTGGATGCGCGAGCACCGTCAATCGTCCCATGCCTACCCCTTGCTCAAAGACGCACTCAAAGCCAGCCCCGACGATGCCGACCTGGCCTCCGAGTTGGCTTTGGTGACCGACAAGCTCCAGCGCTACGACGAGATGGAAAGCCTGCTGCGGCAGGTCATGAAAATTCGCCCCCAAGACCCGCAGGCCTACAACGCCTTGGGCTATTCACTGGCCGATCGCAATGTGCGTCTGGCAGAAGCACGCACCCTGATCGAAAAAGCCGTGGCCCTCGCGCCCAAAGACCCCTATATTCAGGACAGCTTGGGCTGGGTGGCTTTCCGGCAAGGTCAGCTGGAGGAAGCTCAAAAAGTTTTGAAAGCGGCCTACAAAGCTAAACCCGATGCCGAGATCGCTGCCCACTTGGGTGAGGTGCTTTGGGTCATGGGCAAAACCCAAGAGGCTGGCACCGTTTGGCGTGAAGGCCTGCTGCTCAAGGCCGACAACGAGACCTTGCTCGAGACCCTCAAGCGCCTGAACTTCAAACCATGATGCGCCGCGCTGCCCTGCTGCTGTGCGCCCTGGGTTTGATCGCCTGCGCCACACCCCGTACACCACCGAGCACCGCCTTCTGGTCGGGTCGCTTGGCACTGCAGGTCCAGTCCGAACCCGCACAACAATGGTTTGCCAACTTCGAGTTGCAAGGCAACGCCGATCAAGGCGAATTGTTGTTGCTCAGCCCGATTGGCACCAGCTTGGCCAAGCTCAGTTGGACACCCCGCGCGGCTCAACTCGAGCAAGGCGGCCGCACCCTGCAAGGCGCCAGCTTGGCACAGCTGAGTGAACGCCTCAGCGGCACTGCCTTGCCCGTGGCGGCTTTGTTCGATTGGTTGCTGGGCAAGCCCTCCGATGCACCTGGCTGGCAAGCTGACCTGTCAGGCCACGGCCAAGGACGCCTGACGGCGCAGCGCCTGCAGCCTTCGCCTGCGGCCACCTTGCGCATCGTGCTCGATCAATAGGCCATCGGCTCTGGTGATAATCAAGCCCATGAAATCGCTGCACGATGTTCCGGCACCTGCCAAACTGAACCTGTTTTTGCACATCACCGGTCGCCGCGCTGACGGCTACCACCTGCTGCAATCGGTGTTCATGCTGATCGACTGGTGCGACACCCTGCACTTTGAAAAACGTGCCAACGGCCAGATCTCGCGCGAAGACCTCACGTTGCCGCTGCCAGCCGATGACCTGATCACCCGCGCTGCACGCTTGCTTCAACAGCACACTGGCTGCACAGCAGGCGCCCACATCGCGATTGAAAAACGCATCCCGGCCCAAGCAGGCATGGGCGGCGGCTCCTCCGATGCGGCCACCTGCCTGCTGGCGCTTAACCGCTTGTGGGATTTGAATCTGGATTTGCCAACCCTCGAAAAGCTGGGCCTGCAGCTGGGCGCCGATGTGCCTTTTTTCCTGCGTGGGCGCAATGCCTGGGTCGAAGGTGTGGGCGAGCAAATCACCCCCATCGATCTCTTGCCAGCCCAGTTTTGGGTCATCAAACCGAGCGCCGGGATCGAAACTGCGCAAATTTTTGCTTCACCCCAGCTCCAACGTGCCACAAACCCTGCTACAATAGCGGTCTTCGCTGCAGACACATATGGCTTTGGTCACAATGATCTGCAACCTGTCGCAGAAACCCTCTGCCCTGACGTGAAGCAAGCGCTCCAAGTGCTCCGCGACGCAGGACTGAACGGCAAAATGACAGGTTCTGGCAGCGCAGTGTTTGCCCACTGCACACCAGGCTCAGCGCCGGTTTCGGTCCCAGACCACTGGCAAGTGCGCAAATGCAGCAATTTGGATGTTCACCCTCTCGTAGGTTGGGCACCCAGCGACAATTATCGGTAGGCCGCTGTTTCAGCAGTCCACCTGTGTAGGGGAGTCGCCAAGTTGGTTAAGGCACCGGATTTTGATTCCGGCATGCAAAGGTTCGAATCCTTTCTCCCCTGCCAAATACGTTCATTCGTACAGGCCCCATTTTTCTGATCGCTGGAATGCCCATGCAGCCTGCTTCTCACACCCACGACTTCATGCTGTTCACCGGCAATGCCAACCCTGTTTTGGCTGCCGAGATCGCGCACCACTTGGGCACCCAATTGGGCGCTGCCGATGTGGGCCGTTTCTCTGATGGTGAAGTGACCGTCGAGCTCAAGCAAAACGTGCGTGCACGTGAAGTGTTTGTGGTGCAGTCCACCTGTGCCCCGACCAACGAAAACCTGATGGAACTGCTGATCATGGTCGACGCGCTCAAACGCGCATCGGCTGGCCGCATCAGCGCCGTCATCCCTTACTTTGGCTATGCCCGCCAGGATCGCCGTCCACGCTCTTCGCGTGTGCCGATCACGGCCAAGGTGGTGGCCAACATGTTGCAAGCCGTCGGCGTAGACCGCGTCCTGACCATGGACTTGCACGCTGACCAGATCCAAGGCTTCTTTGATATTCCGGTCGACAACATTTACGCCTCTCCTGTTTTGCTGGGCGATCTGCGCCAGAAAAACTACGAAGACCTGATCGTTGTGTCGCCTGACGTCGGCGGCGTGGTGCGCGCCCGTGCCCTGGCCAAGCAACTCGGTTGCGACCTGGCCATCATCGACAAGCGCCGCCCCAAGGCCAACGTGAGCGAAGTCATGCACGTGATCGGCGAAATCGAAGGCCGCAACTGCGTGATCATGGACGACATGATCGACACCGCAGGCACCTTGGTCAAAGCCGCCGAAGTGCTCAAAGAGCGCGGTGCCAAAAAGGTCTACGCCTATTGCACACACCCGATCTTCTCGGGCCCGGCGATCGACCGCATCTCCAAGGGCGACGCCCTGGACGAAGTCGTCGTGACCAACACCATTCCGCTGACGGCACAAGCTGCCGCCTGCAGCAAAATTCGCCAACTGTCTGTGGCCCCGCTCATCGCTGAAACGATGCACCGGATCGCCAACGGAGAGTCGGTGATGAGCCTGTTCTCGGATCAAATCTGATCCGTTTCGGGCCACACGCGGCCTGCCGTCCAAATGGACAGGCAGGCTTTTTTGAGTCAGGGCATCACTGGTCGCGGTGAGCCCTTTGATGGAGATAGTTATGAAATTCGTCGCTTTTGAGCGTTCCAAGCAGGGTACGGGTGCGAGCCGCCGTCTGCGCAATTCCGGCCGCACACCTGGCATCGTTTACGGTTCCACATCGGCCCCTCAACTCATTGAGCTGGACCACAACGCTTTGTGGCACGCCCTGAAGAAAGAAGCTTTCCACGCTTCGATCCTCGAGATGGAATTGAATGGTCAAGCCAGCCAAGTGCTGCTGCGTGACTACCAAATGCACCCCTACAAGCAACTGGTGCAACACATCGACTTCCAACGCGTCGATGCCAACACCACTTTGCA
This sequence comes from Limnohabitans lacus, assembly GCF_030053395.1. Classification (GTDB taxonomy): domain Bacteria; phylum Pseudomonadota; class Gammaproteobacteria; order Burkholderiales; family Burkholderiaceae_C; genus Limnohabitans_A; species Limnohabitans_A lacus. Next base: position 102,815 of record NZ_JASGBH010000009.1, on the reverse strand, counting down.
CATGAAAGTGCCATTGCACTTCAGCGGTGAAGAAGAATCCGAAGCTGTCAAGACCGACAAGTGCTTGGTCAACCACGTCGTGACCGAAATCGAAGTGGCTTGCCTGCCAGCCAACTTGCCCGAATTCATCGCAGTGGACCTCAAAGGCCTGACCAAGGGCAACTCCCTGCACCTGAACGACATCACATTGCCTGCTGGCTGCAAGCCCGTGACCCATGGCAAGAAGAACCCTGTTCTGGTGTCCGTGGTCGCTCCGGTGGAAGAAGTGGTGGCCGCTCCTGCTGCCGCTCCTGCTGAAGACGCGAAGGGCAAAAAAGGCAAGAAGTAATCTTCTCGCTTGGGGTTTCAAAACCCTGCTGCCTCAAGGCCCGCGCATGCGGGCCTTTTTTGTGCCGCTATAATCCGCACATCGCCGAGTTAACTGAACTACTTGCAGGGCGATTCACAAAACCTGCTAAAGCGTTCGCCAGGCTCCGGGTTTTCAGGGTCGGCAACGCCGATAAACCTCTGAAAATTTAGGAGCTTTTTTCATGGCCAACGATTTCCTCTTCACCTCCGAGTCCGTCTCGGAAGGTCACCCCGACAAAGTCGCAGACCAGATCTCTGATGCGATCCTGGACGCCATCTTCGAGCAAGACCCCCGCAGCCGTGTGGCCGCCGAAACACTGACCAACACCGGCTTGGTCGTGCTCGCTGGTGAGATCACCACCAACGCGCATGTGGACTACATTCAGGTTGCGCGCGACACCATCAAGCGCATTGGTTACGACAACACCGACTACGGCATAGACTACAAAGGCTGCGCCGTCATGGTCTGCTATGACAAGCAGTCCAACGACATTGCCCAAGGCGTGGACCACGCGTCTGACGACCACCTCAACATCGGCGCGGGCGACCAAGGCCTGATGTTCGGCTACGCATGCAGCGAAACCCCCGAGCTGATGCCTGCCCCCATCTATTACGCCCACCGCTTGGTCGAGCGCCAAGCCCAGCTTCGCAAAGATGGCCGCCTGCCCTTCTTGCGTCCTGACGCCAAGAGCCAAGTGACCATGCGCTATGTGGACGGCAAGCCCCACAGCATCGACACCGTGGTGCTGTCCACCCAGCACAGCCCCGATCAGTCTGAAACATCGACCAAGATGAAGGCCAGCTTCACCGAAGCCATCATCGAAGAAATCATCAAGCCCGTGTTGCCCAAAGAGTGGCTGCAAGACACCAAGTACCTGATCAACCCGACAGGCCGCTTTGTGATTGGCGGCCCCCAAGGCGACTGCGGCCTGACGGGCCGCAAGATCATCGTGGACACCTACGGCGGCGCTTGCCCTCACGGTGGTGGCGCGTTCAGCGGCAAAGACCCATCGAAAGTGGACCGCTCAGCCGCCTATGCCGCACGCTACGTGGCCAAGAACATCGTGGCCGCAGGCTTGGCCACGCAGTGCCAAGTGCAGGTGGCTTACGCCATTGGCGTGGCCCGCCCCATGAACATCACCGTCAACACCGCCGGCACGGGCGTGATCTCGGATGAAAAACTGTCAGCTCTCGTAGCCGAACACTTCGACCTGCGCCCCAAAGGCATCATCCAGATGCTGGACCTGCTGCGCCCCATCTACAGCAAGACCGCCGCCTACGGCCACTTTGGCCGCGACGAGCCCGACTTCACTTGGGAGCGCACCGACAAGTCTGCTGCGCTGCGTGCGGCGGCTGGCCTGTAAGCCACATCGCCCATCTTGAAGGAGCCGCCCACCGCAAGGTGCGCGGCTTTTTCATGTGCCTTTGCTGGCCTTCAATGCGATCGTGTATTGACCCATCGGAAACTGTATTGACCCATCGGAAACTGCACAGGTCAGGTTGCTAAAGCATAAGCCTCAGCAGGCGTTTTCATACCCAGCGCCTGATGAGGGCGCTGGTGGTTGTAAAAGCCAATCCAGTCACCAAGGACCCGACTGGCGTGTTGCAGACTCTCAAAGCGGTGGCGGTGTGCGCACTGCTCCTTGAGCGTCCTGATCACCCGCTCGACCATCCCGTTTTGCTCCAGGCTGTAGGGCGTGATGAACTCCTGTTCCAGCCCATAGCTTTTGAGCAGGGCTGTGTAGCTCCGGCTGGTGAATACCAGCCCATTGTCCGAGCGCAGCAAAAACGGCTTGGTGACTCGGCCCAGGCACCCGTCGCGAGTGATCAATGCCTGCTCCAGCGCAGCCTCTGCCGTTTTGGAACGGCCGCTGCGGCTCGGGTGCCAGCCCAGCAGTTCACGCGTGTGGCAGTCGATGACCAGCGCCAGATGAGACCAACCATCCTTGCCGGCCCAAACTCTGCACAGATCGGTTGCCCAGCGCTCGTTCGGTGCTTTGGCCACTGACGGCAGCGCTTGGATGCGTGGCCTGAAGCCCACCGGGCGCTTGCGCACTTGCCAGCCCATGAGCTGAAACACCCGCTGCACCGTGTTCTTGTTGAAGTCGAGCAGATGCGCCACCGTGCGGTAACCAAACGACGGGTTCTCTTCAATCATGGCCTTGATGGGCTTGACAAACTGCTCCTGCAGCTTGGGTTGCCCTTGGGTCTGGCGGTAAAACACCGTGCGCCGGGCCACTCCAAACCACTGGCAAAGTTTGACCAAGCCGACCTCGATGCCGTCTTCCTTCAATCCCTGCTGAAGGCCCAGGATCATTTCTCGTCCTCGTTGCCCAGCAGGGAAGCCAGCTTTTTTCTGGCGCGTAACTCCAACATCGCTTCGCCATAGGCTGATTGCAAGTCAGCCAGCTGGCGCTCGTACTGCTCCTTGATATCCAAAGGCTTGGCGCGCAGGGCGTTCTCCATACCCTTCTTGGCATCGTCCACCCACTCTTCGATCTCCGAGGGAGGCAAGTCAAACGATCGGCTGGCCTCTGCCACTGTCGTTTTGCCTAGAATGATTTCCATGACCAAGGCTGCTTTGCGCTTGGCTGTCCAGCGTTTGATGTCGTCTTCCATCAGTGTGCTCATTTGTGTTTCCTTCAAAGATAACACCTGAGCAGTTTTTCACTGGGTCAATACAGCCCGAAGCGACGCAAGGCAATTTTTTGCAAATCCAGTGCCCCGGCTACAAAGTGATTTGGGAGCGGCACACGGAATTCACCCGCTATTCCATCTTTCAGTCTCTGCCTCCTCATGCCCAATGGGGCAGCAGCTTGCCTGAGCTCACGCCCTACGTGGCCACCGGCACCGAGTGGCTGCGCAACATCCCGGGCCAAACCATCACCGCCATCCACCTGACCATGCTCAACGAGGGCATGGAGGACCCCGATGCCTTTGCCAAAGCGCGGCAATGGCTGGGCGAAGGCACCGTGATTGGCTCCAAGATGGGCCGCGCATCAGGCAGCCAGTCGCATTCGCATTTGATGACCCATCTGCGCATTGGGGCCGATGGGTTTGAGCGCATCTTGGTGCTCGCTGCACCCGACACCTCCGAGAACCGATCAGGGCGCATTGCACAAAGACTGCTGGAGCTGGAAACCTATCGGATCATGTCTTTGCTCAGCCTGCCCTTGGCGAAAACTTTGGCGAGCCAGCTGACACAAAGCGAATTGAGGCTGGTTGAAATCAACGACCGCCTTGAAAAGAAAATGGACAAGGACGAATTGCTGCTCGACGATTTGACGGCCCTGGCCGCAGAAGTCGAAAGCACCACGGCAGAAAACAGTTTCCGCTTTTCTGCGGCGCGGGCCTACGATGCGATCGTGCAGCAGCGCATCGCCGAAATGCGCGAGCAACCTTTGTCGGGCATCCAGACGGTGGGCGAATTCATGCAACGCCGATTGGCGCCTGCCATGACCACCGTGAATGCCACCTCCTTGCGCCTGTCTGCACTGGCCGAGCGCATCGCACGGGCCAGCGACCTCTTGCGTACCCGCGTCGACATCGCCAGCGAAAACCACAACCAGGAACTGCTGGAAAAACTCACCAAGGGGCAGGCCACACAGCTGCGACTGCAAACCACCGTGGAAGGCCTGTCGATCGCGGCGATTTCCTATTACGTGGTCAGCTTGACCCTGTACCTGGGCAAAGCCTTGCAGGCTTCTGGGGTGAATGTGTCGCCCGAAATGTTGGCAGGTTTCAGCACCCCCATCGTGCTGTTCGTCTGCTGGCGGATGGTGCAAAAAATCCACCGCAGCTTGCAAAGCGTCTGAAGCAAATTCAGCGCACCCCTCCAACCACAAGGTGATTCATGGATACAGGTGACGTCAAGCACTACCTTTTGGGATTGCAACACCGCATCACACAAGCGATTGAAGACCTGGACGGCCAGCGCTTTCACACCGACCCTTGGGAAAAGCCAGCCACCGACGTCTTGCAAGGCCAGGGCATCACCAAGATTCTCGAAAACGGCCAAGTGTTTGAACGCGCAGGCTGCGGGTTTTCGCACGTCACAGGCCCCCGCCTGCCGCCATCGGCCACCCACGACAGGCCTGAACTGTCGGGCGCGCCTTTTGAAGCCATGGGCGTCTCGCTGGTGTTTCATCCGCGCAACCCTTATGCCCCGACCGTGCACCTGAATGTGCGCATGTTGTCGGCCCGAACCGCCGACGGCGAGACCGTGGCATGGTTTGGTGGCGGCATGGACTTGACCCCCTATTACGGCTTTGAAGAGGATGCCGTTCATTTCCACCAAAGCTGCCGCGAGGCGCTGGCGCCGCATGGTGAGCACCTGCACCCGCGGTTCAAAACCTGGTGCGATGACTATTTCTACCTGAAGCACCGCAACGAGCAACGCGGCATTGGTGGCATCTTCTTCGACGACTTCTCCGAGCTGGGCAGAGAGAAAAGTTTTGCCGTGTTGCAAAGCGTGGGCGATGCTTTTTTAGGCGCTTATGTCCCGATCGTTGAAAAAAGAATGAACACCCCATACGGCGAGCGCGAAAGAGCCCATCAGCTGTACCGGCGCGGTCGCTATGTCGAATTCAACTTGGTTTGGGACCGTGGCACCCATTTTGGCTTGCAGTCAGGCGGGCGCACGGAATCCATCTTGTTGTCCATGCCGCCTTTGGCCAGCTGGTCCTACCAGCCCCCCTCAGAACCCGGCACGCCGGAGCACCGATTGATGCAGGACTTCATCGTTCGGCGCGATTGGCTTTGAGCCTGCCCGATCCCTCCAACACCACAACCATTGACCATGACCACACCCTTTCCACTGAGCCGACCACGACGTCTGCGCCGCGATGCATTCAGCCGACGCTTGGTTCGCGAGCACGCCTTGAGCGTGAACGATTTGATCTATCCCGTTTTTGTGCTGGAAGGCACCCACCGAAGGGAGCCGGTGGCTTCCATGCCGGGTGTCGAGCGCCTCAGCCTGGATTTGCTGCTGCAGGTTGCGCAAGAGTGTGTGAACTTGGGCATTCCCGTCATGGCGCTGTTTCCCGTGATCAGCGGCCACCTCAAGACGCCCGACGGCATCGAAGCGACCAACCCCCAAGGGCTAATCCCCCAGGTGGTGGCCACCCTCAAGCAACACTTTCCCTCACTGGGCATCATGACCGATGTGGCACTGGACCCGTACACCAGCCATGGCCAAGATGGCCTGCTGGACGAGAACGGTTACATCCTCAATGACAAGACGGTGGAAATCCTCCAGCGACAAGCGCTCACGCATGCAGCAGCAGGGGTCGACATCATTGCCCCCAGCGACATGATGGATGGCCGCATTGGGGCCATTCGCCAAGCTCTGGAAGCTCAAGGACACATCCACACCCGCATCATGGCCTACAGCGCCAAATACGCCAGCGCGTTTTACGGCCCCTTCCGCGATGCCGTGGGCTCGGCCGCCAATCTGGGCAAGAGCGATAAAAAAACCTACCAAATGGACCCCGGCAATTCGGATGAAGCTTTGCGCGAAGTGGCCTTGGACATTGCCGAAGGCGCCGACATGGTGATGGTCAAGCCCGGCATGCCTTATCTGGACATTGTTCGCCGCGTGAAAGACGAGTTCAAGGTGCCGACCTTCGCCTACCAAGTCTCAGGCGAATACGCCATGCTCAAAGCCGCGGCCCAAAACGGCTGGCTCGACCACGACGCGGTGATGATGGAAAGTCTGCTGGCCTTCAAACGCGCCGGCGCCGATGGCATCCTGACCTATTTTGCGATCGATGCAGCCCAGCATTTGTTGGCCTCCAAAGTTCACGCCTGAAATCCCATGACGTCCCATCTGATCATTGCCACCCGCGAGAGTCGACTGGCCCTGTGGCAGGCCAACCATGTCAAGCACTTGCTGGAGATGCAGGGGCACACCGTCTCTTTGCTGGGCATGACGACGCAAGGCGATCAAATCCTGGACCAACCCTTGAGCAAAGTGGGCGGTAAAGGTTTGTTCATCAAGGAACTGGAAGTGGCCTTGGCCGATGGTTCTGCGCACATTGCGGTGCATTCGCTCAAAGATGTGCCCATGGACTTGCCCGAGGGCTATCAATTGGCCTGCATTCTCGAAAGAGAAGATCCACGGGATGCCTGGGTATCGCCCCACTTTGAGAGCCTGGCGCATTTGCCCGAAGGTGCCGTGGTGGGCACCTCCAGCTTGCGGCGAACGGTGCTGCTGCAAGCGCTGCGGCCAGACCTGAAAATCGAGCCCTTGCGCGGCAACCTGGACACGCGCTTGCGCAAGCTCGATGAAGGACAGTACGCCGGCATCGTGCTGGCCAGTGCGGGCCTCAAAAGACTGGGTTTGAAGGACCGCATTCGGCATGCTTTTGCTTTGGACACCATGACCCCCGCCGCTGGCCAAGGCGCCATCGGCATCGAAATATGCGCTGACCGCCAGGACCTGCATCGCATTTTGTCCAGCTTGAACCACCTGCCCACTGCCGTGCAGGTGTACGCCGAACGAGGCGTCAGCCGAACCATGGGCGGCAGTTGCTCCATGCCCTTGGCAGCGCACGCCACACTGGCATCGGGTCAACTGTCCATCCACGCAACGTGGGGCGACCCGCAGCTGAAAAACACGCCCCTGATCCATGCGCGAGCACAGTGCACTTTGGACACTTCAGCGCCCGATGCCCTGTCGCAAGCCACCGACTTGGGCAAGCGTGTGGCGCAACAATTGATCAGCCAAGGCGCGCTGGCTCATTGACGGGGTGCCGAATTTGAACTTCCCCTGTCAGCTGGCCCAGTTTCATGGCCCCCTGAGCCGGATTGCCCCATCCAGGTGTTCAGGCAACTGACAAGGGGGCTGTGAAGAAGTCCTTGGCCTTGCGCTGCTGCGCATTAGAATGCCTTGCATATGGAGACAACTTTGGCTTCTGGCGTTCATGCTGCCCCCCCATCACGGGGAGCGTCAATTCAATGGATAGGTGTTGAGTGGCAGGGTGGCCGCTATGCCTTGCCTCTGTCCAGCATTGGCGCTGTTTTCAGGGCAGAACATGCCGAACAGCTGGCAGAAAAAAAACTCCTCGATATCGAAATTCATGCAGGAGCTGCGGTTTTTGTCAGGTCTTTCGCAGCATGTTTTGACCTGACAACTCAGGCCAAGCAAGCAGACACCGATGAAGAGCGCCGTTGGGTCGTGACACTGCTGTCGCAGGGGGCGTCGCCCATTGGGTGTCGGGTCCACCAAGTCGTGGGCCCTTTTTGGGCCGAAGCGATGGCCGATCGCGTGATGCATTCAGGACGTGATTGGTCGCTGGTAAGGCCTCAAGGCTGGGTCCATGCTTGAAGCCCGAAAACTCAGCGATGAACTTCAGCGACGTGGCCGCTTGAGCGTATGGTCTGCGCTTTCCTTGTTGAGCGCACTGGCGGCCATTTTGTTCATGTGCAGTGTTTGGGTGGGTGTGGTGTTTGGTTTGCCCCAACCAGACGCTTCGCAGGAAAAAATGGTTCAAGACCATGCCCCAGCAGTCGCGGCGGCAGGTCAATTGGTCAGGCTCCTTGGCAATGAACAAGAACTCAATGCCGACCTGTTTGAACGCTTGTCGGAACTGAGTTCGCCGCTGGAACAGTTTGCCCGCACCTCTGCCAATGGCCTGCGTGTGGATCCCCAATCCCGCGATCCTCAAGCGTGGCCAGGCCGTGCCAATTTGATTGTGGATGAGTTGAAAATTTTGGTCAGTGCCAAAGAATCCCTGCTTGGCGTTTTGAATCTGCGCGAAGCGGTCATTGGCCTTTACAAACCAAGGGGCAGCGTTAATCCTTTACGGTTCCCAGAGTTGTCTGCGACACGCGGGTTTTATTTGACATCATTGGAATGGGCGCAGGCGACCACGCCCGATTTGTCGGCACCCAAGATGACTTGGGGTTTGCTGGCCAAAGGCAAGCCTGCTTGGCGCCAACTCAACAGCCAAGTCGCCGCGTTGGCAGTTGAAGCGAAACTTGAAGATGACACGGGCCGCGGCAAAATTGCGCAAGACTTGCTGTCGTCCTTGGACAAAAGCGAGCTGTCGCAACACATCAGCCGTGCTGACGGCTCATGGACGCAAACCTGGTTGGCTCTTGAGCGCGCACGCGCCTCGCTGGAAAAGCTCCCTCCCCTGCCCATCGCCCTTCCTGAAGAAGCCCCATGGACTTGGAAGCGGCTGGCTTATCCCGGAGGTACGGCCGATGGCATACGCATCAGCGTGGCTCTTTTGCTGCTGGCGCTTGTGTTGCAAGTTGGCGGCCTTTGGGCTCGTCACAAAAACCTGCGATCACTGTCGGATCGATGGCTGAACTTGACACAGCAACTGGAAAACGCCGTTCGTGGTGTAGATGCACCACTGTCGACTGCTGCAACAAAAATCGAAACCTTGTCAGCCGACTTTTCCCTTGTCCAGGAACAACTGCGCCAGCTTCGTCAATCATGGCAATCTGTTCCAGCAGAGCACTCATTGCAAGATGATGCCTGGGCCCATGCCGCGCGCATGCAACGAGATCTGGACAGTGAACTGACGCTGCTGCGAGAAAAGCTGCTCAACATTCACCTTCAGTTTTGCAGTGGAACGACACGTGAAAATTTGGTGTACGACTTGGCTTTCACGACCGAGGCTATCGATACCATTTCAAATTCAGCACGCGACCTGGGGCGATCGATCGAATTACTTAAAGAGAGTTTGAGTCACCATGTCGCCATGGACAGCGATGAGGCGATGGACGTCGCCATTCGCCAAGTCGATGCTTTGAAAAATGCGACCAAACGCACGGCCATACAACTCCACGACTTGTCAGGGCGCCTGCAAGTGGCGGTGGAAGACGTTCCAGAAGGCCGACGTTTTGAGTTCTCTCCCACCAGAGATGAACAAGGGAGGTTGCGTGGCAATACCCCAGTTTGACCATTTGTCTTTGGTCGCCGCCGATGCCGAGCGCAGTTTGGATGGCTTGGTCCACAGTTTGCAGCGCGGCACTGCTGGCATGTCGCAAGGTGCTTTGCATTCTCGTGACTTGTCGAGCGCCTTGTCCACGATGGGCTTGGATGCTGCTGCTGGTTTGGTCGATGACGTCGGGCGACAAATGACATTGGGGCAACCCAGTGTGCTGGATGTGGCGCAAGACTTGATCCCCCTGATCGCCCAAGCGGTCAAAGACATTCAGCTCGGTCATGTGCCCGAGTCGGATGCACAAGTTGAGACCTGGGGCCCCTGGTCGTCCAAGCTTCAAGTCTTGGTGTCACGTGATGCCGTGCCATTGAATAATTTTGAAGCCGTGGTGCCCAAGGCGTCTTCGGCGCCATTACCCGCCCCCGATCCGGAACCCGTGGCCTCGGCTGCCATCTGGCCAGCGCCAGCCTCAGATGATGTGCCAAGCGCTTCTGTCGTCACTGAGGCCGATCCAGGCTTTCGTGCTCTGCGCATGCACGGCCTGAACCTCATCCAAAACGCGCGCATCGTCAACCAACGTGATGACGAACGAACTGTCCGTCAAATGGATGCACTTCTGAGCGAACTCCAGGACTGGTCTTTGCGTGTGGGACAACAGCCCTTGTCACGATTGTTCTCTCAGGCGAGTTCGGCCGTCGCCGATGTTTGGCTGGACGCAGTTGTACTGGACCGTCTCGAGCCACTGCGCGCCCTGAGTTTGCGAGCCACACAGATACAAGCACAATCGCGCAGTTTGATCATCTATGTCGAATGGCTGGGCCTCAGCCTGTCTGACGAGGAATACCAGCAAATCGGGCGTTGCCTTCGCGTGGTCTGCGGCCAGATCAAGCGCATCGATCAGGGTTATCGACTGGTTTTCCCAAGTAGCCTCACGCGCATGCGGGTGATCCCCTTCATCCTCAAAGGACAGCGTTATGCCGTTGGTGGGGCGCAGTTCCTACAGTTTCAGGCAGACACAAACGAGGCGGGTGCCGCAGGCAGCCTCATCCTGCGCTCAGGTTTAGACAGCAAATCTTTGCAGGTTGACCGCGTTTTGCCTGCAGAAAACATGAACCTTTTTGAACTGCCGCAGGGCATCGATCGGCCAGAATGGCTGTCCGGCGTGGCCCTGGATGGGGCTGGCGAGACTTATTTTTGTGTAACCCCTCAATGAAATCCTTGGACCTTGTTCGTGTGTTGGTGGCCTTGTTGAGCTGCCTGACTTTGCCATCCCAAGCAGGATGGACGCCCCAGACGCGCGATTCGGTTCAGCGATTTTTGTCTGCCCACCCCTCTCTAGAAGGCCGGACTTTCACGGTGGAATGGGCCGATCCCAGGGTGGATTTTCCGATTTGCGAACATGCGCCTCGAGTGACTTTGCAAGGCCGTGAGCGTGCCTGGGGACAGGTTTTTTTGAGTTTGCGTTGCGAAGCTGGACGACCTTGGACGCGTCCGGTGAGTATTTATGTGGCCGTCAAGGGGCGTTTTTTGATTGCAGCTCAGCCCTTGCGGGCAGGCCAAGCGCTGATGCCCGGAGATTGGCAGTGGGCGAATGGTGATTTGGCCAAATTGGGTGAGTCGGCCATGGATGATCCCGAACAGCTCAAGGGCATGGAGTTGATTCGCCCTCAACAGGCCGGAAATCCATTGCGATTAAACGATTTCCGATCAATGACCGTAATCAAGTCAGGCGATCAGGTTCGAGTGACATTGCTTGGGCGTGGATTTGCCGTCAGTGCCACAGGTCAGGCTTTGGCTGATGCATCTGCTGGTGGTACAGTTCGGGTTCGTACAGCAGAAGGAAAAATTCTGCAAGGCACAGCGGTTTCGTCTGGGTCGGTAGAGGTTGTGCTGGAATAAGGTCAAACATGGTTCTCAAAATCAACGATGTTCGAGGATTGGGTCAAGCGCAGGCACCAAGCCTGAGCGGCGGCTCGTCTGCTGCACCTTCGAAACCCGCCGACAGCGGCAAGTCCGAACCTGCGGCCCGCATCGGCCTGAGCGAAGCAGCCAAGTCCACCCAAGCATTGCCTTTGGCAGTGGCAGCCGACACGCCGGACATGGCTTTGGTGCAGGAGATCCGCGAGCGCATTGCGCAGGGCACCTTCGAGATCGATTACCAAAAAGTGGCCAACAACCTTCTGGGCAATGCCGTAGCGGCCGTCCGTGCTGGCCACCGCTGAATCTGGCTGTTCATGAGTGCTGTTGCCTACGACCTGGTGGAGCAAGTTGCACAAGCTGTCGCTCAGTTGCGCAGCACACTTGAAAAACACGAATTACCTGGCCTTGAAGCGGCCATACTCAACACACAAATGGCCTTGCAGGCCTTGGACAAGCATCCTGGTGGTGTGGCGGGCTTGCGTCAGCTGATAGCCACTTTTCCGGCAGACCAGCAAAAACAACTCAATGATCAACTGGAGCAGGCCAGGCAGGATCATTTGCTCAACGGTGAGTTGATCCGATTGGCCTTGCAGCGCAATGCAGCTTTGCAAGCCTACGCAGCCCAGTCTTCTGCTGCGGCGACCTACTCCAGTGAGGGCGGGGTGTCTTTCCTGGGTGGCGGCCAGTTGCTCGGCAAGTTCTGAACGCGGCTCAAATCAATTTATCCACGCCCAACAAGGCACGTATCGAGATCATCGCTTGCGTGTGCATTTGACTGATGCGACCCGGCGTCAGGTCCATCACAACGGCGATTTCCCTGTAGGACAAGTCTTCTTGGTAATGCAAAGCCATCATCAAGCGTTGTTTTTCAGGTAAATTTTTCAGCACTTCCACCAGTTGCCCGAGAAATTCATGGCCTGCCACTTTCTCGAGTGGGTCGGCAAACGGGTCTGAGGGCAGCAAATTCTCAGGCACATCGTCAATGGGCAAAACATTCACCAACGTGTCGATCACCTGGAAATAGTCGTTCATGCCCATGCCTGCAGCGGCAGCAATTTCTTGCTCGGAAGGTAGCCGCCCCAACTGCTGCTCAAGTCGCTGTGTGATCTTTTCCAACTCATCGAGACGGTCGCGTTGGTTGCGCGGCAAGATGTCTTCTTTGCGGCAGGCATCGTAAATGGCACCTCGGATGCGCATGCTTGCATAAGCCTCAAAGCTCTGGTTTGGCTGTGGTTTGTAGCGTTGCAAAGCATCCAGCAGGCCTGTCATGCCTTCTTGAATCAAGTCATCCAACATGACATTGGCCGGCAGACGCGAGCCGATGTGTCCAGCAATTTTGCGCACCAGGGGTTGGTACTGCTTGAGCTGTTCACCAAGGTCTTGCTGGTACTTCGGAGGCATCTCAGCCGATCAACAAGTGGTGCATCAGCAAATCGGTCAGGTCTGGCGTGCTGGTCCAAGCACTGGACAGCGGCGCAGACATCAACTTCGCGTCCACTGACCCCAACAATTTCACGGCTTTGTCCAAATGAGCGCTGGCGGTTTGCTCGATCCATTTAGTCCCATTGGCCAAGCGCGTTTTAGAGCCCACCAGCACCACACTCCAGGAAGCCGCAGGGCATTGGGCTTGCGCCAATTGCATCCAGCCCATGGTCTGTTGCAAAGCCGGTGCATCACATTCGGTGATCACGGTGTAATGCAGTGTTGAAGCATAGTGAGGCAAGCTCTGCGTTTGGTCAGCGCCACCCGAGACGATCACGGAGTCGAAACGTATGCCGCTGCTCAACAGACGCTCGGCCAGAACAGGCGTTGGGTGTGCAATGCGCGCAGTGTGCAAAGACAATCCGTACCACAGCGCAGATGACAAAGGCGTCACCCCTTGGTCGAGTGCCACATGGTTTTGCAGACTTTTGGACAAATCAAACTTCACTTTGCAAGGCAAGGGCCAAGACTCTCTGTCCGTCAAGCCGATCTCATCGACCCACATCACGGTATGCCCTCGCTCGGCCAGATCCTTGCCCAGCCCTTGTGCCAGAGGCAGGCTCAGGGCAGGCCGTGCCGGGCAATGCAGCACATGGACTGGCGCAGCTGCATGACCAAATAAATGTCTCAGCCCCGTGGCTTGGTCTTTGCCATCCAGTGTTTGCGCCGTATCCATCACGAAGTTTTCACCCAGTCGTTGAGTTGATCGGCCATCAGAAGCGGAATGTGCTCATCTGGAATTTCCATGCGGTTGGACAGCACGCGGGGATGCAGCGCACGGTGGCACAGATAAGCCGTGTTGGCTTGACTCAAGTCCTCAGGAACGCGTTGTCCGTTGGCCAGAAACATCAAGGGCAATTGGTGGCGAATCAGGCAATCGAGCACTGGACCAATTTGTGCGGCCTCATCGGTCTTGGTAATGATGGCCGCGATCAAGGCGCGGGTTTGCTCGTTTTGCGCCGCTTGTTGATGCATCAAGATCACATCTTCCTGGGTGCGCAGATCGGTTGTGCTGCTCATCACCAAAATGCGCTTGAGTGCAGGCGCACCTTCATGCAACAACTGTGATTGCTCGAGCATCTGGATGTCACGCTGGCTCACGCCTGCGGTATCCAACAAGATGACACGGCGATCACCCATGCTGCTGAGCTTGGCTGCCAAATCATCGCTGTCACGCAGCGACACCACGGGCACGCCAATGATCTTGGCGTAAACCTTCAGCTGCTCTTGAGCGCCGATTCGGAACGTGTCGGTGGTCAGCAAAGCCAATTGATCTCGCCCATAACGCAGCACGCAGCGCGCTGCAATTTTGGCAATGGCCGTGGTTTTACCAACGCCCGTTGGACCGATGAAAGCAAAAATACCACCGGGATCAAAGACCGACAGAGGCTCCAGCGTTTGGATCTTGGGCTCCAGCAAGGTTTGCAAGCGATCGACCAACCGCGTATCGGGCGTTGCTGGCTGAGCCATCAGGCCATCCGCCAGTTCTGCGCACAGCTGAGGAGAAAACCCTGCATTGAGCAACACTCTCAAGGCCTCGGCCTTCTCACTTGACTGTGCCTGCAGATCGTCCCATGCACGGGCGGACAAATGCGTTTGCAACAGTTGCTTGACCTGTGAAAACTCAGCCAGCAATTGCTCAACCTGCATGTCTGCCGTACTGGGTTGCGCTTTTGTGCGAGGGGCTGTGTTCGCCGGCTCCAGATCAAAACCCGGGGCTTGACTGTCGGGCGCGGGCCATGCACCGGGCGCTGCGGGCGATACCGCAGACAGCACCGGCTTGGCTGCGGCAGCGGAGACGTTGTCATCTTGTCGCTGAGACAATTTGCTCAGCGCCTCCGGGGAAATGGCCACAATTTCCACACCTTGTGCGGTGTCCCGGGTGGACAGCACCATCGCATCGCCCCCCACTTGCTGGCGCACCAGCTTGAGCGCTTCGGTGGTGTTGGCTGCAATGAATTTCTGGGGGCCCATATCTCACTCCACATTTATGCCGGACTGGCTTGAGAGCACAAAAAATGCTCGAAACTCAGCTGCGTGTCCAGCGGCAATTCGGTCAGGGCCAGCACATGGGCCTGGCTGCGTATTTTTTTGACAATGCGCGCAAACGTCAGACGGGTGCGCGGGTTGCACACAATGACGGGCGGCAAATTCTTGGCCTCCATGGCATCGACATGGGTTGAGATCTCTTGCACCAGCAAGCGCATCAGTGAAGGCTCGATCACGCCATCTGGGGCCACAGGCGCCGCACCAATGGCTTGCTCGATCAAACGTTCAAACTCGGGCTGAACACCCAAGACACGGGCCTGAGCACTTTCACCCAAGGCTTGCTGCACGATGGTGCGGCGCAATGCCTGGCGCACCATGGGCAAAATGTCCAAGGGCTCAGCACTCTTGGGGGCATGCTCTGCCGCCACCTCAAGGATGGTGCGCAAATCTTTGACCGGAATACCTTCTTCCAAAAGCAACTGCAACAAGCGCTGCAAAAGGCCCAGCGTGACCACCTTGGGCACCACCTCTTCCACCAGCTTGGGAAAGCTCCCCTTGAAGTGGTCAAGCAGTTCCTGCGTTTCCTGGCGTCCCAACAATTCATGCGCATGGCGGTGGATCAAGGTGTCCAGGTGCGTGGCCATCACCACTGCTGGCTCGACCACCGTGTGACCACGGCTGATGGCCACTTCGCGCGCGCCGCGCTCAATCCAGGTGGCGGGCATGCCAAAAGATGGGTCACGCACCTGCAAGCCTGGCATGGGCTCCACACCCTCGGGGGCGATGGCCAGCAAGCGATCGGGCAGGCACTGACCACGGCCGACCTCGCCGCCATAGACCATGAAACGGTAGGTCTCCGCAGGCAGCTGCAAGTTGTCGCGGATGTGAACCGACGGTGTGAGAAAACCGACATCGCTGATGAACTTACGGCGAATGGCCCGGATGCGCTTGATGAGGTCACTGTCTTCGCCCTTGTCCACCAGGGGGATCAAGCGGTAAGGCAACTCCAGACACAAGGGCTCCACCACGGGCACATCGGCCCAACCCAATTCCTGGCGGGTGGCTTCGGTTTGCGTCTGCACAGCAGATTGATTGGCTGATCTGAGGGCTTTGCGTCGGATCAAATAGGCCAGCCCTCCGAACAGCAGACCAAAAGCCAAGAAAGTCAGGTGCGGCATGCCCGGTAACAAGCCCAGCAAGCCCAGGACACCACCGGCCACCAACAAAGCGCTCTGGTTGTTGCTCAGTTGCTTGGACAACTGCTCTGAGAAATCGTCTTCGGTGGCCACGCGGGTGACCAAAATGCCAGCCGCCGTCGAAATGATCAGCGCCGGGACCTGGGCCACCAAGCCGTCACCAATGGTCAGCGTGCCATAGACCGTGAGCGCCTTGCTGAAACTCAGGTTGTGCGCGATCACGCCGGTCACCAGACCACCGATCAGATTGATCAACAAAATCATGATGCCGGCGATCGCATCGCCGCGCACAAATTTGGAGGCGCCGTCCATGGAGCCAAAGAAGTCGGCTTCCTGAGCCACTTCGGCGCGGCGTTGTTTGGCCTCTTCCTGCTTGATCAGGCCAGCGTTCAGGTCAGCGTCGATCGCCATTTGCTTGCCGGGCATCGAATCCAGGGCAAAGCGCGCCGACACCTCGGCCACCCGACCCGAACCCTTGGTGATCACCACAAAGTTGATGATGGTGATCACAATGAAAATCACCACCCCCACAGTGAAGTTGCCGCCGATCAGGAATTTGCCAAACGCCTCAATGACCTTGCCTGCCGCATCGGTGCCCGAATGTCCTTCCAGCAACACAATGCGCGTGGAGGCCACGTTGAGCGACAACCGCATCAGCGTGGTGACCAGCAACAGGGTGGGAAAGGACACAAAGTCCTTGAAATTCTTGATGTTCAGCGCCGCGATCAGCACCATGATCGCCATGCCAATGTTCAAGGTGAACAACAAATCCAGCAACAAGGCGGGCAAAGGCACCAGCATCATCACCAAGATGAGCAGCACCATCACCGGCACAGCGGCCTGGGCCGTGGGCAAGCGCAGCCCCCCGAGTCTGGACAAGAAAGAGTTCATCTATAAGTTCAATTTTCTTGATATTAGCAATTTATTGAACTTGAAACGACGAAAAGCGACATTTCCCAACATAAAAGGCTAAACGCTTTGCAGGGGATGGCCGTAACGGTAGCTGAGGGCACTGAAAAGGAGCCCGCAAACCCTTTGCGAAGTGGTCAGTGGGCGACTGGTGCCTGTGAGGTTGTTTTGTGCGTAAGCAATCGCAGCATATTGCGGGCTGGGCAAAAACAGGTGTTCTGCAGTGCCTGGAAACTGTGTGGCGACATGGCTCAAGCTGCCCGAGGCGCCTAAACAAAGTTGATTTCCCTGGCGTGTTGCGTCGGCGGACAAACAAACAGCCTCGTTGCTGTGAAGCGTCTGCACTCGGTAAGACGCAAACAAGGTCATGAACAGATCACCCCATGCACGGATTTGATTGGGCATCACGCTGATGCATGGCGTTGTTGCGGGATTGGTGTTGAGGTTACTCAGTGTCGACTTTGGACAAACTGTGGCAATGCCCACACTGTTGGTGGTGATGGCGGAGTAATAGGCACTGAAGATCGACAGGGTCACACCCGTCACATAGCAGTCGGTTCGGGCACCTAAATCTGAACCGCGTTGAAAGCAGACTTGACCCGTGGACGTGGTGATGGGCGCAGGTGCGGGGGGGGACGGTGTTGGCGGGACGACGGGATCGATGGGTGGCTCTGGTGGCAAATTCAAGAGCGTTCGCGCCGCTGAAGTGATGTGCAAACCTGGCTTGGTCACATCAAAGCCTGTGACGGTGAGATTGGAGCCAGTGGTCAGGGCTTGTTGAATTTGTGTCGCGCTGGCATTGGGCGCAGCTGTGCTCAACGCTGCGACTGCACCTGAAACCAATGCGGTGGCTGGCGACGTGCCTCGCAAACTGGCATTCCACGACTGTCCGGGAATCGGCAGATTGTAGGGACCGCCGATGGCAAAAATATCCACCAAATTGCTCACATTGGAAAAAGCCGCTACACCTTGGGCACCCAAAGTGGAAGCCCCAACTTTGACAGCAGTGCTGATGCATGCTGGAAATGCAATCGATCCCCTGAGGCCTTCGTTGCCGGTCGCGACCATGGTGAGGACCTGGGCATTTTTGAGTCGATTCATGACATTCACAAAAGGTCGCATTCCGGGCGCATTGTCACAAGATTGCGCATAAGAGCCGCCGCCCAGACTCATGTTCACAGCGACGATCGGAGGGAGATTGTTTTGTCGGCGCAGCTCCGCTTGTGCAGCCACCCAATCGAGTGCCATCAAAATGTCTGTCCCACCAGCCGTCACGCCACCATTGACCAATCGAAACACTTGAACAGGCAAGATGCTGGCACTTTTGGCTATGCCTCCTTCTGTTTGGTTGAGCACACTGCCCATGGCCGCAGCACCTGCCATCGCAGTGCCATGACCGCAAGCGCCAACGTTGGCTGCCGAGCTTCCTGCTGGGAGCACTTGTGTGCACGGTTGCCCCGCATTGGCACTGAGCAAATCTTGCGCTTGTTGGTTGGGACAGAACCCCATCTGATTGACCGAAGGTGCAGGAGCCAGACGTGTTGAAAAACAGGTGCCTTGCACTACGCGGCCATTCAAAGCCGAATGATTGGCTTCTGTGCCGGTGTCCAGCACAGCCACCAAACGGTTAGCGCCTGAAAAATTGACCGCTTGCCCACCGATCTGGGCAGGCCAAGCTTCAACGCCGTTGTAGGAGTCGATCACCGCTTGATCGATGGCGCTGAGTTGGTGGCTCAACGTCACTTCTTCCACAATGGATTCGATCTCTGGCAGCGTGCGCAGCGCAGCCAGCTCACACGCGTTGAGTACAACACCCACCACAGCGGCACTGGTTGGCACCCGGACAGACTGTGCTCTGGCACTGATGGGAGAGCAGCCCGCCGAGAGGACGGCAGCACCCAAGCGATTGAGAAATTGTGCTTGCGTGTCTGGTGTAGAAGCGACAGAGATGTTGTTGGCCGTATCCAGATCAATCAGGACAGAAACGGTGCCAGTTTCGTTGTCTTGAGCGCGACCAATCAACTCTGAAATTTGAGCGCCGACACCGGTCATCATTGAGCCCGTTGCATCCGATGAGGAGTTGCCGCCGGAGCATGCGCTGAGCACACCTGCTATCAAGAGAAAGATGACCTGGTGCTTGAACCGTGCAAGCGCACGGTGCACGATTGCTAATTTGATACACCAGAAATTCATTGGCCGCATGCCAGTTTGACATCCAGCTGCGCAGTGATCTGATATCCTCATGGACGCCTTGGATTTGCCGAATCTTCATGCACGAAGTTTTGCGCTGGCTCGCTGGAAGTTGCGCGAATGGCTGTTTGACTTGGGTGATGAACCACCCGAACATTGGTCTCGCTCCAGAGCCATCTTGATCATCGCATTTGCCTGGGCGACCTGGTTGTACCGGCTTGTGTTGTTTTTGGGCATTGCAATTCTGGTCTATCACTTCTTTGTCAAATTGGTGGGAATCTTTTTATTCTTTGTAGAGATTCTTTGGTTTGTGGCCAAGCCACTTGCGTCGGAGTTGGCTGTTTGGCGCACCTTGTGGCCTCGCATCGTTTTACGTTCACGGAGCCGACGAGCAGCAGTCTGGTCCGCACTGCTGTGCATCATTTTGCTGCTGCCTTTGCCAAGCCGCATCAGCGTGAGTGCGGTCCTCAAACCACAAGAATCGTGGCCGATTTATGTGCCAGCAGGCGCGCGGATTGAAGCCATGCCATTCAAGCATGGCGATTGGGTTCCAGCTGGACAGACTTTGATGCAGCTTTACGTTCCAGAGCTGGCCAGCCGTGCAAAAACCTTGAAACTGAGACTGGATCAACAGCGTTATCTGGCCGAGACCTCGGCCTTTAATGATGATTTACGCAAACGCTGGATGGTGTCTGAACAAACCGCCCTGGCGACCCAAGCAGAGCTGCAAGGCGTGCAAGCAGAGCAACACCAATATGCTCCTGCAGCTCCTTTTGGCGGTCAATTTCTGTTGGCTGATCCTGACCTGACAGTGGGCCAATGGATAGGGAAAAAGGACAATTTGGCATTGCTGGTTCACCAATCCAGTCCTTGGCGAGTAGAAACCTGGTTAGACGAAGACGATGTGGCCCGTGTACGAGTTGGCCAATCAGCGAAATTTTTGACCGATGGACCGACGTCTCCGATCGTGGATCTCAAGGTGATATCTGTGGACAAAGATGCCGCACGCGTTCTGCCCCGCCGAGAGTTGGCAAGTTTGCTGGGCGGACATGTCATGACACGAGAGAGGAGCGGCCAACTGATACCAGAGCGCGCGGTATATCGCGTCACGCTGGAAGTGCTGCAGATGCCAGATGAGCTTAAACAGCTGACATGGCGTGGCCAGCTGATTATTCATGCCAATTGGCAAAGCCCCATCGCCCGGTATGCGAGGCAAATGCTCATGGTTTTGGTCAGAGAAATTGGGTTTTAAAACCCTCTTCCAAACTCAGAGTTTGAGCGATGAAAAGGGCTCGGAGAATTTCCGAGCCCTTGCAAATGGTGGCCCAATTGATCAATTGAACCCGAGTCCACCGCTCCCTCATGTCTAGAGAAATGCTCCAATGTCTAGGGACATGCTCAGAAAAGGACCATCAATGCGGTTCAGAAATTTTCAACTAGTCGCTAACAGCAAGAGCGACCGATCAGACGCCATCGATTTTGCGTAAGAGCGACGGGTGTTGACTTCTTGCCTCTTCAACCGCTGCAGATATTGCAGTCAGATTATCGGATTCGCAAGCCTTCACAAGCATAAGTATCGTTCCGCGCAGATCATGCACCTCCTCCATTGAAGCCTTTTTTGGCTCAGGAAGGTACTCTCGATTCCAAGAAACGCCGCGCAGCGCCTCTCGCGCTCGCAGGGAAATCCAATCCAGTCTTTTGGTTGGCTGCCGAGCTGCGTTTGCAATCCTCGAAATATGGTCTAGCGCATCTCGCAGGAGAGCAATCTCTTCATCCGGGTTCATCTTTTGCATCGCCATATTTCGAAATTAACCACTCAGGCTGACAACAACTTAATGTAGCGGTCATAGCTGAAACTCCGGTTCTTTTTGTTCCCAGTCGTCTCCGTGATCAGGCCTAATTCCTCTAGCGTCTTCACCGCTGCATTGGCGGTTGGGAAGGTCGTCCCCAGAGCGGTCTTCACCCGGTCTACCGTAAAGCGAGGCATCATCGGCAGCATCTCAAAAAGGCGATATGCGGCCGCTCCGCTCTTTGTCGCTTCCAGGAGTTTCCTGCGGTCTGCGGCAACCAAAGAGGCGATCTTGACGATGTTCTCCTCGGCTTGGTTGGCAGCGACTTGGACGCCCTCCAGGAAGAAGCGAACCCAGGACTCCCAATCTCCGTCTACCCGGATCCCGGACAGCAGGCGGTAGTACTCGCTCTGGTGCTCCTTCAAGTAGCCACTCAAGTACATCAGCGGCTCAGGTAAAAGTCCCAAGTCTTCCAGTAGAGCCGAAATCAGCAGACGCCCGATACGGCCATTGCCATCCAGGAACGGGTGAATCGTCTCGAACTGAGCGTGGGCAAGTGCAATCCCGACAAGAGGCGGCAGCCCCCTGCCCTGACCAGAAACTTCCTCGTCCTTGCGCGGTTGGTCATGAATGAACTTCTCCAGATCGCTCATCAGGACCTGGACCTTGTCCGCTGGCGGAGGCACGAAAACGGCGTTGCCTGGCCGGGTTCCACCGAGCCAGTTTTGAGAGCGCCGCAAAGCGCCTGGTTGTTTGCCCGTCCCACGAACTCCGTTGAGTAGAAGCTTGTGGGCTTTGCAGAGTAGTCGAACGCTGATGGGCAACCCTTTGGGGTCGCGCAGGTTGTCCCTCACCAGCCGGTAGGCAGCGATGTAGTTGGTGACTTCCTCGACGTCGTCGGTATTGCTCACCTCAATCCCAGCCTCATCATCAAACAGGTCCGTGATCGTGGCTTGCGTTCCTTCGATCTGGGAGGTCAGCAAGGCCTCCTTACGGATCGCGCTGTAGAGGAGCCAGTCCACAGACGGAACCAATCCCGAGACGCCCGACAGGCGAGCCAGGGCCATCTCAGCCCGGTGGTTCAGCTCCGCAAAGACCTCTGGCTCCAGCGCTGGCTTGCTCGGCGGCAGTGCATTCGGGACGAACGCCTTCACCACCTCACCAAGGGTGGTGGATTCGACATAGGTTCCGGTGGCCCGCTTCATGAACAAGGTTCCTTTAATTTGATTCTTTCATTTTAAAGACTTCTTTAATGTTGCGCAAGGCAATTAAAACGATCTTTAACAACTCCTCAACATGCCTAATGGAGTTGGCACTGTCCGAGCAATGTTTCCAGTCCATCAACTACTGGAGACCCTCCATGCAAAGACTTCGCTGTGCCCACTGCAATGACCTGTTCACGCCTGCGCCACAGGTGCCCAAACAGACCTACTGCTCCAAGCCCAATTGCCAGAAAGAGCGCCGCAAGCAATGGCAGAAAAACCGCCTGCAATCGGACCCCGACTACAGGGCCAATCAGTCACGTGCTCAGAAGGCCTGGACCGAAAAGAACCCCGACTATTGGCGCGAACTGCGTCAAACCGGGCCCGATTATGGGAATTCAGACCCCGCAGAACAAGATTTTCTTGGTCGGGAGCTCCTGCAAGCGTCGATCAAGATGGATTCGTTAACTGAACCCCAAAACCTCAAAAAAGCCTTATTTGACGGGGTGTTCCGCATCAAAGTGCTTGCCGAACCTCGAAACGTCAAGATGGACGTGTGGATTGTTGAACTTTCCAGCATCCATGCGGGTTACAGCCCGATTTTGGATTCATCAAGAGATGACTAGATAGCCAGACGCGAGTACTCCCGCTACCTTATGGCAGGGAGTACTTCTGGCCTCCCCCTACTGCGCACCGAGATGCGCCCGAAGGGGGCTGGCCGGGTCAATTTCTCCACAAAAACAATGGACAACGATGCAACATGGCACAACAACACGACGGGGGCGGAACCCAGAAATCCATCTTCAAGGCGGTCAAGTACGTCCGCATGTCCACCGAGCATCAGCAGTACTCCACTGAGAATCAAGCAGACAAGATCACCGAGTACGCCGAGCGCCGTGGCATCGAGATCATTCGGACCTACGCCGATGAAGGCAAAAGCGGCCTGCGCATCGAGGGGCGGGTTGGGCTGCAGGAACTGATCCGGGTCGTCGAGTCCGGACAGGCGGATTTTCAGATCATCCTGGTCTATGACATCAGCCGCTGGGGGCGGTTCCAGGATGCGGACGAGAGCGCCTACTACGAGTACATCTGCAAGCGCAAAGGCATCACGGTAACTTATTGTGCAGAGCAATTCGAAAACGATGGCTCCCCCGTCTCCACCATCGTCAAGGGCGTCAAACGGGCCATGGCCGGTGAGTACAGCCGGGAGCTCTCCACCAAGGTCTTTGCCGGGCAGTGCCGCCTGATCGAACTCGGTTATCGCCAGGGCGGCCCCGCAGGTTATGGCCTGCGTCGCGTGCTGATCGATCAAACTGGCTCCATGAAGGGCGAACTCTCCCGTGGCGAGCACAAGAGCCTGCAGACCGATCGAGTGATTCTGATGCCCGGCCCTGATGAGGAGGTGCGCATCGTCAACCAGATCTATGACTGGTTCATCAACGACGGTGTCCTGGAAGCGGAGATTGCCAAGCGCCTCAATGCACAGGGGGTAACCACCGATCTAGACAGACCCTGGACCCGAGCCACGGTCCATCAAGTGCTCACCAACGAGAAATACATCGGCAACAACGTCTACAACCGGATTTCCTTCAAGCTCAAGAAACACCGGGTTGTGAACGACCACCAGATGTGGATCAAGAAAGAATCCGCCTTCGAGGCCATCGTCCCGGGCGAAGCGTTCTACACGGTTCAGGGAATGATCAGAGCCAGGAATCACCGCTTCACGGATGAAGAACTCATCGAGAAACTGCGCAGCCTGTACCAAAGCCGAGGCTTGCTGTCCGGTCTGATCATCAATGAGACAGAGGGCATGCCATCGACGTCTGCCTACATCCAC
The DNA here is from genome assembly GCF_030053395.1 of Limnohabitans lacus. Taxonomy (GTDB): domain Bacteria; phylum Pseudomonadota; class Gammaproteobacteria; order Burkholderiales; family Burkholderiaceae_C; genus Limnohabitans_A; species Limnohabitans_A lacus. Next base: position 79,052 of record NZ_JASGBH010000009.1, on the reverse strand, counting down.
CGCTTTGGCAGCCTGACGCGTGCCTATCAAGCCGTGGGGTTCAACCCGGATCGGGACTACCGCTACCTGGAGGTCAATCGCTTCTTGCGCCAGATGCACCCGCAAATCATCCGGGAGACCGAGCAAAAGATCAGGGAGATTGGCGGGCTGACCGAGCGGGACAACAGCACCGACCTGCTCAACATCAACCGTGAATTCACGGTCTCGATCGTTCTGTCCCGCTGCCAGGTCTATGAGACGGGCACGAGGCGATGGAAGGTTCGCTTTGACAGCAGCCTTCAACCAGACATCACTGTGGCCGTGCGTCTGGATGAATCAAATCAGTCGGCACTGGACTACTACCTCCTGCCAAGTCTGGACTTTGGCAACAAGGGCTTCACCCTGGCCGATCGCAACGGGATCGAGTTCGAGACCTACCGATTTGAAAACCTCGATTACCTGTACGGGATGGCAGAGCGAACAAGAGTAAGGAGAGCAGCGTGAGTGAGTCCAGAAAGAAACCACAACTGAAGATGATCCCGATCAGTTCCATCGAGGTACTGAACCCCAGAGAGCGAAACCAGCGGGTCTTTGATGACATCGTTGGCAACATCAGCAAGATTGGCCTGAAAAAGCCCATCACGGTCACAAACCGCCCCAACCCGAACGGGGAGGAGCACTATCTGCTCATTTGTGGCGAGGGTCGCATGAAGGCTTTCATGACTCTCGGTGAAACCGAGATCCCGGCCATGGTGATCGAGGTAGATGATGATGACGCGTTCATCATGAGCTTGGCAGAAAACATCGCACGACGGCAAGGGCGTTCCATCGAACTGCTGGCTGGTGTTCTGCGACTCAAGGATCAGGGGTACGACAAGAAAGCCATTGCCGAGAAAACGGGGCTGAGTGTCGATTACATCCATGGCATCTTGCAACTTCTTGAAAGCGGAGAAGATCGACTACTGATTGCAGTTGAGTCAGGCAAGATTCCACTCTACGTTGCCATGGAAATCAACAAGGCAAACAACGATGACAAGGCCATCCAGAGAGCCCTTCAAGATGCCTACGAATCCGGTCACCTACGAGGCAAACAACTCATCATGGCCAGGCGGGTGGTTGAAAAGCGTCACACACTTGGCAGGTCAGTTCGTCACCGTGTCAGGCCAAGAACCACAGGAGACGTTACCTCGCTGAGCCTGGTACGCAGTTACCAGAAAGAGGTCGATCGACAAAAACTCATCATCAAGAAATCCGACTTTGCCCAGCAACGACTTATGTTCGTCATTGGCGCCCTGCGCTCTTTGCTGACCAACGAGAACTTCACCAACCTTCTGCGGGCTGAAGGCCTGGACACCCTGCCAACATTCCTGGCCGAGCGCGTTTGGCCCAACGGAGTGGCTACATGAGCCAGATCGCACTAGGGTTCATTCCTGACCCGATGACCGTCACCTTCGAGAAACTGCTGCCAAGCCGAAAACTGCCAGAAAACGTCACCAATTCGAGGAAGTACAAGCAGATCATCGAGTCACTGCGCTCGGTCGGGTTGATCGAACCGCTGACCATCAGCCCTTCATCTGGTGATGGCACGCATGTTCTCCTCGACGGGCACACCCGTCTTTTGGCCATGAAAGAACTCGGCCTGACGGAATGTCTTTGCCTGATCTCCACGGATGATGAGACCTACACCTACAACAACAGGATCAACCGCCTCTCGACAGTGCAAGAGCACATGATGATCAAACGGGCAATCAACCGGGGGGTGTCGCCAGAGAAGTTGGCCAAGAGCCTGCATGTGGACATCGAGCACATCATGAAAAAGGTCAAGCTGCTCGATGGCATCTGCGCGGAGGCGGCCGAGTTGCTGCGTGACCAGGTGTTCTCGGCAAAGCTCAGCGATGTCTTGCGCCGGATGAAGCCAACCCGGCAGGTCGAGTGCGTGGAGTTGATGATTTCGGCCAACACCATCACCATCCCCTATGCCGAGGCCTTGCTTGCGGCCTCCCCTGCTCATCTCCTGATCGGAGGTGTCAAACCCAAGAAAGTTCGTGGGGTCAACGCAGAGCAGATGCTCAGGATGGAGCGCGAGATGACCAATCTGCAGGAACAGTACAAACTGGTCGAAGAGTCCTACGGACAGGATGTTCTGAACCTGGTGCTGGCCAAGGGCTACCTGGTCCGTTTGCTTGAAAACAACTCAGTGGCCCGCTACATCCAGCAAAACCAGCCCGATGTGTTCTCCGAATTCTTGAGCATCGTTGAGACTGTTTCCATGGACAAATGATGCATCCGGGCCAGCCACCTGTCTCCGCTCCCGAGCATCCATTCGCAAGTGATGAGACCGATCTCCACCGCAATGCACCAGTGCCCGACCCGGCCTGCCTGTATGGTCTTGTTGGCGAAGTGGCCAGGGCTGGCAGCAAGGGCAACGAATCGAATCCGTATGCCATTGCCACGAACTTTCTGGCCTACCTGTCATGCGCCATTGGGCGCGGAACATTCCTGCAAATCGGAAACACGGAGCATCACCCGAGGATTTTCAGTCTGCATGTGGGTCGCTCGGGCAGGGGTAGGAAAGGCGACTCCCTGGCCCTGGTCATGAAACTCGATGAGTTCATCCGGGCGCAATCGCCCGTGCTGTGCCCGCAGATCCATCGAGGCGGCTTGTCATCACGCGAAGGACTTGCCGCTCTGATTCACGACGGGTTCCAGCAAGGAAGCCAGGAAGTCCCCGCCATTGAAGACAAGCGACTGTGGGTCGTGGAGTCTGAATTTGCCAACGTGCTTCAGCAGTCACGGCGCAAAGGCAATACCCTGTCTACGGCTTTGCGAGATTGCTGGGACGGCGTCTGCATCAAACCCACCACAAAGAACAACCGTGTCTTTGCAAGCAATCCCCATGTGTGTCTGAGTGGAGCCATCACTCCCAACGAGTTGACTGCGCTGATGTCTTCCAAAGACCTGAGCAATGGTTTCGCCAACCGATTCCTGATCATCTGGGCCGAGCGCACCAAGATCACAGCTTTCCCCCAGCCGACACCACCCAAGGAGATCGAATACCTGGCGACCCGCACTCAAGAGGTTCTGAACTTTGCCAAGGCAGATTCGTACCTGGAAAACAACTGGCTTCAGATGGAGTTGAGTCCCCCCGGCAAGTGGCACTACGGGCAGATGTACCGCAATATCCTGGCCCAGGATCTCGGCAACGAACGGGTCAGCGCCATTCTTGAGCGCAGAGCGCCTATGCTGCTCCGCCTTGCGATCGTTTTTGCTCTGTGCGACCTGAGCACAAAGATCGAGATCGCGCACCTCGATGCGGCACTTGCGTGGATCAATTTCTGCTCAGACTCGGTCCAATACGTGTTCTCTACCGCCAAGGAATCCGCACTCACAGAACGCGTGAGCAGAAATTCACATCTGTTGCTTCAGTATTTGACCGATCGGGGCCAATCCTCCAGGAGCGACATCCTGAGGGAGTGCTTCAAGGGGCATTTGAGCAAGCTCGAAATTGACGCCTGCCTGGACCATCTCCTGAACACATCGCCCCCTCAAATACAGATCAGACAGGTACCCCGTGTTGAAGGAAAACCCGGCCCTGCGGCGCTCATGTACAGCTTGGTTTGATGCAATTGTTCGCTACTATTCGCAACCATTCGCAGCGTCAAAATTGGCTTAAACCATTGATTTAAAACATCATTCCAATTGTTCGCACTTTTCGCAGCAAAAACACAAAAGCAGGCCAACTCGGGCAACTGAGATGGGGCTGAATTCGGCATTCACTGCAACCATTGGCGTCAAGTCACCAACGCCCAACTCCATCAATGCACGATACCCTCTGCCATGACTTCTCTGACGGCCAAGTCCGGACAAATTGCCCCCTTGTACAAGGGGCCACAAGGGGTACCAGCAAGTTTCACTGATAGAGCCAAGGGATCAATCAAACCAAAATGGTCGCGGTAGCTTTCCGCTTGGAATGTAAATTGGTTCATGATGCCCAAGACACTGCGGTTCGATGTCTTGCAGTAGGTCACCTTCCCCATCTTTTCCAATTCGGACTTCACCTTGTCCGGTCCGATATCCAGCGCCAGCAAGACCTGCGCCAATGCATCGGGAAAACGCTGCGCAAGAGTTGTGGCTGGAGCCAGCGGGATGACCACTGGAAGCAAGGTCCGTTCATTGACCAGCAGCGCCAGTTGAGGTTTCCAGAACAATGCAGTGGCATACCAGTCACCCAGGATCGTCGAGCAGCCAACGGCCACCTGAACATCAGGCTTGATCCTGTCCAGCAATTTCTTTGTGCAATGCAAATTAAACATGATCGACCACCCGCCTCAGTGCGGTTTATGCAATGTGTCGGGAATAAAGCCTTCATCAGACAGCGATTTGATGACACCTCGAATCAAGAAATTGTTGGCGAACCCGACCGTATATTGCCGCGCCCCTTCACGGATCGGTGCCAGCATGCCACGCTCCACCAGTTTGCTGATCAAGTAGGTACGCTGCCGCTCTGACAATTCATGCATTGGCTCTTTCAAGTCACTGGCCTTGGCAATGCCAAGACGGGCAGTCGCCAACAATACTCGCTCCTCAAGTGCTGTGATCAACTCACGCTGGCGGGCATAGTGCAATGCTGGCGTCAAGATCCGTTCAATGAGGTAGCCAGCATCGGTCAGTCGATCGACCTTGCGCAACTCTTCGAGCATGCCACTGAGAACATACACACACCACTTCTCAAGGCCCACGGGAGAGCCCGTGTCGGCCAAACCCAGCATGGCGTAGTAGCGATCTCGATCGTTGCAGAAAACAGCCGTGGGATTAAGAACACGGCCCCCTGCCCTCACGTTGAACCCATATTTGATGAGCAAGGTGTAGGTGAGCAGTCGCACCACACGACCATTTCCGTTATTGAATGGATGCACCCACGAAAAACGATGGTGCGCCAATGCCACCTTGATCAGGTCATATTTTGCGGGGTCGGGTCGATTGATGAACCCAACCAACTCGGCCATGTATTGCTGAACAGTAACGGGATCGGGTGGCAGGTGGTCTGACTTGGAGATCTGCACGGTCTTTTGGCGATAAGCTCCTGGCGTGACGTCAGCAAACACCCGATCCAGTGCCTTGGCACTCTTGCCACCCAGGGCTGTGATGTCACCGTCGGTGAAGAGGCGGTTGCCCGTCTCGTCACACAGGGTGAGCGAGACCAGGCGGGCACGGACGTTCTCAAGGCGGCCTTCCTTGCCAATCAAGCTGGCCTCGAAGGCGTCGCGGTCCGTACCGGTCATGGTGCGCACCTGCACCTCGCCACCCCACTCGGGCACGGGCACGGTTTCACGGGGCAGATCGTCGGATTGGAGGATTTGTTCACGGGTCAACATGGGGCTGTCTCCTTAAGCCTCTGTGATGTCGCCATCGATCTCGATGGTCACGGAGGCCTGCACAACCGCATCCACGCCGCCTTGCACGCTGAAGTGCGTGACATAGCCGTAGAAGGTCCAGGTGGCAGGGTTGGTGTCGGTGAAAGTGATCTTGAACTGGCGGCGCACCCGGTTGGCGCGGTCGGTTCTCAGGCCCTGGTGCACCAGATCGTCGGGGTTGTAATGCAGGGTCAGAGACAACTGCCCTTCGTCACGAAGGCCCACGCGCTTCTCCTTGGCTGTGGAGGCCAGATTGGTGACGTCAATGACGGCGGCCTGCCCGCCCGGGCCCTGGAACGAGACCACGTTGGGGATGGTTTCAAAGGCGGTGGTGCCAAACCGGGCAATGGCAATTCCTTGCGCGGTGATTGCGGTGCTGCTCATGCACTCTCTCCTGTTTTCAAATTGAACTGCCCTGTCGGTAGTAGGTGTAGTCCACGCTCACCCGGTACAGCCGGGCCTGATCTTCAAATTCACTGAGCCCCATGCGCACATCGGCGACGGTGCTCTTGTCAGCCAGAAGCGCAGTCAGGACCTGGTCCTGCAGATGCAGGGCCTCCTGGTACGTTCTGGCGTAGGTGTCGACTTGCACGCGGGCGCGCTGCAAGTTATGTGGCCCATCGATGCCAAAGATGTGCTCCTGCACGACGGGCGTGTAGCCTCCAGGGCAGGCCGCAGGAATGGCCGCGCGCGCATCTTGCGGGTGCCGAACTCAACGAATCGCCAGTACCAGGCGTCCTGCGACAGGTTGCCCTTCTTGCCCTGCTTGCGGTACTTCTTGCCGTGACGCACCGTCACGAAGAAGGTCTGACGCGTCAGACTGGAGAGTTCGGGGATCTGTTTCATGATCACCGAGCGCCTCAGCGTTCCAGGTGGCGGCTGATTGGGTCCCAGAACCTCGGCCGCCTTGGGCGCCCGCAGACGGGCCTCGTCGCGGATGACCTTCGCTCCGGCATAGACCGAGACGCGCAGGCCGTTCTTCGCCACCCGGTCTGGCAATTCGCGCAGGGCTTTGGCCAATTCAGCCAGGCCCTCGACCTTGAAGCGTTCATGTTTAGCCATCGTCCAGCCCCTCGCTGGCCAAAAGGATGGCCGTTTGCATGCCACCGGCCTTGGTGATGGTCTGGTAGTACGACAGATCGGCCAGCAGCACGTCACCCGCAGAAGAGAAGGTGTTGGCGTGTTGCGAGACGAAGACTGGGCGGCCAAGCAACATGCCGTAGGGCGAGACCTGGATGCCACCCGGGTTCATGCCCGTGGGCAGGTAGATCGGGTACCGGCGGGACTGGGTGTTTACTGCGAGGAAATCGATCACCGCAGTGAATTGGCAATGATGTTTCGCGACATTGGCATGGGCGGTGGCAGTGACATCCAGAAAATGCCCATTTGGGAATTTGATCTGACGGGGTTTTCAACTCCAGCGATCCTGTCCAGACTGAAGATCAACCGAATTGAAGGCATAGAGGCCATCGAGATCCGGTCACTGACCGTGTTCAAACCCGAGATCAAAAGCGTTTTCAGCCAGGGGCGAGAGATCAACAGGCGGATCGAAAACGCCCTGATCCTCAAGCGTCACAGGTTCGAGAGCCGCGACATTTTCGAAGTGGCAGACCAGATTCACCGGATTTCGGACCTGAGTGGGTACATCGTGGCGCAGGTCAAACTGGGGATCCGTGTCTCCAAGACACCCAATCGCTCAGCACACTCGGTTTCGGTGCAGGTCAGCATGCCCAATGGTTTCAGCGATGAGAGTAAAACCAAGGTCGATTCGGCATTGATATTGAGGCAGTTGCAGGCCACCTGTTCATAGAAACGCTGGAAACCCAGCACCGCGATCGGCTGGACTTTCACGACGTCTCGGTCTGGGCGGTCAAGAGCGCGCTTGAAGCCGCCTACGCCGCAGGTGTCGCAGCAGCACAAAACACATCAACAACATCGAAAGGAAAGAAATGAAACTCACGGACACCCAGCGCAGCCTGCTCGAAGCAGCGGCCAGGCATCCTCAAAAACTGTTGACCGACTTTCCGGCCAACCTCAAAGGCGGCGCACTCATCAAGGTGCTCACCGCCCTGGGCAACGCAGGACTGGCTGCCCGATACGCCAATGCACCCGAGGGCAGCATGCAGTTGGTCATTACCCCTGAAGGCCTGCAAGCGATCGGCTTGGAGCCCCAGCAACCACCCAAGCAGCGCGAGGGCACCAAACAGGCCACCCTGATCGAGTTGCTCAAACGCCCAGAGGGCGTGAGCCTAGCCGAGATGGTCCAGGCCACCGGCTGGCAAGCGCATTACGCCGATGTCCTGGTTATGCCGACCTGCGTCGGAAATCCGGCCTGTGTAGCGGAAAGAGTTGCGATGAAGTCGGCATAAAAAAGATGTCACGCGCATGATGAGAGCCCCTATTTCAAGGAGTTCTCATGTCGATCAAACCCCTAGAAGCCCAAGCTGTATGCGCCCGCGATGATCTTTTGCGGGATTTTGAAGTTGAGTTACTTCGGCAAGGATACAAACCAAGTACCGTTGCCAAAAAGAAGAAGTTGTTTGCTGATCTGAACGATTGGCTGCAGGTCCACGAACTATCCGCAGGTGATCTATCGTTCCAACTGGTGGATCGTTTCTTATTTGATCGCCGCTCTGCTGGCTACTCTAGACACAAGACGCATGAAACACTGCGTCCGATCCTGGACTATCTCTGTCGGCTGAAGATCACGCCTCCTCTTGAGGCGCCAGTATCCCCAAACCCCGCAAGCGCAATTCTCGATCGATACCGAATCTTCCTGACGGCAGAACGCAGCTTGGCCATGGTAACGGCCGCGCGGTATATCGATTGCCTGCGTCCATTCCTGTCCCAAAGGGTACTTGAAGGTGGTCTCGATCTCCGGAATCTGAAATCGGCCGATGTCACCGCCTTCGTGGTTGCGAGGTGTCCGCAACTGAACGCTGGCGTGGCAAAACTGACGGTCACAGCGCTGCGTTCGTTCCTTGGCTTCCTGCATCTCGATGGCGTCACGGAGCGATCGCTCGTCCACGCTGCACCAAAGGTGCTCCGCCGTCGGCTGGCCGGTCTGCCCAAGGGGCTTGAGCCCGATCAGGTGCGTCGCTTGCTTGCCGCCTGCGATGTCGACACCGCTGTCGGTTGCCGTGATCTGGCAATCTTGACCTTATTGGTCCGGTTCGGTTTGCGGCGCGGAGAGGTTGCTAGGCTCAGGCTTGACGATATTGACTGGCGCGCAGGTACGATCAGTGTTCACGGCAAGGGCAATTGTTATGAACAAGTGCCCCTGCCCCCCGATGTTGGGTATAGAGTCGCCGAATATTTGCAACACGGCCGACCGACGCATGCCAAAGAGCGGACCGTGTTCGTCAGGCACTTGGCACCACATCACGCGCTCAGCACGACCCGTGTGAGCACCATCGTAGCGGACGTCGCTCGGCGCGCTGGCCTTGGGCGAGTGCATGCGCATCGCCTGCGCCACACCGCAGCAACAGAGCTTTTACGAGCCGGTGCATCCTTGCCGGAGATCGGTCAGCTCTTGCGCCACCGCCGCACCGCGACCACGGCGATTTACGCCAAGGTGGACCGTGACAACTTACGTCTGATCGCACGCCCTTGGCCGGAGGGCGCGCTATGAGCAACTTACGAAATTACCTTGTTGATTATTTGAGCATGAGGCGCGCCCTCGGCTACAAGATGGACAAGGCAGAGCGGCTTCTCGGCCAGTTCGTCACCTTCGCCGAAGATCGCGGTGAGACCCATGTTCGGACCGAAACGGCGCTAGCCTGGGCGGATCTCCCTTGCGGTGCAGACGTGATTTGGACCTCCAGACGTCTGGCCGATGTTCGTCTGTTTGCTCGGCACATGCAAACACTCGATCCAATGACCGAGGTGCCGCCCAGAGAACTTCTGCCGGCACGAGGGCGTCGCGCAACGCCATATCTCTACACCGCGCAGGAAATTGCGGATTTGATGCGAGCCACAGCGATCCTGCGTGGATCGCATGTGCAGGCACCGTCGGTGAGGATGGGGTTGGTGAAGCCAAACTCCGCAATGGAGGCCGCGATCTGCGCCACTTGCTCATCGCTGTGAGTGCGGGCATTGCGGGCGTAGGGAATCAGGTTATCCACAGGCGTGATTCGAATTTCAGGGCGAATCTGGGCTTGGCTCATGCGAGTTCCTACAATGACCTGCAATCGAAAGCAGGTCAGATGAAGATTGAAGTAAAGAAAGGCGTCCTCGCCCGCAGGTTGGGCAAGGATTTCAAAGACGAAGGATTTGTCCCCTTGAACGTGGGGACCTACGAGGTTTCAGGCCCCGCTGAGCATGGGTACCTGGCTGTGACCGTTTCCGCTGACCTCACCGGATTCATCCATTTGGACAAGCTCGAGGAATTTGTGAAGCAGGACCTTGTGGTGCTTTGCTGAATCAAGATGCTTTGATTCCCAAGGTATCGAGAATTTATCTTTTTTCCCGCCGAAATGCGACACCCTTTTTTCGGCCAATTTACGCAATCACCGTCACTCTGACCGCAGGCGCCTGAACCCACTGGAAATATTGCCCAAAATTGCCAATCATGGTCCCGGGCAATACTCCAGCATCCCTGCCTCACGAGGTGATCTGGTGGATCACCTGCAGCATGGCGTACTGCCAGTGGCGCTGCGCGGTGCGTGAGCAGCAGCCAAAGCGCTGGCCAATGTCACGCCAGCCGTAGCGCCGGGCGCGCATCCACACCAGTTTTCGCTGCTCCACCTCCAGGCACTGGATCCAGCGCATGACCTCCAGCATCTCGTCCACCTCCTGGGGTGTTGGCGGGAATTTGATGTAGCGGCGTTCTTCGAAGGCGCTGCGCTCCGTGCCTGTGGCCTTGATCTCGGGCCAGTAGCTGACGTAGCCCTGCACCCGGACAGCGGGCAGCCGGTAGGCCGTGCGGGCGGCCTGCCGAAAGCGCTCGCCGATGCTCTCGATGGTGTGTTCATCCAATTTTTCCCCCTTTGCTTTTTGACCCATAGAGCCGGTTGCCGATGCGCTCGATGAGTTGTTGTTCCAGAAAATCAAGCCGCGCATCACTCGAGGAGATGACCAGCAGGTGGTTGTTTTGCCAGCCGTCCCTCTTGGTGCGTTCGATATCCATCGGGATGGGCTGGGCACGGCCCAGCGGAGACGGGTAGCGAGGAGCCGGGATCTTCATCTCACACCTCCTCGTGGTTTTGCATGGCCAGGTGCAGCAACGCGATGGCATCGGCCTCGTTGTCATCGCTCACGTGAAACCCGAGCTCACCGACGGCCCGGATCACCTCGTCCTTGGAAGCATTACCCTTGCCGCTGATGTGGCGCTTGATGGTGCACACGGGCACCCCCTCATACGGGATCTGGTGGTGCTCGCACCAGGCGGTGAGCGTGGCCATGAGGCCGCCGTAGACATGCGCGGCGTCCACGCCGAGGTGACGGCGCACCTCTTCAAAGTACACGGCGTCGATGCCGTTGTCGGTGGTGCCCTTGATTTCTGTGAGCCAGCGCTTGAAGCGCAAGAATCGCATGCCGCCGCCCTCAAAGCGCTGGGGCTTGAAGCTGGCAAAGCCGTGTGTGATGGCTGCTGCCTGATCGCGAAGCGCCCATCCCGTGGTCGTGCCCAGATCGAGGGCCAAAATCGTCTTGAGTGTCATGGTGGTCCTTGCTCTGACGCACCGACGCATATCGACGTTGTTTTCTATATTCCCTCTATTACGCGTACGCGTGAGACGTCGATAATAGGAAAACAGCGTCGAGCTGTGTCATGCGTCAGTCGTGTGTCTGAAAGTGAATTCTTTTGAGTTTGTTTTCGGTTTGCTTTTGGTCTCAGTCGACCTCGTGGGGCGTGAAGCGAACGGGTGCGCCCTGCTTCAAACCAATGCCTTGGAAGCCGCGTACACCACTTGAGTTGCGCCATCGCTCCACCCCTTTGGAGATCAGCAGGTCAGAAAACCGCCGCTGCGAGCCCTGGTATTCCCCGTTCGTTTCGGCCCACTGCTTCCAGTCGTTGAAAAGTTCGAACGTCAGGGACTTGGCGTTGCTCACCAGCACGCAGCGCTCCTCGATCCAGCGACCCATCACGTCCTCGGACTCGAAGTACTCGTTGGTGGCAGACGTCACCGAGGTGGGCTGCTTCAGGCCCTCGCGCTGCCACATGAGGCAGCCCTGCACGGCCCAGGCCAGGATGCCGTCGCGCTCCTTCAGGAGTTTGGACTGCAGCTGGTGATCGCGTTTTTCGGGCGGAATGGACAGCGTGAAAGGGATCAGGTGCATGCGCCGCTTGATCGCCTCATCGATGTTGCGAATGGCGGGCTTGTGGTTGCCCGAGATCACGATCTTGTAGGCGGGTACATAGGTGAAAAAGTCCTGGCGCATGAAGCGCGCAGAGACCCGGTCACCACCGGTAATCTCCTTGATCTTTGATTCGTTCCAGCGCCTGCCCTGCTCGGTTTCCGTGGCCGTGACCAGGCGTGAGCCCATGAGCCCGGCAAGATCCGTGGGGTGGCGGTCGTTGCGCGACTCCATGAAGGTTTCCATGGGCGCATTGGCGGCATAGTCCCCCATGATGGTGAACAGGGTGTTGACGAACACCGACTTACCGTTACCACCGGTGCCATAGAGAAACAGCAGTGCGTGTTCGGTGGTAAGGCCCGTGAGGCAGTACCCCGCCATGCGTTGCAGATAGGCCAGCAACTCTGCATCGCCTCCCGTGACCTGACTCAGAAACGCCAGCCACTGCGGACACTCGCCACGGGGACTGGCGGTCGTGATCTTGGTCATCCGGTCGATGCGCTGGTGTGGTCGCAGCAAGCCGGTTTTGAGCTCAATGACCCCCTCGGGCGTATTCAGTAGCCAGGGATCGGGGTCCCACTCTTCGATGTTGGCAGCGTGCTTGGGGTCGGAGCGGATGATCCGCTCTACCGACCCGATGGAGGAGGCGCTGGCCAGCTTGGACTTGAGCTTTGGCGTGTCGGCCTTGCGCGAGGCGGCGCGGCAGATGCCCCGCGAGAGATGCTGCACATAGAGCATCTTGTCCTCGATCCAGCGTTTGCCGTTCCACCAGAACCACTTGCCCAGCTGGGCGCAGTAGCGCAGGTCGATGCCATAGCGGTTGGTGAATGCAATCGCCAGCCCGTCCTCTGTGCTCCAGTTCACGCCATCGACCAGGTCGACCGAGGATGTGTCCATCTCCGACGGATCCGGGTCCTTGGCAATGGGCAGCCTGTGCCCTGTGAGGATGAAGCCATCCACATCAAAAGCGGCGCCATCGCTTTGTGCATCGCCCTGCCCTGCCCCCTCGGCCAGCGCGTCTGCAGCGTCCCAGCCTGTGGGCTTGAAATCGGGCGGGATCAGGATGTCGCACGATCGTGCCCCGGCCTCCAGGGCCGCCTTGGCGGCCGACTCGGCGTAGCTCCAGCCTGGTGCGTCCTTGTCCGGCCAGATCAGCACCGCCTTGCCCTCAAGGGGGCGCCAGTCGGTTTTGTCCACTGGCGCGTTGGCCCCTTGCATGGCGGTGGTCGCGCAGTACCCTGCATCGATCAGCGCCTGGGCGCACTTCTCCCCCTCGACCAGGATGACCGTCTCGGCGGCGAGCATGCCCGGCTGGTTGTACAGCGGCCTGGGGGTGGGAGGTGCCATGCGGCGCTTTTTGACATCCCAAGGCCGAAACTCCTTCTTGCCGGGTTCCGGTTCATAGCGCGAGACCACGGCGATCAGCTTGCCGCTGGCGTCCTGGTACTCCCACTTGGCCGTGGGCACTCCCAGCTCGTCGACGGCGGGGCCCGATTTCTTGGCCCTTGCCTTGGGGATGTCCAGCCTGGGCATGCCCAATATCTCCTGCGCCACCTCGATAACCCGCGAGAACTCGGTCTTGATGTCCAGGTGGCGGTTACCGGCAATCAGATGGAACAAATCACCACCGGTGCCCTCCGCCCTGTCGGTCCACAGTCCGGCCTTGGGGCCACTCAGTACCACTTCCAGGCTGTCGCCTGCCGCGCCATAGACGTTGCCCACATAAAAGCAGTTGCGACGGATCACCCCTGCGGGCAGCAGATGCATGAGCACGCTCTCGGCGTTGTCGATCAGAGCAGCTCTCATCCGTTTCGCGTGATCAAGTGCCAGTTCGGCCATCGCAAGGTGCGTTACCGGGGCCTGGCCAAGAACACCAGCCAACTGCTGGTGATGTTCGCACTGTCGAACCTGTGGATGGTGCGCAAGCGAATATTGCAAGGGCTGCAGGCATGAGTGCGTCTGCAGCATGGACAAGGGCCCGAGAACGGGCGCCAAAACGCCAAAGGAACGAGAAATCGGCGGCAAATGCAATGCTGATTTCGCCATGTGAACATTCACGCATCAACTCGCGCTGTGGCAGGGGTTATGCAGACCATCCCTAGGTGATTGGATGCTCCGTTGATTCACAAAGTCGAAGCAAAGTCCGGGATCGGCAGCAATCGGCCATAAGCAGACTCTCAGTTCCCGCACGATATAGAAAATTGGGCGTCTCGCTGGAGAGTGAGACCTGCGTTGCAGGTACCCAGAAGACCAACCGTGAAAATGGAGCGAGTAGCTAGTTAACGACCTTCACCTTGCTCTCCGTTTCAGTGGCACAGTGCATACCCAAACGGCTCAATAGGAGGCGATCCTTCTCCGCCTGAGGATTGCTGGTCGTCAGCAGTCGATCCCCATAGAACATGCTGTTGGCACCCGCCAAGAAGCACAGCGATTGCAGGCTTTCAGGCATTTCTTCTCGACCTGCCGACAAACGAACCATCGCCCGAGGCATGCAGATGCGGGCAATCGCGATCATGCGGACAAACTCAAAGGGGTCCAGTCTCTGGGTTCCTGCCAGAGGCGTGCCCTCCACTTGCACCAAATTATTGATCGGCACAGATTCAGGATAAGGGTCCAGATTGGCCAGTTGGACGATCAGACCGGCTCGTTGACGGCGCGTTTCGCCCATGCCGACGATGCCGCCGGTGCAGACTTTAAGCCCAACATGGCGAACACGTCCAAGGGTATCGAGTCGATCCTGATAGGTTCGGGTCGTGATGATCTGGCCGTAGAACTCGGGGGAGGTGTCCAGGTTGTGGTTGTAGTAGTCCAGTCCGGCATCCTTGAGTTGTTCGGCCTGAACATCATCCAGCATGCCTGCGGTCAGGCAGGTCTCCATCCCCAGCGCTTTGACTTCGCTGATCATCTCTCCAATCTGCTCGATGTGACGCTCCTTGGGTGAACGCCAGGCCGCCCCCATGCAAAAGCGCGTGGCACCGCTGGCTTTGGCTGCACGGGCCGCGTCCAAGACCTCTTCCAGCGGGAGCAGTTTTTCGGCTTTGAGGCCCGTATCGAAATGGGCTGATTGCGGGCAGTATTTGCAGTCCTCTTCACAGCCGCCCGTTTTGATGGACAGCAGCGAGGAGAGCTGAATCGCATTGGGGTCAAAATTGTCCCGATGGACCTGCTGCGCACGGAAGATCAGGTCATTGAACGGTAGCTCAAACAGTGCTGCCACTTCATCCACCGTCCACGGTTTGGTGTTGCGGCGGTCCGCGTCAGTAGTCGGTGTCAGTGTCTTGATTTGATTGAGGTTCATGCGTTTTCCAGTGCCACGCGCAAAGCGCTCAGGCTCAAGTGAGCGGCAACAGCCGCGGGATTGGGGTCTGGCAGGCGAGGCACCTGACCCCAGCAAGGAGCATTCAGTCGGGCCGATAAAGCGGCCAGATTATCTTCAACATAGGCCATCGAAGGATCAACTGCATTGGCAACCCAGCCAGCCATGCGCAATCCACGAGATTCAATGGCTTCAGCGGTGAGCAGCGCGTGATTGATGCACCCCAAGCGCATGCCCACCACGAGAATGACAGGCAAATCGAGGTCTGTCGCCATGTCGGCGGTGTCCCAGCCAGCGGTCAGTGGCACGCGAAACCCCCCCACACCTTCCACAAACCCAATGTCGCAAAGTCCAAGCGTCCGCTGCACGGCTGCAAGCAACGCTGCTGGCTCAATGGTGATGCCTTCAAGTTTGGCCGCAATATGAGGCGCGCAAGGTGTGCGCAGTTGCAATGGCCCCACCTGGGCATCGGTCAGTTCAATGTTGACAGCGGCTTGCAGGCGCAGCACGTCCTCGTTGACCCATCGGTTGTTCACCATGTCCTGGCCCGCCGCCAAGGGTTTGACGGCAGCGCTGCGCAGCCCGAGGCTGCCCGCCAAATGGGTCAGCCCCGCTGTGATGGCGGTCTTTCCGATTTCCGTGTCGGTACCGGTGACAAAAAATGCTGTCATGCGCCCTCCATGCGTTGCACTGCAGCCTCTACGGCATCCAAAAGGCGGTCGATGTCACTTGCAGTGTGCGTGGCACACAAGGTGATGCGCAATCGCGCCTGCCCCACGGGAACCGTCGGCGGACGGATACCGGGTACACGCAAGCCAGCCGCCTCCAGAGCCGATGACAGGACCATAGTGGCGTCGTTGGAGCCAACGATCAGCGGTTGCACAGGTGTGGATGAAGGGGCCAGTTGCCACCCCAAATGGGCATTGCGATCCAGCAAATCGCCCAAGCCCTTGCGCAATTGTCGCTGCAGTGCCAACAGGTGTCTGCGGCGTTGCTGGCCAACTTCCCCCTCCAAGAGGTCTAGACTGGCCAACAAGGCATGGCAAACCGCAGGCAAGGAGGCCGTGGTGAAGATGTAGGTGCGAGCCGCCTGCATCAAATACGCGATTACACGTTCGTGGGCGGCCACAAAAGCCCCCGACAGGCCAGCCGCCTTGCCCAGGGTGCCGACCAGAATGATGCGCTCACTGGACAGATCAAAGTGCTCCAGTGCGCCACGTCCACGCTCCCCCAGCACACCAAAGCCGTGCGCATCGTCGAGGACCAGCCACGCATCGTGCTCCTGTGCCAATTGCAGCAACTCCGGCAAGGGGCCCATGTCCCCGTCCATGCTGAAAATGGTGTCGCTGACGATGAGTTTGATTTTCGCCGTGCTGGACGCCAGAAGCTTGCGCAGCTCGGCCACATTAGCGTGGCCATAGCGCTGAACGGGTGCCTTGGCTAGGCGCATGCCGTCGATCAGGGATGCGTGGTTGAGTTCGTCCGAGAAAAATTCGGCTTCGGAATCCCCCAAAGCCGAGGTAACCGCCAGATTGGCCATATAGCCGGTGCTGAAGCTCAACACACGCGCCTGTGGAATGTGAGGCGCAAACCAGCTGGACAGCCTGTCTTCGAGGCGCTCGTGCGCCAGCGTGTGGCCGCTGATCAGGTGTGAGGCGCCCGAGCCACCAGCCCAAATTTGCGCGCCTTCCGCCAAAGCCTCGGCAATGCGCGGGTGGGATGCCAGCCCAAGATAGTCGTTTGAACAGAACATCAGCCTCTGCTGGCCGACGCCGTTTGTACTCCGGACGATTTGATGAGGCGACGTTGGCGATTCTGCGGTGCGCAACACCCGGGTCAAGTGCTGCTGGGCTATGGCGTCGAGTTTCTGGGTCAGATGCTCATGCAGCATGGTGCAGAACCTCGTTCAAGGTGACGCCCACGGCATGGGCCAGAAAATCCGCTGCTGCCTGGTTGATTACATAGGGGGGCATCAGGTAGACCGTGCTGCCTATCGGCCGGATCAACAACTCATGATGCCGTGCAGCCAAGTGAAAACGTTCGCTGAATCGGTCGCCGGAATCTGTGACGTCGAAAGCGAGAATCATTCCCCGCTGGCGGAAGTTCTTGACACGAGGGTGCTCTGACAAAACTGCAAATGCTTCGCTCAAGGCAGAGGCCTGGACTCGATTGGCCTGTATCTGTCCAGCATCGAATCGATCCAGCACCGCATTGGCTGCGGCACAGGCCAGAGCGTTGCCCGTGTAGGAGTGAGAGTGCAGGAACCCACGGGATACGTCATCACTCCAGAATGCGCGGTAGACAGCCTCTGTGGTCAGCACCAGTGACAAGGGCAATGTTCCACCGGTGATCCCTTTGGAAAGGGTGACGAAATCAGGCCACTGCGCTGTGTCAACCTGTTCCCAGGCAAAAAAGGTTCCTGTGCGCCCGCAGCCCACCGCAATCTCATCGGCAATCAAGTGAACACCGTGCTGGCGGGTGAGCGCGCGCACTTTGCGCAAGTATTCGGGGGAGTGCATGACCATGCCGGCCGCCCCCTGGACTAGCGGCTCCACGATCACTGCAGCAATGTGCTCGCCCCGCTCATCGAGCAAGCTGCGCAAGGCAGAAAACGCGGCATCCTCGTTGTTGAGTCGGCTATCCGGCGATTCAACGATGTGTGCATGCATCAACAGTGGATCGTAGGCGTCACGGAAGATGGCCACGTCGGTCACGGCGAGCGCACCGATGGTTTCACCGTGGTAGCCATTTTTAAGACAGACAAACTCGCGCCGGAGCGTTTGCCCCTGATTGCGCCAGCTGTGAAAACTTTGCTTCAACGCGATTTCAACGGCACTCGCACCATCCGAGGCAAAGAACACATGACCCAGCGCGCCACCCGTTCGGGCGCTTAGCCGTTCGGCCAGCCGAACGGCAGGTTCGTGCGTGCAACCGGCCAGCATGACATGCGGCAGCGTATCGAGCTGGGCTTTGATGGCTGCATTGAGGTCAGGATGCGCATGGCCGAACAGGTTGACCCACCAGGAGCTGTTGGCATCGAAGTAGCGTCTTCCTTGCGTGTCAAACAACCAAGGGCCTTCGCCTCGTGCGATTGGCAGAGGCGGCGTCTTCTGTGCGCGAGCCATTTGCGTGCAAGGGTGCCACACCACCTCAAGGCTCCGAATGGCAAGCTCACCTTGCTGAGCAGAGTGAAATTTCATCAGGTATGAATCTGAACGCTCCCTCACTGGCATCCTCGACAGTGAATGGGAAAACAGCGTCACCTTGCGATGCGCCACCTTGTTGGCCGGTATCCGGGCTGGTGGAAGCTGCTGTCGCCTTCCCGAGCAATATGCTCAGTGGCTAATGACAGGAGTGAGAGGTGAGTCTCGTCCACTTACCGTTGCGAGGACAGCGCAGGTTGAATTTTCCCTGAAAGGGTTAGCTTCCCTGCTTCCCGTTTAACTGCGATGTGTGAAATACACCGCGAGCACCAACCTTTTTAGTTTAGCTCATACACCTACATTCGCATGCTGGTTCTGAAATGTGGTGGCTGCGCCGACATTGCCTGCGCTTATTGGCCGACCGCTTTGGGTCGGTCAGCGACGGTCAAGGGCCAACGGCTCAATTCGGCCATGAGCCGTCAGCTAGGGACGCTCTCGATAGCAGTCGTTAGCGACTCGTAGCGCCAATAGGCAGTCTGCAAAAGGACGCTGAATAGATTTCAAGACCGTTGCGGTCTGATCGTTTCCCTAAACGGTGCTACTGCCTCACGAAGTATTTCCTGCAACTGGTGTGACAGGCAAGATGCCCCGATTCACCGTGGAACGCTGCAATGTCCGGTATCCGCTGAACACGGAGGCAGGGTTTTTGAGGGATCTTCTGGCGGCCGGGCCAGATCGTCCAGAATGGGACAGTCGGGCCGGTCGTCGCCGTGGCAGTGGTGCAGCAGTTGCAGCAAGCTGCGCTGCATCGCCAGCATGGCTTCGATGCGCTGTGACAGCTCATCCACATGCTTTTGTGCGATGCGCTTGACGTTGGCGCTGGCACGGCGGCGGTTTTGCCACAGCGCCACCAACTCGCCGATCTCTGCCATGGCAAAGCCCAGATCGCGTGCGCGCTTGATGAAGCGCAGGGTATGCACATCGGCCTCGTTGTACTGTCGGTAGCCGCAGTCGGTGCGAGCTACGCGCGGCAGCAGGCCCAGCGATTCGTAATGGCGCACCATCTTGGCTGAAACCTTGGAGAGTTCGGCGGCCGTGCCGATGTTGACGGGCCAATGTGCGCTGCGCATGGTGCAGGCCTCAGACAGCGACGGCATAGCCTTCATCGGCGATGGCCTTGACCACCACCTCGCGCGGCTGCTGGGTCTGAACTTCAACCCGGTTTTGGCTACGGTCGATCTTGACCTCGGCCTGCGGGTCGATCTGCTGCAGGGCGCGCGTCACGGATCTTTCGCAATGGTCGCAGCGCATGCCGGTCACGGTAAAGGTCTGGTTCATGGTGTTCTTCCTTGGGTAAAAGAGATTGAAGGAAAGCATATCCTGAACCCTGCCATGGTGGGAAGGTCAAGTCATGGGTGAGATTTCTTTATTCAGCCTCAGATACGACAAGGGACTTGACTCTACCATCATGGTAAGGTTGAGAATGAATACATGAACACGACAAATCCTTCTTCCTCCCCTGCCGCTACGCTTGACCTGGGCATTGGCGGCATGACTTGCGCCTCCTGCGTCACTCGCGTGGAGAAAGCGCTGAAAAAAGTGCCTGGAGTGACCGAAGCCACGGTCAACCTCGCCACCGAATCGGCGCGCATCCGTTTTGCGCCCGGAGATCAGGTCGAAGCTCGATTGCGGCGCGCCGTGCGCGATGCCGGCTACGAGCCACGCGCGGCCGACGCGCTGGCGCAAGAAGCCGACGAGTCGCCCTGGGCCGGTTTTGCACCGGTGGCGGTGGGCCTGGCGCTGTCGCTGCCGCTGGTGCTGCCGATGCTGGCCGATCTGGTCGGCGTGCATTGGATGCTGCCCCCCTGGTTGCAGTTTGTACTGGCCACGCCGGTGCAATTCATTTTGGGCGCGCGTTTCTACAAGGCGGGCTGGCATGCCCTCAAGGCCTTGACCGGCAACATGGACTTGTTGGTGGCGATTGGCACGAGCGCGGGCTGGGCGCTGTCGGTCTGGCTCTGGCTGTTCGCCGGCCACGCCGAGCATGGCGGCATGCCGCACCTGTATTTCGAGGCCTCGGCGGTGGTGGTCACACTGGTGCTGCTGGGCAAGTGGCTGGAGGGGCGCGCCAAGCGCCAGACCACGGCCGCCATCCGCGCGCTGCACGCGCTGCGACCCGATGTCGCGCACCTGATGAGCGTCGAAGGCGAGGTGGATGTGCCCGTGGCTGAAGTGTTGGTGGGCGACCGCCTGGTGGTGCGCCCGGGTGAGCGCCTGCCGGTGGACGGCAGTCTGCTCGAAGGCCACACCCAAGTCGACGAATCCATGCTCACCGGTGAGCCGCTGCCCGTGGCCAAAGATGCCGGTGCCAGGCTGACCGGCGGTTCCATCAACGGCGAGGGCCGCATCGTGATGCAGGTGGACGCGGTGGGTGGCGAGACGGTGCTGGCCCACATCATTCGCCTGGTGGAGGATGCGCAGGCGGCGAAGGCGCCGATCCAGCGCCTGGTGGACCAGGTCTCGGCGGTGTTCGTGCCAGTGGTGCTGGCGATCGCGCTGCTCACGCTGCTGGGCTGGTTGTGGACCGGTGCCCCGACCGAGGCCGCCGTGATCCATGCGGTGGCGGTGCTGGTGATCGCCTGCCCCTGCGCGCTGGGACTGGCCACACCGGCCGCCATCATGGCCGGCACGGGGGTGGCGGCCAAACACGGCATCCTGATCAAGGACGCGCAGGCCCTCGAATTGGCGCACCGGGTGAATGTGGTGGCCTTTGACAAGACCGGTACCCTGACCGTGGGTCAACCCCGCCTGCTGGCCTTTGATGTGGCCGACGGGCAAGACGAGCCGGCACTGATGGCGGTCGTGGCCAGCTTGCAAAGCGGCAGCGAACACCCGCTGGCACGCGCCGTGGAGCGGGCCGCGCAGGCGCGTGGGCTGGCCGTGCAGGTGCCGGACAATGTGCGCGCCGTGCCCGGGCGCGGCAGCGAGGGCGAGGTGGGCGTGGCCAGCTACCTGATCGGCAGCCTGCGCTGGATGGACGAACTGGGTGTGGCGCTGGGCCCACTGGCGCCGCGCGCGGCAGCGCTGCAACAGCAGGGCGCCACCCTGTCGCTGTTGGTGCAGCGAACCACTGCCGGGCTGACCCCCTGTGCCTTACTGGCCTTTGGCGATGAACCCAAGCCTGGCGCGCAGGAGGCGCTGGCGGCGCTGCGAGCGCGCGGCATCCGCACCCTGATGATCTCGGGCGACAACCGTGGCGCGGCCGAGGCCATGGCGCGACGCCTGGGTCTGCGTCCGGAAGAGGGTGAGGTGCTGGCCGAGGTGCTGCCGGGCGACAAGGCGGCGCAGGTGGCGGCTCTCAAGCAGGGCGGCCGCGTGGTAGCCATGGTTGGCGACGGTGTCAACGACGCGCCGGCGTTGGCAGCAGCCGACGTCGGCCTGGCCATGGGTAATGGTACCGATGTGGCCATGCATGCAGCCGGCATCACCCTGATGCGGGGTGACCCGCGCCTGGTGGCTGCGGCGCTCGAGGTGTCGCGCCGTACCGTGGCCAAGATCCGGCAGAACCTGTTCTGGGCCTTCATTTACAACGTGGCCGGCATCCCGCTGGCAGCGCTGGGTTACCTCAATCCGGTGATCGCAGGGGCGGCCATGGCCATGAGTTCGGTCAGCGTGATGAGCAATGCCCTACTGCTGCGGCGCTGGCGGCCCTGAAAGGCCACGGCCCCCCACCGTGCCGTGCCGTGCCGCTTTTGATCCTAACCTGTTTAACATGCACTTCACACACAAGACCTTTACCCTCTGGCTGAGTTTGGCGGCGAACATGGCGCTGGCGCAAACCCTGCCGCTGCCCCAGCCTGCACCGGGGCTGATGCCTCAGCCTGCCCAAGGCCAGCGGCTGTTCGCGCAGCATTGCGCCGCCTGCCACGGCTTGGACTTGAAGGGTTCTGACCGGGGGCCACCGTTGCTGCACCCGGTCTATGAACCTTCGCATCACAGCGATGCTGCTTTTCAGGCGGCTGTGCGCTACGGCAGCCGGGCGCACCACTGGAAGTTTGGCGACATGCCGCCAGTGTCCGGGCTGTCGGCGGACGATGTGGTCCACATCACGGCCTACGTGCGTCAGCAGCAGCGCAAGGTGGGTATTCGTTAGAGCCTGTTGCAGAGACGGGGCTGTATCCGTCTCACTGGGCGTTGCGGTGTGCTTGTGCCTTGGCCAAGGTGCCCAGCAGCTTCAGGGCCGCCTTGATCTGTGGGGTCACGGGATGCCCCAGATTCAGCCGCAAATGGCGCGTGAAGCGCCGGTCGGCCGAGAACAATACCCCAGGCGCCGTGCTGATGGACTGGGCCATGGCCTGGTGGTGAATTTCCAGGGTGTTCACTCCCCCAGGCAACTCCAGCCAGACAAAGTAGCCCCCTTGGGGTTCGGTCATCCGGGTGCCCTTGGGAAAGCAGCGCTCGATTAGTGTTCTTGCCGCAGTGTGCTGGGTTTGCAATGCGCCTCGCAGATGGCGCAGATGCCGATCAAATCCGCCCTGCACGAGGTACTCGGCGATCGCCAGCTGCGGTGGTATCGGCGAAGCCAGCGAGGTCATCATCTTCAGGCGTTCAACATCCTTGGCATAGCGCCCGGCTGCTGCCCAGCCGACCCGATACCCCGGTGCCAGAGATTTGGAAAACGAGGAGCAATGCAGCACCAGACCCTCTTGGTCAAAGGCCTTGGCTGGCAAAGGCCGGCGTGCGCCGAAATGCAATTCTGCATAGACATCGTCCTCGATGAGGGGTACGCCGTAGCGTGCCAGCAATTGCACCAATGCCTGCTTTTTGGCATTGGGCATCAAAGCCCCAAGAGGATTCTGGAATGTGGGCATGAACCAGCAGGCTGCCACCTTCTGCTGCTTGAGCAAGGCCTCCAGAGCCTCCAGTCGGACCCCCTCCGCAGGATCGGTCTCGACCTCAACGGCTTTCAAGTGCAGGCGTTCCAGGGCCTGCAATGCTGCATAAAAAGTGGGAGATTCGACCACCACCACATCACCGGGCTGCGTGACAGCTTGCAGGCAAAGGTTGAGCGCCTCCATGGCACCGTTGGTCACGATGATTTCGTCCCCACGCGTGGGGACTCCATTAAGGGCATAACGCCGTCCGATCTGAGCACGCAGAGACTCGTCTCCGGCCGTCAATGCTCCGGATATTTGAGCCGGCCCCAGACGCCGCATGGCACGGGCACCACTTCGGGCCAGTTCTTCGAAGGGGAACAACTGCGCCGCAGGAAAAGCTGAACCCAGCGGTACCACATCGACATCGCGCGTGGAGCCCAGTAATTCAAAGACCAACTCGCTGATGGCTACCGGTGTGATACGCCCGTTGGGCAGCGCTGCATCGGGCGGCAATCTGGTCAGATGATGCCGCGCCCGCACAAAGTAGCCCGATCGGACCCTGGCCTCTACTAAACCCTGTAACTCCAATTGTGCGTAGGCCTGAAAGATCGTCGATGGACTCACACCACGCTGTCTTCGCAAATCACGCACCGAAGGCAGGCGATCCCCGGGGCGTAGCGCCCCTGATCGGATGCTGGCCGCCAGTTCATCGGCTAGCTGCTGGTAACGCGTCAGGCGGACAGCAAACATGTCTTCCAGAATCTCCAGTGAAGGCCTTGATGCTATACCAGTCAATGAAAATTCAGCCATGGGTCCAAAACAGCAAGAATGAACACAGAATTGTCGTGACCAGAGCATTCCCACACATGCCCGCCACTGCCAGGTCCAAGTGGTCTGGATATTCGGCTTGCGCGCGAACGAGACCTATGGCGTGCGCACTCACACCCAATGCAAAGGCTTGAACCCTTTTATCCCGTACCCCCAGCCAACGCAGCAGGGGTGGCGTCAGCAAGGTGCCCACTACCCCAGTGAGCAAAACAGCGGTTACGACAATGGTCTGGTCGGCACCAACGCTTTTCGCCAGGGACAGTGCCACGGGCATGGTGGCTGCCTTGGGTGCCACAGCAGCGGTGATGAGCCAAGGTGCGTCCAGCATCCATCCGGCAACCAGCACCCCTGCCACCGAAATCACCGATGCCAAAAGCAGACCAAGGAGCAAGTGGGGAAGTAGGGGGCCGAGTTTTCGGCAGACCTGATGAAGGGGAATCGCCATCGCCACAACGGCCGCATCCATGGCAGTGCGCAGTGGATGGATCCGTTCGGAAAAATCGGAAGGGTTCAAGCCGAACACGGCGCAAGCACATAGGACCAGGAAAACGGATACGAATACCGGTAAGGCGAGCACATGACGTTGGCTCAGACGGAACACACCTTTGGATGCCCAATAACACACGCCGGCAAGCACCAGTGCAGCAATTTGCTCAAGCATCGTGGTTGCTCTTTCGGGGTGTACATTGCAGTGTTGCGATGAGAAGTCCGCAAGCCGCGGCCATGAACAAGGTGACGGGCAATCCGCCCACCAGCAACAACGCCATCTCGCGTGGCGCCCATCGTAAGCCCACGACTGCAGCTACCAGCGAGGGCAAGAGGAACAGCGTCAGGTGATTCAACAAGAAGGCACTGGCACCCGCAAGCGCTGTAGGCGCCACCTGCCTGAAATGGAGAAACACCCACAGGGCCAGGAAGCCCCAGAAATTGCCTGGCACACGAACCCCGAGCCGCTGGGACAGAGCATCACCCAGTAGCTTGAGGCCAACGAGGGCGAGTAAACCAACAAGAATCGAAAAATTGCGTTTCATCTGATGCAGTGTCCAAGCATTTCGTGAGATGGAGGCGTATCAGACGCCCGCATAACTGGTCGGATCAGTATTCATCTGATACGGTCAATTTTCTGCATATCTGAATCCTGCGCATCAGAAGGGTCGACGGCAACATTGGCACATGCCTGGTCGACAGCCTCGTCCGGGCGCGCTGCCTCGAAACCATTTGCCTTTCGCGGAATGGGGGGCATGCGAATAACCCGTGAGGCCATCATGCAGAAAATCATCCCTATCCATTCCGTCGACGCTGTGGCTGCGAGCGACAAAATTCATGCCCGCTCTATTGATGGAATTTTCTCAAGATGGCGTTGGATCATGGTCTGGCTGACCCAAGCCTTCTTTTATGGCGTTCCATGGCTGAACTGGAGCTCGCGTCAGGCCGTGCTGTTTGACCTTGAGGCCAAGCGCTTTTACCTGTTTGGTGCCGTGTTGTTTCCGCAGGATCTCATCTACTTGGCCAGTTTGTTGGTCGTCAGTGCGTTGCTGCTGTTTTTTGCAACTGCCGTGGTTGGGCGCGTCTGGTGCGGCTTTGCCTGCCCACAAACTGTCTACACCGCCATCTTCATGTGGGTCGAGAATAAGTGCGAAGGCAGTCATCAGAACCGCAAGCGTTTGGATAAGACCAGATGGACAGCAGAGAAGCTGCTTCGTCGGGGTGGAAAAAACTTGGCATGGGTCGTTTTTGGTCTGTGGACAGGCTTCACCTTTGTTGGCTACTTCACTGCCATGCGCCCACTGATGGCCGATGCCCTGTCGATGACAGTCAGCCCATGGACCACATTCTGGATTTTGTTCTATGGCTTGTTCACTTATCTGAATGCGGGCTTGTTGCGCGAAAAGGTGTGTCTGCACATGTGTCCCTACGGACGATTTCAGGGGTCACTCATGGATGCGCACACCTTGAACGTGGCCTACGATCACCGGCGGGGTGAGCCGCGGCGCGGAACAGTTGAAAATGACCGCCGGCTTGCGAAGGAAGGTCACCATCAATGTACTTCCAGCTGACTTGCTTGACCTGATTCAGCCTGTTAAAGCGAGACTAGAGCCAGCGAAGGCCACCACCCTCACGGTGACCGTGCGCATGCCAGGCATGCAGGCCTTACAACGCGCAGGAGAAGTCCTGCCCATCAAATTTGTTGCGGTACTTGAAGGTGATACCGGTGAGCCGTCAACAGTCGAACCTTCAACCTTTCTGATACCGCGCCTGTAAGCGTCCGGATAAAAGCCTCCCGGTAATGTAGATAGCGGACGTTCCCAGCGGCGGCAATGGGTCGTTTGCTGCCATTTTCTTCAACTGCCAGTGTCATCAAAATCAATAAATAAATAACCCGGCCAGACGGGTGTCTGAACCGGGTGAAACATTGGCAACTGCAAACCAATGGAAATCAGTGGGGCTGATCCTCCAGCGGGATCAGCAACTGGTAGCGCTCATCGTCCCGGAGGTAGCGGATGAATCGCTTGTAGACCGATTTGTTGCGCTCGAACTCCTTGCTGGGTGAGAAGCTTTGCGACTGGGAGCCGCACTTGCGCTGCAGGGCGTCCTTGTCCAGCTCGTGGTCCAGGTCCTCCAAAAGCGCGAGGATGATGAGCCGCTGCCGGGGCTCGAGCTCATGGCGCTCGCCATCCATCCAGACGCACGATTGCGACTCGACGTATTTCAGGGTGGTCGTGGGCGTCGCCTCCTCCATGACCTGTGTGGCCGTGCTCGCGCTCTCACCAAAGAACTCGAACCGGCTCTGACTGATGCGCGCGGCCATGCCCAGAAAGCGAACATCAAAGCCCTCGATGGGTGATGCCGCTGGCAGCGGCAAATCGGTGCTGGTGAGCACGACGCTGGACTCGGTGGTTTTTTCCAGGCGAATCTGCTCACGAAGCCTGTCTGCCACTGCGGGTTTGTAGAGCTGGCGCGCGAAATACCAGGTCACCGGCTTGGCCCTGCCCGACTGCGTTGTGCCCAGCCGCCAGATTTGCTCGTGATCAATAACCTTCTGACCGGCACTGCCAAGGCCCAGTCCCGTGGCCAGGTTATTGACCAACTTGGGCAGCGAGACCTTGTGGTTGGTGCAGTAGTGCCTGGGCGCCGTGACGTCCACGCACTCGGGACACATGAGCAGAATTTGATCGCTGGACAGGTCCCGAACGACCCGCGCCAGCTCCAAGCCGCACTCCGGGCAATTGATCCATTGGTTCGAGCTGCCCAGCATCAGCATGCGCTCCCGGATCAGGTGCGTGGCCGCATCACTGGACTGGCCAAACAAAGTCTGTCCGTCGATCTGTGGCTTGTCCATCTCGAGCAGGCGGCACAGGACCTGGGTTGAATTGATCTGAGCCTGACTCATCACGCTGCCATCTGTTCAAAGGCTTCAAAGTCGCCTGGTGCGTCTTCCACCTCGATCACATCCAACGCTTTGAGCAATGACTGGGCGATCGCCTGATTGCGCTCGGACAGATTCTTGATGGTCGATGAGCCTGAAGCGTGCACTCCAAAGCTGAAGTGTGCGTGCTTGCCCTTGGCGTCGGGCATCATGTACACGATCAAGGTCGCCGAGGCCATGCCGTATTCAGCCTCGAAGTAGCTGCTGACCTTGAGCAGCGCCAACGCCTCCTGGATGGCATCGGGCTTGTCCATCTCAGGGGTGGCCTCGACCTGAACGGCCACACCTGCCCTGCCAATGGGCGTGAAGCGGGCACGGCGCAGGCGCACCTTCTCCACGCCCAGGGCAGACCAGTCCACAACAGGCTCAAGCATGCCGTCGCGCAGCGCGTTCAGACGGAATGACTTCTTCTCGATCTCCTCGGGCTCGATCTTCTGACCTAGCACATGCTCCCCGAACAACTGGAGCACCGCTGCATGGTTCTTGGCCCCTCCCTTGACGATGGACTCCACGATGCCTTGTGTGGGGTGGTACACCAGCGCCGTTTCCAAAGCAATGCGCGTGGTCACGCGGGTGAAGTTGCTCTGCTCAAAGTGGGCGATCGCGGTGACGGGAACAGCCCCGAAGGGCCGATGTTCAGAAAATGCAGCTTCGATAGACAGCAAGCGACCGGCAGCAGCCGACCCAAAGCGGAAATCCACTATTTCCTGCCAATGGCCGCTATTGAGGTTTCTGATGTACCAGAGGGTGCCCACCGATGCCTGCCAGTGGTTCTACGAATGCGAGCAGTGCCACGCTGTGCTCAAGCCGAAGCCAGGTGACTGCTGCGTGTACTGCTCCTACGGCACGGTGCCGTGCCCGCCCATCCAGGAGCGAGGCAAAGGCAGTTGCTGTAGCGGATGATCGCTATTGATCACTCCAGCCGTTGATTCAGGCGCGGCGCATCACTTTCTCAAGCACTACGCTGGACGAATCCGCCAGCCGTGCCACGACCTCCGGTGCCAAGTGAGTCAGTCGCAGCAAGTGGCGCAACTGCGCTAGGTATATGTCTTCGGCCACGGCGATTTCGGCTACCGATGCAGCTCGGTGCTTATAAATTTAAGTTTGGAGAACGGTCATTCGTGAATGGCAGATCATGGCCGACTTCGGCCGCTCAAAAGATACTGGCTGAGGCGCCCTACTCCCAGTTCGCGCTTAACAAATTGAGCCAGGCGCCTCGTGGACTTGAAGAGAAGGAATCCTGATTGCGTACGCAGATTCCGAATCCTTTAAACCAGCAATCACCATAAACCATAAGCACTTGTTGTACGGTTTTGTATTTTTTGCCAATATTGGGTAGGCAGTGTGTCAAAAGGAAAGGGGGACTGGAGAACTCTCGTAAGTCCTTGATTTATAAGGGCTTGACTTGTGGACACGGCGTTCTCCTGTCCATGAGAAATGGAGAATAGAGAGCGAAATTTCCTGAAAAACGGTGTTTTTTAGGGTTGCCACCAAGGTCCGTGTCCACGAGCCAAAATGGCGAAAACCCCGCAGAGACTGGGCCTCAGCGGGGTTTCCAAAAAGTGAGAGAGTGTTTTTCTCACAAAGCATATGGTGGTGGATGGTTGACCACTCAGGAACTTTCTATTAGCACTCAAGCGTGCCAGAGAGTACTAGGGCGTGAATGCGAGGTAGTGACTTAGCCAACCGATAGATCAGACTTACATCAACGAACTGTACCGACTCAACTTCAAATCCGTTCACCGGAATTGAACCCAAATCCACAACTACCGCACTTAGCCCACATGCAACGGCTGTGCGTGGAGCTTGATTCCCAGCGCAGCCGTGACTTTCAAGATGGTGGCAAAGCTGGGGTTGCCCTCCCCTGACAACGCCTTGTAGAGGCTTTCCCTGCCCAGCCCCGTATCGCGTGAAAGTTGTGACATGCCCTTGGCTCGGGCAATGGTGCCTAGAGCCTTGGCAATAAAGGCCGCATCATCCCCCGCCTCTTGCAGGCATGCCTCCAGATAAAGCGCCATGTCCTCTTCGGTTTTGAGGTGTTCTGCGCTATCCCATTTACGTAGCTTAAGAGCAGTCATCTCTTACTCCTTCAGTTGACGCGCTAGCTCCTGCGCGGTTTGAATATCTTTGGCCTGACTCGACTTGTCTCCTCCGGCCAAAAGGATGACGATTTCCAAACCTCGTAGCGTGAAATACACCCGAAAGCCTGGACCGTGATGAATTCGCATTTCGGAAACGCCGTCACCCACAGATTTATGGTCTCCGAAATTTCCTTCTTCCGCCCGATCAATACGCACCTGAATCCGACGGGCTGCTTGTTTGTCTCGCAAGGAGTCAAACCACCCATCAAAAATTTCGGTCGTATAGATCGTCTTCATGAAACATTGTATCAATTGGGATACATGACTGTCAATCTCATCCAAACGGCAAAACTCGACTCATCGCCATCACATTAAAGGAGTCTTTAATTTACTGACGCACATTCAAGGGCTCTTCAACAAGCCTGCCATCACGAACCTCTCCCCCTGCCCCTCGCATCGAGCGATGTTTCTAGTCCCTCAATTGACTGGAGAACATCCATGACCAAGCTTCGTTGCGCCCACTGTGGCGCTCGTTTCATCCCAGCGCCGCAGGTGCCAAACCAAGCGTATTGCTCAACGGCCAATTGCCAGAAAGAGCGTAGGCGGCAATGGCACAAAAGCAAGCTTCAATCCGACCCAGACTACCGAGACAACCAGTCTCGTGCGCAGAAGGCCTGGACCGAAAAAAAAATCCGGACTACTGGCGCAAGCACCGTCAAGGCAGGTCAGATTATGGAAATCGCCTGCCCTCTGGGCAAGATTCGAGCGCCCCTGAGCCGAGAAATCCATCCATCAAGATGGAGTCGTCAAATCCATCTCACCCCCTGCGCAAAGCCTTGCCGAACCTGATGCCGTCAAGATGGACGTGTGGATTGTTAAACTTTCCAGTATCCATGAGGGTTCACTTCTTGACTCCCTTCAGCCCCAAGGCTAGCCAAACAAACTATTGGGCTTGAACACCAGGAACACGATCATTCCCACAAAAATCAGCAAATAAGTCAGGCTTCCGGGCAGCAGGTCGTAGCCAATGGCTTCGGCAAAACCCAGCAAGATTCCGACGACGATGGCCCCCGAAGTCACGCCCGCACCGCCGATCATGATCATGATGAAGGCCTTGGTGGAAATGTTGGAGCCCACGCCCGAGGTCACGCCGTACACCGTGACCAACAGCGCGCCGGTCAGTCCCGCCAGCGCCATACCAATGGCAAAGCCAAGGGTAGTGGTGGCTTTCACATCTACACCTTGCAAGCGCGCAGCCTCTTTGTCCTGCGCCATCGCCCGCAGGGCGCGGCCCGGCCGGGTGTACTGCACGAACAACAGCAGCGCCACGATGAACACGATGGCCAGCACCGTGACCATGACGTTCGGATAGGTCAGGATCGCCCCACCCTCGGTGATGTCACCGTAGATGAAAGCGCCATCCACCACCGGTGGCACACCGCGCTGCTTTTCGCCAAACAGGGTCAGCGCCAAGTTTTCTCGCAACAAGGCAAAAAACGCAGAGCAGTTAAAATTGTCCACAACCGACTAGGCTAAATTATTTAAAAACCGGTGGCTCAATATTGGTTGCAAATAGTGGCTCACTTTGCGTTGCCATTCAACATCCTTCCTCAATCAAGACCCTTCATGGCTGAAATTTCCCGCTCTTTCGATGTGCTGATTGTCGGCAGCGGCCTGGCGGGCCTCAGCGCGGCCTTGCACCTGGCCGCTACGCACCACGTCGCCGTGATCACAAAGTGCACGCTGGGCGATGGCTCCAGCGCCTGGGCCCAGGGCGGCATCGCCGCCGTGCTCGCCGGGGGCGACAGCTTCGAGGCGCACGTGGAGGACACACTGGTCGCGGGCGCCGGCCTCTGCGACGCGGCCGCCACGCGCTTCGTCGTCGAGCATGCGCCCGAAAGCATCGTCTGGCTGCAAGAACTCGGCGTGCCGTTCTCGCGCGAGGACGGTCAGCTGCACCTCACGCGCGAAGGCGGCCACAGCCAGCGCCGCATCGTGCACGTGACCGATGCCACTGGTGCGGCAGTGCAGCGCACACTGATCGAGCGCGTGCGCCAGTCGCCGAACATCACGCTGCTGGAAAACCACACGCTGGTGGACCTGATCACCGGCCGAAAGCTCGGTCTGGCGCACGACGAGTGCCTGGGCCTTTACGCGCTGGACGAAGCGACCGACCGGGTGATCACCTTCCGCGCGCCCCACACCATCCTGGCCACCGGCGGCGCGGGCAAGGTCTACCTCTACACCACCAACCCCGACACCGCCACCGGCGACGGCATCGCAGCCGCCTGGCGCGCCGGTTGTCAGGTGGCCAACATGGAGTTCATCCAGTTCCACCCGACCTGCCTGTACCACCCGCACGCCAAGTCCTTCCTCATCTCCGAGGCGGTGCGCGGTGAGGGCGGGCGGCTGCTGCTACCCGAATCGGCCGGGGGCGCGCGCTTCATGCCGCAGCACGACGCGCGCGCCGAGCTGGCCCCGCGTGACGTCGTGGCCCGCGCCATCGACTTCGAAATGAAGAAGCACGGTCTGGACTGCATCTACCTCGACATCTCGCACCAGCCAGCCGCCTTCATCCGGGAACATTTCCCCAACATCCATGCGCGCTGCCTGGAACTGGGCATCGACATCACGAACCAGCCGATTCCCGTGGTGCCAGCCGCGCACTACACCTGCGGCGGCGTGCTGGCCGACCTGGCCGGCCGAACCACCCTGCCCGGCCTGTATGCGATCGGCGAGACCAGCTGCACCGGCCTGCACGGCGCCAACCGGCTAGCCAGCAATTCACTGGTCGAATGCATGGTTTTCGCGCGCGCGGCGGCGCAAGACATCGCGCAATCACCGCGCGCCGCCCCGCCCGCCCTGCCCGACTGGGACGATAGCCGCGTCACCGACGCCGATGAGACCGTGGTGATTTCGCACAACTGGGACGAACTGCGCCGCTTCATGTGGGACTACGTTGGCATCGTGCGCACCAACAAGCGCCTGGAGCGCGCGGCGCACCGCATCGCGTTGCTGCAGCAGGAAATCGACGAGTACTACAGCGCCTTTCACGTCACGCGCGACCTGCTGGAACTGCGCAACCTGGTGCAGGTGGCCGACCTGATCGTGCGCTCCGCCCAGGCCCGCCACGAAAGCCGCGGCCTGCACTTCAGCCGAGACTACCCGGCGCAGCTGCCGCAGGCGGTCAACACGGTGCTGACGCCCTCGGGTCCCGGCATGGAGGGCGCATGACTTACAGCGTCAAGGAAATCTTCTACACCCTGCAGGGCGAAGGCGCGCAGACCGGCATACCCGCCGTGTTCTGCCGCTTTGCCGGCTGCAACCTCTGGAGCGGCCGCGAGGAGGACCGCGCCGACGCCGTCTGCCGCTTCTGCGACACCGACTTCGTCGGCACCGACGGCACGCTGGGCGGCAAGTTCGCGCAGGCCGACGAACTGGCGGCACTGATCGCGGCGCAGTGGCCGGCCGGCGATGATGCTCACCGCCTGACGGTGCTGACCGGTGGCGAACCGCTGCTGCAGGTGGACGAGGCCTTGGTCGACGCGCTGCACGCGCGCGGTTTCCGCATTGCCGTGGAAACCAATGGCACGGTCGCCGCGCCACCCGGCATCGACTGGCTCTGCGTGAGCCCCAAGGCCAGCGCGCCCTGGGTGCAGCGTCAAGGCCAAGAGCTCAAGCTGGTCTGGCCCCAGCCGGGCCTGGACCTGCAGGCCATCGCCCGCACCGGACAATTCACCCACCGCTTCCTGCAGCCCATGGACGGACCCGCCCAGGCCGCCAACACCGCCACCTGCATCGCCGCCTGCCTGCGCGACCCAGTCTGGCGGCTGAGCCTGCAAACCCACAAGATCAGCGGCATCCGCTGAAAGCCGAGAGACTCATGTTGTTCACCGTCAGCCAACGCTTTTTCTTCGATGCGGCCCACACCCTGAAACGCGAGATCGAGGCCGAAGGCAGCCGCCGCATCCATGGCCACACCTACCACGCCGAGGTCTGGCTGGCCGGCCCGCGCAACCCGGACACCGGCATGGTGATCGACCTGGGCCTGCTGCGCCGGCGCCTGGACGAGGTGCGCGAACTGCTGGACCACCGCATGCTCGACGAGGTGCCCGGCCTGGGCGCGCCGACGCTGGAAAACCTCTGCCTGTTCATCGCCAACGAGATGCCCGATTTTAGCCCCCGCCTGTCCCGCGTGCGCGTCTGGCGCGAGGCGCTGGGCGACGCCTGCACGCTGGAGCTCAAGCCCTGAGTCCGACGCGCCAGGCGTTGCCGCCCTGTTCCGTCCACTTTTTGATTCCGAGGAAACCCCATGTTCCGCACCCTGCTCAAGTCCAAGATCCACCGCGTTGCCGTGACCCAGTGCGAGCTGCATTACGAAGGTTCCTGCGCCATTGATGAAGACCTGCTGGACGCCGCCGACATCGCCGAAAATGAACAGATCCACATCTGGAACATCGACAACGGCGAGCGCTTCGTCACTTACGCCATTCGGGGGGAACGCGGCTCCGGCATGATTTCCGTCAACGGCTCGGCCGCGCGCCGCGCCGCCGTGGGCGACCTGATCATCATTGCGGCTTTCGCCCAGGTGCACAACGACCAGCTTGCCGGCCATGAACCCCAGCTGGTGTTCGTCGACGACAAGAACCGGCAGACCGAGCTGCGCCACAAGGTGCCGACCCAGCACCTTTGATGGCGCGCGAAGGTGGCCAGCCCGCCGCTTCACACGCCTCATCGACGGCTGACTCATGCGTTCGCCAGCGCCTGGCAGATCGGCGTGGGAGAAGGACCTTCTCGGAAAAGAAGTAAAGGGTTGCCGAACCTCGGCACCGCATCGCGCGCGGGCGGTGCCGTGATAACGCTGCGGATTCATTCAATGTGATCTATAATTATTAATTAAGATTACCCGCAAGCCAGCCCGAATCACTGTTGCTGAGGAGATTCAGTAAAATGGAATACACCTCTGCCGCATGCGAAGGCCACATCGCATCGCCGGCCCAGGCCACTGTGCCGCCGCTCGGGCTTCCGTCGGTCACAGAAACGCCCGCACCCGTGCCTGGATGCGAGCCCTTGCCAACCCCCTCACTTAGCGAGTCATGCGCCACGCCTCTTCCGACCTGCAACAGCGCAGCCTGACTCATATCTGGCATCCCTGCACGCAGATGCAGCGCGCGGCCCAGATGCCGCCATTGCCTATCGTGCGTGGCCAGGGCCCCTGGCTGTTCGACGACCAGGGCAGCCGCTATTTCGACGCCATCAGCTCCTGGTGGGTCAACCTGTTCGGCCACGACGATGCACGCATCAACGCGGCGATCAAGGACCAGCTAGACACCCTGCCGCACGTGATGCTGGCCGGCTGCACCCACAAGCCGGCGGTCGAACTGGCCGAGCGCCTGTCGGCACGGACCGGCAGCGTGCTCGGCCATTGCTTCTTCGCCAGCGACGGCGCCTCGGCGGTCGAGATCGCGCTGAAGATGAGCTTCCACTGCTGGCGCAACCGCGGCCGGCCGGCCAAGCAGGAGTTCGTCTGCCTGCGCCAGGGCTATCACGGCGAAACCCTGGGCGCACTGGCGGTCACCGACGTCCAGGTGTTCCGCGACGCCTACGATCCGCTGCTGATGCGCGCGCACCAGGTCATGTCGCCAGACGCGCGCCAGGCCGCGCCCGGCGAGTCCGCCGCCGACGTGGCGCAGCGTGCCGCAGCGGACCTGCAGGCACTGTTCGAAGCGCGCCACGAGCACATAGCCGCCCTGATCCTCGAGCCGCTGGTGCAGGGCGCCACGGGCATGGCCATGCACGACCCCGCCTACCTGCGCACCGCGCGCGCACTGTGCGACCAGTACCAGGTGCACCTGATCGCCGACGAGATCGCGGTTGGCTGCGGCCGCACCGGGACCTTCTTTGCCTTTGAGCAGGCCGCGCTGCCGGGAGAATCTCCGATCTGGCCCGACCTGGTCTGCCTGTCCAAGGGCATCAGCGGCGGCTACCTGCCGCTGTCGCTGGTGCTCTCGCGCGACAGCATCTACGAAGCCTTCCTCGACGACGACGTGGCGCGTGGCTTCCTGCATTCCCACTCCTACACCGGCAATGCGCTGGCCTGCCGCGCGGCACTCGCGGTGCTCGACCGCTTCGAGGAGGAGCAGGTACTGCAGCGCAATCGTGAACGCGCCGCCATGCTCACGGCCGCGCTCGCGCCGCTGCAAGCCGACCCGCGCATCGAGCATTTCCGCCAGCGCGGCATGATCTGGGCCTTCGACGTGCGCGAGCCCTTCGCGGGCCCGCGCTTTGCCGAGCGCTTCCATCTGGCCGGCCGCGAACGCGAGCTGATGATCCGACCGATCGGCCGCACGGTCTACCTGATGCCGCCCTATGTGCTCGACGACGAACTGTCAGCCTGGCTGGCCGGGCGCGTGATGGCCACACTCGACGACGTGCTGAACCAGCGCCGCTCCGATGCTGATAGACCACCTGAACCGCCAACTGCGTGAGCGCGAAGCGCAGGCGCTGCGGCGCCAGCGGCGTATCGCCGAATCGCCCTGCGCGCCGCACCAGCGCGTCAGCGTGGGTGACGCACCGGCGCGCGAGCTGCTCGCGTTCTGCAGCAACGACTACCTGGGCCTGGCGAACCACCCGGCGCTGATCGAGGCGCTGGCCGAGGGCGCGCGGCGCCATGGTGCGGGCAGCGGCGCCTCGCACCTGATCAGCGGCCACTCGCGCGCCCATGCCGCGCTCGAAGACGACCTGGCCGCCTGGCTGGCGCCGTCCATTCCGGGCGCGCGGGCGCTGAGCTTCTGCACCGGCTACATGGCCAACCTGGCGCTGCTCACCGCGCTGGGCGACGCCAGCGCCACGATCTTTGCCGACAAGCTCAACCACGCCTCGCTGATCGACGGCGCCCTGCTGGCCAAGGCGGCCATGCAGCGCTACGCCCACGGCAATCTCGCGGTGCTGGCGCGCCAGCTCGAACGCTGCACCACGCCGGTCAAGCTGATCGTGACCGACGCCGTGTTCAGCATGGATGGCGACCTGGCCGACCTGCCCGGGCTGCTCGCCCTGGCCGAACGCCATGATGCCTGGCTGATCGTGGACGACGCGCACGGCTTCGGCGTGCTCGGGCCGCAAGGCCGCGGCAGCCTGGCGCACTTTGGCCTGCGCAGCGAGCGCCTGATCGTCATGGGCACGCTCGGCAAGGCCGCCGGCCTGGGCGGCGCCTTTGTGGCCGCGCACCCCACCATCATCGACTGGCTGGTCCAGGCGGCGCGCGCCTACATCTACACGACGGCAGCACCGCCGGCCGTGGCCCATGGCTTGCGCGAAAGCCTGCGGCTGATCGGCGGCGAGGAAGGTGACCGGCGCCGTGCGAATTTGCAGCAGCGTATCGCGCAATTGCGCAGTGGACTCACCGCGCTGACCGAAGCGCACCCCGCGCTCGGCTGGCACCTGGCCGACTCGGCCACCGCGATACAGCCGCTGATCGTCGGCGACAACGCCGCCGCGATGGCGCTGGCCGCCGCGCTTGACGCGCAAGGCCTGTGGGTGCCGGCGATCCGCCCGCCCACCGTACCGGTTGGAACAGCGCGGCTGCGCATCACGCTCAGTGCCACGCACAGCGCGGACGACGTGCAGCGCCTGGTCCAGGGCCTGGCCCACGCTGCGAAGGACCTCGCATGAGCGCCGCGCCGGGCCGTCCCCAAGCAAGCTCGCACCGCAGTGCGCAGCACGAAGGTACTCCAGTGAGCCTCTCGCCAAGGCCGCGCGGCTGCTTCGTCACCGGCACCGACACCGAGGTCGGCAAGACCCGCATCAGCGCGGCGCTGCTGCACTGGTGCGCCCGGCAGGGCTGGCGCAGCGCCGGGTTCAAGCCGGTGGCGGCCGGCACCGAGCTGGTCGACGGCGTGCGCGTCAACGACGACGTGCGCACCCTGCGCCTGGCCAGTTCGCTCGCGCTGACCGACGCCGAGGTCGGTCCCTACCAGTTCGACACCGCCTGCGCGCCGCACATCGCGGCGGCGCTGGAAGGCCGCGCCATCGAGCGCGGCGTGATCCTGCAGGCCGCGAACGACCTGGCGGCGCGCGCCGACGTGCTGGTGGTCGAGGGCGTCGGTGGCTTCTGCGTGCCGCTCGGCCCGGAATGGGACACGGCCGGTCTGGCTGCCGACCTCGGCCTGCCCGTGGTGCTGGTGGTCGGCCTGCGCCTGGGCTGCATCAACCATGCGCTGCTCACCGCCGAAGCGGTGCGCGCGCGCGGACTGCGCCCGGTTGGCTGGATCGGCAACGTCGTTGACGCCAGCATGCCCTGGATCGATGAGAACATCGCCTGTCTGCGCGAACGCCTGTGGCGGCAGCACCAGGCCCCCTGCCTCGGCCTCGTGCCGCGGCTGTCCGCAACCGGCGCGGCTGCCGTGGCCGCGCACCTGGACGACGCGGCGCTGCGCACCGTGTTCGCCGCTCCCTGAAACGTTTCACCCCCTCGCATGAAGGACCTGACATGACCACCTTAGCCACCATCGACATTTCTGGCCTGCGCGCGCGCAGCACCCCGCCCGACAGCCCGGGCGCCGCGGTGCGCTGGCGCGTCGCCGACGTCGAGGCGCTGTTCGCGCTGCCGTTCATGGACCTGCTGCACCAGGCCCAGCAGGTGCACCGCGAGAACTTCGACCCGAACGAAGTGCAGTTGTCCACCTTGCTGTCGATCAAGACCGGCGGCTGCAGCGAGGATTGCGGCTACTGCCCGCAATCGGCCCATTTCGAAACCGGCGTCGAGGCCAGCAAGCTGATGCCGCTGGCCGAGGTCGTGGAGGCTGCGCAGGCCGCCAGGGCCCAGGGCGCGACCCGCTTCTGCATGGGCGCGGCCTGGCGCAGCCCGAAGGAGCGCGACATGGAGAAAGTGACCGAGATGGTGCGCGAGGTCCGGGCCCTGGGCCTGGAGACCTGCATGACGCTGGGCATGCTCGAAGCCGGGCAGGCGCAGGCACTCAAATCGGCCGGACTGGACTACTACAACCACAACCTGGACAGCGCGCCCGAGTTCTACGGCAACATCATCAGCACCCGCAACTACCAGGACCGGCTGGACACGCTGGCCCACGTGCGCGATGCCGGCATCAACGTCTGCTGCGGCGGCATCGTCGGCATGGGCGAGAGCCGGACCGAACGCGCCGGGCTGATCGCTCAGCTCGCCAACCTCGACCCGTACCCCGAGTCGGTGCCGATCAACAACCTGGTCCAGGTCGAAGGCACGCCGCTGGCGGATACCGCGCCGCTCGATCCGTTCGAGTTCGTTCGCACCATCGCGGTGGCCCGCATCGCCATGCCGCGCACCATGGTTCGCCTGTCGGCCGGGCGCGAGCAGATGGACGAGGCCCTGCAGGCGCTATGCTTCGCCGCCGGCGCCAATTCGATCTTCTACGGCGACAAGCTGCTGACCACCAGCAATCCCCAGGCCGAGCGGGACCGCCGGCTGTTCGAGCGCCTGGGCTTGAAGGCGCAGGGTGAGCGGCCCGCGGCGCGCAACGATCAGAGCGAATGAGCGCCGTCCTGACATCGCCGCCCCATCCGCTGGGGCGCCCCATCGTCGACGCCGCGTTTCTGGCCAACCCATATCCGACTTACCAGGCCTTGCGCGAAGCCGGGCCGATCCACTGGAGCGAGGAATTCTTTGGCGGCGCCTGGCTGCTCACGCGCCATGCCGACGTGGAAGGCGTGCTGCGCGATCCGCGCTTTGCGGCCCAGCGCACCGGCGGCTGGGTGAACCAGGCTGCGGCCGAGCGCGGCGCGCTGGCGGGCTTCCAGCAGCTGTTCGCGCGTGCCCTGCTGTTCCTCGACGCGCCCGACCATGGGCGGCTGCGCGCCCTGCTGCAGCCTGCCTTTAGGCCCGAGGCGCTGGCGCGGCTCAGGCCCCAGATCGAGCGCATTGCCGACGAGCTGATCGACGGCCTGGACCATGCCGATGAATTCGACTTCATCGCCCGGCTCGCGCGCCCGCTGCCGGTGCGCGTGATCTCGGCCATCCTGGGCATTGAGGGCGCGGACCGCGCCGAGGTCATGGCTTGGTCGGACGACCTGGCGGCCTTCATCGGCGCGCCCGAGCCCAGCCAGGAACAGGCGCGCCGCGCCCAGGCCAGCCTGCTGGCGATGACGCGCTACTTCCAGGCGCAGCTGGCGGCCAAGCGCGCCGCGCCGGGGGACGACCTGCTGAGCGAGCTGCTCAAAGCGCGCGAGCGCGGCGAGATCCGTGACGATGCCGAGCTGCTGGCCCAATGCGCGATGCTGCTGTTCGCCGGCCACGAGACCACGCGCAACCTGCTGGGCAACGGCCTGTTCGCGCTCTTGAGCCACCCCGAGCAATGGGCGGGGCTGCGGCA
This sequence comes from Limnohabitans lacus, assembly GCF_030053395.1. Taxonomy (GTDB): domain Bacteria; phylum Pseudomonadota; class Gammaproteobacteria; order Burkholderiales; family Burkholderiaceae_C; genus Limnohabitans_A; species Limnohabitans_A lacus. Next base: position 39,326 of record NZ_JASGBH010000009.1, on the reverse strand, counting down.
GGACCCGGCGGGGGTGCCGGGCGCGGTGCGCGAGCTGCTGCGCTACGACAGCCCGGTGCAGTACACGGGAAGGCGCGTCACGACGGACCTGATGCTGCACGGCCAGCGGCTGCGCCGCGGCGACTTGGTGCTGGCCCTGATCGGCTCGGCCAACCGTGACCCGGCGCGCCACGCCCTGGCCGAGGCGCTCGACATCACGCGGGCCGACCCGGGCGCGCTGTCCTTCGGCTCAGGCGTCCATGTCTGCCTGGGCGCGGCGCTCACGCGGCTGGAGGCCGAGGTGGTGCTCGGCCGCCTGCTCGTGCGCTGGCCTGACCTGCAACTGGCCAGCACCCAGCCGCAGTGGTGCGCGAACCCCGCCTACCGTGGCCTCGCGGCGCTGCCGCTACGGCGCGCCTGATACCGACTTGCGAGCAGAGGTACAAAAAGAGGTCCCTGCCTGCGTTAAGGGAGGCGGGGACGGCGGGCGAACGGCTCCGTTCATGTCCCCCGACGAGGGCGTACCGCCCTCGTCTCCTCCTTGACTTCACTGCGCCATTCACCCACCGTCCCCTTCGGGTCCACCACCGCTCTCGCGCCGCTGCTTCGCGCACCACGACGCAGGCCGGAGCGCTGCGGCGCGGTGTCGTGTGCAGTGAAGTCAAGGAGGAGGTGGCGGCCGAAGGCCGGCGCCGGGGGACATGAACGGAACACGGCACCGCGTCGCAGCACGATGAGACGAACCGGTACGTTCAGACCAGCTCCGCTGCCAGCCAGCCGCGCAGGCTGTTGAAGAAGGCCAGGCCGCTCGCGCGCTCAAGGTCCTCGACGCGCACCACCGCCTCGGCGATGCGGCCCTCGCGCAGCCAGCGCTGGCGGCCCACGCCGTCCAGCAGGCCGCTGGCCAGCGGCGGCGTGAGCCAGCGGCCGTCCAGGCACAGGGCGATGTTGCCGCGCGTGCATTCGGTGAGCTCGCCGCGCGTGTTCCACAGCAGGGTGTCGAACACGCCGGGCGCGCTCGGTTCGAAGGCCTCGTAGTGCGCGCGCCGCGTGGTCTTGAAGCGCACGAACTCGCTGTCGGCGGCCTCGAAGGGCCGGTCCGCGAGCTGCAGGCGCACAGGAGCGGGCGTGGCCTGCATGGCGAAAGCCTGGGCCTGCAGCCTGCCCTGGGCGTCGAGCAGCAGCCGCGCTCGCCACAGGCCCTGGGGATGGGCCCGGGCCAGCCGGTCCAAGGCCTGCCGGGCCTGCGCCTCGTCCCAGGGATAGGCGAAATGCGCGGCCGCGCGGGCCATGCGAGCCAGGTGCGCCGGCGCCTCGCGCGGCACGCCGTCCTCGAGCGCCAGGGTCTCGAGCAGCTCGAAGGACTGGCTGGCGCGGTCCAGGAAGGCACGCTTGTGGCGCCACTCCTGCCACTCGCCGTCGGCTGTGGCATCGGCCGTGATGCCGCTGCCGATGCCGCAGCGCAGCCGTCCTTCACGCGCCGCCACGGTGCGGATCGCGACATTGAAGGTGGCCGCTCCGCCGGGCCGGACCACGCCGATCGCGCCGCAGTAGACGCCGCGCGGCTCGGGCTCCAGCGCACGGATCATGCGCATCGCCCGCACCTTGGGCGCGCCGGTCACCGAGCCGCAGGGAAACAGGGCCGCGAACACCTCGGCCAGCGTCGTGCCGGCGCGGGTGCGCGCCTCGACGTCCGAGCTCATCTGCCAGACGCTGGGCAGCGCCTCGAGCCGGAACAGCCGCGGCACGCGCACGGAAAAGGGCTGGGCCACGCGCGACAGGTCGTTGCGGATCAGGTCGACGATCATCACGTTCTCGGCCTGCTCCTTGGCCGAGGCGCGCAGCCGCGCGGCCAGTGCCGCATCGTCTTCGGGCGTGGCGCCGCGCGGGGCCGTGCCCTTCATCGGGCGTACCAGGATGCGCTCCCCGTCCCAGTCGAAGAACAGCTCGGGCGAGACCGACAGCAGCTGCTCGTCGCCGGTGTCGATGAAGGCGGCGTAGCCGCCCGGCTGCGCCCGCCGCAGCGCCATGAACAGATCGCGTGGTGCGCCGCGCAGCACCCCGTGCAGCTGCGCCGTGTAATTGAGCTGGTAGAGCTCGCCGTCGGCGATGGCGCGGTGGATGTCTGCCATGCCTCGGTCGAAAGCGGCCCGCGACAGGCCGCCCTGCCACTGCGCCTCGGCCGTGCCGCCTGCCTCGGCTTCGGGCCAGTGCCGCGGGGCGTCGTGCACGCCGAACCAGGCCAGCGGGCCGTCGGCCTGATGCACTGCCAGCGCCGGGTCAAAGGCCGCCGCGGCCTCGTAGCGCAGGTAGCCGACGCACCAACGGCCCTGCCGGGCCAGCGCATCCACGGCTTCCAGTACGGGGCGCACCTCTTCCATGGCATGGGCCGCCAGCACCCGGCGCGGCGCGCCGAAGGCGCAGCGCAGCGGCGCAGCGCCATCCGCCGGGGCGGCAAAGTCAATCAGCGTTGGCATGGCTCAGCGCATGTGAAGCCGCTGCGGGCCCGGTCGCCCACCCCCGAGCCGTGGCCGGAGAACGGCCACCCGGGCCGGCGCGCCGGCTGATGGCCGGCAGAAACACCTCCTGCACCATCAGCGCCGGGCCGCCCCGGCGCTGGGCGAACAGGGCGCGGCGCATCCAGAGCACGCCCAGACGCGGCTGCGGACTGGCCGGGTAGTTCCGCAGCGCGCGCCCGACCCGGCTGTGCCAGGGCGATGCCGGCGGCAGGCGCAGCGGCGGCAGGACCTCGCGGTGCGCCGGGCGCACGCCGAACAGCAAGTCGGCCAGCGGCCGCGTGCCAAGGCGGCGCAGCGCCCGCCACGGCCCCCGCACCGCGCGTGCGAGCGTGAAGCTGCGCGCGAACACCAGGGGCTGGCCATTGACGTAGAGCAGGACTTCGCGGCCCCAATACCGTTGCGAACGCGCGCGGCTCGAACCAGCACCCTCGTCGGGCAGCAGGCGCAGCCCGCCTTCGCGCAAGGGCCGCACACGGTAGTCCGAACCGAGCGCCGCAAGGTGGCGGCTCAGCGAGCCCGGCGCGGCCAGCCAGCGCCGCAGCGACACGGAATGCGCGGGTTTCACGGACGCGCCGACCTCAGGCGGCGCCGATCCGGGGCACCAGCGCGCCCGCCGGCTGGCCAGCCTTGAGCGCGGCAGTGAAGGCCAGCATGCGGTCGATCGGCACCCGCGCGCGCAGGCCCAGGGCCGGGTCCACGTGCACTTCATTGACGCCGGTCTCCAGCACATGGGCTACACCCGCCAAGCTGTTCATCGCCATCCAGGGGCAGTGCGCGCAGCTCTTGCAGGTGGCGCTGTTGCCGGCCGTGGGCGCTTCGATGAAGGTCTTGCCGGGGTTCAGCGCGCGCAGCTTGTGCATCATGCCGCTGTCGGTGGCGACAATGAATTCCGGTGCGTCCAGCTCATGCGCGGCCTTCAGGATGGCCGAGGTCGAACCCACCGCATCGGCCAGCGCCACCACCTCGGCCGGGCTTTCCGGGTGCACCAGCACCTTGGCTCGGGGGTGTTCCTTCTTCAGGGCTTCCAGCTCAAAGGCCTTGAACTCGTCGTGCACGATGCACGAGCCCTGCCAGAGCACCATGTCGGCGCCGGTTTCGCGCTGGATGTAGGCGCCCAGGTGCTTGTCGGGCGCCCAGAGGATCCTGTGGCCCTTGTCCTTGAGAGCGCGCACGATGTCGAGCGCGCAGCTGGACGTCACCAGCCAGTCGGCGCGCGCCTTCACCGCCGCGCTGGTGTTGGCGTAGACCACGACGGTGCGGTCCGGGTGCGCGTCACAGAACGCGGAAAAATCCACGTTCGGGCAGCCCAGGTCGAGCGAGCAGGTGGCGTCCAGGTCGGGCATCAGCACGCGCTTTTCGGGGCTCAGGATCTTGGCGGTCTCGCCCATGAAGCGCACGCCGGACACGATCAGGGTCTGCGCCGCGTGGTCGCGGCCGAAACGCGCCATTTCCAGGGAATCGCTGACGATGCCGCCGGTTTCCTCGGCCAAGTCCTGCAGGTCGGGGTGCACGTAGTAGTGCGACACCATGACCGCATTGCGCGCCTTGAGCAACTGCCGGATACGGTCCTTCAGCGCCGCGCGCTCCACCGGCGACGGCTCGGGCGGCACGCGGGCCCAGGCATGGCGGGTCGGGCAGGCCGGCTGCTCGAATTCCACATCGATGACCGGATAGATCACTGCTCCCATCACAACTCCTGAAAACGCATGGAAAAGTCGATCGCCTTCACGTCTTTGGTGAGGGCTCCGATGGAGATGCGGTCGACCCCCGTTTCTGCAAGGGCGCGCAGGCTCTTCAATGTCACGCCACCCGATATTTCCAGTATCGCGCGGCCGGCATTCAGGCGCACAGCCTCATTCAGTCCAGGGATATCCATGTTGTCGAGCAGCACCATGGTCGCGCCGGCTTGAAGCGCCTCGTCGAGCTGGACCAGAGTTTCGACCTCGATCTCCACGAAGGCGGCCTGCGCCGCACCCTCCCTCATTAATTGCGCCGCTGCCTGCAGCACCGGCGCCACACCGCCCGCCGCGGCGATATGGTTTTCCTTGATCAACACCGCGTCGTACAGGCCGATGCGATGGTTGGTGCCGCCACCGGTGCGCACCGCGTACTTTTGCGCCAGCCGCAGACCGGGCAGGGTCTTGCGCGTGTCCACGATACGCGCTCGGGTGCCCTTCACGGCGTCCACATACATGGCCGTGGTGGTCGCCACGCCGCTGAGCAATTGCAGGTAGTTCAGCGCGGTGCGCTCGGCGGTGAGCAGCGCGCGCGCCTGGCCCTCGATCTCCGCCACCACCTGATCCGCCACGCAGCGTTGGCCTTCGGCCACTAGCCAGGTGATGCGCGCCTGCGGGTCCAGCTGGTGCACGGCCTCTTCGAGCCAGGGCGCGCCGCACAGCACGGCGCTTTCGCGCGCAAGGATAAGCGCCCGCGCGCGCCGGACCGGGTCGATCAGGCCGGCGGTCAGATCCCCATTGCCCACATCTTCCTGCAGCGCGCGCGCCGCATCCTGCCGGGCCAGCTCGGCAATGGCTTTTTGCGATTCATCGGTAAAATGTGTCATGAGCCTGAAGCATAGCCGAATCGAATAGACTCCCGACACCGACTGACTTGACTTGCAGCCCCACCATGAACCCCAGCCCAACGGCCCCCGCCAGCGCCACGCCCTACGGCACCCTGCCCCCGGCCTCGCCGCTGCCGCAGCGTCGCCCCGTCAGCCTGCCACGCCTGCAGCAGTTGCGGGAGTCGGGCGAGAAAATCACCATGCTCACAGCCTACGACGCCACCTTCGCCGCCGTGGCCGACGCCGCTGGCGTGGAGTGCCTGCTGGTAGGCGACTCGCTGGGCATGGTCTGCCAGGGCCTGCCCAGCACCGTGGGCGTGACGCTGGAGACCATGCGCTACCATACCGAAAGCGTCTCGCGCGGCCTGCACCGGGTGCAGGGCACGGCCTGGCTGATCGCCGACCTCCCCCACGGCAGCTACGCCGAAAGCCGCGAACAGGCGCTGCGCAGCGCCTGCCAGCTGATGCAGGCCGGTGCCCACATGGTCAAGCTCGAAGGCGGCGGCTGGACCGCGCCTACGGTTAAATTCCTGGTCGAGCGGGGCATCCCGGTCTGCGCCCACCTGGGCCTGACGCCGCAAACGGTGCACGCGCTGGGCGGCTACCGCGTGCAGGGCAAGACTGAAGCGGCGGCGCGCACGCTCAAGCAGCATGCCCATGAATTGCAGGACGCCGGCGCCACCATGCTGGTGCTGGAAATGGTGCCGGCGTGGCTATCGGCCGAACTTACATCCGAGTTGCACCACTGCCACACCATCGGCATCGGAGCCGGCAAGGGCACGGCCGGCCAAGTGCTGGTGCTTCACGACATGCTCGGCATCAACCTGGGGAAGATACCCAAGTTCGTGCATAACTTTATGCAAGATGCCGGCAACGTGAAGGCGGCGATCGAGGCCTATGTCCAGGCCGTCAAGAGCGACACCTTCCCCGACGACAAGCTGCACGCCTGGTAAGCACGGCCCGCAGCCCACATCCACACCGATCATGGAAATCGCCCGCACCATCCCAGAATTGCGCCAGCTCCTGGCCGCGCACGCCAAGCCTGCCTTCGTCCCGACCATGGGCAACCTGCACGACGGCCACCTGGCCCTGGTCAAGCAGGCCCGGCTGCTGGGCGACGCCACCGTGGTCAGCATCTTCGTGAACCGCCTGCAGTTCCTGCCGCACGAGGACTTCGACAGCTACCCGCGCACCTGGGACGCCGACTGCGCCAAGCTGCAGGCGGCCGGCTGCGACATCGTGTTCGCGCCGCGCGAAACCGACCTGTATCCCGAGCCCCAGACCTTCAAGATGCACCCGGACCCGGCGTTGGCTGACATCCTGGAGGGTCAGTTCCGACCCGGGTTCTTCACCGGCGTCAGCACCGTCGTGATGAAGCTGTTTTCGGCCGTGTTCAGCGGCCACGCGGCAGGCGTTGCGCTGTTCGGCCAGAAGGACTACCAGCAGCTCATGGTGATCCGCCAGATGGTGCGCCAGTTCACGCTGCCGATCGAGATCGTCGGTGGCCCAACCTGCCGTGCACCCGACGGCCTGGCGCTGAGTTCACGCAACGGCTATTTGAACGAGACCGAGCGCGTCGAGGCGGTTCAGCTCTCGCTGGCGCTGCGCACCCTGGCGAGCGATGCGCTGGCCGCGGCGAATGCTCTGCCGGCACAACTGCCAGGCTTGGAGCAGCGCGCCCTGCAGGCCTTGGCCGCGCGAGGCTGGCGGCCCGATTACCTCACGCTACGCCGCCGCGCCGACCTGCAGGCCCCGCAAGCTGGGGACACAGGACAGTCGTTGGTGGTGCTGGGTGCAGCGCGACTGGGTACGACGCGGTTGATCGACAACTTCGAGGTCTGATCTTTTACCGGACGGATCTGCAAGTCCGCAGGTTGCGGGTCCACGGCCTGAGGGTTTAGACTGACTCGCCCCAGGACTCGCGCCCCATCAGCGCGGCAGCCGCTTCGGCCGGCTGCAAATGGCCATGCAGCAGCGCCACCACGCCTTCGCCGATCGGCATGTCCACAACAAGGTGACTAGCGCGCTGCACCAAGGTGCCAGCGCTGTAGCCGCGGATGTAACCGCAGGCGCGGAGATGCGTTTCAACACAGCCTCGACCCTTTGCAGTCATATAGATAGGCTAGAACAGCCATTCTTTTAATCAAATCTCGATGCAAATCCACTCCCTGTTGAATCACAACCAAAACTGAGCCAGTTTCGGAGCTTTACACGTTGAAATTTGAGCCACACTACAAGCTACCCTGCTTATTTTTTATGCAGGGTGGCAGGAGTGATCAACGTGAGTACTTTGAGCAAATTGCGCCGTCTTGTTTTGAGGGACGGCATATCCATACGCGAGGCCAGCAATCGACTGGGGATTTCGCGCAACACGGCCACGAAGTGGCTGGAGCAGCCGGAGATGACCGAACCCCGTTACCCCAAGAGGGCGTCAGGGCCAGGCATATTGGGCCCCTATGAGGAGGTGCTTACGCAGTGGCTGAAGTCAGACAGCCACCGCAACAAACGTGAGCGCCGAGGCACCAAAGCGCTGTTTGAGGGGCTAAGGGCGCTGGGTTACCCGGGTAGCCGAGGTCCGGTTTACACCTTTGCCCTGCGCTGGCGCAAAGAGCAGGACTTGGCAGCCAAAGGCCAAGGCTATGTCCCCATGCACTTTGACATGGGGGAGGCCTTCCAGTTTGACTGGAGCACTGAATACGCAGTCATCGGTGGTTTGCGCAGACGTTTGGACCTGGCCCACACCAAGCTGGCGGCCAGCCGGGCGTTTGTGCTGTCGGCCTATTACAACCAGGCGCACGAGATGCTGTTCGAGGCACATGCCAGGGCATTTGCCGTGTTTGGTGGCGTCACCAAGCGCGGGATCTACGACAACATGAAGACGGCGGTGGACAAGGTGGGCGATGGCAAGAAGCGCACCATCAACGCGCGCTTTGAGACGATGACGGGGCATTACCTGCCAATGGCAACACAAAAAAATCTGGGAAGGTCTATCGGTACTACGTGCACAACAAGAAGATGCACGAAGGTGCCAGCCAGAGCAGCATCCCGAACCAACCGGCTGAACCCCTCGAGCAAGAGGTGACCAAGCAGGTGCTTGATTTCCTGCGCTCGGGCACGATGCTCACCCAATACTGGCACCGTATCCAGTCCATCAACCCTGGCATTCCAGAACCGCAGGCGGTCGTGCTCATCTTGCAGCGCACTGCGAAGATCTGGGACAACTACTTTGATCAGGTGAAGAGCCACATCATCCGAAGCCTGGTGGAACGGATCACGCTCCATGAGGACGATACGGTTGAGGTCAGTTGGCGCACAGATAACTGGATCCCTCTGCTGGAAACCATGAAGCCCAAAACAACGGGGGCAGAGATGCTGGAACTGGAGATGCCCGCATGAGCGACATGACCGTCAGCGACATCATGAGCGACGGCAACTTTAGGATCACCACGCGCACCCCCTTCAAGCTCAAGCGCCGTCCGGGCATCAAAACAGTTGTGATATCCCCTGAAACGACTGAGGGTTATTTAGATGGAGAGTGCATAGACAAGAGCAGCCAAATTGCTCTGTTCCAAGGCCTTGCCCGAGCCCACTATTGGCAGCGGCTGTTGGATGAAGGAAAGGTCCGCAGCGGCTCAGAAATTGCCAAGCTAGAAGAGCTTGACCCGAGCACTGTCAATGAACTGCTGAGGCTGAAGGCGCTGAAAAAGATTCGCCACTACGTCGAATCCCACGATAAGGCCATCCGCAAGAAGGCTGAGATCATGGTCGACCACTTCGTGGCGCAGGTGGCAGGCAAGCAAAAGATCGGTGGCAAGGCGCGGGCGATGATCGTTTGCAACGGCATCGCTCGGGCCATCGACTATTACCGCGAGGTGTCCGACTACCTCGCGTCGATCAAGAGCCCGTTCAAGGCCATCGTCGCGTATTCGGGTGACTTTGAAATTAGCGGAGTGAGGAAGACTGAAGCCGATCTCAATGACTTCCCGAGCAAAGACATTCCGTCCAGGCTCAAGCAAGACCCGTACCTTGCGCGCGCCCCCGATGGGGACATCGTTGAAGTCAAGCATGCGCACCTCCCGCTGGAGATGCATCTGGGTGCTTGACCTGCTCGGCTGCGTACCTCACTTGCCATTTGTGAAGTTCCCGGATTCGATAGCGCACCATGCGATTGATGGAGTAGTACGGGATTCCCAGCTCAGTGCGCTTGCGAGCGTCGATGAAGTAGTACAGCGGCAAATTCAGCGCTGCCGAAGCCTGCTCGGCCGTGACGAGAAAGTCCTCCGCGAAGTCAGCCGCCATATGTGCTGGCTGCCTCTTTGGAGAAATCATTGGTTTGCTTTTTTTCATGAAAACAGTCGTCCCTGCAAACGGTTTTCGCCGTCTGCATCAGTTGGTTGGTGAAGGTTGGAAGGACGCTCAGCTCAGTTGATTGGCTGGGCATCCAGTTGCATACGAACGCTGGGGTACTTGCTGCGTTCGTGTTCTTGAACCATGGCCTCGACATAGGTCGTGACCACGGCGTTGATCAGCTGCAGAGCTTCTTGCTGGGTGTAGCTCAAAAGCGGGCGATCCATTCCGATCTCGCTGGCGGCTTCTCCCAATGGTTTGAGGCACTGCTGCATGGCGGCCAGTTCTGCTTCAGTCGGATCTATCACGCCCACTCCCAAGTCTGCTGCCGTCGGCAATGCGCCCTCGCGTTCGAGATAGCGCACACCGGCCGCGTAAAGCCGATGGAAACAATCTTGGCAACGCCTTGAGCAGAAGATCCAGTCGATGGGATATCGCTTGGGATGCCCCACCTTGAAGCGCAGATCCACATGGCCAAATCCTCTGGCCTGACGGGAACACACCCAGCACTTCATGCAGCCTCGCCATCACTGCGCCCATGCAGGTCGGCCCTGCACGTTGCCGGGACGGGGGGTGTAGCTGACCCCCGACTGGGGGGCTTGCGCCGCAGTCGGGGGTACGGCAGTCGCTGGGGCCCCGCCAGATCCATGGCCACCACCGGTGCCCCCATCACGTTGCAGTTTGGCTTGCATCAGGTCGGCGTACTCCTTGTGGTCAGGCTCAATCACCAGCCGGATGATGTTGCGGTACTCGCCTTGACCATCTTTTTCAATACCTATGCGAGCGGCAAATTCAGCTCCATCGAGGTCACCAAAGCTGCGAATCTGGCGAGCACGTTGTGCCTCGGGTGAGTTGTCATCGGGGTGAATGTTGCGCGAGCTGTTGAGCACCGCCTTGATGAAGCTGCGCCCCATCTGCGCCCAGGTTGGCCCCTTGTTGGAGTGCAGGCCTACATTGCTCCAGATCTTGCGCTTGGCAAATGGTCCCGTGAGCAGCACGAATTCGCAGGACAGGAACACTGCCCCCGTTTCATCCGATGCCGTGGCATAGCCACCCGTCCAGCCCTTGCTGGCGTCGTCATGGCCGCCGGGTTTGATTGCCATACGTACCAGGGCCTGGGTGCCTTTTGGGATCAGGTTGAACTCGCCTTGCTGGGCATCGGCGTTATTGAAATCAGACCATGCAGCCTGGTGGTGGTTGTCGTTGTTCATTGAGAAATCTCCTTTGATTGGTGGTGTTTGGGTGAAGATGAAGGCTTTGGGCGCTCAGAGCTGGACATCACCTACCCAGCGGATCTGGAAGGTGGGCTCGGTGATGAGTTCCTTGCGGGCGGGCTGAAATGCCGCGCGCAGCAGTGGGTGCCAGCGGGCGTAGTCCTGCTCGGCTACCGAGAACTGAACCTGCATGAAGTCCTGTACGCGGTCACCTGCAACGACCATCCGTTCAGCGATTTCAGACAGGTGCTTTTGGTCCCAGACGATTTCTTTGGGCTGAGAGACATCGATCTGCAGGTCACCGTCGTCGATGCGGAATCTGGCAGCTTCTTCCTGACCAAGCGTTGCGGCATGACGGATCTGGTCGGCATAGCGGATTTCCATTCCTCGGTTGATTCGGCCACGCATTTGCAGCGTCCAGTCATGGAGCTGCTGCACCGCGTTGCTGAAATGAGCCAGTTGGTCTTTGGGCAGACGGCTGATCTGGCTCTCGGAGAGGTCGGGCAAGGCCGCCTGTTGCAATTGGAGGTGATTCATCGGGTGGCTCCTTAGGCAGTTGCCCGTTGTGAGGTGGAGACGTGCTGGACGCAGTTCTCGAAGGCAATCACGGCATTGAGGGGATAGTTCACCCGCTTGCCCAGCTTCAAGTAATGGGGGCCGCGCCCTTCCATTCGCCAACGTTGGAGGGTCTTGGGGCTCATGCCCCATCGCGAGGCCAAATCGGCTTCGCTCAGGACTTGCCGTGGGGGCATGTATGGCTCTGGGGCCATGACGCTCAAGGGGTTGAGCGTTGAAAGCGCTGGTGTTGCTAGCAGCATGGGTCACTCCTTTCAGAGAGTTGAGGGACAACGCTGCTATTTCAGAAAATCAATGGGGAACTGATAAGGAACTGAACAAGGAACTTTGGCGATATCTCCAGTTCCTTGATCCTGGCCTGGTGTCTGATGAGCTTGGCGCTTTGCTTGGAGCACCTGCAATAGCAAAGTAAATTTCCGACCAATACCAAAGTAAATTTCTGCATTCACGGAAATAAACACTCATATATGCATTGCTAAAATTTTTAAAGCGCCATAAAATGCGCCTTAAATGAAATCTCTATCCCCACCACCATTGCCAGTTGCACGCAGCCTGACCCGACTCGGTCAGGCAATTTCGCTTGCCCGTCGGCGCAGACACCTGACACAGGAAGATCTTGCTGAACGGATCGGCGCGTCTGCCCATACCGTGCGGCGAATGGAAGCTGGCCACCCAGGGACCGCCATGGTTCACCTTGCCAGGGCCTTGCAGGTGTTCGGGGAGCTGGACAAGCTCAATCAGTTGCTCGACACGCCTCAAGACACCATCGGCCTGACGCTGATGGATGAAAAATTGCCCCAGCGGGTGCGCAAGTCCCGCAAATCACCCGAATCTGGAGCGTTCTGATGGCCACAAAACCTGCTGCCAAACCCACCGCCAGACCGGCTCCAACGCGCACCCAGATGGATGTCTTTCTGGGCAAGGCAGAAAAGCCGCTGGGGCGGCTCATCTTCGTCAAGGACGGTCAACGGGAGTTTTCTCAATTCGCCTACAGCGACGAATGGCTGGCAGATGCGCAGTTCTTTGATGTCTCACCCGACCTCATCCGCCAAAGCGGCTACCAACTTCGCAAGCCCCCCACCAAGAACGACACGTGCTTCTTCTTGGCCTTGGCCGATACCGAACCTGACGCGTGGGGACGGCGGGTGATCGCACGCGCACATGCCAAGGCTCGTGCCAAAGATGCATCGCTGGGGCCACTGACCGAAGCGGACTACCTCGCTTGCGTGGATGATTTCAGCCGGGTGCCTGCAGTGCCGTCTGCGCGACCGCCAGTGCCTTCTTTTTCTGGGCCACCAGCAACAAGGGCTTGCCCTCGCGCGAGCGGATCACCTTCCAGTGCACGTTGCTCCACCAGCCGCTGGCCTCGCGCAGGTCCACAGGCTGGTCAAAGGCATACACCGTCACCATGCCGCCCTTCTCGAAGAACGTGGTGAGGTGGTAAGCGAGGTGACCTTCGATATCGCATGGCCGCATGAGTTGGGGAAACCCGGGCACCACGTTGGCGTCCCGCATGCCCAGGTGCATGAGCAACTGGCGCTGCTCCATGAAACTGCCCCGCAAGCTGCGCTCGTGGTATTCGTGGTCGATCGCGTCGCGCACCATCGCTGGCGGTCGCACGGCGAGCACCCCGCCGCTGGTGCCACCAGCCAGCAAAAGCGCCGCCAGAAAACGCTGCAAGCCGCGTCGCGCCAGCAGCGGCTGCGGCTTTCGGTACAGGTGTGCCGGTGCGTCGCTGGCCTCGAAGGCGATCGCCAACTCGGCGCGCGCGCGCAAATCGAATTCGCTGTTGGGCAGGAAAGGCGCGTCGGTATCGGGGCTCATGTCTTGGTCCTGCGAAACGGGGTAACGTTGACATCGGCCTTGGGTGTCGCAGGTACCCCCATGGCCAGCTTCAAAGCGTCGCGCGCACGGGCTAGGCGCGACAACACCGTGCCGGGCGCGATCTCCAGCGCCTCGGCCATCTGGGCGGTGGGCATGTCGTCGAAATAAAACAGCACCAGCACCTCGCGGTGGATGGGCGCCAGGCGCGCGAGCGCCTTGACGACATCGAGTTTGTCGTCCAGCCCCGCGTCGGGCGCCGCTTGCTCGGGCTGCTCTTCATCGTCCAGCGACTGCATGCTGGGTGCGGCCTGGCGAAAGGCGGCGCGGCGCATGATCTGAAAGAGCCAAGCCCGTGCCAGCGCAGCGTCGCGCAGTTGCTCCCGGTGCTTCCAGGCGTTGGCAAAACAGTCTTGCACCACGTCTTCGGCAATGGCGCGCGAACCAGTGAGCGCCCACGCACTGCGCAGCAAAAAACGGTAGTGCTCACGCACCCATTGGTTATAGCGGGACTCGGCAGACTGGAACAGCATGGTGATCAAGAGCGCTGCGTGGCTTGGTTCATTCCGTGGCGCTCATCGGTACTTTCCCTAGGGCTGTCGATCAAGGCCCCCGCGTCCCACCCAGCGACGGAAATTCCGCTTCCGCACCTTTGGCTGTGCGCTGCTGCAGGGTGTGCAGTCGGCGTTGCATGCTCTGGATCTCCACCGTCTGCCCGGCAATGATTTCCTCGGCCAACTGCCGGGTGACAGGATCGCGCCCATGCTGCAACACCAGCCGCGCCATGTCCACAGCGCCGGCGTGGTGCGGAATCATCATCGCCAGAAAGTCCTGGTCGGCCTGGCCTGCGTAGCCCGGGCTGTGCATGGCCTGCATCATGCGGGCCATCGATTCGTCCATATCCCGCTGGAATGCGCTGGTGTGCGCGGCGCTGGCGCCGTGGCTGGTGTGCGCGCCGCTCATGCCGTCTGGCCCTTCTCGCCCACACGCACGTAGACGAGGTTGATGCTCTTTTTGTTGCGCAGCGCGCCAGAGGGCAGCGTCAGATTGCCCAGGGGGATCTGCGCAATGAAGGTCGGGCGCAGCGGGTCCCCGACATCAAACCAGGCAAGTGATGGTGAGTGGCTGACCCGCCCTGGGTCAGCCACTCAGTCGGGATCGCTGTTTGCAGGTGATCCCGTCCCTTTTGTCAGTTGGCGCAGCAGCGCTGTGGCCAACCAGCCATCACTTTGATCCACCCGAAGCCTTGGCCACGTAGGCCGCCAGGGCGGCAATTTGCGCATCACTGAGTTTGCCGTTGTAGGACGGCATCTGCCCAATGCCGTTGCGCAGCGCGGTGGCCACGCGCTTGGCATCGGGCTTGAGCTCGTCCAGGCTGGGGCCCACGGCGCCTTCGGCTCCCGCGTCCTTGAGCGCATGGCACAGGGCGCAGGCAGGCACCGCGCCTTGACCATGTTGCCGAATGACCGGCTGGAGATGATCTGCTGCTTGTCTGGCTGGATCTCCTGCAACTCGATGCACGGGACTTCCTGCAGCTCGCGTTGGATCTTCTCCATGACCACGCCAAACTCGGATCGCAGCGTCGGGACATGCGCACGTCGAAGGTCATGCGCAGTCTGCACGCCGTGAACGGCCAGCTTCTTGGTCAGCTTGCGCCCTACCCCCCAGACCTCTTCTACGGCACCTCCCGTGTCCGGGCCAGGCTGAGGCACCGCGTCCCTGTCAACGAATCAACCGCTCACCCCTTTCACCCCAACCGGCGCACGACGCCCAACCACCGGAGACCCCAGAAATGAACCAACAACCCACCTCGCTCCCCCGGCGCCACCTGCTGGCCGGCAGCGGCGCTGCTTTGGCTGCCGTTGGTCTGGCCAGCTTTGGCCGCACCGCAGCCGCTGCTGGTGAGACCGCGCCCGTCGCCGTGGCCGGTGCTGCCAAGCCTCTGCCAGCGTACGTGGGCTGGAAGGACCCGGCCAGCCTGATCGTGCACAGCAGCACCACCATTGAGACCAAGCGCAGTGTGTTCGGCACCAGCGTAATCACGCCGTCCGAGCAGCTCTACATCCGCAACAATCTGCCCGCGCCCGACGCCTCGATCCTGGGCAACCGCGATGCCTGGGAGATCAACATCGAGGGGGTGAAGAACCCGCGCAAACTCACGCTGGGCGACCTCAAGCGCATGGGCATCGAGACCACGGCGATGGTGTTGCAATGCTCTGGCAACGGACGCGGCTACTTCCCCAACAAGCCCAGTGGAACGCCTTGGCAAGTGGGCGCAGCAGGCTGTGTGGTGTGGAGCGGTGTGCCGGTGCGCTGGGTGGTGGATGCCCTGGGCGGCGTGGAGGCCGGCATGGCCTACCTCACCGGCACAGGCGGCGAAAAACTCCCCGATGGACTGGACCCCAAGAGCGTGATCGTGGAACGCTCGGTGCCTGCTGCCGCACTCGCCGATGCCCTGCTGGCCTGGGAAATGAACGGTGTGCCGATTTCGCTGGCCCACGGCGGCCCACTGCGCTTGATCGTGCCGGGTTACACGGGCGTGAACAACATCAAGTACGTCAAACGCCTGGCCTTCACCGCTCAGGAGACCGACGCACGCATCATGTCGCACGGCTACCGCATTTCACCGCCCGGCGCGAAGGGCGACCCGTCGCAGCCATCGGTGCAGGAAATGACGGTGAAGTCGTGGATCAACGGTCCCGGCACGGACGGCGCCCCGCTTAAAGCGGGTGACACACAGATCCATGGCGTGGCGTTTGGCGGCATGAACGCGGTGGCCAAGGTCGAGGTTTCTCTGGACGGCGGAAAAACCTGGCAGCTCGCGCGCATGGTGGGGCCCGACCTCGGCCGCTTTGCGTGGCGGCAGTTTGTTTTTGCGGCGCGCCTGCCGGCGGGCCAGTTCACCCTGGCGAGCCGAGCCACCGACACCGCAGGCAACGTGCAGCCCGAACAACGCATGGAAAACGCGGGCGGCTACAACAACACCAGCTGGGCCGACCACGCCGTGAAAGTGAGCGTGGCATGAAGCGCACAATCCAAAAACACGCGTTGGTCGCTGCCCTGTGGTCGTTGGCATTCACAGTGCTGCCCGTGCACGCCGCCGACGATGCCGCGCAACTTCAACAAGGCAAGGTGTTGTTCGGCCACGGAACTGGTCATCCTCCAAGATGCGCTGTCCAGACCGTGTGCAGTGCATTTGATGTGAGCGACCAGCCGCACTGGGCTGGCGCACAGCGCTGTGGTCACGGCAGCCAGCTTCGCGATCAGCTCCGTCTTACCATGGCCTGCCGGAGCGATGACGCTAGCGTTCCCTTTACCAAGGAGCTCGTCGAGGTCAGGCATAGAGCCACTCCTCGACTTTCTTCAGGGTCTGCGACAAAGGCGATGCTGGGTTGGATTGTGCGATGTCATCAACGATCGGGGCAAGTCCGCGTGCCCGCACCTGATCCTTGAACCAACTCTTGGACTTCTTATCCTTCCCGTTTTCGAACGCCTTTCCCGAAGCAACCTCAGACAGTGCGACCCGCAGTTGGATGCCATCTGATTCGATAAAAATTGTCCAAGCATTAAATGGAACCTTGACCGTGGCCGTGTCCATGTTAGTGACTTTGGCCACGAGGTTGTCATTGATGAAGGCTTCGCCGCGTTCCTCGCGCGCATAGTCCAAGATCTTCTGAACCTGATCGTCATTGGCGGCCTCCAAGATGGCGCGCTCGGTGTAGATGCCTCCGCCATACTCGAAGACCGGAATGCCGGCCACACTCAGCGCCGCGGTCTGCTTTGCACTCAGAGGGTCGTCAGAGTCACGATAAATCGCGACCGTGAATCCGAGCTTGGATATGTTGAGTGCCATGGAGCAGGCCTCAGCCCCATTTCCATCGACGATCGAGGCTCCATGATACTCAATCGGAAGTCCGCCATGACCTGCCGGCCACCGCTCTCTCAGGCCCATCAGAAGGCCTACTTCCGTACTCCCTTCGCAGACCATGATCCTTCTTGAAAACAACGCGCGAGGTGTGAAGCGGATCAACTTGAGCATTGCCTCGATCGGTTCTGAGGAGACCACTTCGACTGCGCGAGACGTGCGATTGGCAATGAGAGCGCGGAGTGCTTCTGGGCCAGCCTCCCCGAGGGCGACTTCCGAATGCGTCGTCATTAATACCTGACCTGCAGGCTTGCCAACCCTTTTAGAGTCTTCCTGCGCCGATTTGAGTTGGGAGATCGCGCCCAAGATTCGATGGGGTTCTAAGCCATGTTCGATCTCGTCCACGAGAACGATTGCGCCCTCGGCGATGGCGGATTTCTGCAAACCCAACGTAGCAAGCCGTCGGGTGCCAAGGCCCGCTAAACGGAGCGGAACACTGCCGTCGTGCAGAGCTATGGATCCCGAGCTAAGGCCAGATCGACCTAGCTCCAACCCGGGGGAGTAGCCCTCGTCGACGTAAGCGCCCAAGCCCTTGGCAAACTCCTCCGCCGCCTCCGCCGCTTTAGTCAAGGCCTCAATCTCGTGAAGCTTCGCGTTCTCACGAGCAGCCTTATATGCCTGGGCTAAGCGTCCTGCTGCTTCCGCGCTGTTGCCAGTCAGGCGTGACAATATGGAGCCTTGTCCCCATGCGAGCTGACGAGCGTCATCACCTGCCAGCCGGACCAGGCCGAATAGTGCTCTGTCCCGGTTTGAGAGTGCACGAGGATCGCTGGTTCGGTCGCAGATTAGTTCCCATGAGGGCTCCATGGACGCGTCGACAGTCAATCGGACGGTGAGGACGGGCTCGTCGTCATCTTCCGGTTCGTCGCGCAGTTCGCCAGCCGTTGTCCAGCCGCGAATGAAGAGACCGAAGCGCTCATCCGATTTAAGGGATGCGGACAGTTCGCCAACAGTTGCCTCGATGGAGATCGGGTTTGTCGTGTCGGCGT
Organism: Limnohabitans lacus; assembly: GCF_030053395.1. Lineage (GTDB taxonomy): Bacteria > Pseudomonadota > Gammaproteobacteria > Burkholderiales > Burkholderiaceae_C > Limnohabitans_A > Limnohabitans_A lacus. The sequence goes on along the minus strand of NZ_JASGBH010000009.1, from coordinate 21,393 downwards.
TGGTGAAGTCTGGCTCCGCAAAGGCGTACCTGTGCGAGCGCATGTTCAAGCCGGGTTACCAGTACAAGAAGGCCGGGATCATGCTCAGCGAGATCAGTCCGGTGACCCACCGGCAACCCTTTGAGCAGCAACGGGGTCGAAACCGTTCACCGAACACGATAGTCGGAAGGATCTTGGAGAGTGCCGTAGCTAGAAGGTGTTGGCTGTCACCGCAGTCTTGGTATTCGTCGATGAAGATCCGGTCATAGGAGGCTTCGACAACCTGCCGGATGGCAGGTATCTGGATGGCGCGGGCCGCACCCTCATAAAGCTGATCCCACTCCTCATTGACCGGATAGCCTTCCGGAGGCCGGGCTACGCCTGGAAAAGCGTATGCGTAGCGCATGGACCAGCCAGCGATCGTATCCACAAAGGCAAGGTTTGCTGGGACCTTCAGGCGCTTCAAGCGCGCGCGAAGGGCGTGGACTCCCGCGTGAGTGTGTCCAAACGTCCAAAGACCTGATTGGCTTAATCCAGTCGCACCCTGTGGCTGCGATGCGTGACCGAATCGTGGCGGGTTTGCACGCCAGCACGCTGCTGGCTCACCCGTTGGGCAAGCAGGCCATGTTCCAGGCGGCGCATGATCGGCCTTCCGAGTTGATGGGCCTGATTGCCTGCAAGAGTGACCTGCAGCGGGCGTTCTGGCTGTATGTTCACCATCCCGCGCTGTTTGAGGCGGCGGCCGAAATCGAATATCTGGACCACCATGGACAGCAGGCCCAGCAGCATGACCTTGGCATCAAGCGAGCCATTCAACGCGACGAGGTCTCGATAGCCGCATTCAGCGATGCCATCAAGGGGTTCTACCAGCGCGAGCTGGGCTGCGGCGAGGTGTGTGTGGTCAACGTGCTCGAACGCGCACGGGGCACACAGCTCATCTCAATTCACGCCAAGGATCTGGCCACGGCCAAGCTCGAGTTCAAGGGCAGCCAGCTGCAGCGGCGAGTGGGCAGTCCGAATATCCACATGGTGCTTGAATATGCCCAGGCAACTGGTGTGGCCCGCACCATCATCCGGGGTGGAGCCAAGTACCATGCCATGCTCTGTGAGGCCTTTGCCAGGCATTTGCTGGGTGTGGACGCGGATGCACAGCGCATTCAGACGCCTCGCCTGAACCTTACCTCCCTGCGCCTGGGTATGAACATCCCGCAAGCGATCGAGGACGGCTTCGTGGGCCTGCAGGTCAAAAGCGTGACCGTGGTCAGTGGCTGTGGGCGGCTCAAGATGGAACCCGAGTGCGAGAACGACCAGTGCCACCACGACCCAAAACAACAGCTTGTAACTGCGGTTGAACTCCTTGTTCTGTAGACGGGTTCACATTCACGCTCTGCCAGGCATGGAAGTCCACGAACTCGTCCAGATCAGTGGCGTAAACCTGACTGCTGTGGGCTTCGGTGAGCTGCTGGTGTTGACTGAGGGCGCCTTTGGCCATCAGTTCGCTGATCTGTCCAAGGGATAGGTAGCCGCTCTTTTGCGGGCGTTTGCCCAGAGGGTTTGTGGATTGGTTCAGGTGGACTTTCATGGGGAGGAATGGATTGAGAAAACCGTCCACAAATCGTATGAATGAACCCCTCCAGAAGTAACGTGTTTTGGCGGGCCAATGAGGCCCTTGAGTTGGAGAACCGCATAAATCCTGGGTTTCTGAGGCACCGGCCAGCATTCAAGCGGTCTGCAGCGGTGGCTTTGACAAACTTGCCAAAAGCTGTATATTTATCCAGCAATCCGGCAAAACCTCACACCAAGCCCCCAGTCGACTGACAGGGGGTTGAGACGCCTCATTGCCAAAACAAACAACAACAAAGGAGACCCAAATGAGCCGAGCTCAGACCTACGCCGACATCCTGCTGAACTTGCCTGTCGACGACACCCTCAAAACCTTCATGGAGCGCCATGCCTTGCCACTGCCCGAGGGCTGGTCATGGAACGACTCTGGGTAGCTTGCCTCTGCGTGAACTGGTTGATGTCATTCGAGCTCCTGTATCTACCAATGACCCCTACTCCGTCGCTGCAATTGAGATCGGAATTCCTGACTTGGGTGGTTGGCGGGCAGTAAAACCGACTACACCCGGGCCAAACAGCCAGGTACGCGTTGTCCACATCAGAGAACGACGCAGAGAAGAGTCATCCCTTAAAAAGGGAGACATTGTCATGTCCATCAAAGGAACGATCGGGAAAACTGCTCTCATCGAACAAAGCGTGGTTCAAGCAAGCGAATCCTTGTCCGGTTCTGACGCATGGACATTGGTTACCTCTGGAAACTGCATTGCCCTTAGGCCGAGAAGCCAGGAAATTACATCTGAGTACTTGCTGATGTATTTCCGCTCCCAAGAATTTGAGCATCAGCGTGATTCACTGCAGGTAGGTGCAGTGATTCCACACGTTACCCAATGCAGTCGTTAATTGATGAAGTTACTGATTCTGATTTCGCAATTGCCATCGCACATGGTGACGATACCTCATCAATTCGCGGTAAGGAGTGGCCTGTTCCTCGAGACAACGTGATTTTCGAGCTTGGCCTTTTCATGGGCCATCTTGGCAAGGACCGTGCGATCCTTATGGAACCCAGAGATGACGGAGTGAAGCTTCCCAGTGACATGACAGGAATCACAACAATTCCCTATCGGTATCAGGTCGGTCGTGACGGTGTCGCAATGATGGCACCTGCATGTAATGTGCTTAGAGAACACATTCTGCGCCTTGGCCCCAATGTTTAGGATTCACGCATGACTCTCAAAGAAGAGCTAGCCAGCAAGGTTCAAGAGTTTTCCCAGGATCGCTGGGGAGACATTCCAGATGGTTACACGGTACCCACACCAGACGATCTAACATTCGGCAATACCGGTCGTCGGCTATCAGCATGTATTCTCTATGCTGATATTTGTGGTTCCACCGCTATGGTTAACAATCTCAGCGACACAAGAGCAGCCGAGTACTACAAGGCATATCTTCATTGTGCTGCAAAGCTCATAAAGAAGAACAATGGAGAGATTACAGCGTACGATGGCGACCGCGTCATGGCAGTTTTCCTGGGTGATGCCAAAGAAGATAGTGCTGTGAATGCTGCGATGGAACTCAGCTATGCGGTTAGAGAGATCATCAACCCTGAATTCTCTAGGGTATATACAACGTCACATCGAGAGTTACGTCATACAGTCGGCATTGATACCAGCACTGTTCTTGTATCCAAGACAGGGGTCCGCATCGACAGCGACCTGGTCTGGGTAGGTCCTGCGGCGAACTATGCCGCGAAGCTAAATAGCTTTGATGGACTTGACACGAACTATCCGATCCGTGTCACTGGAGAAGTCTATTTAAAACTTTCATCAAGCTGTTTGCTGGGCGGTGGAGGAGAAGAAATGTGGGAAGGACCCTACACGAATTTTGATCCCCGTAGGCACTACAGAAGCCGCTATTACAAAAGCGTGCGATAAATTACGCGGTTTACAAACGTGAAAAACCCCGACCTGTCCTGAGACAAGCCGGGGTTTATGTTTATGGTTCAGCTGCAAGCTGCCTTTGATACCACCGCTGCACTTCCACCAACATCAGGGTAGTTTGCGCAGCATCCCTGCTCAGCTGCTCGCAGCTCACCTCCCCCGCATATCCTGAGGAAGCAAGTAAAGGGTCGGAGCGGGCTGGAGCAGTTCTGGCGGGAGTTTCGGGAACGGCGGGCAGATTCCTGCCACCGGTTGCGGGGACGTTGCACACCCCGCCAGCGCGACTGTCAGGCTGGCGATCAGCCAGCAGCTTTGACCTTTTTGCGTATTCATTTGAGATTTCCTGCGAGATTTGAGTTTGTGACTGCCGCACATCGGCTACGTGCTGTTCTTGCCTGGCCTGGGCCAGAGCGATCTTTTGCTTTTCTGCATCCCAGGCCTTCTGGACACGGGATTCGCCCATCTGCATCCCACACAGCAGCGCCAAGAGCAGGAGGAGTGCATCCAGGATGTGCGACCAGTTGGCCAGCATGAAACGGTTGAGCCAGTTCATGGGGCACCTCCGTCCAAGACCAGCAGGTTGTGCTGCTTGATCAGTCCAATGATCTTGTCCGCATACGCTGGGTCTGTGGCATAGCCTGCCTGAGCCAGTGCCTTGGCGAACGCCTGGGCTGAAGTGCAGGTAAAGCAGGCCTTGTAGCGGGGGTTGCGCTTGAGGAATGCGGCGTGGTCATCGATGCTGGCTTGCCAGCTTGGATACTTGCGCCAAAGGGCTGGCACCACCACCCAATGCCCTTTGATGAACTCCTTGGTGTTCAGGGTCAAGGTCTGGCCGCGCCAGAGGCTGTCCGCTTTGATCCCAAAGAGGTTGTTGCCATTCCTAGCCAATCCAGACTCCCCCCAGGCGGACTCAAGGGCGGCCTGTGCGATCGTGATGCTGGCGGGAACACCCGTGGCTTTGGCTGACGCGATGGCGGCCGTGGTGAGCCGCATGATGAATTCACTGGGATTCACAGCATCTCCTTCACGTCCTTGGCCGTTTGCATGCCACCGGCCTTGGTGATGGTCTGGTAGTACGACAAGTCGGCCAGCAGCACATCACCCGCAGAAGAGAAGGTGTTGGCGTGTTGCGACACGAAGACTGGGCGGCCAAGCAGCATGCCGTAGGGCGAGACCTGAATGCCACCCGGGTTCATGCCCGTGGGCAGGTAGATCGGGTAGTTGCCCAATGTCAGGGTGAAGAGCGCGGGCAGCACATCGTTGTTGACGATCCACACGGCCTTGCCAAACGAACCCGGCGGCAGGCGCGAGATCATCTTGGCCAAGTTCTGCGCCAGCAGAGTCTGCGTGGTCTGGCCCGATTCCTTGGCTACCGTCACCGTGGTGGCGTTGGTCATGCAGCCCACTGGCAGACCCGTGCCCGAGCCGAACAGAATCGACTCGTTGGTCTTCCAGCGAATGGATGTGGCGATCTTGTCGGGCAGGTAGGTGGACAGCGCATTGGTGTCATCCAGCAGCTCGTCCGTCACCGGCACCAGCGCCATGAGCTTTTTGAGGCGCAGTGTCGACAGACCCAGGACAGGCTTGGTACCCACGGCCGATGCGGCTTCACCTTGCCAGTAGGCTCGGATGCCGTTGGTGCCCCAGGGCGTGGTCTCGTCCTTGGGGAAGGCCATGGTGTTGCCCGTGATCTCGACGTTGTCGGTCATGGGCAGCAGGGAGTCCTCGCCCAGCGAGAGCTGGAAGATCTCCTGCGCGAACTGCGGGGGCACAAGAAAGCCGCCATCCTGCGCCGAGCCTTCACTGCCAAACGAGGCCGGAGCCACAGCACTTCGGCCGGAGCCAATCAGCAAACGATCATCGATCGCGGCACCGGGATTTTGCGCCTGACGCACGGTCTTGAGGAAGTCACCCACGCTCTTGAAGCCATGCTTGGGGTCAGCTTCGAGGTTGTCGGTGACAGAAATCACCGTGGCCTTCTGGCCATGGGAAATGGTCGAATGCGCCGAGTGGGCTACGTTGGCTACATTGACCATATGCGCCTCTTCGGCGATCAGGGCAGCCTCACGGTCTATGGCAGCCGATGCCGCCTCGATCTTGGCCTTGAGGGCGTTGAAGGCGGCCAGCTCTTCATCGGTCATGTCGCGCTCCTCAGCGGCGGCGATATCGGTCAGGGCACGGGCGTCCTTGACCAGGGTGGCTTTGCGAGCTTGAAGCTCGCGCAATTGCTTACTCATTGGTATTGCTCCAGAAATGAAAAAACCGCCCAGGCAGCAAGCACAGGGCGGCGGTTTGAGGCGCGACCAACGGGTCGCAGGTGGTCGGCAGCCCTCAACGGAGGACTGCTGAATTGGGGAAACGGAATCTGTACGTGGTCAGATCAGCGCGAGGGCTGCACGTGCCTGGCCAAGCCGGGAAGCACCCGGTGGCTTTTGAGAGACGGCGGTCTTCTGCATCTTGGCCAGCACATCGTCGAAGGTGGCAATGCCGTCCACCATCTTGGCGGCAAGCGCCGCATTGGCACCCAGCACCCGACCCTCGCCCATGCCGTCACGCACATCGGCAACCGAGACTCCTCGGCCCTTGGCCACGGCTTTGATGAAGGCGTTGTAGTAATCATCGACGCGGGACTGCATAAAGGCCTGTGCCTCAGGATCCAGCGGCACATAAGGGTTGCCCTCGACCTTGAACTTGCCTGCTGAGATCAGGGTGGGTTTGACCCCTTCCTCTTCTAGCGCCTTCGAGTAATCAAAGTGGGCCTGCCAGACACCGATGGAGCCCACCTCGCCACCCGGGGTGACATAGAACTCACCGGCTGAGCAACCGATCCAATAGGCGGCCGAGGCAGCCAGGCTATTGGCCACGGCCACCACGGGCTTTTGGGCCCGGGCTTTGACAATCTCGTTGGCCAACTCGGCCACGCCGTAGACGCTGCCGCCGGGGCTATCGATGTCGATCAGGATTTGGCCCACAGTGTCATCATCCAGGACTTGGCGCAAAGCGCTTGTGAATTTCTGGGTGCTGGTACTACCCGGCCCCGAGATGTCATCGACCATGTTGCCGCGCTGCGTGACCACCCCATACAGGGGCAGGACCGCGATGCCAGCTCCGGCATTAGCTGCAGTGAACTGTTTGCGCGTGTCGCGCAGAACGCGGTCCGCATTCACCTGAAACAAGGTTTCGTCGCTTGGCGGCTCATCCAAGGACCAGCGAGTGAGCACGGCAGTCATGGCCTGCAGACGCTCGGGCATGAGTGCCCAGGGCGTGGTCAGAAATTCAGAGACAAGAAGGTGTTTGTTCATTTGGAGTTTCCAAGTTGGATCAGCGCCTTGAGCAGCACTGTTTCATCGGTAGAAGGTTGTGAGACAGCCCAGGCACGCACCTCGGGCTCTTGCAAGCCCAAGGCTTGGGCGATCAGGGCGATTTCCTGAGCGTCCAAGCTGCCCTTCTTGCTGATGCGCCGGGCCAGGCGCTGGGCATTAGCTTCAATGAGCTTGCGAAATCGCTGGCTCATCTCTTGATCCGGCTCTGCCGGGGTGTCTGCGTCTGTTGCGTCAGAGTCCTCGTCTTCTGGCTCTTGCTCCTCGGCGTCCTCTTCTTCGACCATGTTCAGAGGCCTGAGCGGTTGATCGAGCCCTTTGATCGGGTTGAGGTTCTCGGCGATGCGGGCCTCGTTGCGAGTGAGCCAGCCGTGGTGATCACCCACAGCAGCGAGTTGTCCCGCTTGCCGGTGCCAGTCTCCACCACGTCATAGACCGTTCGGGTCTTGTGGGCGTGCAACTCGTCAATACAACCGAAGTGGATGTTCAGGCCGTCCAGCGTCGAGCCCTCAGCTGAGAGCGCTTCGAACTTGGAGCCGGTTTGCAAGACATGCATGTTGTGCGCACCGACGTTCACCGCGAACCGGTTCCTAAATCCCGGACTCAGGCGCGCCATGGTCTGGGCATCGCCGAAGACGATGCGAGCCTGATCGCGGGTGGTGGCCAGAGAGTACACCTCAGCGCCACCCTCGCGGTCGGCCGCGAGCATGTACAGACCCACCGCCGATGACAAGGTGGACTTGGCATTGCCCCGAGGCACCTCGATGTACGACCGCCTGAAACGGCGCTTGCCGTCCGATTTGACCCATCCGAATACCGTGGACAAGATGAACACCTGCCATGGCTCCAGAACAATCATCCGGCTGGCCAGTGGTCCTTTCACGTGGGGCAGGCGCTCAATGAAAGCGCACAGGTTGTCGGCTGGCCTGTAAGGCCTGCCGTACCGGTCAAGCAGCTCCGGGTTGAACTGGTAGATGCTGCTCTTGCGTTTGAAGCGGATCAGGTCATCGAGCTGGCGTTTGCAGGCCTTTTGAACCCACTCGCAAGTCAGGATCTCTCCCGATACGACGCGCTGTGCATATTGTTTGGCGCTCGCGGCGTATGTGCTCATCGGTCCTACCCAACAATGTCCTCCCAGAGATCGAGCTCTTCGCCCGGTCGCTCGTTTGGAATGGAAATGCGCGAGCGAGACGCTGGAGTGAACCCCATCTCGATCGCAGCCTTGGTCATGATCTGGGCCTGCTTGTTGGCAATGGCCAGGTACGGCGACTGCATGGGCACACCGCTGTGAGGCGCCTTCACCAAGAGTCCCGTTTTGCCGATGCCCGTCTGGGCCTGTCGGTACAGGTCTGCCGCACAAGCCCAGATTTCCAGCACGGACATGTCCAGCTTGCGAATCAGGGTGGGTGGCGCACATTCAAGCGCGTAGCGCCAGGCGGCCTTGGCACCTTCAGGCATGTAGTCCGGAGGCTCGACCAGCAAGCCCTCTGGGATGGGCTCGTGGTAGTTGGTCCGGCATGGCTGCAAGGTCCCCTTGATCTGCTTGACTTGAGTCGGCAGTGGCTTGCGTCCGCCCATAAATCACCCGCTTGGTTTGATGTTCATTTGATGCACGGCCTTTGCTGCGCAGAGTCTTTGGAAAAGGGGATACCCCCCCTTGTTCAATTTGCACGCACAAAAATTTGCGCAAGCCCACGCATCTTGGGCGTCAGTCTGTAGAGATTCAGACCCCCTACCCCCTCAGGACGGGGCCTGGTTGCGCAGGGATGCCGTCTCTGAGGCGGTCTTGGCGTTGTGACAGGGCACGCACAGGCTCTGCAGGTTCGCTCGCTCAAAGCGCTCACCGCCTTGCTTGACCGGAACGATGTGATCGACCACCTTGGCTGGTTGCAACAAGCCCTTGGCCTGGCACCTGCAGCAAAGCGGGTTATCCCGTAGCACCGCTGCACGTGTGTTGCGCCACCTGGCCGATTGATAGAAGCCCAGCTCGGTATCGAACCCACGCCGCGCACGCCCGTACTCACGGTGCACTTGGGGCTGGTGATTGGTGCAGTAGCCGGGCACGTTCAGCACCTGCGCGCAACCAGGATATCTGCATGGAGTGGGCGCACTTCGCGGCATCTCAATCGGCTTTCAAGGAATAAGCGACAGCTCGAAAAATTGACTTGGCTTCATCTTGATTCAGAGCGTCAATCCATCACATTGGATTAACGAAAGGAATCACCCAATGAAACAAAACAAAGACCTGAACAAGCTGCTGGAGCAGATCGCCAAAGAGCACTTGTTCATCGAAACGCTGGAGACCCAGCACCGCGATCGCCTGGACTTTCACGACGTAGCAGTCTGGTCCATCAAGGGCGCACTGGAGGCTGCTTACGCCGCAGGGATCGAAGCAGCAAAAAACACATCAACAACATCGAAGGGTAAACAATGAAACTCACGGACACCCAACGCGCGCTGCTTGAAGCCGCTGCGCAGCATCCACAAAAGAAACTGACCAACTTCCCTGACACCCTCAAGGGTGGTGCACGCATCAAGGTGCTCACGGCCATGCGCAACGCACAGCTGATTGAGGCCAGCGCTTCAGAGCCCGAGGTGTACGTGGCCACAGCCACAGGGTTGCAAGAGATTGGCATCACCACTCAGCCACCACGCACAACACGCGAAGGCACCAAGCAAGCCGTGCTGATCGGGCTGCTCAGCCGCGCCGAGGGCGCCACGCTGCCGCAGATGACCGAGGCAACAGGCTGGCAGGTTCACACCGTGCGCGGTGCGATGGCAGGCGCACTCAAAAAGAAGCTGGGGCTAGAAATCACCTCAGAGAAGCAGACCGGCACAGACCGCGTCTACCGAATCACCACCACAACCGTTTGAGGACCTCATGAACCCCATCACTATCACCATCGAATCCAAGCCCACGACCATCAACTTCGATGGCCGCGAATTGCAGGTCCAAAAGCTCAGCATCCCGCTGCCCTTTGGCCGCAAGCCTACAGACATCTCCGACATTGCCGCTTGCGGCGTCGAGGCGGTCTACGTGACCGAGATCCGGGAGATGGATCCCGAAGAATTTGATGGCTTCAAATTGAACCTTGGCAAGTCTCGCGACTGGCTCAAAGGCAAGGGAGGCGATTACTGGGATGGCCGGTTGTGCGTGATGGTGCACGCACCTGGTCGCCCTTACTTGTTCATCGATCCATCCGGAGGAGACAGCGTTCGCTACCTCGCGCGTCTGGGCTGATCAGTCACAAAAAAGCAACTGATCAGAAAGATTGGATGAATCGCATTACTTCTCACGCAGGTAGAGCGTTCATACAGTCATCGCAACAAGGAGAACCAAATGGCAGCCATCAACACCACAACGCAAGTCGAAAACAACTACGACCGCTTCATCGCCGAATTGACCGCCCTCACCCGCAAATACGGAGTCGCCATCCAGTCGGTCGGGGGCGTGTACCTGGCTGACGAGCGCGGCGAGTTTGACCAGCTCACCTACAACGCCGACATCACGAGTGGCGACTTGTACCCGAATTTCTCGGGCAACTGAGATCAGGCACTAGCCACCGCAGGGGCACCCTGCCCCTGTGCAATAGCTGCACTGATGGCCAGCTCACCGAATTTCACGCCATCGTCCTCACGCACCGCTTGCTGGCCGGTGTAGTCCTCCCAGCGTTTGATGATCACGTCCACGAACTTGGGATCGAGCTCAATGAGTCGAGCCTGACGCCCAGTCTTTTCGCTGGCGATCAGGGTGGTGCCCGAACCTCCAAACAGGTCCAGAACGATGTCCCGGCTCTTCGAGGAATTCTTGATGGCCCGCTCGACCAGCTCGACCGGCTTCATGGTCGGGTGCAGGTCGTTGACCCGGGGCTTGTTGTAGTTCCAGATGTCTGACTGGTCCCGGTCGCCGCACCAGAAGTGGTCCGTGCCCTGTTTCCAGCCATACAGGATGGGCTCGTACTGGCGCTGGTAATCCGCGCGCCCAAGCGTGAAAGTGTTCTTGGCCCAGATGATGAACGTGGACCACTTACCCCCTGCCTTGATCCAGGCCTTTTGCAGGGTGTGCAGCTCCGACGAGCTCATGCACACGTAGCAGGCACCCTTGGTAACCAGGAGCAGGTTCAGACAGGAGTCGTAGAGGAACTGGAAGAACCCCTCACCCAGATCGTCGTTCATGATGCGCCGATCTTTGCCGCGCATCTTGTCCTTGGCGCTGTTGCCGTAGTCCACGTTGTAGGGTGGATCAGTGAAGGCCATGTCGGCCAGTTGGCCACCCATGAGGCGCTCCACATCCGACAGGATCGTTGAGTCGCCACAAAGGAGGCGGTGGTTGCCGAGAATCCACAAGTCCCCAGGTCTGGAAACAGGATCTACTGGTGCTTCTGGGATTGCATCATCCTCAGTCAAACCACCGCCTGACTCGTCGCCGTTGAGCAGCTCTTCGAGCTCCTTGTCGGTGAAACCCATCAGGTCCAGATCGAAGTCGGCTGCTTTGAGCTCGGCCAACTCGAGTTTCAAGAGCTCGTCATCCCAGCCAGCGTTTTCGGCTAACCGGTTGTCGGCCAGGATGTAGGCCTTCTTCTGCTCGGGCGTCAGGTGCCCCAGCTCAATGACCGGCACATCCTTGAGACCGAGCTTGCGCGCAGCCATCAAGCGACCGTGACCAGCAATCACGCCCTTAGCACCGTCCGTGAGGATCGGGTTGGTCCAGCCAAACTCGGTGATCGAGGCCGCGATCTGTGCCACTTGGGCATCGCTGTGGGTTCGGGCATTGCGTGCGTAGGGGACGAGCGCGTCCACTGGGACCATTCGGATCTCAGGATGATTCATAGGGGTGACCGGTAAAATCGACCGCAAAACGAGAATGTTCTGCAGTGCAAATCAAAGTAGTTCGCGGGGTTCTGGCCCGCAAAAGCCCGACTGAGGCCACAGCATCCGGAGCAGGCTTTACGCCGCTGATTGCTGGGACCTACGAAGTGGGATCAGAAATTCATAGCCGTCTGGAAGTTCTCCGCGAGGGAAAACCGACCGTGTACCTGCCGCTTGAAAAGCTGGCGGAGTACGAGGCCTCTGGAGAAATCGAAGTTCATCGATAGGAGTCGGACAACAGTCAGTAGACGTCGATGTCATCAACTGTCTTTGACTATTCCTCGACTGTTTCGGGGAAGTTTCGAGGTGTCATCGACTGTGTGTGACTGTCATCACTGTCTCTGCACTCGTTTGTCCACCGTAGATGAAAATGTAGCTGCAAATCGCCGAAATGTTGCAGCGTGTTTTGACCCCAAAAACCGCGCATTCACTACCGAGTTTGAATTGCGCCGCGTATGCACGCCAAAACACGCTAATTTCCCATCTGGTTGGAGCGCCTCACGGTTTGGCTGGCTCCCCCCTCTTGTTGAGCAGATCGGCCACCACCTGCATGTCCCGCTTCCAGCGTCTCCATGCCGTGGTGCGGTCACAGGCAAAGCGCTTGCTGATCTCCACCCAGTCAAAGCGCTTGGCCCGCATCCACACCAGATGCCGTTCATCGAGCTCAAGCATCTGCACCCAGCGCATGACTTCGAGCATTCGCTCCACATCTTGAGGGGACGGGGGCGGCAATCGGTACACCTTGTGCGGATCCGGGTAGGCATCGCTTGGAAGAATCACGATGGGCCAGGTGCTGGCGTAGCCCTGCACCATCACGCGCGGCAGGCGCCTGGCGGTTCGGGCCGCATCCACAAACCGGTCTGCCACCGACTCGACTGTCCAGACTTCAACCATGGCCACCTCCCTTGGGTTGACCCTGTCCATGGCCTTGACCATAGAGCCGCTCGCCAATGCTGCGAATGAGCTGGCGCTCCAGAAAGTCCAGGCGCTCGTCATCATGGGAGATGACCAGGATGTGCTGTTCGCGCCATCCCTGGCGCTTGGTCGCCTCGACATCCATGGGAGTGGCCTGCAGGCGCCCAAGGGGCGATGGGTAACGCGCTGGAGGGATCTTCATACCTGCCCTCCAAACGAAATATTCCGATGCGCCGCTGGAAAGTCAAAAGCGGACTTGTCCGGTTTTGACAATGTGACCGACGCTCTTGACGGTGGATAACACTCCACCTCTTTATGCGCGTCTACGCGCCCGCGTAAAGAACCAATGTAATGACCCGTCAGTAGCGTCGGAAAGCCGATTTCTGAAATCTTTTTCATTGAATTTTTCTCTCAATCATCGTTGTAGGGATAGGACCTGGAAGGCAAGGCAGTGGGCTGTTTGAGGTCGATGCCCTGGTAGCCACGCACACCCATGGTGTTGCGCCACTTGTCCAAACGTCTGGCCAGCAAGGCATCCGAAAACCGGCGCTGCGTGCCTGTGTATTCGCCACTGAGCTCTGACCACTGCTTCCAGTCGTTGAAAAGCGTGGCTGTCAGTGCCTTGAGGCTGGGCCCCAGGTTGCAGCGCTCGGCAATCCACCGGCCCATGGCGTCCTCGGCCTCGAAGTACTCTTCGGTTGCGGCCATCACAGACTGGGGCTGTTTGAGACCCTGGCTCTGCCAGAGCAGGCATCCCTGCACGGCCCAGGCCAGAATTCCATCCCGTTCAGCCAGGAGCTTCTCGGTGAGCAAGGGATCGCGCTTTTCCGGGGGGACCGTGATCGTGAAAGGGATCAGGTGCATGCGGCGGCGCATGGCCTCGTCGATGTTGCGGATCGCGGGCTTGTGGTTGCCAGCAATCAGGAGCTTGAACTGCGGCCTGTAGGTGAAGAAGTCCTGGTGCATCAGGCGGGCCGTGATGTCGTCACCACCCGTGATCGCCTTGATCTTGGATTCGTTCCAGCGCCTGCCCTGCTCGGTTTCTGTCGCCGAGACGAAACGGGCACCGCGCAGACCGGCCAGATCGGTGGGATGCCGGTCCGAGCGCGACTCCATGAAAGTGTCCATCGGCGCGTTGGCTGCATAGTCGCCCAGCACCGTGGAGATCACGTTCACGAACACTGACTTGCCGTTAGCCCCCGTGCCGTACAGAAAGAACAATGCGTGGGTGCTGATGTCGCCGGTCAGGCAGTAGCCCACCACACGCTGCAGGTAAACCTGTAGCTCCTCATCGCCTCCTGTCACGTTCACCAGAAAGTTACGCCAGACCGGACACTCGCCTTGCGGCGTGGCCGTGGTCACCTTGGTCATGCGCCGCCCACGGTCATGGGGCCCACGGGCGCCCGTGCGCAGATCAACGATGCCGCCCGGGGTGTTGAGCAGCCATGCATGGGCATCCCACTCCTCGACCGTGGCGCTGTGGCGCACATCCGAACGGGCAAGCCGCTCGATCGCGGAGACCGTTCCAGCGCTGGCGAGTCGTCCCTTGAGCTTGGAACCATCGGCGTGGATCGATGCCATCCGGCACATCAGGCGCGAGAGGTACATCACGTACAGGGACTTGTCGACGTTCCAGCGAACACCGTTCCACACGAGCCACTTGCCCCAGGGCGCGCAGTAGCGCCAGTCCTCGGCGAACTGATGAGAAAAGGCCATGTCCAGCCCATCCTCGTTGGTGTAGTCGATGCCATCGACCAGCTGCAAGGGGGCAAGGACATCGGTCTGCTGCACCACCGGGACACGTTCGCCCACGGCCAGAAACCCAGCGATGTCAAAGCCATCGAGCACCGCATCGGCCGCATCCCAGCCTTCGGGCTTTTCTGCCGGAGGCTGCAGGATCACGCACGACCGGGCCCCTGCCTGCAAGATGGCCTGCGATGCCTGGTCGGCGTAGTGCCAGCCGGGCTTGTCCCGATCTGGCCAGATGAGGACGTGCTTGCCCGACAGAGGAGACCAGTCCGTCTTGGCTACCGGGGCATTGGCACCATGCATGGCCGTGGTGGCACACACACCCAGGTCGATCAGGGCCTGCGCGCACTTCTCGCCTTCGACCATCACAACCTGCTCGGCCTTGAGCATGCCCGGCTGGTTGTACAGCGGACGAGGCTCGGGCGGGGTCATCTTTCGGCGACGCACATCCCAGGGTCTGAACTCCTTGCGGCCGGGCTCGGGGTCGTAGCGGTACACGACGGCAATCAGTTTGCCGCTTGCGTCCTGGTAGTCCCACTTGGCCGTTGCGGGGCCGAGCTCATCCACGGCTGGTGGCTTGGCCTTGCTTTCAGCGACGGCGCTGGCTGGCATGGCCGAAACACGACCGAGCCAGCTTCTGGCCCGTTCGAGCACCTGCGGGAACTGGGCCTGCACATCGAGGTTGTAGTAACGGGCGATGAGGTCCAGGATGTCTCCGCCCTCGTCCGTGGCACGGTCTGTCCACAGGCCCGCCTTGGGTCCAGACAGTAGTAGCTCCAGGCTGTCGCCCGGGCCACCCATCACGTCCCCCACCAGGTATTTGTTCTGGCGACGCTTGCCTGAGGGCCAGATGTCCAGAGCCAGCAGGGGCAACTGGTCGTTCAGGGCCGCGCGGATTTCATCTTTTTCTCGGGCAGCAGTTGCACCGTCCTCTGGCGCCTTGCGCGCTTTGCCACCAGGCGCATCGTTGAAATCAAGCATGCGCACCCCCTACTGGAGCTTTTGCCTGATTCGCCGCTAGCGCCGCCTGCTCGGCGGCGTACCGGACCTGCCACTTGTGCAGCTCCCGCAGGCGATAACGCACCAGGCGACTGATGGAGTAATACGGGATCCCGAGGGCTGCCCGCTTGCGGGCGTCGAGGAAGTAATACAGCGGCAAATTCAGTGCTGTTGATGCCTGCTCGGCTGTCACGAATGGCTCATCCGTGGTGTCACCGGCTGCAGATGGCGACTGCAATGCTGCGGAAATCGTTGAATTGGTGTTGTTCATGAAAACAGTCGTCCCTGCAGGTGGTTTGAGCCACCCGCATTGGTTGAAGAAATAGGATCCGGGAGGTGTCCCGGTAGATCAGGACACTCAGCCCGTGGGCGATGTGTCCAGTTGCATGCGAACGGGCGGGTACTTGCTGCGTTCGTGCTCTTGCACCATGGTCTCGACATAGGTCGTGACCACGGCATTGATCAGCCGCAGGGCCTCTTGCTGGGTGTAGCTCGACAGCGGTCGGTCCATGCCGATCTCGCTGGCTGCCTCGCCCAGCGGCTTGAGGCACTGCTGCATGGCGGCCAGCTCGGCTTGCGATGGATCAATCACGCCAGCTCCTGTTGGCAAGACGCCCTCGCGCTCGAGGCAGCGCACACCGGCTGCGTAAAGCCGGTGGAAACAGGCCTGACAGCGCAACGAGCAGAAGATCCAGTCGATGGGATACCGCTTGGGGTGCCCCACCTTGAAGCGAAGATCCACATGGCCGAAGCCTTTGGCTTGACGGGAACATACCCAGCATTTCATGCACAGCCGCCATCACTGCGCCCAAGCAGGCCGAGACTGCGCGTTGCTGGGACGGGGGGGGTAGCTGGCCCCAGGCTGGGGGGCTGGAGCCGCTGATGCGGGAACTGCCGCTGCCGGGGCCCCACCGGAGCCGTGGCCCCCACCAGAGCCCCCGCCCATGCCCCCCTCGCGTTGCAGCTTGGTCTGCATCAGCTCTGCATATTCCTTGTGATCGGGCTCAATCACCAATCGGATGATGTTGCGGTACTCGCCCTGCCCGTCCTTTTCAATGCCGATACGGGCTGCGAATTCAGCCCCATCGAGGTCACCAAAGCTGCGGATCTGACGGGCACGCTGCGCCTCGGGGGATGCGTCATCGGGGTGAATGTTGCGCGAACTGTTGAGCACCGCCTTGATGAAACTGCGCCCCATCTGCGCCCAGGTCGGGCCCTTGTTGGAGTGCAGGCCAACATTGCTCCAGATCTTTCGCTTGGCAAACGGGCCTGTGAGCAGCACGAATTCACAAGAGAGGAACACCGCGCCGGTTTCATCCGATGCTGTGGCGTAGCCGCCCGTCCAGCCCCTGCTGGCATCGTCATAGCCACCGGGTTTGATGGCCATGCGCACCAAGGCCTGGGTGCCTTTAGGGATCAGGTTGAACTCGCCTTGCTGGGCATCGGCGTCATTGAAGTCACACCAGGTGCCCGGTGCGCCGTGGGTCGAAGATTGGCCATAGGTCGCGGCCTGGTTATAGCTGTCGTGGTTCATTGAAGTTTTCCTGTTGATTGCGGGTTGTGTTCGAGTTGGTTCGGGCTGCCAGCGGCTCAAAGCTGGACATCGCCGACCCAGCGGATCTGGAAGGTGGGTTCGGTGATCAGCTCCTTGCGGGCTGGCTGGAAGGCCGCGCGCAGCAGCGGGTGCCAGCGGGCATAGTCCTGCTCGGCCACCGAGAACTGGACCTGCATGAAGTCCTGCACCCGGTCACCGGCAACGACCATCCGTTCGGCGATCTGGGACAGGTGCTGCTGGTCCCAGACGATTTCTTTGGGTTGCGAGACATCGATCTGCAGGTCACCGTCATCGATGCGGAACCTGGCCGCTTCCTCCTGGCCAAGACTTGCGGCATGGCGGATCTGGTCGGCGTAACGAATTTCCATGGCCCGGTTGATCCGGCCACGCATCTGCAGCGTCCAGTCATGGAGCTGCTGCACCGCGTTGCTGAAATGGGCCAGCTGGTCTTTGGGCAGACGGCTGATCTGGCTCTCGGAGAGGTCGGGCAGCGCCGCCTGTTGAAGTTGAAGGTGGTTCATGGGGCTATTCCTCAGGCGGGGGCACGTTGCGATGTGGAGACGTGCTGGACGAAGTTCTCGAAGGCGATCACGGCATTGAGGGGATAGTTCACCCGCTTGCCGAGCTTCAGGTAGTGCGGCCCGCGCCCTTCCATTCGCCAACGTTGGAGGGTCTTGGGGCTCATCCCCCAGCGCACGGCCAGATCGACCTCGCTGAGGACTTGACGAGGGGGATTGGCAGGCTCGGGGATCGCGGCACCGAGACGATTCGGCACCAAGGGCGCTGGTGTTGCTAGCAGCATGGTCACTCCTTTCGAAGAGTTGGGGGACAACGCTGCTATTTCAGAAAATCAATGGGGAACTGATAAGGAACTGATCAAGGAACTTTGGCGATATCTCCAGTTCCTTAATCCCGACCTGATGCTCGATGAGCAGGACGCGTTGGATCGGCCACCTCCCAATAGCAGAGTAAATTTCATAGCCAAATCCAAATAAACATGCATATATGCGTTGCTAAAATTGATAGAACGCCATAAAATTCGCCTTAAATGAAATCCTTATCTCCTGCACCGCTGCCTGTCACGCGCAGCCTGACCCGTCTGGGCCAGGCGATTTCGCTTGCGCGTCGGCGCAGGCACCTGACACAGGAAGATCTGGCAGAACGCATTGGCGCATCCGCCCACACCGTGCGGCGAATGGAGGCTGGCCACCCTGGCACCGCACTGGTTCATTTCGCCCGGGCCTTGCAGGTGTTTGGCGAGCTCGACAAACTCGATCAACTGCTAGACACCCCCCAGGACACCATTGGTCTGACCTTGATGGATGAAAAGTTGCCCCAGCGCGTTCGCAAGTCCCGTAAGTCGCCAGAGTCAGGAGCGTTTTGATGGCCACAAAACCTGCTTTCAAACAGGCGAGCCAGCGCACCCAGCTGGACGTCTTTCTTGGCAAAGCGGAAAAACCGCTGGGACGGCTCATCTTCGTCAAGGACGGCCAACGGGAGTTCTCTCAATTCGCCTACAGCGACGGTTGGCTGGCAGATGCCCAGTTCTTCGATGTCTCTCCCGATCTCAACCGCCAAAGCGGCTACTGGCAATCAGGTCCCAGAACTGTGCGCGGGCTAGCGGATCTACGCCGGTGGTTGGCTCGTCAAGAATCAGCAGATCCGGATCGTGGATGAGCGCACAGCACAGCCCAAGCTTTTGCTTCATGCCGCCGGACAACTTGCCGACCGGTCGGTTCAAAAATGGGTAGAGGCCAGTGCTGCGGGTGAGTTCATCGATGCGACGACGGCGCTCAGCGGCTTCGTGGCCGAACAGGCGGGCGAAGAATTGCAGATTTTCTTCGACCGACAAGGTGGGGTAGAGGTTCTTGCCTAATCCTTGGGGCATGTAGGCGATGTTCGGGCACACCTTTTGGCGATGCTGACGCTTTGCCATATCGCCACCCAGCACTTCGATACGACCCCGCTGAATCTCACGCGCACCGGCGATCAAGGCCAGCAGGCTGGATTTGCCCACGCCATCTGGACCGATCACGCCGACCATGCAAGCAGCGGGTAGGTCCAGCGTCACCTCTTCGAGTGCGATTGCCTTCTTGTAGTGCAGGCTCACCCCTGACAGCCGAGCGACCGGGGTCAACACTTGCGCCTGTGTCACTGCCCGACCTTCACGGCCATCTGTGCTGGCCACGGTGCATTGGCATCAAGCTTGAGCCAAGCAACGCCCGGCAAGCCCGTCTTGACCTGCTCCAGATGACGCAAAAGCAAGTCGCGGTCGATCTGAGCCCGCACGCGGAACATCAGCTTCTGCCGTTCACTCGCCGTCTCCACCGACTTCGGTGTGAACTGTGCGGAACTAGCCACGAATGAAACCTTGGCAGGAATCACATACTGCGGGGCGGCATCGAGCAGGATGCGCACCTCGCTGCCGAGCGCCACCCGGCCAGCCACGGTTTCGGGCAAAAAGAACGTCATGTAGACGTCAGACAGGTCGATCAGGTTGAGCACGCGCCCGCCTGGACCCACGACCTCCCCGGGGTGCGCAACCAGATACTGCACACGTCCGTCGCGCGGTGCCTTAAGAGCGCTGTCGGCCAGCTCTACATCGATTCGATCCAACGTGGCATCCAGCGCCCTGACATTAGCCTTTGAGCCGGACACCTGGGTGCGCGCAGCAGCAATACCAGCTTGGGCAGCTGAGGCTTGAGCGCGGGCAGCCGCCACGGCGGCTTGCAGGCTGCGCACGCGAGCGCGGTCTTCATCAAGCGTCTGGCCAGAGAAGAACCCATCCTTGGCCAGCTTCTCCGAGCGTGGTAAGCGACGTTGCGCGGCGTCAAGGTCACTTTCCCGTTGCGCCACTAAGGCCAATGCGGCTTGGTAGTCGCTCTGACGCAGGGCCACCTGCGCCTCGGCGCCGCTGACGGCTTCGTGGGCCTGCTGCAGCCGTGCCTGCGCTTCCGCGCGTTGCGCCTGCAGGCTCTCGATTTCCATGTGCGCCAACTGCTGGCCTGCCTTGACGAACTGGCCTTCACTGACCAAGATATCTTTAACTCTCCCGGCAAGCTTGGTAGCAACAGCGATTTCGGTTGCCTCAATGCGTCCATTGCCGCTGACGAAACCGTCTCCAAGGCCTTTGTCGCGCCATGGTCCCCACACCAGGACCGCAGTGGCAAGAGCCATCAGCGACACGGCGGCCAAGGCGATTTTTAGTTTTTTTGTCATTTTTCACCTTCATTGAGTCCGGAACCCGTCCATTGGATTTATGAAATCTACCCCAACCTTCACAAGCTGGTGCACTCCCTCACTCAAGGCGGGCGACGTTCCACAGCCACGCCCTAGGCCGCAGGAGCTGTCAACTCGACAGCATTATTCAGTTGAGTTCATAAGCACTTTCATACCAAGCAGATTAGACACCCTGTAGCCACTACAATGTCAAGCAGCTAATGTGACATCTCGAACCAAACTGCTGACGCTTCATTTGCAAGTATGACTATTGAAGAGCTGACCAAAATCCCCCATAGTCAGGTCGAAACGATCCGGCAATGCGACTGCGAAGCATGACTGGCAAAAACGGCTCGCACAGAATTCGACCGATTACGCACATGAAATGTGCAACTCATTGAAGTAGCCGCGCCTCACGGAAAAATTGCATCGTCGCCTTTTAAATACCGCCGTAATCCTTGAAATAACGATTCAAATGAATCCTTCAAAAGCTAAGGTGAAATAAGCCATGACCAGCCAATGTGGCATCTTGAGTGAGTTGTCTACTGCATCGCGCCAGGATCACGAGTCAACCACCCGCTTGGGCCATGTTCATGGGGCACACAGTCGCAGCGGAAATCATTGAGATCAATCAGCTCCAGCTATTCAAGTCTGTTGATTTTTTTTAAGAGGATAGGGTAATGTAAAGAAGGTGGCCAAGAAGGTCCGTCTTGGCCTTTACGTCATTTCAGAACAAATAGCGCCGTTGCCAGCTTGCCCGCAAGACTCACCTGTGCGACAACCTTCGTGCCGGGCGTAACCTTGAAACTGCCCTGGGCTTCCAACTTGTCACTCGACGACTTCAGTTCAACCTCGTGCTTATAACTGCCTGACAGCAAAGTGACTTTGGCAGTTGCCTTGCTGACATCAAATGGATTCCCGTGATCGCGTAAATACAGCTGCAACACATCTGGTTTGGCCACGAGCTCGTAATCCACATTTTTGATTTCCGTGACTAAACCTCCATGTAAAGTCTTGTCTTCATGACCATGGTCATGTTGGTCTGCTGCGAATACGATGCTCGATGCCATTAACATTTAAGCGAAGGTGGTCGAAGTTAATTTCATGAGTTTTCCTCTCAAAAGTACAGGTTGAGAATCAGGCCAAAGGACTGGATCATGAATTCTGCCCCTGATGGCCACCCAAATTCCCCCACTTATGGCCACCTCAAACTCCCCCACCTGAATTGATCGGGGACAGGGTCTCAACGCCGACACCGTCGGCACCTGTGGGCAGGACGCATGTTCCGGCT
>NZ_JASGBH010000008.1 GCF_030053395.1 Limnohabitans lacus | reverse complement strand
AGCCGGAACATGCGTCCTGCCCACAGGTGCCGACGGTGTCGGCGTTGAGACCCTGTCCCCGATCAATTCAGGTGGGGGAGTTTGAGGTGGCCATAAGTGGGGGAATTTGGGTGGCCATCAGGGAGCGCTTGCTGCATTTGCACAAATTGCGCAGCTTTTGGGTTTATCTGCCGAGCTGGAGTCCAGTGCATATCGCGAGGGCGGTCTGCGTGAAGTCTGGCGTTTTCTAGGTAACAACGACAAGCAACTGACCTTTCTTGCATTGGTAGTGACATTGGTATTTTCAAGAATTCCGGTAAGTGATCCGGAAATGGATGCGCTGAACAAAGAGGTTCAGAAGTTGACGATTGAAGAGAAACGGTTAGCCATACAAAAGTTAAAGCGCGAAATCGGCACTGGTGATATCAAAGATAAGTCTGTCAGTGATGTTGCGAGCTTGGTTGATGGTGATGTGAAAGTGGTGACCCGCAGGTCCAATTTTTATCGGCAACTTTTGGGATACGACAAGGTAACGGCGTTGAGCCTGGGCGACATCCCCGAAGGCGCAGATCACCCCCTCATTGAGCATCGGGTGGAAAGAAGTGCCTTTCAGAAATTTGTCTTGCTAACTGACAAGCTGCCCCTGGAGGTGGTTGACCCTGCACAGCTAGAAATCATTGCGCCGGTATTGAAAGAAGGGAAGTACCAATGGAAGGGCGCGTACCTCGGTGAACGCATCACCTTTGCCATGGGGGATGAAGCATTCAAGTCGGATGTTTTGACAGGAAAAGTGAGTTTTCAACACGGGAGCACTATTGAGTGCGTACTGAATATTCACCGAAAAGTGGATGAAATTGGTGAAGCTGTTATCACAGGCTACACAGTAACGACAGTGCTGTCGAAATCAGACGGCGGACTCGGGCAAGAGACTCTCCAAGGCAAACGGCATCGCTTTGGGAAACGGCAATCTGAAGGGCAAGGGAAGTTGTTTGGGCAGCCTTAATGTGGCGTCACCCCGAGCAAGCCGGTTACTTTGTACGGGTGATGTGGCCCCACACTTCACACCCCATCAACGAAGGCGGCTTTGGAATTGAAATTTCCGTGAGTAAAAGTTGATTAAAGTTGATTTATCGCGTTTGTGATGCATAATTCCCCGCCTATGCACAAAGTTATCCACAGCGAAAACATCAAGCAATCACTGCAAGCGCGTGGGTGGAAGCAAAAAGACCTGGCCGAAGCGCTGGGGGTCACGGCGCAGTCGGTGACCAACTGGCTCAAGGGCTCAGACTTTCCCCGCCCCGACAAATTGCTCAAACTGGCCACCACCTTGCAGCTGGGTTTTGACAAGCTGGTCAAAACCCACACGGTCGGCCAGCCTGTGGTCGCGTTCCGCAAAAAAGCAGGGGCCAAGACCACAGATGCCCACATTGACAAAGCCATGGTGATGGGCGCCTTGCTCAAGGCATTGGTGCCTTTCTTGCCTCCCATGCCTGCCTTGCGACTGCAATTGACGGCACCCAGCACCGATTACGAGCCTTTGCAGGCGGTGGTCAGCCAAGTCCGTGCACGTTTGGGTTTGGGTGAAGAGGCCGCTGTGGCGTATCACGACCTGATTGGTGAATTTGGGGCCAATGGCGCAGTGGTCGCCCCCGTGCTGTGGGGCCAAAAACAGAACCACAAAAACGCATTGCATATCTTGTTGCCACAAGAGAATGTCACGTTCATCTTTTTGAACCTCGACACCCATCAGGAAGACTTCAAGTTCTGGATGGCGCACGAGCTGGCGCATGTGTACACGCCGGACTTAGCAGGCAAAGAGGCTGGCGAAGACTTCGCCGATGCCTTTGCCGGTGCTTTGCTGTTCCCTCGGGCGGTGGCAAGCAAGACTTATGGACACGCCGGGACAGGCAACAAGACGACCGAGGCCAAGGTGTTGACGGAGCAAGCCAAGGCATACGGGATTTCTGTGTTTAGTGTGTTTTCTGAAGTGAACCGCTATGCCCATTCCCAGGATTTGCCGCCACTGCGCCACACGGCTGAGCAAATCCATCAGATGCGCCAGATTCAGCGTGGCAAAACCATGAGCGAAGAGTTGTTTGCACCCGTGCCAGCAGAGCCCGGGGCATACATCGCTGCAACGAAGAACACCTTCAAGAGTGCGTTTTTCGAGTCGTTGCAGAAGATGATTAAAAAGAAAGAAACAGGGACGGGCTATATCCAACAGGTGATGGACATACCCATGCAAGACGCGATAGCACTGCATGGGGAGTTGGTCGATTGACGACGCTTGTCCTGCTCGACACCAATACTTACCTTCGGCTGGCCAAGCGAGTCAGGCCCTTTGTTGGGTTGAAGTTCGGGCAGGTGCCGTATGTACTGACCATCCTCAAAGTCACCGAAGACGAGGTGCACCGCAACCCGCATCTGCAGTTTCGCAATCCGTGGTTTGACCAGACCGAGCATGCGCAGGAGCGGATAGCCAAACAGGTCAGACTGACCGCGTCTGAAAAGGCGCAAGTTGAAGCCGCGCAAAGCGTCTTGTTGGGTTGGGCTCGGATGGATTTGGACAGATTCACTTCTTCTGGGCGGTCACCACCAGGGGAAGCTGATTGCTGGTTGCTGGCGTTTGGTCAAGTCAAGCTTGCTGTTGTTGTGACCGATGACTTGGGCATGCACGAGTTGGTGAAGGATTTTCCAGACATCAAGGTCTGGCATGGCTTCGAGTTGTTGGCCAAACTTCGGACGGCCAAGGTGGTGGATGACGCATTGATTCGTGCCATTTACGAGGCGCTGGAAGCGAATGGCGATATGACCCGGACTTGGGTGGATGCCAAGCACACGACATTCAAGAGAGTCTTTGGTTCAGGGCCGAAGGCATGAACGGTTAAAATCCTGACCTTCCCAAGGAGCGTTGCAGCCCGCCGCCTTTCAGGCGCCGCAGGTCAGGCTTGGGGCCTTCAATTCCTGATTGTTTTGCACAACGACGCTCACCTGTAGCCCCAAGGTGAGTCTGTGTCTGTTGTCGCGTCTGAAATCCTGTCTGTTCCCCCCATGAAGTTGTCCGGTCTGGAGCCTGTCTCCATCGGCAGCGGTTCGCTGTTCGTCAACGTAGGCGAGCGCACCAACGTGACCGGCTCCAAGGCCTTTGCCCGCATGATCCTGAACGGCGAGTACGAGCAGGCTTTGGCCGTGGCGCGTCAGCAGGTCGAAAACGGTGCGCAGGTCATCGACGTGAACATGGACGAAGCCATGCTCGACAGCCAAGCGGCCATGGTGCGGTTTTTGAACCTGATGGCCGGTGAGCCCGACATCGCCCGCGTGCCGGTGATGGTGGATTCGAGCAAATGGACCGTGATCGAAGCCGGTCTGCGCTGCATCCAGGGCAAGGGTATCGTCAACTCGATCAGCATGAAAGAGGGCTTGGAAGAGTTCAAGCGCCAGGCCAAGCTGGTCAAGCGCTACGGCGCAGCGGCTGTGGTGATGGCGTTTGATGAAAAAGGCCAAGCCGACACTTACGAGCGCAAGATCGAGATTTGTGAACGCGCTTACCGTGTGCTGGTGGATGAGGTCGGCTTCCCGCCCGAAGACATCATTTTTGACCCGAACATTTTTGCGATCGCCACCGGCATCGAAGAGCACAACAACTACGCGGTGGACTTCATCGAGGCCACGCGCTGGATCAAGCAGAACCTGCCGGGCGCCAAGGTGTCGGGCGGCGTGTCCAACGTGAGTTTTTCATTCCGCGGCAACGACCCGGTGCGCGAAGCCATCCACACCGTGTTCCTGTACCACGCGATCCAAGCGGGCATGGACATGGGCATTGTGAACGCGGGCATGGTCGGCGTGTACGACGATCTGGAGCCCACGCTGCGCGAGCGCGTCGAAGACGTGGTGCTGAACCGCCGCCCTGATGCGGGCGAGCGTTTGGTCGAAGTGGCCGACAGCGCCAAGGGCGCGGCCAAAGACGAGAGCACCAAACTGGCTTGGCGTGGCACACCCGATGCGCCTGTGGGCGTGGCGCAGCGTTTGAGTCATTCGCTGGTGCATGGCATCACCGACTTCATCAGCGACGACACCGAAGAGGCCTACCGCGAGATTTTGGCCAAGGGCGGTCGCCCGCTGCATGTGATCGAAGGCCCGCTGATGGACGGCATGAACGTGGTCGGTGACCTGTTCGGCCAGGGCAAGATGTTCTTGCCGCAAGTGGTCAAGAGCGCCCGCGTGATGAAGCAAGCCGTGGCGCATTTGCTGCCCTACATCGAGGCCGAAAAGCTGGCCAAGGAAGCGGCAGGCGAAGACGTGAAAGCCAAGGGCAAGATCGTGATCGCCACCGTCAAAGGCGATGTGCACGACATTGGCAAGAACATCGTCACCGTGGTCTTGCAGTGCAACAACTTTGAAGTGGTGAACATGGGCGTGATGGTTCCCTGCCATGAAATTTTGGCCAAGGCCAAAGAAGAAAACGCCGACATCATTGGCCTGTCGGGCTTGATCACGCCCAGCTTGGAAGAGATGCAGTACGTGGCGGCCGAGATGGAAAAAGACCCGTACTTCCGCGACCGCCAAATGCCGCTGCTCATTGGCGGCGCCACCTGCAGCCGCGTGCACACCGCCGTGAAAATCGCGCCCAACTACAGTGGCCCCGTGGTCTATGTGCCCGATGCCTCGCGCAGCGTGGGTGTGGCGCAAGGCTTGTTGTCTGAGCAAGCGGCCAAATTCATCGCCGACTTGAACGCCGATTACGACAAGGTGCGCGAGCAGCACGCCAACAAAAAGCAAACCCCCATGTGGACGCTGGCCCAGGCCCGCGCCAACAAGACGCCGATCGACTGGTCACAAGGCGTGCCCTCTGCACCCAAGTTCATTGGCCGCCGCGTGTTCAAAAATTACGACCTGGCCGAGATCGCGCAATACATCGACTGGGGCCCCTTCTTTCAGACCTGGGACTTGGCCGGGCCTTTCCCTGCGATCCTCGACGACGAGGTGGTGGGCGAGCAGGCGCGCAAAGTCTATGCCGATGGCCAGGCCATGCTGCAAAAAATCATCGACGGGCGCTGGGTCACGGCCAACGCCGTGCTGGGCCTGTACCCGGCCAACAGCGTGAATGACGACGACATCGCGCTCTACACCGATGTATCGCGCAGCCAAGTCGCCATGACCTGGCGCGGCTTGCGTCAGCAGACCGAGAAACACCTGATCGATGGTGTCATGCGCCCCAGCCGTTGCCTGGCCGACTTTGTCGCGCCCACAGGCCAAGACCATGTCGGCGTGTTCGCCGTCACGGCAGGCATCGGTGCTGACAAACGCGCCGCTGCTTTTGAAGCCGCGCACGACGATTACAGCGCCATCATGCTCAAGTCACTGGCCGACCGCTTGGCCGAAGCGCTGGCCGAGTGCCTGCACAAAAAAGTGCGCACCGACCTGTGGGGTTACGCCGCCGCTGAAGCGCTGAGCAACGAAGAACTGATTGCCGAAAAATACCAAGGCATTCGCCCCGCGCCCGGCTACCCGGCCTGCCCCGACCACAGCGCCAAACAAGCCATGTTCGATTTGCTGCAATGCCAAGACATTGGCATGGGCCTGACCGAAAGCCTGGCCATGACGCCTGCGGCCAGCGTGAGCGGTTTCTACATCGCCCACCCCGAGGCGCAGTATTTCAACGTCGGCAAAGTCGGTGACGACCAGGTGAAAGACCTCGCGCAGCGCAGCGGCGTGCAAGTCAAAGACCTGCAGCGCTTGCTGGCCCCCAACTTGTAAAACACCATGCGCAACTTCTGGACGGCCTGCGGGCACCAACACCTGACGCGCAACGAGCGGGGTTGGTTGGTGCCGAGCCCAGACTATTGGCGGCTTTGGCTGCAGCGTCCCGAAATGGCGCTGGTGCCCGAATCGTGCCGCGAAGAAGAGCGATTGCACAAGGCGCTGCTCGAGACGCCCCTGATGCAGGTCGCGCCGGCCAAGCTGCAGGCCTTCAAGGACGACGACGCCCGCGAAAACTACGAGTTGTTCTTGCGCTTTCGGGACGACGTCGAGCGTGCGGGCTCGCTGGAATCGGCCTACATGGGTTGGATTCAGAGCGGCAACATCCAGCTGCCCCCGCTGTTCATCGATGTGGTGGTGCAAGCCATCGTCAGTCACCTGTTGACGGACGCCGACGATGCCTGGGTTTGGCGTGCGGCCGAGTTGTTGTTCAGGCGCCAGCGCATCACGCTCGAAGGCGGCCGCGTGTTGGCGGGCGACAGCGACACGCTCGACGCCTTGCAGGCCACGGGCGGTTTGGGCGAGATGGGGCGCCTGTTGATCGAAGGCGGTGCGCCGCTCAAGGCGGTGGATGTGAAGGTGCTGCACCCCGACAACGCCGAGCGTTATTTCGCGCAGCGCGAAGGCCTGGGCCGCTACGCTTTCATGCTTGATTTGACGCACGAGTTGCACAACGAATTGCCGCACGGTTTGATCCTGAGCATGGTCAATGCACGTTCAGGCCTCAAGTCACTGTCCATCGTTTTGGCGCGGTGGGTGCAACACTTTTTGGGCGTGGCAGTCAGCATTGAACCGGTGCAAAAAGTTGACGACCCGGCCTGGCGCTGGCATGTGGGGCTGGATGTGACCGCGACCGCTTTGCTCAACGACCTGTACCAGGGCATCGAGCTGGACGCCAAGCGCCAGCAGCAACTCATCAGCCTGTTCAAGCTGCGCTTTGACAACCCGCAAGACATGCGCGCCGATGTGCAGGGCAAGCCCGTCTATCTGGGCTTGGCCATGAACGCACAGGGCCTGCTCAAACTCAAACCGCAAAATCTCTTGCTCAATTTGCCTTTGGCATCGCAGGTTTAAGGGGTCGGTCAGCGACGCGCTTTCAGGGCGTGGCGCTGCGCGGCCCACAATGCCGCCGAACCCAGCAGGCTGGCCAGCAGCAACCACCACAGCGCCAGCGTGTAACCGTTTTCGGGTGACCACAGCAAGCCGAGCACCAAAGGCGCTGCGGCGCGGGCCAGCGCAATGGGCAAGCCCAGCAAGCCATTGAGCTGGCCCACATGGGCTTGGCTCACGTACTGCGCCATGGCCGTGCCTTTGACGATGGTGTTCATGCCATTGCCCAGGCCGTACAGCACCACAAACACCAGCGAAGCCACGGGGTTGAAGCCGCCGATCAACAGCGCCATCAGGCTCATGGGGATCAGCGTGGGGATCCAGCGGTTGGCGGTGTGCACATCCCAATAACGCTCGAAGACAAACAGCACCAAGCGACCCACCACCTGGATCACGCCAATGGCCGCCGGGATGGCGATCACCCAAGCGGGGGGCAAATGTGCCTCTTGCAGCAATGCGATCATGTGGGCGGGCAGCGCAGAGGTCACCGCCATCATGAAGATGGAAAACGCGGCCAGCAGCCAAAAGGGCGCTTGGCGCAAATGGGCGCGCACAGAGGGCGTGTCGGCGTGCGTGCTGTGTAGGCCAGTTGCTTTTTTCGGGGCATCTTGCAGCAGCCAGGCATGCAGTGGGGCGCACACCAGCAGCTGCAAAGCTGCCAGGGCCCACAAGGCTTGGCGCCAACCCCACAGCTCAATCCACCAGCTCGCCAGCGGGATGAACACCGTGCTGGCCAGTCCGCCCAAAAAGGTCAAGGTGATGATGGCGCGGCGAAAGTCCTGCGCAAAGCGCCGTGTGACGACGGCAAACACCGGCGTGTAAAGCGTGGCCGAAAGCCCCAGGCCCAACCACACCCACACGGCGTAATAAGCGGCCACCGACTGCACTTGGCTGTGCGCCAGCAGGCCCAAGCCCACCCAGACCGAGCCCAGGGTCATGACCTTGCGCTCATGGCCTCGGTCGATCCAGCGGCCCACCAGATAGGCCATCAAACCCTCGGCCAGCAAGGCCAGGCTGAAGGCCAGCGACGACTCGGCCCGCCCCATGCCCAGCTCGACTTCCAGGGGCGTCATGAGCAAAGAGAAGGTGTAGAACACGCTGCCCCAGGTGATGAGCTGGGGCAGCGACAGCCAAACACTGAAAGAACCCAAAGCCGATGGTGCTGATAAGAAGTGGCGGGTCCGTGTGCTGTGCATCGCCCCATTATCCGAAGGCCTGGGGCCCCGGGCTGTCACTGTTCTTTCAGCACCCGCCGGTATTGCACCGCTTCGGCCACGTGGGCAGGCTCAATGGTTGGGCTGCCCGCCAGGTCGGCGATGGTGCGGGCCACCTTCAGGCTGCGGTGCGTGCTGCGGCCGCTCCATCCCAACTTGGTGGCGGCTTTTTGCAGCAAGGCCGCAGCGCCTTCGCTCAGATGGGCCTCTGCATCGATGGCTTGGCCTTGCAAGGCGGCGTTGGCGCAGCCTTGTCGGGCCTGTGCCCGCTGTCGTGCCACCAGACTGCGGGCGGCGATCTCTGAAGTGCTTTCGCCCGGTGGTGCGTTCAGCAAGTCTTGCGCGGGCAGGCTGGGCACTTCAATGTGCAGGTCGATGCGGTCGAGCAGCGGCCCA
Organism: Limnohabitans lacus; assembly: GCF_030053395.1. Taxonomy (GTDB): domain Bacteria; phylum Pseudomonadota; class Gammaproteobacteria; order Burkholderiales; family Burkholderiaceae_C; genus Limnohabitans_A; species Limnohabitans_A lacus. The sequence goes on along the minus strand of NZ_JASGBH010000008.1, from coordinate 168,120 downwards.
CTGAGCTTGCCCTGATAGCGGCTGACCTGGTCGGGTGAGCAGCGGCAAGCCCGTGTGGCGCTGCCCAAATAGCCGCAAGGGCAGGGGTTCATGGCCGCGATCAGCTGAAAGCGCGCCGGGAACTCGGCCCGTCTGGCTGCCCGTGCGATGGTGATGGTGCCGGTCTCCAGCGGTTCGCGCAGCGCTTCAAGGGCTGCACGGGGGAATTCTGGCAACTCGTCCAGAAACAGCACCCCGTGGTGCGCCAGCGAAATCTCGCCCGGGCGTGGCGGCGAGCCGCCACCCACCAAGGCCACCGCGCTGGCCGAGTGGTGCGGCTGGCCGGTGGGCCTTTGCGCCCAACGCGAAAGATCAAAGCGGCCCGCCAGGCTGGCCAATGCCGCCGCCTCCAGTGCGTCTTCGACCGACATGGGCGGCAGCAAACCGGCAAAGCGCTGCGCCAGCATCGACTTGCCCGAGCCGGGCGGCCCGACCATCAGCAGCGAATGGCCGCCCGCAGCGGCGATCTCCAGCACCCGTTTGACCCCGGCTTGCCCCTTCACGTCGGCCAGGTCGGCATAGCGGGGCGCGTCTGCTGGCGCTTGTGCGCTCAAGCGGGTCCAGCCCTCGCCGGGCTCGGGCGGCGGCTCGGTAGAGGGCGGTAAAAACTGTTGCACCACGTCCAGCAAGTGCTGGGCGCGAAAGACTTCCGCATCGGGCACCAGGGCGGCCTCTTCGGCGCTGCCCGGCGGCAGCACCAAGCGGGTGAGCACCTGCTGCTGGCGCAGGGCCAGGCTCATGGCCAAAGCCCCGCGCACCGGGCGCAGCTCGCCCGACAAAGAGAGTTCACCGGCAAATTCGTGTCCAGACAGCTTGCTGGCATCGACCTGCCCACTGGCCGCCAAAATGCCCAGCGCAATGGGCAAGTCCAAGCGGCCCGAGTCCTTGGGCAGATCGGCCGGGGCCAGATTCACGGTGATGCGTTTGTTGTGCGGGAAATCCAGCCCGCTGTTTTGCAAGGCCGAGCGCACCCGCTCGCGGGCCTCTTTGACCTCCACATCGGCCAGCCCCACCAAAGTGAAGCTGGGCAGGCCGTTGGCCAGATGCACCTCGACGGTGACCGCAGGCGCCTGCAGTCCGACCAATGCACGGCTGTGCACCAAAGAAAGACTCATTTTTCCTCCCTGCCCCATGTTGGTGCATGGTTTGTGTGCGTGCACGCTGACGTGGCGTGCGCATCTTGTTTCAATGCCATTCAAGCATGCGCAGAGCGGCAAAGCACTGGGAAATGCCCCAATCACAGGCCTATCGCAGGCTGGCACGGTCTGTGCTTGACAGGTACGTCCTCAACAACTTTTCACCGGAGTCCACTATGAAAAAAATCCTCGTTCCTTCCCTGATCGCATTGGCTGTCAGCTCTTTGGCTTCCGTGGCCCAAGCCCAAACCGCCCCTGAAAGCACTTTGTCTTACAACGTGGGTGTGGTGACCGACTACCGTTACCGTGGTATTTCACAGTCGCGTTTGAACCCTGCAGTGCAAGGCGGCGTGGACTACGCTGACAAGAGCGGTTTCTATGTGGGTGCTTGGGGTTCTTCCATCAAGTGGATCAAGGATGCAGGTGCTTCTGCTGGTTCTGTGGAAATTGACTTGTACGGTGGCTATAAAGGCACGGCTGGCGATGTTGCTTACGACGTGGGGTTCTTGCGTTACGAATATTCAGGTAACAAATTGGCAGGCGTTAACGGTGCAGTGAATGCCAACACTAATGAAGTGTACGGTGCAGCTACATATGGCTTGTTCACAGCCAAGTATTCCCATGCGATTTCCGACTTGTTTGGTAACGCCAATAGTAAGAACAGCTATTACCTCGATCTGAGCGCTGCGCTGGACCTGGGTGAAGGCTACAGCCTGACCCCTCACGTTGGTCGTCAGACTGTCAAGAATACGCCCTCGCTTTCATACAACGACTTTTCCCTGACTTTGGGTAAAGATTTGGGTAACGGCTTGTCTGCTTCAGCCGCTGTTGTTGATACCACTGCAGACAAAACCTTGACTGCATTTCAGACACCTGCAGGTAAGTTCACTGGCAAAACCGGCGTCGTTCTGGGTTTGAAGTACAGCTTCTGATTTCCCTCATTTCAAACAAGGAGCCATCATGAAACTGGTGACCGCCATCATCAAACCCTTCAAGCTGGACGAAGTGCGTGAAGCACTTTCGGGCATCGGCGTGCAGGGCATCACCGTGACCGAAGTCAAAGGCTTTGGTCGTCAAAAAGGCCACACCGAGCTGTACCGCGGCGCGGAATACGTGGTGGACTTTTTGCCCAAGGTGAAAGTCGAAGCCGCCGTGGACGACGCCATTGTCGAACGCGTGATCGAAGCCATCGAATCCGGTGCCCGCACCGGCAAGATCGGCGACGGCAAGATTTTTGTGTATGACCTCGAGCAAGTGGTTCGCATCCGCACCGGTGAAACCGGCGGCGAAGCCCTTTGATCGACCAGAAAGAGAGTTGAAAATGAAAAAGCTACTCGCGTCGTTGGCCTTGGGCTTGTCCCTTGGCTTTGGCCTGTTGGGTGCGGGCTCTTTGGCCCTGGCCCAAACTGCGCCCGCTGCTGCTGCCCCTGCTGCTGAAGCCAAGGCCCCTGCTGCGGCTCCGGCTGCAGCACCCGCACCTGCGGCTGCGGCAGAAGCTGCTCCGGCAGAAGCTGCTGCAGTGCCTGTGCCCAACAAAGGCGACACCGGCTGGATGATGTTGTCCACCTTGTTGGTCTTGATGATGGCCGTGCCTGGCCTGGCCTTGTTCTACGGCGGCCTGGTCCGCAGCAAGAACATGCTGTCGGTGCTCATGCAAGTCATGGTCACCTTCTCGCTGATCTTGGTGCTCTGGTTCATCTACGGCTACAGCTTCGCGTTCACCGAAGGCAATGCCTTCATCGGTGGCACGGACCGCCTCTTCATGAAGGGCATCTGGGACAACGCTGCCGGCACCTTCGCCAATGCGGCCACCTTCTCCAAGGGTGTCTACATTCCTGAAGTCGTGTTCGCTGCCTTCCAAGCCACTTTTGCCGGCATCACTTGCGCCCTGATCGTGGGTGCCTTTGCCGAGCGTGTGAAGTTCTCTGCTGTGCTGGCTTTCATGGTGCTGTGGTTCACCTTCAGCTACCTGCCGATCGCCCACATGGTCTGGTTCTGGATGGGTCCTGACGCTTACGCTTCCAAAGAAGTTGTGGACGAAATGACTTCCAAAGCGGGCTTGCTGTGGCAGTGGGGTGCGCTGGACTTCGCTGGCGGTACCGTGGTGCACATCAACGCCGCTGTGGCTGGTCTGGTCGGTGCTTTCATGATCGGCAAACGCGTTGGTTACGGCCGTGAATCCATGGCGCCTCACAGCCTGACATTGACCATGGTCGGTGCCGCCTTGCTGTGGGTGGGTTGGTTCGGTTTCAACGCAGGTTCTGCCCTGGAAGCCAACGGTTTCGCAGCCCTGGCCTTCATCAACACCATGATGGCGACGGCCGCTGCTGTGATCGCTTGGTGCCTGGGTGAAGCCCTGATGCGTGGCAAAGCCTCTATGTTGGGCGCCGCTTCTGGTGCGGTGGCTGGCTTGGTCGCCATCACGCCAGCCGCTGGCAATGTCGGCATCGGCGGTGGCGTGATCATCGGTTTCATCGCTGGTTTCGCCTGCCTGTGGGGTGTCAACGGCCTGAAGAAATTGCTGGGCGCTGACGACTCCTTGGACGTCTTCGGTGTGCACGGCGTCGGCGGTATCTTGGGTGCCTTGCTGACTGGCGTGTTCAACTCGCCAGCCTTGGGCGGCCCCAGCGCCGTGGGCGACTGGGTCACCGTGTCCATGGTCACTGCAGACGCTTACTCCATCGCTGCACAAGTGTGGATCCAAGCCAAGGCTGTGCTGCTGACCATCGTCTGGTCGGGTGTGGTCTCTGTGGCGGCCTACAAGATCGTCGACATGACCATCGGTCTGCGCGTCTCGGAAGAAGAAGAGCGCGAAGGTCTGGACATCTCCTCGCACGGCGAGTCGGCCTACCACGGTTGATTCCGAGGTCTCTCAAGCGGTGACACCCGTCACCGCCTCACTCAGCCCGCAGCGCTTCGCGCCCTGCGGGCTGTTTCATTTGGGGTACCAAAACCCCCTCGGGACAGGAAATCCTGTCACTGGGCGGCACAATGCCCGCATGAACACCACACCCTCCTGGTCCGCCGTCACCACCGTGCCCGACGGCCTGAGCGAATCGCCGTTTTGGCACCCGCAAGAAAACCGTCTGTACTGGGTTGACATCCCCGGCCGCAGGCTGGCTCGGCTGGCTTTTCAGGGGCTCATGCAGCCGCAAGGCGATGTCGAATACTGGCCCATGCGCGAAGAGCCCGGCTGCATCGCGCCGGTGCAAGGCGGCGGCTTGATCGTTGCGCTGCGCGACGGCATCTACTTGGGCAAAAGCTGGGGTGGCCCGCTGCAACAACTGGCTGCGGCACCTTACGACACCGCCAAGCTGCGCTTCAATGACGGCAAATGCGACGCGCAAGGTCGCTTTTGGGCGGGCAGTTTGTACGAACCCAAAGACCAAGCGCTGGGCGTTTTGTACATGCTGGACGGCCAGGGGCTGCACCCCATGAAAGACGGCGTGGTGACCGCCAACGGCCTGGCCTGGTCACCGGATGGCCGCACCGCCTATTGGGCCGACACCGCCGCCCACCAAGTGCGGGCGTTTGACTCGAATGCGGCCACCGGAGTGCTGAGTGCCAAGCGCGTGTTCCACCAAATGGCCCCCAAGCCCGCTGGCTGGACTTGGGGCAGCGACACCCCCGATGCGCCCTTGTATGGTGGCCGCCCCGATGGCGCCGCCGTGGACAGCGAAGGCTGCTACTGGAGCGCCCAATACGAAGGCCAACGCCTCTTGCGCCTGTCGCCCGCAGGCCAGGTGCTGGCCGAAGTGCGCACCCCCGTGCCATGCCCCACCATGCCCTGCTTTGGCGGGCCAGACCTCAAAACCCTGTTCATCACCACCTCCCGCCAGGGCCGCAGCGCCCAAGAGCTGGCATTGCACCCCTATGCGGGCTGTGTGTTTGCGATGCGGGTGGAGGTGGCGGGCTTGGGGGTGAATTTCTTCAAGTCTTGAGGCTCTGGGGTGTTGCTGCGGTAATTTCCCACAACCCCCCCGTTAAAAATCTTCACGCGCCCGCCAGAGGCCGGGGGTTACCATCTTTGCCCATGGAAGCTCAACTCAATTCCCTCATCGACGCCGTGCGCCAGGCGGGTGCGGATGGCCGTGTGCTGCGTTTGCGCGGCGGCGGCAGCAAAGATTTTTGGGGCCAAAGCCTCACGGGCGATGTGCTCGACACCCGGGGCTACCGGGGCATCGTCAGTTACGAGCCCAGCGAGTTGGTGGTCACGGTGCGCGGCGGCACGCCGCTGGCCGAGCTGGAGGCCGCTTTGGCCGAAAAGGGCCAGTGCCTGGCGTTTGAGCCGCCGCACTTTGGCGAAGGCGCAACGGTGGGCGGCATGGTGGCCGCAGGCCTGAGCGGCCCGGCCCGCGCCACCGCTGGCGCGGTGCGCGATTATGTTTTGGGCGCCCGCTTCATCAACGGTCTGGGTGAGCACCTGACCTTTGGCGGCCAGGTCATGAAGAACGTGGCCGGTTACGACGTGAGCCGCCTGATGGCCGGTAGCTGGGGCACGCTGGGCCTGATCACCGAAGTCAGCCTGAAGGTCTTGCCCGTGGCCCCGGCCGAGGCCACGCTCATGTGCGCGGGCCTGCCGCAAAAAACGGCCCTCGATTTGCTGCACCGCTGGGGCGGTCAGCCATTGCCCTTGAACGCCAGCGCCTGGGTGCGCGACACCACCGCCCAGCCCGTGGCCGACTATTTGTTTGTCCGCCTGCGCGGTGCGGTGGCGGCCGTCCAGTCGGCCACGACGCGCATGGCGGCCGACGCTGTGGCTCACGGCGCCCAAGTCACCGTGATGGACAACAGCGAAGCCGCTGCCGATTGGCGTGCCAGCGGCGAGCAAACCTTGCCCTTCTTTGAAGCCCCCGCGCCCGACGCCTGCCTGTGGCGCTTGTCGGTACCGCAGACCGCACCGGTGCTGGATGTGCCCGGCCTGGACCATCCCTCCCAGTACATCGAGTGGCAAGGTGCGCAGCGTTGGCTGTGGGCCCCGGCCTCGGCGGCGGTGCCGCTGCGCGAACTGGCGCAATCGGTCGGCGGTCACGCCACCTTGTTCCGCGCCAGCGCCACCCATGCCGAGGTGGACAAAATCGCCGGTGTGAACACCCCGCTGGACGCCGTGCAAGAGCGCATCCAGCAAAAGCTGCAACAGCAATTCGACCCCAAAGGCGTGTTCGCCACCGGTCGCATGCACACGTTCTGAGGCGACCCTTTCATGCAAACCCACCTCGCCCCCGAATACCAAAACACGCCCGAAGGCCTGGAGGCCGAAGCCATCTTGCGCAAGTGCGTGCACTGCGGCTTTTGCACCGCCACGTGCCCCACCTACCAACTGCTGGGCGACGAACTCGACGGCCCGCGTGGCCGCATTTACCTGATGAAGCAGGTGCTCGAAGGCCAAACGCCCACCCGCAAAACCCAGCAACACCTGGACCGGTGCCTGACCTGCCGCAACTGCGAAAGCACTTGCCCGAGCGGCGTGCAATATGGCCACTTGGTGGACATCGGCCGCAAGCTGGTGGACGCCAAAGTCGAGCGCCCCGTGGGCGAAAAGCTGGTGCGTTGGGCGCTCAAAGAAGGCCTGCCTTCGCCCCTGTTTGCCCCCGCCATGAAGATGGGCCAGATGGTGCGCGGCCTGCTGCCCGACAGCCTCAAGGCCAAAGTGCCTGCGCCACAAAACGCCGGTGCCTGGCCCACGGCCCAGCACGCCCGCAAAGTGCTGATGCTGGCCGGTTGCGTGCAGCCGAGCATGAGTCCCAACATCAACACCGCCACCGCCCGCGTGCTCGACGCCGCAGGCATCCAGACCGTGACCGCCCCCAAGGCCGGTTGCTGCGGTGCGGTCAAGTTCCACCTGAATGACCACGACGGCGGCAAAGACCACATGCGTGCCAACATCGACGCTTGGTGGCCCTTGGTCGACTCGGGCGAGGTCGAAGCCATCGTGATGAACGCCTCGGGCTGCGGCGTCATTGTCAAAGACTACGGCCATGTGCTCAAAGACGACCCGGTGTATGCCGACAAAGCTGCCCGCATCGGCGCGCTGACGCGCGACCTGAGCGAGCTGCTGCCCGAGTTGGTGCCGCTGCTCAAGGACAAGCTGAAACCCGAAACCCTGCAAGCCGCAGGCCTGCAGGCCTACCACCCGCCCTGCACGCTACAACATGGCCAGCAACTCAAAGGCGGCGTGGAAAAGCACCTGACCGACCTGGGCTTCCAGATCAAGGTCAGCGCCAACGAGTCGCACCTGTGCTGCGGCTCAGCGGGCACCTACAGCGTGCTCAACCCCGAGCTGTCCAAAACCCTGCGCGACCGCAAACTGGGCCACCTGAATGCGCTGGAACCGCAAGGCGTGATCAGCGCCAACATCGGCTGCATCACCCACCTGCAAAGCGGTAGCGGCTTGCCGGTGCGGCATTGGGTGGAGTTGCTGGACGAGGCGATTTCTTAGCGTTTTGCATGCCTGCCACTGCGGCACAATCAAGTCCAGGAGGCGATGTGGCTGCATTCAATTACCGACATCTGTATTACTTTTGGGTCGTCGCCAAAGAGGGCGGTTTTGCCCGTGCCGCCCAGCGGCTGGACATGGCGATCCAGACCATCAGTGCGCAGGTGCGCGAGCTGGAAAAGTCCTTGGGCCATCAGCTGCTCAAACCTCAGGGCCGTGGTGTCACGCTGACCGAGGCGGGGGATGTGGCCTATGCCCGCGCCGAAGAAATTTTTCAGATCGGCCAGCGCATTCCGCAAGAAGTGATGCAGGCCGCCACGGTGCCCACCATCCGCTTATCGGTGGGATTGTCGGACGGTATTTCCAAATTGGCAGCCCACAAATTGTTGGGCCCAGCCCTCCAAGAGTCGCAGCTGAAGCTGGTTTGCCATGAAGGTGAAATCGAGCAGTTGACGGCCGAGTTGGCCTTGCACCACTTGGACTTGGTGTTGGCGGGGCAGCCTGCGGCGCACAACAGCAACTTGCGTTTGTCCAGCCGTTTGATTTCTTCTTCAGATGTGGGCTGGTTTGGCCCCAGCCAGTGGGTGCACAAGGCCGATGTGGACCAGTTCCCGCAAAGTTTGAGCCGCTTGCCGGTTTTGTTGCCCACGGCGCATTCACCCCTGCGTGCTTCTTTGGACCGCTGGTTCGATGAACTGCAGATCCAACCCCGGGTGGTGGGCGAGTTCGAAGACAGCGCTTTGATGTCGGTGTTTGGTGCGGGTGGCTTGGGGGTGTTCCCGGCCAGCTTGATTGGGCGCGACGACTTGTCTTTGATGAAGGGTCTGAAACTGCTGGGCCAGTCCGAAGTCAAAGAAGAGATCTACGCGCTGTACACCCGCCGCAGCAGCCACCACCCTTTGGTCCAAAGCATCTTGCAGACCGCGCAGGCTTGAGGCCTGCGCAGATTCGCGCCATCAGCTCAGGCTTTGCTGGTCGCGGATGCGGTGGATGCTGGCGATGTCGATCACCCAAACCAGCCCGTCGCCAATCTGGCCGGTGTAACAGGCTTCGATGATGGCGTTGCGGATGGGCTCGACCATGTCGTTGTTGACCAGCACGCAGACCATCAGCTTGTGGGTGAAGTCGGTCAACTCGTCTTTGACGGTGCGTTTGTTCACCGCTGCAGGCGCGGTGAAGCCCTCAGCCTTGAAGATGGTCACCCCCGGAAAATTGGGGATGGCCCGCAAGGCGTCACGCAAGCGTTGCAGACGGTTGGGGCGGACGATGGCGCGGATTTCTTTCATGTTGATCCTTGGGGTTTCAAGCTTCGCTGGGGTGGTCGTCAAACCAGCGGTACAAAGTGGGCAGCACCACCAGCGTGAGCAGGGTCGAAGAGATCAGGCCGCCGATGACCACGATGGCCAAGGGGCGTTGAACTTCTGAGCCTGGGCCGGTGGCAAACAGGAAGGGCACCAGGCCGAGCAGGGCGACAGTGGCGGTCATCATCACAGGCCGGAAGCGCTGCACACAGCCTTCCCGCACGGCGGCGGCTGTGTCCATGCCATCTTCACGCAAGCGACGAATGGAGGTGACCAGCACCACGCCATTGAGCACCGCAATGCCCCACAAGGCGATGAAGCCCACAGACGCTGGAACACTCACGTATTCGCCCGAGACAAACAGACCGATCAAGCCGCCGATGGAGGCGAAGGGCAGGACCAAGATGATCAGACCTGCCAGCTTGACCGAGCGGAACAAGATGAACAACAAGAAGAAGATCGCGGCGATCGTCAGCGGCACGATGATGGCCAGTGTGGCCATGGCCCGCTCCATGTTTTCAAACTGACCGCCATAGACAAAGTAGTAGCCCTCGGGCAGCTTCACTTCCTGGTCGATGCGTTGCTGCACCTCGGTCACAAACCCCGCCAAGTCGCGACCCTCCACGTTGGCGCCCACCACCACGCGGCGTTTGCCGCTTTCACGGCTGATCTGGGCAGGCCCATCCACCAGTGCAATCGTGGCCAGGCTCGACAAGGGCACTTGCGCACCACCGGGTGTGGGCAGCAAGGTGTTGCCAATCGCTTCAGCCGATTGCCGCACCTGCGCTGGGAAACGCACCACCACGCTGTAGCGGCGCTCGCCTTCGTAGAGCGTGGTCACGTCTTTGCCGCCAATGGCGGTTTCGATGATGCTTTGCACATCGGCCACGTTCAGGCCGTGACGCGCAATGGCCTTGCGGTCAATGTCCACCGTGAGGGCTTGCTGGCCCGACAAACGCTCGATGCGGATGTCGCGGCTGCCCGGCACGCTCTTGAGGATGCGGGCGACTTTTTCCGACAGGGTTTTGAGCTCACCGAGTTCGTCCCCAAAGATCTTGATGGCCACTTGCGAGCGCACACCGGTGACCATCTCATCGACGCGCTCCGAGATGGGTTGCGACAGCACAATTTGCACGCCCGGGATGGTGGACAAGCGCTGGCGAATGTCCTCGTCGATCTCGTCCTGGCTGCGATCGGATTTGGGATCGAGCAACACAATCGGGTCGGATTCGTTGGGCCCTGCTGGGTCGGCGGGCGATTCGCCTCGGCCCAGTTTGGACACCACCATGCGCACGCCGGGCACTTCGGCGATGGTTTTCATGGCCGCCATTTCCATGCGGATGGATTCGTCCAAGGAGATGCTGGGCACGCGGTTGATCTGCGGCGTCAGCGCCCCTTCTTTCATGGTCGGCATGAAGGACTTGCCCAGCAAGGGGAACAGCGCCAAGGAGCCCACCAGCAGCGCCACGGCCACGCCCAAGGTCAGTCGGCTTTGCGCCGTGGCTGCGTCCAGCAAGCGCAGGTAGCGTTGCTTCAAATACGCAATCAATCGCGTGTCTTCGCCCGAGCCACCTTTGAGGAAGTAAGAGCACAGCACGGGCGACAAAAACAGCGAGACCAACAAGGACACCGCCAAGGACATGGCGATGGTCAGCGCCAGGGGCGCGAACATCTTGCCTTCAATGCCTTGCAAGGTCATCAGCGGCAAGAACACCAAGATGATGATGGCGATGCCAAAGATGGTGGGCGTGGCCACTTCGGTGGTGGCATCCAGCACGGTGCGCACCCGCTCGCCGATGCTTTTGCCCGCATGGCCTAGTCGGTGGTACACGTTTTCGACCACCACCACGGTGGCGTCCACCATCAGGCCAATCGCAATGGCCAGACCGCCCAGCGACATCAGGTTGGCCGAGATGCCGTAGCGGTTCATCAAGATGAAAGTGGTCAGCGGCGCGATGATCAGGGTGGCCACCACGATCAAACTCGACCGCACATCACCCAAGAAAATGAACAGCACCACCACGACCAAGAAAATGCCTTCGATCAGCACCTTGCCCACGGTCCACAGTGCAGAGTCCACCAGTTCGGTGCGGTCGTAATAGGGCACGATCTTCAGGCCATCGGGCAGCATGTGCTGGCTGTTGATCTGATCGACCCGTTTCTTGATGCGGGACACGATTTCTTTGGCGTTGCCGCCGCGTGTCATCAGCACAATGCCCGAGACGCCTTCGGTGTAGCCGCCTTTGATGATGGCGCCTTGGCGCACTTCGCTGCCGATCTCGACTTGCGCCACATCGCGCACAAACACCGGCACACCGGCTTGCTCCTTGACCACGATGTTGCCGATGTCTTCCAACGATCGGATCAGGCCCACGCCCCGGATCAGGTACTGCTCGTTGACCTGCGGCAAGATGCCGCCGCTGGCGTTGGAGTTGTTGGCCGCAATGGCTTGCACCACCTGCTGCACCGACAGGTTGTAGTGACGCAGTCGCCCGGGATCGACCAGGGCTTGGTATTGCTTGACGTAGCCGCCTTGTGAGTTGATCTCGGCCACGCCCGCAATCGACCGCAGCAAGGGCCGCACCACCCAGTCTTGCACGGCGCGGCGCTCGGCCAGCTCTTGGGGCGTCAAGGCGCGTTGGCCGTCATCGGGCCGCTCCAGCGTGTATTGGTACACCTCACCCAAGCCCGTCGAGACGGGGCCCAGCACTGGCGCGATGCCTGCAGGCATGCGCGGCGTGACTTCGATCAGCCGCTCGGTGACCAGCTGCCTGGCGAAATAAACGTCGGTCTTGTCGGTGAACACCAAGGTGATGATGGACAAGCCGCTTTTGTTGAGCGAGCGCATCTCCACCAGACCCGGCAAGCCGGTCATGGCGATTTCGAGTGGCACCGTCACAAAGCGTTCGATTTCTTCGGGTGAACGACCGGGTGCCTCGGTGGCGACCTGGACCTGGACGTTGGTGACGTCCGGGAAGGCATCGACCGACAGGCGTGTGGCTTCGCGCAGGCCAAAGGCGCACAGCACCAGGGCCAGCACCACAACAATGAGGCGCTGGCTCAGCGCCCCTCGGATCATGGAGGTGATCATGCTTTACTCCAGCTCGGCGCGTTTGCGTTCGTTGTTCATGTGGAAAGCGCCTTCGACGACGACTTCAGCGCCAGCAGACAGCCCTTTGATGACGGGGCGCACTTGGTCTTGCGCGGGGCCCAACTCCACAGGGGTGAGGCGATAGCGCTGATCGGCCGTGCGCACGAAGACATGGTCGCGGTCGTTCTCGCGCACCACGGCTTGGCTGGGCAAGGCCAGCATGTCTTGTGTGCCGCCGCGCACCCGCATGCTGGCCAGCATCTGGGGTTTCAGGTCGCGCTTGGGGTTGTCCACTTGGGTGCGGATGGTCACGCTGCGGGTCTCGGGCGACACGGTGTCGCCCACATAGACGATCTTGCCTGTCAAGGCGCGGTTGCCCAAAGCGGGCACTTCAATCAGCACGGTTTGACCCGCTTGCACCGAACGTGCGGTTTGTTCTGGCAAAGCGCCCACCACCCACACGGTGTCCAGATCCGCCACGGTGAACAAATGGTCACCTGGTTGTGCCACCTGTCCGTTGCTGACTTTGCGCTCGATCACCACACCGGCCAAGGTTGCGCTGACCGCTGCCACCGGGTGCAAGGTGCCTTGGTCTTTCAAGCGGTCGATGGCCTCTGTGGGCAAACCCATCAGGCGCAACTGATCGCCCGCCGCACGCAATTCCGCACGGGCCACCGCCAACTCCGACTCGCGCCTTTGCAGTTCTGCCGAACCGATGACATCGGCCTGAATGAGTTGACGGGCCCGCTCGACAGCCCGTTCCGCTTGCGATGCAGCCGAATGCGCCTTGAGAAAGCCCATTTGCGCCGAGGTCAACTCGCTGCTGGCCACGCGTGCCAGAGCTTGGCCACGCTGCACCCGGTCACCCACTTCGGCCAAGACTTCGGTCACGCGTCCGGTGACCGCCGCGCCAATGCGGGTGACCGAACGGTCGTTGGCTTCAATCCGGCCCGAAATTTCGACCCAAGGGGTGATCTCTTGCTTTTCCAACTTCTCGACTTTGAACTGAGAGGCCATCTCCGGCTTGATCACAACATTCAAAGGATCGGCTTCGGCGGTGGCCGAAGCGGGGGCTTTGGGGGCTTTGTCGCCACAGGCGGACAAAAACAGCACGCTGGTGCCCAAGAGCATGGACAGCGCGGTGCGTTGAAAGTGGAGGGATGGGCGTGTCATGACGATGTCCTGCAAAAATTCAAGAAGGTGTGTTTTCGATGTGCTGGCCGATCAATTGGTCCAGCATGACGCGGGCTTCTTGCAGCTGGTAGCGCGCCTGGATCAGGTCGGCACGCACACTGCGCAGCACGCGCTGCGCGTCCAGCACATCCAAAATGCCGCGCTCACCAAAGCGGTAAGCGGCTTGGGCCACGCGCAAAGCCGCTTCGGCTTCGCGCACAGAGCCCTGGCTCAGGGCCTCGATGCGCAGGCGAGCCATCTCCAGCGACTTCCAGGTCAGCAAAACCTGCTGTTCCAGCTCGGCCTTGCGGCCTTCGAGCCTGACTTGTGCGCGTTCGAGCTCCGCACTGGCTTGGGCAATGGGTCCGCTGCGCCGGTCCAACAGAGGCACTTGCATGCCAATGCCCCATTGCCCTTGGCGAAACTCCGGGTCACGGCTTTGGCTGTAGCGCAACTCGACGCCTGGCCAACGGCTGGATTCGGCGCTGCGCAGCATGGCTTGGGCTTTGCTCACGTCGGCTTGCAGCAAACTCAACTCCGGGTTGTGTTGCCGCACCATGTGGTGGATCTGCTGCAGGTCCACCAGCTCTTGCGTTTCACGCAGATCACCGGTCAGCTGCCATTGCGCAGGCAACTGCCCTGCGGCCAGCTGGTTCAGTTGGATCTTGCTTTGCTCGACCATCAGACTGGCGGTCTGCAAGCGTTCACGTGCGGTGATGATTTCGGCATCGGCTTTGATGATTTCGTAGCGTGCCGCTTCGCCACTTGCAACCCGCAGGCGCACACGTTCGCGCACTTGCTCCAGCAGCACGACATCTTCGGAAGCGGCCTCGGCTTGCGCCTTGTGCAGCAGACCTTGGTAAATCCGCAAACGCGCCTGGCTGACCAGTTCATTGCGGGTTTGGCCGATCTGGTGCTTGCTTTCTTGTTCGGTGGCACTGGCGGTATCGATGCGTGCTTGCCTTGCAAAGGGGTTTTCAATGGGCTGGCTGACGGACCAGCTTTTCAGAGGGCCTGGGGTCACGCCAGCAATGCGGGCGGTGTTTTGGCCTTGATGCCAGTCGATTCTGGGGTTGGGCAAGGCGCGTGCCGCCTGAATGCCCGAACGCGCCGCGTCGCGTGCACTTTGGGCCGCACGCAATTGCGGGTTGTGCGCCAGGATGATCGGCAGGAGTTGCTCGGTGCCCAATTCTGGTGAAGCCGTGGCTTGGCTTTGAACGATCGCCCGAGCTGGACTGTGGCTTGGGGTTGTAGCCGGTTGTGCCACGGCGGTGTTCGCCAGCAGCACAAGAGACCATGACCAATGGGGCTGAAGTTGGACCGGCCAGCGGTAGCCCGAGCGCGGGCTCTTTGGCGTGTCAGTACGCGATGGACGCATGTGAGAGTTCCGTGATTCAAAACAACCGCCATCATATGCGCGATGAAACTGCTGAAAAAGCAGATTCAGGCTGATACTCAGTTCGTGAAAACCTGAATATTCAAGAAAGGCGCGGCTTCGTTTTCGCTACGGATGCCTTGGCGCCAAAAGCGCCCTAGACCTGCCTGCTGCGGCCTGCTCAAGCGGCCAGGGCCGCCCAAATGTCCTGCGCGATCTTGGCCGGTGCGTCCTGCGGTGCATAACGCTTGAGCACGCGCCCGTCTTTGCCGATCAGGAACTTGGTGAAGTTCCACTTGATGGCCTTGCTGCCCAAGATGCCGGGGGCCTCGGCGGTGAGCCATTGGTACAGCGGGTGTGCGCCGTCACCATTGACTTTGATTTTGCTCATCATCTGAAAGCTCACGCCGTAGTTTTTCTGGCAGAAGTTGGCGATCTGCGCGTCGTCGCCCGGGTCTTGGCTGGCGAACTGGTTGCATGGAAAGCCGATCACGGCCAGACCTTGTGCACCGAACTGCTGGTGCAGTTTTTCCAAGCCAGTGAACTGGGGCGTGAAGCCGCAGGCGCTGGCCGTGTTCACGATCAGCATCACTTGGCCCTTGTATTGGCTCAGGTGAACGGTTTGGCCGTCGATGCCGAGGGCTTCAAAGTCGTAAAGGCTCATGGGGACGCTCCAGGTTCAGTCTCGATGGCCGGGGCCGACGACCGCCAACACGGCGGCCAGTAAAATCAGCGAGCCGCCCACCAGGGTGCGGCCTTCCCAGCTTGAAGCGCCCAGTATGACGGAAGACACGCTGGCAAATAGCACTTCGGACAACATGACCAGAGAGGTCGTGTGGGCGGCCAACCGGGCCGCGCCGTATTGCAGGGCCAGGTTGCCAAACAGGAACGATGTGCACAGCAAGGCCACAAAGGGCAGCCATGCCCAGCTGGGCGCTGCGCCAGCCTGCACCACGCCCGTGGCCAAGCCCAAGAGAGCGGCCACCGTGCCCATCAGCGCACCGCCGCCAAACATGGCCAGGGTGCGCGAAGCGCTGGGGGCGTCTTTCAGCTTGAGCAAGAGGGCGTTGGTGATGGCAAAGGTCAGCCCACTGATGAGGGCCAGCACATCGGCCAGGCTCTCGGGCACCGGCCAAGGGGTCTCGGGCGTCTTGAGCACAATGAACAAACCGGCCAGCGCCAGCGCTAACCGCAGCAAGGCCATGCCGGTGGGTTTTTCCCCCAAAATCCACCAGGCCACCAGCACCGACCAAGCGGGCATCAGGTAAAACAGCAAGACCACGCGGACCACATCGCCCACCGTGACGGCCCAGTTGAAACCGATGTTGGTCAGCCCCGATGCGATGAGCAGCAACCACAAGCCAGGATGTTGGCGCCAACTTACCAAGTTGCCGCGCAAGCCCATGCCCAGAGCAATGACCACCAAAACCAAGCCGTAAACCAGCGCAGTGGCCCACAGCGGATGCAGACCCAAAGACTCAAGTTGTTTGAAAGGCCACCAGCAAATGCCCCACACCAAGGCATTGAACAACAGCCCGGCCACGGCCAGGCGGGTGTGGGGGGTGTGAGCCATGTGCTGGCTCAGTGGGGGTCTTTGGCGGCAGCGGCAGCAGCTTTGTGCTTGTTCCACCAACGCCAGCCGACCCAGCCCAAGCCCAGGGCCAGGAGGGCAAAAATGCCATGCTGGAATTGGCGCAACACGGCAAACATCCAGTCCCAGTTCTGGGCGCCGTAGTAACCCAGGTAAACCCAGATCGGAACGCTGATGATGGCGGCAAAGCCGTCCATGAAGAACCAAGTGGCAAAGCTCACGCGGTGGCTCATGCCCGCCGAGAAGAACACAGGGGTGCGCAAACCTGGCAGGAAGCGCGCCACGAACATGACCCATTTGCCGTATTTATGGAAGGCGTCTTGCGCACTGGCAAACCGCTCAGGCGTCAGTACTTTGCGAAAACCCGGCATCTGCGAGATGCGTTGACCATACAGACGGCCCAAGGTGAACATCAAACCGTCGCCGATCAAAACACCCGCCATGCCCACCGCAAACATGGTGTGCACGTCGGCATGGCCCAGTCCGGCGATCACGCCGCCGGTGACCAAGGTCACGTCTTCAGGAACCGGGATGCCGAAGCCACAAATCAAGAGCATCACGAACACGGCCAAATAACCGTATTCGGTGAAGATGGGCATCAGAAATTGAAAAACTTCCATCGATTATCAAAGTTCAATCAACACCTTGGCGGGTGAGCGGAATGCTCGCTTTGCAAAGGCAGCGGGCCAGTGTAATTCATTTGAATGGCCCTTCTGAAACGGGGTTCAGGGGGTCATCCCGCGGGGCGCTGGAATGCTGGCACACTTGCGAGATCAGCCACTTTTGCCGATCTCGCTGCATGCCCCGTCCGATCCAAGCCACCATCCACACCGCTGCTTTGCGCCACAACTTGGGCCTTGCACGGCAAGCCGCCCCCGACGCGCAGGCTTGGGCGGTGGTCAAAGCCAATGCCTATGGGCATGGCATCGAGCGGGTGTTCGAGGGCTTGCGCGGCGCAGACGGCTTTGCCCTGCTGGACTTGGGCGAGGCCGAGCGTGTGCGTGCGCTGGGTTGGCGCGGCCCGATCTTGCTGCTCGAAGGCGCATTTGAAGCCCGCGATTTGGAGCTGTGCTCGCGCCTGCACCTGTGGCACACGGTGCATTGCGACGAGCAAATCGACATGCTGGCGCTGCACAAAACGCACGAGCCGCACCGCGTGTTCCTCAAGATGAATTCGGGCATGAACCGCCTGGGTTTTGCCCCGCAGCGCTTTCGCTCGGCCTGGACGCGGCTGAACGCTTTGCCCCAGGTGGACGAAATTTCGCTCATGACCCATTTCAGCGATGCCGATGGCGACAAAGGCATCGCCGCGCAAATGGCCCGCTTTGAAGAGGCCACCCGCGACCTGCCCGGTGAGCGCAGCCTGTGCAACAGCGCGGCCACCTTGCGCCACGCCCACCAAGCGGGTGTGAAGGCCGACTGGATCCGGCCGGGCATTGCGCTGTATGGCAGTTCGCCCGATTTCCCCGCGCATTCGGCAGCCGGTTGGGACTTGAAGCCCGCCATGAGCCTGCACGCCAACATCATGGCGGTGCAGCACTTGCAAGTGGGCGACAGCGTGGGCTACGGCTCCAGCTTTGTGGCTGACCATGCCATGCGAATTGGGGTGGTGGCCTGTGGTTATGCCGATGGCTACCCGCGCATCTGCCCCACGGGCACACCGGTGTTGGTGGACGGCGTGCGCGGCCGTACCTTGGGCCGCGTGAGCATGGACATGCTGGCCGTGGACCTCAGTGCCATGCCTGCCGCGGGCGTGGGCAGCCAGGTCACTTTGTGGGGCCAGGCGGCCAACGGCACGGTGCTGAGCATCGACGAGGTGGCCCAGGCCGCTGGCACGGTGGGTTATGAGCTGATGTGCGCGTTGGCTCAGCGCGTGCCGGTCCAGGTCGCTGAAGACTGACCCAGCTGCACCCGCGACAAGTGCGCGCGGTGTTCACGGTGACAATGGACCATGCCTCACCGATTGCCCACACACCGCCACGACCAGAGGGCTCTGATGGCGGCACTGGTCCTGATCGTCATCTGGGGCGCCAACTTCACACTGCAAAAGCACCTGTTCAACCTGCTCTCACCAGCCGGGTTCTTGATGGGGCGCTACATCCTCATGCCCACCTGTGCGCTGCTGTTGATGCGCTGGCGTTTGGGGGGTTGGTTGCCGCCTTTGCCGCGCAAAGACTTGGTGCACATGGCTTGGCTGGGCTTTGCAGGCCACACCTTGCATGTGGGTTTGGTCAGCTATGGCATCCATTGGTCCACGGCCTTTTCCAGCGCCGTCATCTTGGCCTGCGGCCCGGTGTTCACTTTGTTGATCCTGCGCTACAAAGGGTTTGAGCGACTGAGCGTGGCCCAAATCGCCGGTGTGGCGCTGGCGCTGGGCGGGGTCTTGATGTTCTTGTCCGACAAACTCCTGGGCGGGCAATGGCGGGCGGGCGGCGGTGACTTGGTGTTGCTGGTCGCAGCCAGCCTGTTTTCTTATTACACCGTGGCGGCCAAACCCGTCATGGAGCGCTACGGCCCGGTGCTGACCATGGGCTACACCACCTTGCTCGGCAGTATCCCGATCTTGCTGTTGTCGGTCCCCTTGGGGCTGCAATCGCCTTGGGGCTCGCTCGACCTGTGGGCTTGGGCAGGTCTGTTTTGGTCGGTTCTGGTCTCGGCTTTTTTGGGTTGGCTCATCTGGGGCTGGATCAACATCGTGCGCGGCGTGGCCCGCACGGCGCCGCTGATGTACCTGATGCCGCCGATGACCGGCTTGTTTGCCTGGGCCTGGTCGGGCGAGCACTACACTTGGATCAAGATCGCTGGGGCCGGGGTGATTTTGTCGGGCGTGGCGCTGGCGCAGTACGCCGGGCAGATCAAGTGGCGCTTGCGTTGAGGTTTCAGCGCAGCCAGGTGTCGTAAGCGGTTTTGCAGATCAGGGCCAGCACCACCCAGATGAAGACATGGCGCACAAAGCCGGCGCCATGCTTGAGCGCCAAACGCGTGCCGATCAGGCTGCCCACCACATTGGCCGCGCCCATGGCCAGGGCCAAGTGCCACCACACATGGCCTTTGAACGTGAACAAGGTCAAGGCCGCCAAGTTGGTCGCCACATTGATCATCTTGGCCGCAGCCGAGGCGTTCAAAAAGTCATAGCCCAACAAGCGCACATAGGCGAACACCAGAAAACTGCCAGTGCCTGGCCCGAAAAAGCCGTCGTAAAACCCGATCACCAAGCCAATGCCTGCGGCGATCCAGGCCTCGGTCGCCCCCCGAAAGCGGGGTGCGTGGCTGCGGCCCAGGTCTTTTTTGACCAAGGTGTAGGCCAGCAACAGGCCCAGCAACACGGGCAGCGCTTTGCGAAACAAGCTGGGGTCTACCTGCGTGACGACCCAGGCCCCGGCCAAAGAGCCCAGCAAGCCCATGCCCGCAGCAGGCAACAAAGAGCGCCAAGGCATGACCACCTTGCGGCTGTATTGCACGGTGGCAAAGGCGGTGCCCCAGATTGAGGCGCTTTTGTTGGTGCCAAACAAGGTGGCAGGGGCCGCCCCAGGGAAGGTGGCAAACAAGGCGGGCAACAAGATCAGACCGCCACCGCCCACGATCGAGTCCACCAAACCAGCCAGCAGCGAGGCCAGCGAAACAATCAACAATTCCATGCGGGAGATTGTGGCATCGGGGGCGCGACAGCCCTGTCGGCCCAGCGACGGGCGAAAAAAAAGCGCCGCTTGCGCGGCGCCTGAGAAGTCACATCTCGTTGGGATGTTGGTTCATGTTGGAGTTCTTAGGGGTTCGAGTTGTCTCCTCGGCCCTCGGGATGCAAGGTACTGCTATGCATTGAGTGAATGAAATGTAAGGGCTGTCTGTGACACAAACCCTCAGGGATTTCCCGATTCGCGGGAAATCCCTGATCGAAACTGGATGTGAGCTGACAAAAGCCGGTTTCAGCCTGCCGAACGCTCAGCGTCTTGCGCGATCCATTGCGCCGCTTTCTCGGCAATCATCAAGGTGGGGCTGTTGGTGTTGCCGCTCGTGATGGTGGGCATCACGCCCGCGTCCACCACGCGCAGCCCGGCCACCCCACGCACTTGCAGACGGGCATTGACCACGGCCATCGGGTCATCGTCACGCCCCATGCGGGTGGTGCCCACGGGGTGGAAGATGGTGCTGGCGATGTCGCCGGCCAGCTTGGCCAGATCTTCATCGGTTTGGTACTGCACGCCGGGTTTGAACTCTTCGGGTTGGAAGGGTTTCATGGCCTCTTGGTCCATGATGCGGCGGGTCACGCGCAGGCTGTCGGCGGCCACCTTGCGGTCCACCTCGGTGGCCAGGTAGTTGGGCGCAATGGCGGGGGCGTCGTCGAATTGGTTGGTCTTGATCTGCACGCTGCCGCGGCTGGTAGGGTTCAGGTTGCACACGCTGGCGGTGATGGCCGGGAAGCTGTGCAGCGGCTCGCCAAACGCATCCAGGCTCAGCGGCTGCACGTGGTACTGCAAGTTGGCGTGCGGCTGCGAGGGGTCGCTCTTGGTGAACGCGCCCAGCTGGCTGGGGGCCATGCTCATGGGGCCGGTGCGCTTGAGGGCGTATTCCAGACCGATCATGGCTTTGCCCCACAGGCTGTTCGCCAAGGTGTTGAGGGTCTTGGCGTTTTTGACCTTGTAGACCGAGCGGATCTGCAAATGGTCTTGCAAGTTGGCCCCCACGCCAGGCAAGTCGTGCTTGACCTCGACGCCTTTGTCTTTCAGCAAAGCACTGGGGCCGATGCCCGACAACTGCAAAATCTGCGCCGAGCCGATGCTGCCCGCGCTCAAAATCACTTCACGGGTGGCTTTGACTTCGACCATCTCCACGCCCGACCAGACCTGCACACCGGTGCAGCGTTGGCTGCCGTCGGCTTGGGTCTCCAGAATCAGCTTGGCCACTTGGGCCTTGTTCCACAGCTCGAAGTTGGGACGGGCGTAACAGGTAGGGCGCAAAAAGGCCTTGGCGGTGTTCCAGCGCCAACCGTCTTTTTGGTTGACCTCGAAATAGCTCACGCCTTCGTTGTTGCCCCGGTTGAAGTCGTCGGTGGCAGGAATGCCCGCTTGCTGAGCGGCTTGCGCAAACGCATCGAGCACATCCCAGCGCAGGCGCTGCTTTTCGATGCGCCACTCGCCGCCGGTGTTGCGCCCGCGCAAGGTGTGCAGGTAACTGCCTTTGGGCAAATCGGTGGGGGCCAGCAATTCCGACTTGGACCCTTTGGCCCCGTGAAATGCGTTGGCGCCTTTGTAGTGGTCTTCGTGCAGCTTGAAGTAAGGCAGGGTCTGGTCCCAGCGCCATTCGTCGTTGCCGGTGATCTGCGCCCATTGGTCGTAGTCACGCGATTGGCCGCGCATGTAAATCATGCCGTTGATGCTGGAGCAACCGCCCAGCACCTTGCCACGCGGGTAGCGCAGGCTGCGGCCATTCAAACCCTCGGCCGGCTCGGTCTGGTACATCCAGTCGGTGCGCGGGTTGCCAATGCAATACAGATAGCCCACGGGGATGTGCACCCAGTGGTAATCGTCTTTTTTGCCCGCTTCCAGCAGCAGCACACGCTTGCTGGCGTCAGCGCTCAAGCGGTTGGCCAGCAAGCTGCCGGCTGTGCCGCCGCCCACGATGATGTAGTCGAAGGTGTTGTCGTTCATGTTCTTCCCAGTCTCCTGATGGAACGATTGTGCCTGTGGATTTTTGCAGGTCGGCGCTTGAGCGCCGACTTTCAACGGGTTGATGCACGCATGGCAAGGGAACTGTTTGGATCGGCACACCGTGTCGGACCTGAAGGTGCCGACCTACAAGGCCTCCCATTTGCAGTATGGACACAGCCAGCGCAGCGGGGGTGACTGGCCGGGGCCGCAGGGCCGATTTGCTGGCGCGAAGCGACTGATGAGGCCCGGCGGCCCCGGCCAGTCACCCGCGCGAAAATCACCACGGCTGTTGACTACGGCAATTTATTTGGCCGTCGGCATCACAAACTCAGCACCCTTGCCAATCGACTCAGGCCAGCGCTGCATGATGGACTTTTGCTTGGTGTAAAAGCGCACGCCCTCTTCGCCATAAGCATGCATGTCGCCAAACAGCGAACGCTTCCAGCCGCCAAAGCCGTGCCAAGCCATGGGCACCGGGATCGGCACGTTGATGCCGACCATGCCCACCTGGATGCGACGCGAGAACTCACGCGCCACGTTGCCGTCGCGGGTGAAACAGCTCACACCGTTGCCGAACTCGTGGTCGTTGATGATCTGCACGGCGGTGCCAAAGTCGGGCACGCGCACGCAGCTCAAGACCGGACCAAAAATCTCTTCTTTGTAGATCTTCATGTTGGTGGTCACGTGGTCAAACAGCGTGCCGCCGAGCCAGAAACCGTTGTCGCAACCGGCACCCGCTTTGGCACCGTCAAACTCGCGGCCATCGACCAAGAGCTTGGCACCCTCTGCCACACCCGCGTCGATGTAGCCCTTGATGCGCTGGCGTGCTGCGTCCGTCACGATGGGGCCCATTTCGGCGGCCAGGTTTTCACCGTTGAGCACTTGCAGGGCTTTGGTGCGCTCGATCAACTTGGGCAAAATTTTGTCGGCCACATCACCGACCAGCACGGCCACCGAAATCGCCATGCAACGCTCGCCAGCCGATCCGTAACCCGCGCCGATCAGCGCGTCCACGGTCTGGTCGATGTCCGCGTCGGGCATGACCACCAAGTGGTTCTTCGCACCGCCCAAGGCCTGTACCCGCTTGCCGTGGTGGGCACCGGTTTCATAGATGTAGTTGGCAATCGGCGTGGAGCCGACGAAGCTGATGGCTTTCACATCGGGGTGCTCCAGCAGCGCGTCCACGGCTTCCTTGTCGCCCTGCACCACGTTGAACACGCCGTCGGGCAGACCGGCTTTCTTGAGCAGCTCGGCGATGAACAGCGAGGGGGTCGGGTCGGTGGGGCTGGGCTTCAAGATGAAGGTGTTGCCCGCCGCGATGGCGACCGGGAACATCCACATGGGCACCATCACCGGAAAGTTGAAGGGCGTGATGCCCGCGACCACACCCAAGGGCTGGCGCAGGGTCCAGTTGTCGATGCCAGTCGACACTTGGTCTGTGAAGTCACCCTTGAGCAGCTGCGGGATGCCGGTGGCAAATTCCACGATGTCGATGCCGCGCGAGACTTCGCCTTGGGCGTCGGTGAACACCTTGCCGTGCTCGGCGGTGATCATGTGGGCCAACTCGTCTTTGTGGGTGTTCAGCAGTTCAAGGAACTTGAACATCACGCGGGCGCGGCGCAGGGGCGGCGTGTCGGCCCAAGCGGGAAATGCCGCTTGCGCTGCAGCCACGGCTTGGGCCACTTCGGCGCTGTTGGCCAGGGCCACGTTGCCGGTCACGGCGCCAGTGGCGGGGTTGGTCACGCTTTGGCTGCGGCCGGAAGTGCCTGCGGCGACTTGGCCGTTGATGTAATGGCCGATGGGGGTGATGCTCATGGGGGACTCCTTGTGGCTTGCGCCGGTTGCTTGTCGATGTGTCTCTTGTAGGAGCCCACCCTGTGGGCGATTGCCCAATGATCGGCTGACCAAAAAGTCGCCCACTGGGTGGGCTCCTACATTTCGCCTTGCAGTGTAGGCACCCACATTCCCCCCCGCAATGCCGCAAATCTGAATTGATTGTTCAAAATAGTGAACAATGGAGGGATGGAAAATGAAAAAATAAGCACCCTCTGGACGCATTTGCACTGGTTGAGCGTGCTGGCCCAGCAGGGCAGCTACACGGCCGCTGCCGCGCGACTGGGCGTGAGCAAGGCCGCCATGAGCCAGCGCATTGCCGAGCTGGAGCGTGCTGCCAAAGTCACGCTGGTGCAGCGCACCACCCGCAGCCTGCGCCTGACCGAGGCCGGCCAGCGCTTGGTGGACGAGACGCGGGCCTCGTTTGAGCAGATTGAACAAAGCTTTGCCCAAGTGCGCGATCTGGCCGCTCAGCCCAGCGGTCTGGTGCGGGTGACGGCCCCAGTGGCGCTGGCGCGCCAGCAACTGGTGCCTTTGCTGGCTGAATTTTTGAAAGACTTTCCCGAGGTGCGCCTGGAGCTGGACCTTTCAGACCGCCTGAGTGCACTGGCCACCGAAGGCTTTGACCTGGCGATCCGACACACAGCAAGGCCACCGGACACCCATGTGGCCTGGACGCTTTGCGAAACCCAGTCGGTGCTGGTGGCGACCCGCGCCTATTTGCGCCGCCGTGGGGAGCCGCAAACCCCAGCCGATTTGCAGGCCCACAACTGCCTGCACTACCCACGCTCGCATGACACCCCGGCTTGGACTTTCGAGTCCCTCGATCGGCAAGGTGGTGAGCGCATCACCGTGCCCGTGAGCGGCAACTTTTCTGCCAACAACAGCGAAGCCCTGCGCGAAGCGGCCCTTTTGGGTGCAGGCATCGCCCTCATGCCCGACTTCAGCGCGCAGGCGGCCTTGCGACAGGGCAAATTGGTGAGTGTGCTGCCCGACTGGAAGCCGGTGGGCGCCTTTGCCGAAAGCATCTATGCAATCCGGCCGTATTCACCCCATGTGCCTCGGGCGGTGGCGGCGCTGGTGGCGCACTTGCGGGCGGGCCTGGCCGCTGGTTTTAAAGTTTGAAAATGGCTAGGAAAAGACATGCTCTCAGAACTCAAAAATTGGGCCTGCCGCATCAAGCGCGATGGTGTGATGCTCTGGTTCGCCTGCCGTGACCCGCGCACACCCTGGTGGCTCAAGGCTCTGGCCATGTTCGTGGTGGCCTATGCGCTCAGCCCGATCGATCTGGTGCCCGACTTCATCCCGGTGTTGGGCTTTTTGGACGATGTGATTTTGCTGCCGGTCTTGATCTGGCGCATCGTGCGCTACTTGCCGCCAGACATCGCCCGTGATGGCCGTCAGCAAGCCGAGGCCTGGATGGCCGAACGTCAAGCCAAGCCAGTCAGCCGTGCAGGGCTTGTGCTGGTCTTGCTGGTGTGGGCCGGGGTGGCTGGGTGGCTTTGGCGCTGGTGGGTGCAGCGCTGAGAAGGGCCTGCCCAGCGAGTTGTTTCAGGCCGCCGGCGTGCGCCGCCGAAACATGCCCCAGCCTTCCATGTGCAGCACTTTGTCACCGTTCTGGTTGAACATTTCCCACAGATTGCGGGTCATGCCCACATCGGGCCGTTTGCTCATGGGCTTGGTTTCAAGCATGGTGGACTGCAGGCGCAAAGTGTCGCCGGGGTAAACCGGTTTGAGCCATTTGATGTTTTCAAGTCCCGGCGAGCCCAGGCTGGAGGTTTGGCACAGGAAGTTGGTCACCATCAGGCGCATGGCCATTGAGCAGGTGTGCCAGCCACTGGCCGACAGGGCGCCGAACACCGAGGCTTTGGCGGCCTCGTCGTCCAAATGAAAGGGTTGCGGGTCGAATTGGCTGGCGAAGGCGATGATTTCTTCACGTGTGGGCGAAATGGTGCCCAGGTCGCGCACCTGACCAACGGCAAAGTCTTCCCAGTAATACTTGAACTCGGCCATCAGCGCCCTCCAGAAACGTCGATCAAGCTCATGGTGGTGTAGCTGGCGGCATCGGACAGCAGCCAGACGATGCTTTGCGCCACCTCTTCGGCGGTGCCGCCGCGCTGCATGGGCACCAGGTGCTGCAGGTCTTTGACGCGGTTGGGCAGACCGCCTGAAGCGTGGATTTCGGTGTCGATCAGGCCAGGGCGCACCGCGTTGACGCGGATGCCCTCGGCGGCGACTTCTTTGGCCAGGCCCAGGGTGAAGGCATCGATGGCACCTTTGGCCGCGGCGTAATCCACATACTGCCCAGGCGAGCCCAGGCGCGAGGCGGCGCTGGACACGTTGACGATGCTGCCGCCTTCGCCGCCGTATTGGGTGCTCATGCGGCGCACGGCTTCGCGGGCGCAAATCAGGCTGCCCATGACGTTGATGTCGAACATGCGCTTCAAGCGCGCCACGCTCATGTCGGCCACGCGGGCATACACATCCACCACGCCGGCGTTGTTGACCAGGCCGGTCAGGCGACCGAGCTTGGCGTCGATGTGCTCGAACATGCGCAGCACTTGGTCTTCTTCGGCCACATCGGCCTTGACCGCGATGGCTTGACCGCCCGCAGCACGGATCTGACGCACCACTTCATCAGCGGCCAGGGAGTTGGCGGTGTAGTTCACAGCGACGGACCAGCCTTGTTGTGCGGCCAGCAATGAGGTGGCCGCACCGATGCCGCGGCCGCCTCCGGTCACTAAGAGGACTTTGTTCATGGCGTGTCTCCTGCATGATTAAAAAAGTGGCCTGAGCAGGCCTTGGAAAACATTACACAACACGCCAGGAGACAACATGGGTCGCACAGTGGACTATTACTTCGCCCCGCAAAGCCCGTGGGCTTATCTGGGTCATCAACGTTTGGCAGACATCGCCCAGCGCGCAGGCGCCAGCATCCGGGTGATGCCCATCGACTTGGGCGGCAAGGTGTTCCCAATCTCGGGCGGCTTGCCTTTGGGCCAGCGTGCACCGCAGCGCCAGGCTTACCGGCTGGTGGAGTTGCAGCGCTTTAGCCAACACCTGAATGCGCCTTTGAATCTGAAGCCCCGCTTCTTCCCGGTCGGCGGTGACGATGCCGCGCGGTTGATCATTGCGGCGGATTTGGCGCACGGCGCTGAGGCCGCGATGAAAGTGGCGGGCGCGGTGCTCACCGCTTGTTGGTCGCAAGAGCGCAACATCGCTGACGACAAGGTGCTGGCCGAGCTGTTGGCCGAGCAAGGAATGCCTGAGGCCGTGTTGGGGCAATCGCACAGCCAGGCGGTGCAAGAGCGTTACGAGTCCTACACTCAGGCCGCCATCGATGCGGGTGTGTTTGGCGCGCCCAGCTATGTGGTCGCTGATGAGATTTTTTGGGGTCAGGATCGCCTCGATTTCGTCGAGCGTGTGCTGGCTGCGGACTGACTTGGATTGGAGAACAGCATGGGCAATATGATCGAATTGAAATCGGCCGACGGCACTGGCGTGCCCGCATATGAGGCCCGTCCCGCAGGCACGCCCAAGGGCGCTGTTGTGGTGATTCAGGAGATTTTTGGCGTGAACAGCCACATCCGCAATGTGGCCGATGGTTACGCGGCTGAGGGCTATGTGGCCGTGGCGCCCGCCATGTTCCACCGCGCCAAGCCAGGTGTCGAGTTGGGCTACAGCGACGCCGACATGGGCGAGGGATTTGGCTACAAAACGGCGGTGGAGGCATTGCCAGCGCCGGGCGCGATGCCCGACATCCAGGCGGCGATTGACCATGCCGCCAAGGTTTCGGGCGGCAAAGTGGGCATCGTGGGTTATTGCTGGGGCGGCTTGCTGACTTGGCGCTCTGCCTGCACGCTCACGGGCTTGAGCGCGGCAGTGCCTTATTACGGCGGCGGCGTCACGACCGAAGCCGAGACGGCTCGCCAGGCCCAGGTGCCGGTGATGGCGCACTTCGCGGAAGACGACAAGTGGATTCCGCTGGACACGGTGGAAACCTTTCAAAAAGCGCATCCCGAGGTGCAGGTCTTCACCTACGCGGCGCACCACGGTTTCAACTGCGACCAACGCGGTGCATGGCACGCGCCTTCAGCCCAGTTGGCACGTGAACGCACGCTGGCGTTCTTTGCGCAGCATCTGGTTTGAGTCAATCCCCGGTGCGAGCCAGATAACGCTTGCGCCAGAACACCAGGCCCATGCCCAGCGCGATCGCGCCCATGCTGCCGAGCGTCCACCAGAAGGCGGATGCCTGGTGCAGCCAAGGGATGAATTCGAAGTTCATGCCGAAGATGCCGGCAATCAGGTTCAGCGGCAAAAAGATCGCGGTCAGCGCCGTCAGGGTGCGCATGATGTCGTTGGTGCGGTTGCCTTGAACGTTGAAGTGCATCTGCACGGCGGTCTCGGTGTTGTGCTCCAGACGGCGCACGTGCTGCACCACGCGGTCGATGTGTTCGAGCACGTCGCGGCTGCGGATCTTGAGCAGTTCATGCTCGAGCACGGCAGCGCTGTCGTGCCCAATGCCCCAAGTGTCCAAAGATTCGGTCCATGACTGGATCGCGTTGTGCTGGTCGTCGCACAGGTCTTCAAGCTGGTGCAAAGCCAAGCGGGCCTGCAGCAGGGCGTCCCAGCGGTTGAAGCGGGTCTTGGGGTGCAACAGCTCCGCTTGCCAGTGGTCCAGTTGGCGGCTCAGTTCGCGGCGCAAGTCCAAGTAGCCGTCCACCATGTGACTCACGATGCGCAGCATCATGTCGGCCGGGCTGTGGGGCACACCGCGTGCACCAGCAGATCGCGCATCGTTCGCATCGTCGGCCACCGCACTGGCCAGCAGCCGGGCAGCATAGGCTTCCCGCACCGCACAGTCGGCCGGGTGCACGCTCAGCAGCACGCGGTCAAACACCGCAAAGCCCACCGGGCTGGTGTCGATGCGTTGCAACACCGGCGGGCCTGGGCGCTTGCCCTTGGCGGCGTCTGCAGGGGCCGCATCCTGCCTTTGCGCCAGGCGGCGGAACACCATCAAGTCGTATTGCGAGCTGAAGTCGTAGCGCGAGGGCAGCTGCGGGTTCAGCAGGTCCGAGGTGTGCAAATCGACCAGGCTTTGCCCGGTCAGCCGCACCAGCGCCGCCTGAACCAGTGGCAGCTCGGCCTCAAAGTAGGCCCTCGAGCAGGCGATCCAGACAAAGCCGTGCGCTGGCAAGGCATCGGGCAGGGCCAGGCTGTCGTGGACTTGCAGGCCGTTGACGGTGATGACCCGCATGCGATCAGCTTTGCTGACGGATCAAACGGGCCGCGTCGCGCGCAAAGTAGGTCAGCACACCGTCGGCACCGGCGCGCTTGAAGGCCAGCAGGCTTTCCATCATCACCAAATCGTGGTCGAGCCAGCCGTTTTGTGCAGCGGCTTTCAGCATGGCGTATTCGCCCGACACTTGGTAGGCGAAGGTCGGCACTTTGAATTCGTCTTTGACGCGGCGCACGATGTCCAGATACGGCATGCCGGGCTTGACCATCACCATGTCGGCGCCCTCGGCCAAGTCCATGGCGACTTCGCGCAGGGCCTCGTCGCTGTTGCCGGGGTCCATCTGGTAGACCTTTTTGTTGCTCTTGCCCAGGTTGCCGGCCGAGCCCACCGCGTCGCGGAAGGGGCCATAAAAGGCGCTGGCGTATTTGGCGCTGTAGGCCATGATGCGGGTGTGGATCAGGCCACGCGCTTCCAACGCCTGCCGGATCGCGCCGATGCGCCCGTCCATCATGTCGCTGGGGGCGACCATGTCCACACCGGCTTCGGCTTGGGTCAGGGCTTGCTGCACCAGCACGGCGGTGGTTTCATCGTTGAGGATGTAACCGGTTTCGTCCAGCAGGCCGTCTTGGCCGTGGCTGGTGAAGGGGTCAAGTGCCACGTCGGTCATCACGCCCAACTCGGGGAAGCGTTTTTTCAGCTCCCGCACCACGCGGGGCACCAGGCCTTCGGGGTTCATCGCTTCGCTGCCAGTGGGGTCTTTCAGGCTGGCGTCGATCACCGGGAACAGCGCCATGACCGGTATGCCGAGCTTCACGCAGTCTTCGGCCACGGGCAGCAGCAGGTCCAAACTCAGACGTTCCACCCCGGGCATGGAGCCCACCTGCTGGCGCTGGTTCTGGCCGTCGAGCACGAAAACCGGGTAAATCAGGTCGTGCGGCGTGACCCGGTGCTCGCGGACCAGGTTGCGGGTGAATTCGTCACGGCGGAGGCGCCGTGGGCGGCTTGAGGGGAAGGGGGCAACGGGGTTCATGGCGAAAATTGTGCCTGAACTCTGGGGTGCCATGCAGATGGCGCGAACCCGTTGCGTCGCCCATGCGCACCATCAACCGACAAAAGTGATAAATAAATTGGGTGCAAGCTTGTTATCGGTTTTGTTATTTGATAAATTCGACTCGGGCAGCTTGCTGCCTCCCGCTTTTCCTCCCTGAGCGGGCGCCTTGATGTGTGACAGCAAAAAGGCTTCCCACCCTCGGCCCATGGCCGGGGGTTTTTTTTGCCCCAATTACCCCGGTTGGCCACCGGCAACGTGACTGACTACACTTGTCCCATGCTCTGGATCAAAGCCCTTCACATCGTCTTCATCGCCAGCTGGTTTGCAGGCCTGTTTTATTTGCCCCGCATTTTTGTGAACCTGGCCATGGTCGCCGCCGATTCGAAGGCCGAACGCGATCGCTTGCTGCTCATGGCACGCAAGCTCTACAAATTCATGACCATTCTTGCAGTGCCTGCCTTGGTGTTGGGCTTGTGGCTTTGGCTGGGCTACGGGATTGGGCGCGGCCCCGGTCAAGGCTGGATGCATGCCAAGCTGGCCATTGTCTTGCTGCTGATCGGCTACCACCACAGCTGCGGCTTGATTTTGCGCAAATTCGAAGCGGGCAACATGCAGCGCAGCCATGTCTGGTTCCGTTGGTTCAATGAAGTGCCGGTGCTGATGATGTTGGCAGCGGTCATTTTGGTGGTGGTCAAGCCCTTTTGAGGGCTTGGGTTTGGGGCCGCGCCATGCGCAAGACAGCCGCCTGGCCTTTGACCTGGATTTACACCGTCCTGATCGTCTACGCCAGCCTGTACCCCTTTGACAATTGGCGCGTTCAGGGCATCGCGCCCTGGGCTTTTTTGTGGGCCCCTTTGCCCCGGTACTGGACGGGTTTTGATGTCCTTTCCAATGTGCTGGGCTACGCGCCATTCGGGTTTTTGATGACCCTGGCCTTCCACCGCACGCGCCGCCGCTGGCCGGGCATTGGGTTGACCGCTTTGGCTGCTGCGGCCTTGTCCCTTTTCTTGGAATCTTTGCAAATGTTTTTGCCGGTGCGGGTGCCGTCCAACTTGGATGCGGCCTTGAATGTGGGCGGCGCCTTGCTGGGTGCATTGACCGCCCGCGGCTTGGCCTGGGTCGGCTTGCTCGAGCGTTGGAGCCGGTTTCGCGACAAATGGTTTGTGCAGGAGGCCGATGGCGCTTTGGCTTTGCTGGCCGTTTGGCCGATGGCCTTGTTGTTTCCGGTACCGGTCGCTTTTGGTTTGGGCCAGGTGCTGGAGCGGCTGGAGGCCGCCTTGGCCAATGCCTTTCAAGACACGCCTTGGCTGGAATGGTTGCCTTTGCGCGAGGTGGAGTTGCAGCCATTGCTGCCCATGAGCGAACTGCTGTGCGTGGCCATGGGCTTGTGGCTGCCTTGCTTGCTGGCCTTCGGTGTGTTGCGCCAGCGTTACCAGCGGTTTGTGGCGGCGCTTGGGGTGATGGGTCTGGGTGTGGCGGCCAGCGCTTTGTCGGCCGCTTTGACCTATGGCCCCAGCCATGCTTGGGGTTGGGTGGGCATCGAGGTGGCGGTGGGCCTGGGCGTGGCGGTGGTCGGCATGGTGGCCTTGGCCTTCGTTCCGGCCCGTGCGTGTGGGGTGCTGGCTTTGGTGGCTTTGGTTTGGCAGCTGAGTTTGCTCAACAACGCCTCGGCCGACGCCTATTTCGCCATGACACTGCAAACTTGGGAGCAAGGACGCTTCATCCGCTTTCATGGCTTGATCCAGTGGCTGGGTTGGTTGTGGCCTTATGCGGCCTTGCTGTATCTGGTGCGCCGGCTGTCTTCTTCCGCCTCTGCCGCATCCGTTTGAGCCGTCACGCGCCTAAAATTCGGCGATGAGCTCTGACAACCAACCCTCTTATTTCAAGCGCCACATCTTTTTTTGCCTCAATGAGCGGAAAAACGGCGAAGCCTGCTGCGCCCAGCACAACGCCCAAGCGGCGTTTGACCATTGCAAAAACCGCGTCAAAGAACTGGGCCTGGCTGGTCCTGGTCAAGTGCGTGTCAACAAGGCGGGTTGCCTGGACCGCTGCGCGGGCGGGCCCGTCGCGGTGGTCTACCCCGAGGGCGTTTGGTACACCTATGTGGACAACGCTGACATCGAAGAAATTGTCGATTCGCATTTGAAAAACGGCCAGGTCGTCGAGCGCTTGGTGACCCCTGAGCATTTGGGCCGCTGATGAATTCGGCCACCCAATCTCTCGCTTTGCAAGGCGACGCAGGCGTGCTGGAGGCCTTGCGCGATGTGCCCCCCGAGGGGGCAATGCGCGGCACGGTGGTGATCGCACACCCCCACCCCCTGTTTGGCGGCACCATGCAAAACAAAGTGGTCCAGACCTTGGCCAGGGCTTTTGTGCAATGCGGCTGGCAAGCGGTGCGTTTCAATTTTCGGGGTGTGGGTGCCAGCGCTGGCATCTACGACGAAGGCCGCGGTGAAGCACAGGACATGCTGTCGGTGGTTTCCCAAGTGGCCCCAGAGGGGCCGCTGGCTTTGGCCGGTTTTTCGTTTGGGGCTTTTGTGACCAGCCATGTGGCGCAGGCCTTGCATGGGCAGCGTCCTCTGGACAAGCTGGTGCTGGTGGGCACAGCGGCTTCGCGCTTTGCCGTGGCGCCCGTGCCGCCCGATTTGCACGAGCGCACCTTGGTCATCCACGGGGAGCAGGACGACACCGTGGCGCTGGCGAGCGTGATGGACTGGGCCAGACCCCAAACCTTGCCGGTCACCGTGATTCCCGGGGTCGAGCATTTCTTTCACGGCCAATTGCCATTGTTGAAATCATTGGTGGTGCGCCACCTTCAGGCCTGAGGGCTTGATCTTTGAGCGGGCCTTTCCTGGGGGCAAGACGGAAACCATGAAACGATTGATTCAAACATTGTTCGTTTTGGCTTGGGGCGTGGCCTCACTTGTGGCCAGAGCTCAAATGCCACAGGCCCCGGACGTAGCGGCCAAGGCCTATTTGCTGCTGGACGTCACCGCCAACCAGGTGCTCGCGGCCAAAGACCCGGATACGGCGGTCGAACCCGCTTCTTTGACCAAGTTGATGACGGCCTATCTGGTCTTTGATGCGCTCAGGTCCGGCAAGATCAGCCTCAAACAGACTTTGCCTGTGTCTGAACGTGCTTCGAAGATGCCTGGCTCCCGCATGTTCATCGACCCCAAGATGAAAGTGCCCGTGGAAGACCTGGTCAAAGGCATGGTCGTGCAGTCCGGCAACGACGCCACCATGGCCCTGGCCGAGGGTGTAGGCGGCAGTGCAGAGCGTTTCGTGCAAATGATGAACGACCAAGCCAAAGTGCTGGGCATGAAGCAAACACGCTACATGAACCCCGAGGGGCAGGCGGCACCAGGCCACACCACCTCGGTGCGGGACCTGAGCATCTTGGCCACCCGCCTGATGCGCGACTTCCCAGAACAACAGACGTACTTTGCGATTAAAAAGTACCGCTACCCCGGCACGCCAGCGGCCAACGAGTCCAACCGCAACTTGCTCTTGTTCCGCGATCCCACAGTCGACGGGCTCGCCACAGGCCACACCCAGAATGCGGGCTATTGCCTGGTGGCCACGGCCAAGCGTGACTTTCCCAATGTGGGCGCGCGCCGCCTGCTGTCGATCGTGGTGGGCACCGACAGTGAAAACGCCCGTGCGAATGAAAGCCAAAAGCTGCTCAATTGGGGGTACACCGCCTTTGATGCAGTCAAACTTTTTGAAGCCAACCAGGCTGTGGCCACGCCGGCTGTCTGGAAAGGCCAGGCCAATGTGCTCAAGTTGGGCACTTTTACCCCCTTGGTGGTGGCCGTTCCAGCGGGCAGTGCATCCCAGCTCAAAACCCAACTGGTCCGCCCGGATCCCTTGGTGGCCCCTTTTGCCAAAGGCCAAGCCGTGGGTGCTGTCAAAGTCTTGCGGGGCGATCAGCCGCTGCTGGACGTGCCCTTGTTTGCCCTGGAAGGGGTTGAGCAAGCGGGTGTTTTGGGGCGAGCCTGGGACGCCTTGCGCCTCTGGATCAAGTGAGTTCCAGGGCATTGCTGGATGCCCCGGCTGTGGATAACTTGCCACAAGCCCACCAGACGGTTATACTGGTGGGCTTTTCCGCTTTTGGGGCGGGGAAGTTTCTTTTGTCTAATCCAAACGTTTAGGGACGTTTTTTAAAATGCCAACCATCAATCAATTGGTGCGTCAGGGGCGCGAGGTCGAAACGATCAAGTCCAAAAGCCCTGCGATGCAAAACTCTCCACAGCGTCGTGGTGTCTGCACCCGTGTGTACACCACAACGCCTAAAAAGCCTAACTCCGCTCTGCGTAAAGTTGCCAAAGTGCGCTTGACCAACGGTTTTGAGGTCATCTCCTACATCGGCGGTGAAGGCCACAACCTGCAAGAACACTCGGTGGTTCTGGTGCGCGGCGGTCGTGTCAAAGACTTGCCAGGTGTGCGTTACCACATCGTCCGCGGTTCTTTGGACTTGCAAGGCGTGAAAGACCGCAAGCAGTCTCGCTCCAAGTACGGCGCGAAGAAGCCAAAGGCCAAGTAAGCCCTCTCGGGTTGAAATTTTTCGGTGCTGTTTCCCGCGTGGCGCGGTGATTCAGCGAAGTGACCCGAAGCCCGGAATTGTCCAGGTGGGTCGAGTAAGTGAGTGTTTTGATTAACGCTCGCGGTGTCTGAAAAGATACCAACTGAAGCAATATGAGGTGAAATATGCCACGTCGTCGCGAAGTCCCTAAACGTGAAATCCTGCCGGATCCCAAGTTCGGCAATGTCGAGTTGTCCAAATTCATGAACGTGATCATGGAAGGCGGCAAAAAAGCGGTCGCAGAACGCATCATTTACGGCGCTCTGGACACCATGGAAAAGAAAACAGGCAAAGACCCTGTGGAACTCTTCTCCATCGCCATCAACAACGTCAAGCCCATGGTGGAAGTGAAATCCCGCCGCGTGGGTGGTGCGAACTACCAGGTGCCTGTTGAAGTGCGCCCTGTACGTCGCTTGGCCTTGTCGATGCGCTGGATCAAAGAAGCCGCTCGCAAGCGCGGTGAGAAGTCCATGGCCCTGCGTTTGGCCAACGAATTGCTCGAGGCCAACGAAGGCCGCGGCGGTGCCATGAAAAAGCGTGACGAAGTTCACCGCATGGCCGAAGCCAACAAGGCGTTCTCGCACTTCCGCTTCTGATTCACAAGGGCTTCACAAAGAAGCCCGACACTCTCAGAAGCCAGCCCGCTGGTCCCTTTGGGGTCGCGGGCTTTGGTACTTAATCATTGGAGAAATAAATGGCTCGCACTACCCCCATCGAGCGCTATCGCAACATTGGTATCTCGGCTCACATCGACGCCGGCAAGACCACGACGACTGAGCGTATCCTTTTTTATACCGGCGTGAACCACAAGATTGGTGAAGTGCACGACGGCGCTGCCACCATGGACTGGATGGAGCAAGAGCAAGAGCGTGGTATCACCATCACCTCGGCTGCGACCACCTGCTTCTGGAAGGGTATGGACAACTCCTTCCCTGAGCACCGCATCAACATCATTGACACCCCCGGACACGTGGACTTCACCATTGAAGTGGAGCGTTCGATGCGCGTGCTGGACGGCGCTTGCATGGTCTACTGTGCTGTGGGCGGCGTGCAACCCCAGTCTGAAACCGTGTGGCGTCAGGCGAACAAGTACAAAGTGCCACGTTTGGCCTTCGTGAACAAGATGGACCGTACCGGCGCCAACTTCTTCAAAGTTGTCGAGCAAATGAAGTTGCGCCTGAAGGCCAACCCCGTGCCCGTCGTGATCCCAATTGGCGCTGAAGAAAACTTCACTGGCGTGGTCGATCTGCGCAAGATGAAGGCCATCATCTGGGACGAGGCTTCCCAGGGCATGAAGTTCAACTTCGAAGAAATCCCGGCCGACTTGGTCGAGACCGCCAAAGAATGGCGCGAGAAGATGGTTGAAGCCGCTGCCGAAGCGTCGGAAGACCTGATGAACAAGTACCTCGAAGAAGGCGACTTGACCGAAGAAGAAATCACCCACGGTCTGCGCGTGCGCACCATCGCTGGTGAAATCCAGCCCATGCTGTGCGGTACCGCGTTCAAGAACAAAGGCGTGCAACGCATGCTGGACGCCGTGATCGAACTGATGCCTTCGCCCCTCGACGTGAAAGCCATCAAAGGCTTCGACGAAGAAGAAAAAGAAGTTACTCGCAAGGCCGACGACGAAGAGAAATTCTCCGCTTTGGCATTCAAGTTGATGACCGACCCCTTTGTGGGCCAGTTGACTTTCGTGCGCGTGTACTCCGGCGTTCTGAAAAAGGGCGACACCGTGTACAACGCCGTGCGCGGCAAGAAAGAACGTATCGGTCGTATCGTGCAGATGCACGCCAACAACCGAGAAGAAGTCGACGAAATCCGCGCTGGTGACATCGCCGCATGCGTGGGCTTGAAAGACGTGACCACCGGTGAGACCTTGTGTGATCCCAACTCGGTGATCACTTTGGAACGCATGGTGTTCCCTGACTCCGTGATCCGTCAGGCCGTGGAACCCAAGTCCAAAGCCGACCAGGAAAAAATGGGCATGGCCCTGTCGCGTCTGGCCGCTGAAGATCCATCTTTCCGCGTGCAAACCGACGAAGAATCCGGCCAGACCATCATTGGTGGTCAGGGCGAATTGCACCTGGAGATCATCGTTGACCGCATGAAGCGTGAATTCGGTGTGGAAGCCAACGTGGGCAAGCCTCAAGTGGCTTACCGCGAAACCATCCGCAAGACCGTGGACGAAGCCGAAGGCAAGTTCGTGCGTCAGTCCGGTGGTAAGGGTCAATACGGCCACGTGGTGCTGAAAGTTGAGCCTCAAGAACCCGGCAAAGGTTTTGAATTCGTCGACGCCATCAAGGGCGGTGTGGTTCCTCGCGAATACATCCCTGCGGTGGAAAAAGGCGTGATCGAAGCTTTGGGTCAAGGCGTGTTGGCCGGCTACCCCGTAGTGGACGTCAAGGTCACTTTGCACTTCGGTTCGTACCACGATGTGGACTCTAACGAAATGGCCTTCAAGATGGCCGCCATCTTTGGTTTCAAAGAAGGTTGCCGCAAAGCCAACCCCGTCATCTTGGAACCCATGATGGCCGTGGAAGTTGAAACACCTGAAGACTACGCTGGTAACGTGATGGGTGACTTGTCCTCACGCCGTGGCATGGTCCAGGGTATGGACGACATGGTCGGTGGCGGCAAAGCCATCAAGGCCGAAGTCCCCTTGTCCGAAATGTTCGGTTACTCGACCACCCTGCGCTCTATGTCGCAAGGTCGTGCAACTTACACGATGGAATTCAAGCACTACGCTGAAGCACCTCGCAACGTGGCAGAAGCCATTGTTGCGGCACGTGCCAAGTAAATGCTTCTGAGTCATCCTGAGTCATCAGGATGACTTGTCAGTGATTCAAAAACTGTCTGCGATCAAGTGCCACTCTGTGCCCGTGCGGAGTGATCCAGCAACCTGATGCAAACATAAAACCAACACACGGGCATTGCTCTTTTTAAGGATTGAAAAATGGCTAAGGAAAAATTCGAACGGACCAAACCGCACGTCAACGTCGGCACCATCGGTCACGTTGACCACGGCAAGACCACACTGACTGCTGCCATCACCACCGTGTTGGCTGCCAAGTTCGGCGGTGCTGCCAAAGCGTACGACCAGATCGACGCAGCGCCCGAAGAAAAAGCTCGTGGTATCACGATCAACACCGCTCACGTTGAGTACGAAACAGAAAACCGTCACTACGCTCACGTGGACTGCCCTGGCCACGCTGACTATGTGAAGAACATGATCACTGGCGCTGCTCAGATGGACGGCGCTATTTTGGTTTGCTCCGCTGCTGACGGCCCTATGCCTCAGACCCGCGAGCACATCTTGTTGGCTCGTCAAGTGGGCGTGCCTTACATCATCGTGTTCCTGAACAAGTGCGACATGGTTGACGACGCTGAGTTGTTGGAACTGGTCGAGATGGAAGTTCGCGAGTTGTTGTCCAAGTACGACTTCCCAGGCGACGACACCCCCATCGTGCAAGGTTCCGCCAAGCTGGCTCTGGAAGGCGACAAAGGTCCTCTGGGCGAGCAAGCCATCTTCAAGTTGGCCGAAGCTTTGGACACATACATCCCTACGCCTGACCGCGCAGTGGACGGTGCATTCTTGATGCCCGTGGAAGACGTGTTCTCGATCTCTGGTCGCGGCACTGTGGTGACTGGCCGTATCGAGCGCGGTATCGTCAAAGTCGGCGAAGAAATCGAAATCGTGGGTATCAAAGACACCGTCAAGACCACTTGCACAGGCGTTGAGATGTTCCGCAAGCTGCTGGACCAAGGTCAAGCTGGCGACAACGTCGGTATCTTGTTGCGCGGCACCAAGCGCGAAGACGTCGAGCGCGGCCAAGTGCTGTGCAAGCCCGGCTCGATCAAGCCCCACACCCACTTCACGGGCGAGATCTATGTCTTGTCCAAAGACGAAGGTGGCCGTCACACGCCTTTCTTCAACAACTACCGCCCTCAGTTCTACTTCCGTACGACTGACGTGACCGGCGCGATCGAATTGCCAGAAGGCAAAGAGATGGTGATGCCTGGTGACAACGTGTCGATCACTGTGAAGTTGATCAACCCCATCGCCATGGAAGAAGGTCTGCGTTTCGCTATCCGCGAAGGCGGCCGTACCGTCGGCGCTGGCGTGGTTGCCAAGATCATCGCTTAATTTTTTGTGGATCAGTGGCGCAAAGGCCTGGCCTTTGCGCGCTGTCATCAGAACACTCACCACAAGGAATTGACATGTCATCCAAGCAAAAAATCCGCATTCGCCTGAAGGCGTTTGACTACAAACTGATCGACCAGTCTGCTGCTGAGATCGTGGACACTGCCAAGCGCACCGGCGCGATTGTCAAGGGCCCCGTGCCATTGCCAACCCGCATGAAGCGTTTCGACATCCTGCGTTCACCTCACGTCAACAAGACCAGCCGTGACCAGTTGGAAATTCGCACGCACCAGCGTTTGATGGACATCGTGGACCCTACAGATAAAACTGTGGATGCCTTGATGAAACTCGATCTGCCCGCTGGCGTGGACGTCGAAATCAAGCTGCAGTAATGCGGTTTGGGGTGATCCAGAGTCACCCAAATCACTTGAAAAATAGCCTGACTTGCCAGAAATGGTGAGGCGGGCTATAATTTCAGGCTCACTCCGATTTGGGGTGAGATTTATTAACAGTCTTTCACGCAAAAACGTGCCTGCCAATTGAAGTGGTCACGGTGGAAGTTTTGGAGAAAACAATGAGTCTGAGCAACTCCCTCGGGTTGCTGGGTCGCAAGGTGGGCATGATGCGTCTGTTCACTGATGATGGGGACGCAGTGCCTGTCACAGTGGTGGATGTTTCTAACAACCGCGTATCCCAGGTCAAAACCCAAGAGAACGATGGCTATGTCGCTTTGCAAGTGACATTTGGTGCCCGCAAGGCATCGCGTGTGACCAAGCCTATCGCTGGTCACCTGGCCAAAGCCGGCGTCGAAGCCGGTGAAATTATTCAAGAATTCCGCGTGACCGCTGACACGGCCGCCCAGTACGCCGCAGGCGCTACTGTGCCTGTGGCTGCAGTGTTTGCCGTGGGCCAAAAAGTGGACGTGCAGGGCACATCCATCGGTAAGGGCTTCACCGGCACCATCAAGCGTCACAACTTCAAATCGCAGCGCGCATCGCACGGTAACAGCCGTTCGCACAACGTGCCTGGTTCGATTTCGATGGCGCAAGATCCTGGCCGCGTGTTCCCTGGCAAGAAAATGTCGGGTCACCTCGGTGATGTCACTTGCACCACCCAGAACCTGGCCGTGGTCCGCGTCGACGAAGCCCGTGGTCTGTTGATGATCAAGGGTGCTATTCCCGGTTCCAAAGGTGGTTTCGTGACTGTGCGTCCCGCCGTTAAAGCTAAAGGAGCGAACTGATGCAGCTCGAACTCCTGAACGACCAAGGTCAAGCCGCTTCCAAAGTGGATGCGCCTGAAACTGTGTTCGGTCGTGAATACAACGAAGCCCTGATCCACCAGATCGTGGTGGCCTATCAGGCCAACGCCCGTCAAGGCACCCGTGCTCAAAAAGACCGTGAACAGGTCAAGCACTCCACCAAAAAGCCGTTCAAGCAAAAAGGCACAGGCAACGCCCGTGCTGGTATGACGTCTTCGCCTTTGTGGCGTGGCGGCGGTCGGATTTTCCCGAACATGCCTGACGAAAACTTCACCCAGAAGATCAACAAGAAGATGTACCGCGCTGGTATGGCTTCGATCTTCTCGCAGCTGGCCCGCGAAGGCCGTCTGGCTGTGGTGGATTCCTTCAAAGTCGAGACCCCCAAAACGAAGGCACTGGCTGCCAAGTTCAAGGCCATGAGCCTGGACAACGTGCTGGTGATCGCTGACGAAGTCGACGAAAACCTGTACCTGGCATCCCGCAACCTGATCAACATCCTGATTGTTGAGCCACGTTACGCCGATCCCGTGTCTTTGGTGAACTTCAAGAAAGTCCTCGTGACCAAAGGTGCCATGGACAAACTCAAGGAGATGTTCGCATGAGCGCCGTGAAGTTTGACGAAGGTCGTCTGATGTCGGTGTTGGTGGCTCCCATCGTGTCCGAAAAGGCCACGCAGGTTGCTGAGAAATCCAACGCTGTGACATTCAAAGTGCTGCAGGACGCTACCAAGCCTGAAATCAAAGCCGCTGTGGAATTGATGTTCAAGGTTGAGGTCAAAGGCGTGTCTGTGGTGAACACCAAGGGCAAGACCAAGCGTTTTGGCAAGACCATTGGCCGTCGCGACAACGTTCGCAAGGCTTATGTCACGCTGAAAGCCGGTCAAGAGCTGAACCTGTCTGGGGAGGCTGCGTAATCATGGCTGTCATCAAGATCAAACCTACCTCCCCAGGCCGTCGTGGCGTGGTGAAGGTCACCCGTGACCACCTGTACAAAGGCGAAGCCTACGCTCCGTTGCTGGAACCCCAGCACCAGAAGTCGGGCCGCAATAACAACGGTCACATCACAACTCGCCACAAAGGCGGTGGTCACAAGCATCACTACCGCGTGGTTGACTTCAAACGCAACAAGGACGCGATCCCGGCCAAAGTTGAGCGCATTGAGTACGATCCAAACCGTACCGCGCACATCGCTTTGCTGTGCTACGCCGACGGTGAGCGCCGCTACATCATTGCCCCACGTGGCATTGAAGTGGGCGCAACATTGTTGTCGGGTGCTGAAGCCCCGATCCGCGCTGGCAACACCTTGCCGATCCGCAACATCCCCGTGGGTTCGACCATTCACTGCATCGAGCTCAAGCCCGGTGCTGGTGCTCAGATCGCTCGCTCGGCTGGTGCTTCGGCAACCTTGCTGGCTCGCGAAGGCATCTACGCCCAAGTGCGTATGCGCTCCGGTGAAGTTCGCAAGATCCACATCGAGTGCCGTGCCACCATTGGTGAAGTTGCCAACGAAGAACACAGCCTGCGCCAACTGGGTAAAGCCGGTGTCAAGCGCTGGATGGGTATTCGCCCAACCGTTCGCGGCGTGGCCATGAACCCTGTGGATCACCCACACGGCGGTGGCGAAGGTCGCACCGGTGAAGGCCGTCATGCAGTTGACCCATGGGGTAACCTGACCAAAGGCTACCGTACCCGTAACAACAAGCGCACACAGGTCATGATCGTGTCGCGTCGTAAGAAGTAAGGGGTAGCCAATGACTCGTTCACTCAAAAAAGGTCCATTCGTTGACCACCATTTGTTGGCCAAGGTTGAAAAAGCCGTTGCCACCAAAGATAAAAAGCCCGTCAAAACATGGTCGCGTCGCTCCATGGTTCTGCCCGAGTTCATCGGTCTGACCATCGCCGTTCACAACGGCAAGCAACACGTTCCTGTTTACGTGACTGACCAGATGGTTGGCCACAAATTGGGCGAATTCGCATTGACCCGCACATTCAAGGGTCACCCTGCGGACAAAAAAGTCCAGAAGAAATAAGGAAAGACCATGGAAACACGTGCAGTCCTCCGGGGCGTCCGTTTGTCGGTCGATAAAGGCCGCCTGGTCGCCGATTTGATTCGCGGCAAAAAAGTGGATCAAGCTCTGAACATTTTGACTTTCACGCAGAAAAAAGCTGCGGGCATCGTCAAGAAGGTTCTCGAGTCCGCTATTGCCAACGCTGAGCACAACGACGGCGCCGACATCGACGAGTTGAAGGTGAAAACCATCTACGTCGAGCAAGGCACCACGCTCAAGCGTTTCACCGCCCGCGCCAAAGGCCGTGGCAACCGTATCAGCAAGCCCACATGCCATGTGTATGTGACGGTCGGCAATTAATCAGGAAGAACTATGGGACAGAAAATCCATCCTACCGGTTTCCGCCTGGCTGTCAGCCGTAACTGGGCAAGCCGTTGGTACGCCAGCAACAAAGACTTCGCCGGCATGCTGGCCGAAGACATCAAGGTGCGTGAGTACCTCAAGGCCAAGCTCAAGAACGCCGCGGTTTCCCGCGTGCTGATCGAGCGTCCAGCCAAGAGCGCCCGCATCACCATTTTCTCGGCTCGTCCAGGTGTGGTGATCGGTAAAAAAGGCGAAGACATCGAGAGCTTGAAAAAAGAACTCGCTGTTCGCATGGGTGTGCCTGTGGCAGTGAACATCGAAGAAGTGCGCAAGCCCGAGATCGATGCTCAACTGATCGCTGACAGCATCACTCAGCAGCTCGAAAAGCGGATCATGTTCCGCCGCGCCATGAAGCGTGCCATGCAAAACGCCATGCGTCTGGGTGCCCAAGGCATCAAGATCATGTCCGCTGGCCGTCTGAACGGTATCGAAATTGCGCGTACCGAGTGGTATCGCGAAGGTCGTGTGCCATTGCACACCCTGCGCGCTGACATCGACTACGCCACTTCCGAAGCCAAGACCACTTACGGCATCATCGGTGTCAAGGTCTGGGTCTATAAAGGCGACACACTGGGCCGCAATGACGCTCCTGCACTGGCTGAGCCACGTGCCGAAGAAGAGCGCCGTCCACGTGGTCCTCGTCGTGATGCCCGTCCTGGCGACCGCCCAACAGGCGATCGTCGTGGTGGCCCTCGTCGTCCCGCAGGCACCAACACAGCACCTACCGATGGCAGCGACAAGCCCGCCGGTGCAGGTGGTGATGCCAAACCCGCCGTTAAGCGCGTACGCACAGTCGCCGCGCCAGCTGCAGCAGCTGACGGTCAATAAGGAGTAACAACATGCTGCAACCTGCTCGCAGAAAGTTCCGCAAGGAACAGAAAGGCCGTAACACCGGCGTCGCTACCCGTGGCAACACGGTGGCGTTCGGTGACTTCGGTCTGAAGTCCACAGATCGCGGCCGTTTGACGGCCCGCCAGATCGAAGCCGCACGTCGTGCGATTTCCCGTCACGTCAAGCGTGGTGGTCGTATCTGGATTCGCGTGTTCCCTGATAAGCCGATTTCCACCAAGCCTGCTGA
This sequence comes from Limnohabitans lacus, assembly GCF_030053395.1. Taxonomy (GTDB): domain Bacteria; phylum Pseudomonadota; class Gammaproteobacteria; order Burkholderiales; family Burkholderiaceae_C; genus Limnohabitans_A; species Limnohabitans_A lacus. The sequence goes on along the minus strand of NZ_JASGBH010000008.1, from coordinate 124,717 downwards.
AGTGCGTATGGGTAACGGTAAAGGTAACCCCGAGTACTACGTGGCTGAGATCCAACCCGGTAAGGTGCTCTACGAAATCGTGGGCGTGCCTGAAGAGTTGGCCCGTGAAGCCTTTAAATTGGCCGCTGCCAAGTTGCCCCTGCGTACCACTTTCGTGGCACGCATGATCGGCCAGTAATTCAGGAGATAGAAGAAATGAAAGCTGCTGAACTGCGCCAAAAAGACGTTGCTGGTGTGAAAGACGAAATCAAAGCGCTGCAAAAAGCCCACTTTGGTCTCCGCATGCAAAAAGCCACGCAACAACTCGGCAACACCGGTACGTTGAGCCAGACTCGCCGTGCCATCGCTCGTGCCAAAACCATCCTTGCCCAAAAGCAAGCCGCCAAGTAAGGAGTGACCATGACGGAAGCTAAAACATCCCTCAAGCGCACCTTGATTGGCAAGGTGGTCAGCGACAAGCGCGCCAAGACCGTGACCGTGCTGGTGGAGCGTCGTGTGAAACACGCTCTCTATGGCAAGATCGTGGCCAAGTCGAGCAAATACCATGCTCACGACGAAAAGGGTGAATTTCACCTGGGCGACGTGATCGAAATCACTGAAAGCAAGCCGATTTCGAAGACCAAGAACTGGGTCGCTACGCGCCTGGTTGAAAAGGCTGCTGCTGTTTAAGCCCAAAAGCTTTAGCACAAGCAAACTTCTCGAAAACGACCCACAATTGTGGGTCGTTTTTTTTTAACTGGCCCCCTAGGGCCATCACTTGAATGGAGCTCACATGATCAAAGTTGGAGACACCCTGCCTGCTGCCACGCTGATGGAATATGTCGAAGTGGAAGGCAACGGCTGCAGCATCGGCCCTAACCCCGTGGACGTGGCCAAGGCCAGCGCAGGCAAGACCATCGCCTTGTTTGCTTTGCCCGGTGCATTCACACCTACATGTTCAGCCAAACACGTGCCCGGTTACGTGGAAGGTTTTGACGCCCTGCAAGCCGCAGGTGTGGACGAGATCTGGTGCGTCAGCGTCAACGATGCATTCGTCATGGGGGCATGGGCGCGTGATCAGAAAACCGGCACCAAAGTGCGCATGCTGGCCGATGGCAGCGCTGACTTCACCAAAGCCACAGGCCTGACGCTGGACCTGACCAGCCGTGGCATGGGCTTGCGCAGCAACCGCTATTCCATGCTCGTCAAAGATGGCAAAGTGGCGACCCTCAACATCGAAGGTCCTGGCAAGTTTGAAGTGAGCGATGCGGCAACCCTGCTCGCGCAAGCCAAAGCTTGATGCTGAGATGACAGAAAAAAAGGAGGCTGAAGCCTCCTTTTTTATGCGCGTCTTTCAAGGTCAATCGATCTCGACTTTGAGGTAATGGGCCCCTGCATAGGGGTTGTGATAGTAAGGCGGAATTTCCTCGAATCCTAAGTCCTCATACAAGGCCCGAGCCGATTCCATGTCGTCCAAGGTGTCGAGCAAAACGCAGCTGTAAGCGCGGCTTCGTGCAGCATCCAAAATGGCTTCAGTGAGCTGCCTGCCCAGACGCAAACCGCGAAAGGGGGGGCGAACGTACAAGCGCTTCATTTCTGCCGCATTGCTGTAGTCAGATGCATCCAGAGGCCGTAGTGCGCAGCAGCCTGCAACCACTCCGTCGACCCAGGCCAGCAACAATGCTCCCCGAGGATCGGCATACTCGCCTGGCAGATCCGCCAGTTCAGCATCGAAGCCTTGAAAGTCCAAGTCCACAGGGAGTGACTGAGCGTATTCAACGAAGATGCTGCGAACCTCTGCCCAGTCGGTGGTCGATTGAGGTGCAAGCAATTGAACGGATGGCGTTTCCAAGATAGACAGGAAAAAATGAAAGTGTGACCAGTGTAGCTTCTGTACCAGGCGAGCCAAAGGAGGAGGGAAAGGGTCAACTGCCCAAGCCGATCACGTACCCAACCCCAGTGGCGCAAAGCCCAAGGATAACGATGGCTCCCAGTCGAGTGGACCAGTTATCGACTGATTGGGAAAGGCCTCGAGGTAATTGTTTGTCGCCATGCCACATGGGGCCCATCAGCGACTGACCCTTGCGCCAACGGTACCAAAGGATGGCCAGAAGATGCAATGCGACCAAGGCGACGATGATCCACTTGCCCGGTGATTTGTGCCATTGGGTGGCCAATGACACCCAAGCGCCAGACACCCGTGAAGACAAGGGTCCTGCGTTGGCAATCTCGTCGTCGCTCACCAGTCCTGAGCTCACCTGCAAGATCAAAATGAAGAGCATGGCGAGCACGGACCATGAGCCCATGGGGTTGTGCCCTGCCACATGGGCCAAGTCAGAGCGACCTTTCAGATACGCCCTAATGAGGCTTGGACTCAAGGGCAAACGACGCCATTGGGACCAATGGCCACCGACGATCCCCCAAACCATTCTGAAAAGCAAGAGCGTCATCACGGCATAGCCCAAACGAAAATGCCAGGTCATGGCATTGCCGCCCATCGTGCCGGTGATGAGCAGTAAAAAGACGCAGATGGCCAAGGCCCAGTGAAAAACGCGTGTGGGCAAATCCCAAATGCGAACAGTGACGGTGGAAGGGGTACTCATGCAGACCTGTTGGAAATGTGCGAGACTGAATCGAGTGTAAACACAACATTCGCCAACCCAGACCTATTGGAGACGCCATGAAAAATCTGATTCAAGTGACTGCCGCAGTGTGCATGACACTGGCCGCGAGCGTGCCAGCCCATGCGCAATTTGCCAAACCCGAAGACGCGGTCAAATACCGAAAAGCCAGCTTCACGGTGATGGGCGCGCATTTCGGTCGTTTGGGTGCCATGGCCAGTGGCCGGGCGCCTTATGACGCCAAAGCCGCTGTGGAGAACGCAGACTTGGTGGCTGCATTGGCCAAATTGCCTTGGGCAGCCTTTGGCGAAGGCACAGACAAAGGCGAAACCCGAGCCAAGCCTGAAATCTGGAAGGATGCAGCCAAATTCAAGGAAGCATCGGACAAGATGCAAGCTGAAATTGGCAAACTCAATGTGGCGGCCAAAGCGGGCAATGTGGACGCGCTCAAAGCGGCCTTTGGTCCAGCTGCCGCAAGCTGCAAAGCTTGCCACGACACTTTCAGAAAAGACTGAAGCCTTTGCCTGAACGAGGCGCCATGCCCGTTCAGGATGCACTCAGCAATTGCTCGATCAGTTGGTGCAGTTCGCTGAAGTTGGGTGTGCCGACATACCGTTTGACGATCTCACCGCGTTTGTTGACCACAAACGTGGTGGGCGTCAGTTGAATCTCGCCCCAGGCCTTGGCGGCCGCCCCCGTGTTATCAATGGCCACTTTGAAAGGCAGTTGGCGGGTTTGGGCAAAGTTCACCACATAGCTCGGTGGGTCGTAGCTCATGGCCACGGCCAGGGTTTCAAATCCCCGCTCCTTGAATTTGTTGTGGGTGGCGATCAATTCGGGCATTTCGGCCACACAAGTGGTGCAGCTGGTGGCCCAGAAATTCACCAAAAATACTTTGCCTTGCAATTGCGACGTGGAGATTTTCGAGCCATCGAGCAAAACGTATGAAGATTCGGGCGCGCGGTCTGAAGCGCAAGCGCTCAGCAGGCTGACCAGAGTCAAGGCGCTCAGCCAAAAGCACAAGCGGTTTGAAAAAAGCCGCCAATTCCGTGAAAAGTTCAATTGCATCATCGCCAAGAGTTTAAGGCCAAGGGCATGGCCGTGAACCCTTGGGGCATTGCGTCATGAGGTCAGACGTGGGCCCGTTGCGCTGAGCACCGCCAGCTCAGCGCGTGCAGTCCATCAGCAAACGGGTCAGCTCCTCGGGGGCGCTGACCATGGGGTCGTGGCCGGTGTGCATGTCCAAAACCCGTGAGCCGGGCAGCCAATGGCCGTCCCAAAACTGCGGATCCAGCATGCGTTGCCGGCTGACATCGATCGTGGCCAAGGGTGGCTGTGTGCAGTTGATGAAGGTGCGCGCCACTGACGCCACCCTCTGGGGTTCAAAGTTCAGCACCTGCGCATAGGGGCCGCCCGGATGCCGGGTTTGGCGCCGAGCGACCCACGCGTGGTCAACACCGGACAAGCCGAAAACAGCCGGATCGGGTGCAGGGAAACTGTGCAAAGGGTCTGCCTGAGATGCAGCCATGCGTGCCGCGCGGGTTTCAGGTGCATGGGTGCTGCTCCAGCTTTCGCCAGGCGCAGGCAAAACAGCATCCAAATAGACCAGATGACGAAGGCGCTCGGGTCGGCGGTCTGCCACGGCGGTGCCAATCATGCCGGCATAGGAGTGCACCACCAAGACCACACCGTCCATTTCCTCGGCATCCATGGCCGACATCACATCTTGGATATGCGTCTCCAAGTCAATGCCCGGACGAAGCAAATGCGAGCGCTCGCCTACCCCTGTCAAAGTGACGGCATGGGCGCGGTGCCCTGCTTGAATCAAAGGCGTCAACACCCGCTGCCAGCACCAAGCGCCATGCCAGGCGCCATGGACCAGAAGGAAGTGGGCCATCAAATCACCCCTTTGCCGCGCAAGGGCCCCAGCTGTTCGGTCGACCAGCCCAGCACTTCGGTCAGCACTTCTTGGGTGTGTTGGCCCAGCATGGGCGGCGGCAAGTCTTGGCGCACCGGGGTGCGGCTCATCTTGATGGGGCTGGACACCAAGCGCAAATCGGGTTTGACGGGGTGAACCCAGTCGGTGACCATGCCTCGTTCGCGCACCTGCGGGTCTTCAAACACCTCACCCAAGTGGTTGATCGCGCCACAAGGGACTTTGGCGGCTTCCAGCGCGGGCAACCATTGGGCTTTGGTGCGGGTGAGCATGATGGCTTCCAGCAGAGGCACCAACTCGGCGCGGTGACGCACCCGGTCCGCATTCAAGGCATAGCGCGGGTCTTGGGCAATCTCGGGCCGACCGGCTACCGCGCAGAATTTGGCAAATTGACCGTCGTTGCCCACAGCCAGAATCAGGTGGTCACGTGTACCTGGTGCGGAGCCTTCAGGGGCTTGCACTTCAAACACTTGGTAAGGCACGATGTTTTGGTGGGCGTTGCCAGCGCGGCCCGGCACCTTGCCACTGACCAGGTAGTTGGAGCCCAGATTGGCCAGCATCGCCACTTGGGTGTCGAGCAAGGCCATGTCCACGTGCTGGCCTTCGCCCGTGCGCTCGGCGTGGCGCAGGGCTGCCAAGATGGAAACCGTGGCGTACATGCCGGTGAACAGGTCTGCCACCGCCACGCCCACCTTTTGCGGGCCGCCGCCCAGGTCATCGCGCTCGCCGGTCACACTCATCAAGCCGCCAATGCCTTGAACGGCGTAGTCGTAACCTGCACGCTCGCGGTAGGGGCCGGTCTGGCCAAAACCGGTCACGCTGCAATACACCAGCCGTGGGTTGATGGCACTCAGGCTGGCAAAGTCCAAGCCGTAACGGGCCATGTCACCCACTTTGAAGTTTTCAACAAACACATGGCAGTGCTTGACCAATTCGCGGATCATGGCCTGGCCTTCGGGCTGGGCGATGTCGCAGGTGACCGAGCGTTTGTTGCGGTTGGCGCCCAAGTAGTACGCGGCTTCGGCCGTGTCTTGCCCTTGGGCGTCTTTCAAGAAGGGCGGCCCCCAGCTGCGGGTGTCGTCGCCACTGCCGGGGCGTTCGATCTTGATCACGTCGGCGCCAAGGTCGGCCAACGTTTGTGTACACCAAGGGCCTGCCAATACGCGGGACAGGTCGAGAACGCGGATGCCATCGAGTGAATTCATGGGGCCATTGTCGCGAAAAACCAAGACCGCGGCTGATCAGGATAATCACCCCATGCGAATCCATTCCAAGGCCCTGGTGGCCAGCCTGTCCGGCGTTCTCTTGTTGGGCGCTTGCAGCCCAGATCAAAACTGGCGCGAAGTCGGCTTTGAGGGGGCTGTCCTCAAAGCGCAACTGCCTTGCAAACCGGACCGCACCACCCGGTCCGTGCCCCTGGGGGGGATGCCGGTGGATTTGCAGGTGGCCGGTTGTGAAAGTGGGGGTGCCATGGTGGCCGTGATGACCGCGCCGCTGCCCGCTGGGGCCGATGCACAAGCCATCTTGGCCGGTTGGCAGCAGGCAACACTCAGCCATGCGGGTGTGGCGCAACCTTTGTCCGCCAAACAGCAACAAGCCTGGTCGCGGCCTGGTTTCTTGCCACTGGCCAGTGCGTCTCGGGTGCAGGCCTCAGGCCAAAGTCCCGATGGTCAGGCGGTGAATTTGCAGGCGGTTTGGGGTGCTGTGGCCGAAGGTGACCATGTGCGCGTGGTGCATGCCGTGGTGTACGACCGGCGCGATTCGTCTGAATTGGCCACAACATTGTTTGATGGGATTCGTCCATGAGCACGCAGACACATGCAGAACATTTGCCACGCCGCATGGCGGTGGTGGTCTTTTTGGCCTTCGCCTTGGCCTATTTCTTTTCGGCCTTGGTCCGGGCCATCACGGCCACCTTGTCGCCCACGCTGACCACCGAATTCCAGCTCAATGCCCAAGATCTGGGCTTGCTGGCTGGCGGCTACTTTTTGGGTTTTTCACTGACTCAGTTGCCGCTGGGCCGTTGGCTGGACAGGCATGGCCCCAAAAAGGTCATTTTGGCTTTCCTGTCGGTGGCGGTGCTGGGTTGTCTGGCCTTTGCCAAGGCCGAGAGTTTCCAAGGCTTGCTGGCCGCCCGTGTGCTGTGCGGCATGGGCGTGAGCGCTTGCCTGATGGCCCCGTTGACCGGCTACCGGCGTTGGTTTGACGCACCCACCCAGTTGCGCACCAACTCCTGGATGCTGATGACCGGCTCCTTTGGCATGGTGGCCGCCACTTTGCCTGTGCAGTGGCTGATGCCGATCTGGGGCTGGCGCGCTTTGTTTCTGATGCTGGGCATCATGATCGCGGTGGCGATGGTGTTGATCGCGCTGTTGGTGCCTCGGTGGCAAACCGCACAAGCCCCAAGCGCCAGCACGCCGGTGGACGACGATGGCTCGTACCGCGAGATCTGGCGCAACCGATATTTCTGGCGCATGACGCCGATTGGTTTCTTCAGTTACGGCGGCATGGTGGCCATTCAAACCTTGTGGGCGGGCCCTTGGATGACACAGGTGGTCGGCTGGTCGGCCCAAGAGGCAGCGACGGGCTTGTTTGCCATCAACCTGAGCATGTTGGTGAGCTTTTGGCTGTGGGGCCTGGTCACGCCGAAACTGGCCAGGCGCGGCATCCATGCCGACCGGCTGATCGCCTGGGGCTTGCCCTTGACCTTCGCGGTGCTGGCCTATTTGATCTGGCACGGTCCGTCTTTGGGCGATGCCGCGGCGGCAACATTGGCCTTGTTTTGTGTGTGCAGCACCTTTGTGGCGCTGGCGCAGCCCGCCGTGGGCATGGCGTTTCCCTCGCATCTGGCGGGGCGGGCTTTGTCGGCCTACAACCTGGTGATTTTTGCAGGTATTTTTGTGGTGCAGTGGGGCATTGGGCTGGTGGTTGACTTTGCCCGCGCTGCTGGCCTGGACAAACCGGCCGCCTACCAAGTGGCCATGGCCGGCTTTGCGCTGTGTTCCTTTGTGTCTTGGTTGTATTTTGTGCTCAGCCGGCCCGATCAGACCCGATAATCAAACCCTCATGATCGGCATCCTCATCATCGCCCACGCACCCTTGGCCACCGCTTTGCGCGAATGTGCCTTGCACGTCTTTCCTGACTGTGCATCGGGCGTTTTGGCCATCGATGTGTTGCCCAACGATGCCCCCGAAGTCAGCCTGGCCGACGCACGCCGGGCCATGGACCAACTGGGCTGCGAAGAAGTTTTGCTGCTGAGCGACGTCTTCGGGGCCACGCCTTGTAATGTGGCGCAACAATTGAACGACAGTGTCCACACCCGCTTGGTGGCGGGTGCCAATTTGCCCATGTTGCTGCGCAGTGTGTGCTACCGGCACGAAGGTCTGGACCAATTGGTGACCCGCGCACAGGCTGGCGGCACCCAAGGCGTCATGAGCGTGGGCAGCACCGCCCCCCAAAATCAAACAGGAAAGAGACATGCCCCAAGCCACCACGACCATCAGCAATAAACTGGGCCTGCACGCCCGCGCATCGGCCAAGCTGACCAAGCTGGCGGGCAGTTTTCCTTGCGAAGTGTGGCTCAGCAAGGGCGAACGTCGCATCAATGCCAAAAGCATCATGGGCGTGATGATGCTGGCCGCAGGCCTGGGCAGCGAAGTGACGTTGGAGACGAATGGCGAGCGCGATCAGGAAGCCCTGGACGCATTGCTGGCATTGATGGCCGACAAATTTGGCGAGGGCGAATGAAGCACACCTCTTGCACGCCCCATGAGGTGAGCGCATGACCTTCAGCATCCATGGTTTGGCGGTTGCGCGGGGCATTGCCATCGGGCGTGCGGTGCTGGTCGCGTCCAGCCGGGTCGATGTGGCCCACTACTTCATTAAGCCCGACCAAGTGGCCAGCGAGATCGAGCGTCTGCGCAAAGCCCGCGACGAGGTGGTCGATGAATTGCAGCGTTTGCAAAAAGACATGCCCAAGGATGCGCCGCACGAGCTGGTGGCTTTGCTCGATGTGCACCTGATGCTGCTGCAAGACGTCGAGCTCACCTCTGGGGTGCGCTTGTGGATCGAAGAGCGGCTGTACAACGCCGAATGGGCGCTGACCAGCCAGCTGGAAATCATCGCGCGCCAGTTTGACGAGATGGAAGACCCCTATCTGCGGGAACGCAAAGCCGACATGGAGCAAGTGGCAGAGCGGGTCTTGCATTGCCTCAAAGGCACGAGCTCCTTGGTGACACAGGCCAAACGCCCCGCAAGGCCCCAGCAAGAGCTGCAATTGGGCGACACCATGGATGTGCCCTTGGTGCTGGTGGCGCATGACTTGTCGCCCGCAGACATGCTGCAGTTCAAGCAAAGTGTGTTCGCCGGTTTTGTCACGGATGTGGGGGGGAAAACCTCACACACCGCCATCGTGGCCCGCAGCCTGGACATTCCGGCGGTGGTGGGTGCGCGCAGTGCCAGCCAGTTGGTCAAGCAAGACGACTGGGTCATCATTGACGGTGACGCCGGTGTGGTCATCGTGGACCCGTCGCCCATCATCTTGGCCGACTATGGTTTCAAACAACGACAAGGCGACCTGGAGCGTGAACGCCTGGCCCGCTTGCGTCACACGCCAGCGATCACGCTGGATGGTCAAAAAATCGAACTGTTGGCCAACATCGAGATGCCCGAAGACACCGAAGCCGCCATCAACGCGGGCGCTGTGGGTGTCGGCCTGTTCCGCAGTGAATTTTTGTTCATGGGCCGTCAGGGCAACCTGCCCGGCGAGGACGAACAATACGAGGCCTATCGCCGCGCCGTCGATGGCATGAATGGCTTGCCAGTGACGATCCGCACGGTGGACGTGGGGGCCGACAAGCCGCTGGACGAAGCCCGACACGATGCGGCGCACCTGAACCCGGCCCTGGGTTTGCGCGCCATCCGCTGGAGCCTGGCAGACCCTTCCATGTTCCTCACGCAGCTGCGTGCCATCTTGCGCGCTGCGGCGCATGGCAAAGTCAATTTGTTGATCCCCATGCTGGCCCACGGCAGCGAGATCCGTCAGACCATTGCCTTGATCGATCAGGCCAGGCAAGACCTGGACCGTCGAGGCGTGGCCTATGGCCCCGTGCACCTGGGCGCCATGATCGAAATTCCCGCAGCCGCCTTGTCCTTGCGCTTGTTCCTCAAGTACTTCGACTTCCTGTCGATCGGCACCAACGATTTGATCCAGTACACCCTGGCCATTGACCGGGCCGATGAATCGGTGGCGCACTTGTACGACCCGCTTCACCCCGCCGTGCTGCGTCTGGTGGCCGACACGATCGCCGAATGCGTCAGGCAAGGCAAAGGCGTGTCGGTGTGCGGCGAGATGGCCGGCGATGTGACCATGACCCGTTTGCTTTTGGGTTTGGGTCTGCGCAGTTTTTCGATGCACCCTTCACAGGTTTTGTCCATCAAGCACCAGGTCTTGCGCTCGGACACCGCCAAGCTGGCGCTGTGGGCCCAAGAAGTCCTGGCGTCCGATGAGCCTGCGACGCTGATGCCCGCCACGCGCTGAGGCAGTGGCTTGGCCGCCTTGGAGGTTCAGCGGTTCAGTGCTGCGTGGGCTTGCTGGTCAGCGTGGTAGCTCGAACGCACCATGGCACCGACCGCAGCGTGTGTGAAGCCCATTTCATAGGCTTTGGCTTCGAACATCTTGAAGGTGTCGGGGTGCACGTAGCGGCGCACGGGCAGGTGGCTGTTGCTGGGGGCAAGGTATTGGCCAATGGTCAGCATCTCGATGTTGTGCGCGCGCATGTCGCGCATGACCTCCAGAATTTCTTCGTCGGTTTCGCCCAAGCCCACCATCAGGCCGCTCTTGGTGGGCACGTTCGGGAACAAGGCCTTGAATTTTTTCAACAGGTTCAGTGAGAACTGGTAGTCCGAGCCGGGGCGTGCTTCTTTGTACAGGCGTGGCACGGTTTCCATGTTGTGGTTCATCACATCGGGTGGCGCGGCTATGAGGATTTCAAGCGCGCGGTCATCGCGGCCGCGGAAGTCAGGCACCAGCACTTCGATCTGGGTGGTGGGTGACAGCTCGCGTGTCTTGCGAATGCATTCCACAAAATGGCCTGCACCGCCATCGCGCAGGTCATCACGGTCGACACTGGTGATGACCACGTACTGCAGTTTGAGCTGCGCAATGGTCTTGGCCAGGTTGTCGGGCTCGTTCACATCCAGTGGGTCAGGGCGGCCATGGCCCACGTCGCAAAATGGGCAGCGGCGGGTGCATTTGTCGCCCATGATCATGAAAGTGGCTGTGCCCTTGCCAAAGCATTCGCCGATGTTGGGGCAACTGGCTTCTTCGCACACCGTGACCAGCTTGTTGGCGCGCAACACGTCTTTGATTTCATAAAAACGTGTGGTCGGGGAGCCGGCCTTGACGCGGATCCATTCGGGCTTTTTGAGCACTTCGGCCTGTTCGACCTTGACCGGGATGCGTGAGAGCTTGGCGGCGGCTTTTTGCTTGGCCAGAGGGTCGTAGTTTTCAACGCTTTGTGCTTCGCGCACCACGTTGCGATCGGTCGGGTTGTTGCTCATCAGGGTCTTTCGGTCATGGCTTTTGCGTTGCGCGCAAAGCCGATGGTCATAAACGGGCGGCCAGCTGCTGGGCCAGCACTTGGGCTGCTTCATCCCAAGTGGTTTCAACCCCGATTGTAGAAAGATCTACGGTTTTAAGTCCTGCATAGCCGCAGGGGTTGATGCGGTCAAAGGGCTCCAGGTCCATGGCCACGTTCAGTGCGGCGCCGTGGTAGGTACAGTGGCGGCTGACTTTGATGCCCAAGGCGCTGATCTTGCCCAGGCCTTTGAAGGGGTCGCTGGGCAGGGCCGGGCCAACCAATGCGGCGTGGCTAAACGGGTCGTCCAGGCGCACATAAATGCCAGGAGCGCCCGCCACACGGTGCCCGGTCACTCCGAAGTGCCCTAGCGTGCGGATGACCGACTCTTCGAGTTTGTAGACGTATTCCTTGACGTAGTAGCCCGCGTTTTGCAGGTTGACCAAGGGGTAAGCCATCACCTGCCCGGGCCCATGAAAGGTCACCTGGCCGCCCCGATTGGTTTGCACCACAGGGATGTCGCCAGGCATCAAGAGATGTGAAGCTTGGCCCGCCAAGCCTTGGGTGAACACAGGGGGGTGCTCGCACACCCACAGTTCATTGGGCGTGTCGGTTTGCCGCTGCGCCGTGAAAGCCTGCATGGCCTCGTAGGTCGGCAAGTAGTCCACACGCCCTAGGTTGCGAACGAGCATGGTCAAAGGACGATTTTCACCATGGGGTGGCCGGTCAAAGCGCGGTACAAATCGTCGAGCTGCGCCCGGCTGGTGGCGGTGATGTTGAGCGTCACGCCCAAGTAGTTGCCGCCCTTGCTGGGGCGCAGTTCCATCGTGGAAGCATCAAAGCCGGGGTCAAACTGCAAAGCCACTTGCACCATGGCTTCGGCAAAACCGTCGACCATGGCGCCCATGACCTTGATGGGGAAGATCGAGGGGTATTCGATCAGGCTGTCCTTGCGCGGGTCGATGCCTTCAGGGGGGGTGATGGATGCACTCATGAAAATCCTGTGAACGTTTGGCGCTCAGCGCCAGATGAGGACGGTCGCCACGGCCAACCAACCCAAGGCGAAATTGGTCAACACCAAGGGGTGTATTTGACCGAGGGCTTTGCCCGCGGTGGGCCAATCGGCGGCCAAGACGGCCGCTTTCAGACGGCGAAAAGGCGCAAACCAGATGTGGGCAAAAACAACGCACATCAAGACGCCGATGCCCGACATGGCATGCCAGCCTTTGGGGGCGAGTTTCATGTCGGCACCCGACAGCATCCAAAAACCAGAAGCCAACAGCACCGCAATGCTGAGCCAGACCATCACGAAAAAACGAGACAACACGTCGGCCATCAACGGCAAACGTTCGGGTGGCGACAGGCGGGCCATCGCCACTGGGCGAAGCGCCAAGATAACCAAGGCCATGCCACCGAGCCAGATGACACCGGCGCTGAGGTGGAAAAATTTGAGCCATTCGTACATGGAAACTCCTGGTCAGGGCAAAAAGTAGCCGGCTGTTACAGCCGTAAAAACAAGGATTGTCGCTCTTGTCGGCACAAAATTTTGACAAGAGTCCGACCAAACACGCGGGAATTGGGTGGTCAGGCGGGGGTTTCTACGTATAATCGAAGGCTTTGCGGGATTTGCCGTGTACGTAACCTCGGTGTAATTTGAGATGGTGAAAATCTCCTCAGACCCTCGGCCGAGCACAGAAACAGTGCAAACCCACAGCGTTTTGGCCGATGGCAACAGCGCTGATCTTGCAAATGAAGACCTTGAGTCCGATTTCAAGCCCCTGACGGCCGAACAGGCGCAGGCTTGGCGGCAACAACACCCGATGGCATCGCCTTGGCGTGTTTTGTGGCTCCAAGTGCTGGTGGGTGGTTTGATCGCCGTGCTGACCGGTTGGTTCAGCGGCCAGTTTCGACTGGCGGCATCGGTGGCTTGGGGTGCAGTGGCGGTGGTGATTCCTGCCGTCGTGTTTGTCAGGGCTTTGTCCCGACAAATGCGCATGCGACAAGCGGGCTCTGCTTTGGTGGGGTTGTTTGTCTGGGAATTGGTCAAGATCGTCTTGACGGTGGCGTTGCTTCTGGCGGCGCCCAAAGTGGTTTCTGATTTGAGCTGGCTTGCCCTGGTGGCCGGCTTCGTGGTGACGATGAAGGTGTATTGGCTGGCCATGGCGCTGGGCTGGATGCAACGGAAATCGAGGCCGAATTGATTTGATGAACTGATTGGTGATTTATGTCTGCTGAACACGCTGGCGCACATGCCCCGACGGCTGGAGAGTACATCCAGCATCACTTGCAACACCTGCAAATGAACTTCTCGTTTGAAGGCGTGAAGCAAACAAGCATTGTTGACTTCAGTCTGTTCAACCTCGACTCCGTGGTGTTTTCCTTGGTGTTGGGTGTGGTGGGTTGCTTGGTTCTGTGGGCCGCAGCCCGCAAAGCAACCTCTGGCGTTCCCGGACGTTTCCAAGCGGCTGTCGAAATCTTGTCCGAAATGGTGGAAAACCAGGCCAAGGGCGTGATCCACAACGCCAAGAGCCGCAAGTTGATTTCCCCATTGGCCCTGACTGTTTTCGTCTGGATTTTCCTGATGAACGCCATGGACATGCTGCCCGTGGACCTGATTCCAGCGGCCTGGCACAGTGCCGGTCCTGCTTTGGGCTTCAAGGACTACATGCGCGTCGTGCCTACGGCTGACTTGTCTTCGACATTGGGGCTGTCTTGCTCTGTGCTGTTCATCTGTTTGGTCTACAACATCAAGATCAAAGGTTTGGGCGGCTGGGCGCACGAGTTGATTGCTGCGCCCTTTGGTGACCACTGGGCTCTGTATCCGATTAACTTCTTGATGCAGATGATTGAATATTTGGCCAAGACGGTCTCGCATGGCATGCGACTGTTTGGCAACATGTTTGCGGGTGAGTTGGTGTTCATGTTGATTGCCCTCATGGGTGGCGGCTGGGCATTGTCGGCAACTGGCGTGGGTTTGGCTGTTGGCCACATCGTCGCCGGTACCGTGTGGACACTGTTCCACATCCTGGTCATCACCTTGCAAGCCTTCATCTTTATGATGTTGACGCTGATCTACACAGGTCAAGCGCACGACGCACATTGATGACACTTTTTCTCTCGTTTTTTGTTTCTTTTTTCCACTAACTTTTAGGAGCTTCTCATGGAAAACATTCTCGGCCTGGTGGCATTGGCTTGTGGTTTGATCGTTGGTCTGGGTGCTATCGGCGCTTCCATCGGTATCGCTTTGATGGGCGGCAAATTCCTCGAGTCTTCTGCTCGTCAACCTGAGTTGATGAACGAACTGCAAACCAAGATGTTCATCTTGGCTGGTCTGATCGACGCTGCGTTCCTGATCGGCGTGGCTATCGCTTTGCTGTTCGCCTTCGCTAACCCCTTCGTTCTGAAGTAATCCACGTACCTCTTCACGCAAGAAGAAGGACTGAACCGTGAACATTAACGCTACTCTGTTCATTCAGATGATCGTTTTTGCGATTCTGGTGTGGTTCACGATGAAATTCGTGTGGCCCCCGATCACAAAAGCGCTCGACGAACGGGCACAGAAAATCGCTGACGGCCTCGCTGCCGCCGACAAAGCCAAAGCCGAACTCTCCAACGCCAATGCGCGCGTGGAAGCCGAGCTGGCCCAGTCGCGCAACGAGACGGCTTCGCGCTTGGCAGATGCCGAGCGCCGTGCAAATGGCATCGTTGACGAAGCCAAAGCACGTGCCACCGAAGAAGGCAACAAGATCATCGCCGCTGCTAAAGCTGAAGCTGAGCAGCAGGCTGTCAAGGCCCGCGAAGCCCTGCGTGAGCAGGTTGCAGCCTTGGCCGTCAAAGGCGCCGAGCAGATTCTCCGCAAGGAAGTCAACGCTGGTGTCCATGCTGATCTGCTGAGCCGCCTCAAGACCGAGCTGTAATCAGCTCCAGCCAGAGAAGACCATGGCAGAACTTGCTACCATCGCCCGCCCTTATGCCGAAGCGCTGTTCAAGGCGCAGGCATCCGATCTCGCTGGCACGGCCACTTGGCTGGATGAACTGGCTGCTGTTGCCGGCAACGCGCAACTGCAACAGTTCATCGACAGTCCCAAAGTGTCCGATGAGCAGGCATTCGAGCTGATCTCTGGCGTGGTGCGCACAGCACTGCCCGAGGCTGGCAAGAACTTCCTGCGCCTGGTGATCGAAAACCGTCGTCTCAGTGCGCTGCCTGTCGTTGCACAGCAGTACCGGGTCCTCATGAATACGCAAGGTGGCACCGCAGACGCGGTGGTTCAGAGCGCATTCCCCATCGACGCTTCGGCTTTGGCCGATTTGTCGTCCACGCTCGAAAAACGCTTTGCGCGCAAGCTCAATGTGCGCGTCGAGCAAGATGCCTCCCTGATTGGCGGCATTCGTGTGGTGGTGGGCGACGAGGTGCTCGATACCTCTGTCAAGGCCCGACTGGAACAAATGAAATCGGCCCTCACCGCTTGATGCGGATTGAGACCGGACATATTTAAAGAAAGAAGGAAAGAGTCATGCAACTCAATCCCGCAGAAATTTCTGAACTGATCAAGAGCCGCATCGAAGGGCTGTCCGCCAGCGCCGATATCCGCAACCAAGGCACCGTGGTGTCTGTGACCGACGGTATCGTTCGCGTCCACGGTTTGTCTGATGTGATGCAGGGTGAAATGCTCGAATTCCCAGCGACTGCTGAAGGCGCTGCCACTTACGGTCTGGCCCTGAACCTCGAGCGTGACTCGGTCGGTGCTGTGATCTTGGGTGAGTACGAGCACATTTCTGAAGGCGACACTGTCAAGTGCACAGGCCGCATTTTGGAAGTGCCCGTTGGCCCCGAACTGATTGGCCGCGTGGTGAACGCACTGGGTCAGCCGATTGACGGCAAAGGCCCCATCAACGCCAAGATGACCGACGTGATCGAAAAAGTCGCCCCTGGCGTGATCGCACGTAAATCGGTTGATCAGCCTATGCAAACTGGCCTGAAGTCGATCGACTCCATGGTGCCCGTGGGCCGTGGCCAGCGCGAACTGATCATTGGTGACCGTCAGACCGGCAAGACTGCCGTCGCGATCGACGCCATCATCAACCAAAAAGGTCAGAACATGACCTGCGTTTACGTCGCGATTGGCCAAAAAGCCTCGTCGATCAAAAACGTGGTGCGTGCTCTTGAACAAGCTGGTGCGATGGAATACACCATCGTGGTGGCCGCTTCCGCCTCCGAATCCGCTGCGATGCAGTACGTGTCGGCCTACTCTGGTTGCACGATGGGCGAATACTTCCGTGACCGTGGCGAAGACGCTTTGATCGTTTATGACGATCTGTCCAAGCAAGCCGTGGCTTACCGTCAAGTGTCGCTGCTGCTGCGCCGCCCACCAGGCCGCGAAGCTTACCCTGGCGACGTGTTCTATCTCCACAGCCGTCTGCTCGAGCGCGCAGCCCGTGTGAACGCCGACTACGTCGAAGCCTTCACCAAAGGCGCCGTCAAAGGCAAAACAGGTTCCTTGACGGCATTGCCCATCATTGAAACCCAAGCCGGTGACGTGTCTGCATTCGTGCCAACCAACGTGATTTCGATCACCGACGGTCAGATCTTCTTGGAAACCAGCCTGTTCAACGCCGGTATCCGTCCTGCGATCAACGCCGGTATCTCGGTGTCTCGTGTCGGTAGCTCCGCTCAGACCAAGATCATCAAGGGCCAGTCCGGTGGTATCCGTACCGACTTGGCGCAGTACCGTGAATTGGCAGCTTTCGCTCAGTTCGCTTCCGACCTGGACGAGTCCACTCGCAAGCAGCTCGACCGCGGTGCCCGCGTGACCGAATTGCTCAAGCAAGCCCAATACAGCCCTCTGTCGATCAGCTTGATGGGCGCTAGCCTGTTTGCTGTGAACAAAGGCTTCATGGACGACATCGATGTCAAGAAAGTGCTGTCTTTTGAACACGGCTTGCACGCCTACCTCAAAGACAAGAGCGCTGCTTTGTTGGCCAAGATGGAAAGCTCGCAAGCTTTGGACAAAGAAGCTGAGGCTGAATTGACCGCTGCTGTGGCCGCTTTCAAGAAAAGCTTTGCTTAATTTCTACCTGATCAAAAGGAGCCGCTGATGGCATCGGGCAAGGAACTACGCACCAAGATCAAATCGGTGGAAAACACCAAGAAGATCACCAAGGCCATGGAGATGATTTCCGTCTCCAAAATGCGCAAGGCGCAGGAGCGTATGCGCACGGCCCGGCCTTACAGCGAGAAGATTCGCACCATTGCGACTCATCTCGGGCAGGCCAACCCTGAGTACGTGCACGCCTTCATGAAGCAAAACGACGGCAAGTCCGTCGGCTTCATTGTGGTGACCACGGACAAAGGTTTGTGCGGTGGCTTGAACACCAACCTGCTGCGCGCCGTGACCGGTAAATTGCGTGAAGTGCAAGCTGAAGGCAAAACGCCCCAGGCTGTGGCGATTGGCGGCAAAGGTTTGGGATTCCTGAACCGCGTCAACGCCAAAGTGGTGGCACACGTGACGCATCTGGGCGACAAGCCTCACCTGGACAAGCTGATTGGCCCCGTCAAGGTGCTGCTCGACGCTTATGCCGCCGGTGATGTGAGCGCTGTGTACCTGTGCTACAACAAGTTTGTCAGCACCATGGCACAAGTGCCCACCATTGACCAGCTGCTGCCTTTGTCTTCTTCCAAGATGGAAGCAGAAACCAAGGCCTCGGGTGCTTCAGCCCATGGATGGGATTACATCTATGAACCCGATGCACAGTCGGTCATTGATGATTTGTTGATCCGTTATGCCGAAGCCTTGGCCTACCAGGCCGTGGCAGAAAACATGGCTTCAGAACATGCTGCACGCATGGTGGCCATGAAGGCCGCTACAGACAACGCTGGCAATGTGATTGGCGAGCTCAAGCTCGTTTACAACAAAACCCGCCAAGCAGCCATCACCAAAGAACTGTCGGAAATCGTCTCTGGCGCAGCCGCGATCAGCGGTTGATACCCAGTTCAGCAAATTCAAATTATTTGGAGCGAAAAATGCAAGCCCAAGGAAAAATTGTTCAGTGTATTGGCGCTGTGGTCGACGTGGAGTTTCCACGCAACCAGATGCCCAAGGTTTATGACGCGCTCAAAATGGAAGGCTCCGCGCTGACCCTGGAAGTGCAGCAGCAACTCGGCGACGGCATCGTGCGTACCATTGCGCTCGGTTCTTCCGACGGTCTGCGTCGCGGCCTGATCGTGTCCAACACCGGCAACCCCATCACTGTGCCCGTTGGCAAAGCCACACTGGGTCGCATCATGGACGTGCTGGGTTCGCCCATCGACGAACGTGGTCCTGTCAGCCAGGAACTCACCGCTTCGATTCACCGTAAGGCCCCTGCTTACGACGAACTGAGCCCATCGCAAGAACTGCTGGAAACCGGCATCAAGGTGATTGACTTGGTTTGCCCCTTCGCCAAAGGCGGCAAGGTCGGCTTGTTCGGTGGTGCCGGTGTGGGCAAGACCGTGAACATGATGGAACTCATCAACAACATCGCCAAGGCGCACAGCGGTTTGTCCGTGTTCGCTGGTGTGGGTGAGCGTACCCGTGAAGGTAACGACTTCTACCACGAGATGGCCGACTCCGGCGTTGTGAACCTCGAGAACCTGCCTGAGTCCAAAGTGGCCATGGTGTACGGTCAAATGAACGAGCCACCAGGCAACCGTTTGCGCGTGGCTTTGACCGGTCTGACCATCGCCGAATCCTTCCGTGACGAAGGCAAAGACGTGTTGTTCTTCGTGGACAACATCTACCGCTACACCTTGGCCGGTACCGAAGTGTCCGCCTTGTTGGGTCGTATGCCTTCTGCTGTGGGTTACCAGCCTACGCTGGCCGAAGAAATGGGCCGTCTGCAAGAACGTATCACCTCGACCAAAGTCGGCTCGATCACCTCCATCCAGGCCGTTTACGTGCCAGCCGATGACTTGACCGACCCATCGCCAGCGACCACCTTCGCGCACTTGGACTCCACCGTCGTGTTGTCCCGTGACATCGCCTCGCTCGGTATCTACCCTGCTGTGGATCCTCTGGACTCCACCAGCCGTCAGCTGGATCCATTGGTGGTTGGTCAAGACCACTACGAAACCGCTCGCGCTGTGCAAGGCACTTTGCAGCGTTACCGTGAACTGCGCGACATCATCGCGATCATGGGTATGGACGACTTGGCGCCTGAAGACAAGTTGGCCGTGGCCCGTGCCCGCAAGATCCAGCGTTTCCTGTCGCAGCCATTCCACGTGGCTGAGGTGTTCACCGGCTCCCCAGGCAAGTACGTCACCTTGGCCGAAACCATCCGTGGTTTCAAGATGATTGTGGCTGGCGAGTGCGATCACCTGCCAGAGCAAGCTTTCTACATGGTTGGTACCATCGACGAAGCTTTCGAAAAGGCCAAAAAGGCGGCTTAAAGCAGTGCCTCGGGGCGGCTGAATCAGTCCCCCGATGCCCGCTTGAATGCACCTTTTTAAGGAGTAAACATGAACACCATCCACGTTGATGTGGTCAGTGCCGAAGAGTCCATCTACTCGGGCGAAGCCCGGTTTGTGGCCTTGCCCGGCGAGTCTGGCGAATTGGGCATTTACCCACGCCACACACCGCTGATCACCCGCATCAAAGCCGGGTCGGTTCGCATTGAAACGGCTGACGGCGGCGAAGAGTTCGTTTTCGTGGCCGGTGGCATCCTGGAAGTGCAGCCTGACTGCGTGACCGTGCTGTCCGACACTGCGATCCGCGGTAAAGACCTCGACGAAGAAAAAGCCAACGCGGCCAAGCAAGAGGCTGAAGAAGCCCTGCGCAACGCCAAGAGCGAAATCGACATGAGCCGTGCTCAAAACGAGCTGCTTGTGTTGGCTGCTCAGTTGTCCGCTCTGCGTCGTTATCGCAAGAAATAAAAGACAGGTTCAAGCCTTTCTTTTGTCAAAAACCCGGCACCCATGTGACCGGGTTTTTTTACGTCTGCAGTGTGGGCTGCTGCACAAAATGGACAGCAATACCCAGGGAAATGACCGCTGAAACCCAGCAAGGCATCACAATGATGGATACAGCCTAATTGATCCACACTCTATGAAACGCGCCAAACTGCAAGCAGCCATCGTCGGCGGCACGCCCGATGACATTGAACAAGCCTTCTACGAGGCTTTGCACAATGCAGATATCCAGCAACTCATGTCGTGCTGGGCCGAGGAGGACGAGATTGTCTGTGTTCACCCCGGGGGCCCTCGATTGATCGGGCCGGGCGCTATCCGCGCTGCGTTTGAAGCCATGTTTGCCAACGGCAGCGTGCAAGCCTTTCCTGAGCGGGTTCATAAAATCCAATCGCTGGCCAGTGCGGTTCACCACTTGGTGGAGCGGGTCGAGGTCATCACACCACAAGGTGCGCAACATGCTTGGGTGATTGCCACCAATGTTTTTCACAAGACGCCGCAAGGCTGGCGCATGGTGGCGCACCACACCAGCCCCGGCACGGCCACAGATGCCGATGCGGGCAACAAGCCCTTGGTCCTGCACTGATGCACTACAAAGCGCCGGCATGGCTCATGGGCGGTCATGTGCAAACGATTTGGTCAGCCCTTTATGCGCGCAGGCATTGGGGCCCTTTGCGCCCCTTGCAGCGTGAACGCTGGGTCACACCTGATGGCGATTTTGTGGATGTGGACCGGCAAACGGCCAGTCACCCCAGCAGGCCCTTGGTGGTGCTTTTTCACGGTCTTGAGGGCTCTTCGCAAAGCCACTATGCGCAGGCCTTCGCCGACTGGGCAGCCGAGCACGACTTGAACTTTGCACTCCCCCATTTCCGTGGGTGCAGCGGTGAGTTGAACCACGCCCCACGCGCCTACCACTCGGGTGATCACCAAGAAGTGGACTGGATCTTGCGCAATATCCGTCTTGCGCACCAACAAGCAGGTGGGCAGACCGTGGTGGTAGCTGGCGTTTCTTTGGGCGGCAATGCCTTGATGCGTTGGGCGGGCGAGCAAGGCACACACGCGAAGGCCAAAGCCGATGCCGTGGCGTCGATCTGTTCCCCCTTGGATTTGGTGGCCAGTGGGAACGCCATTGGCAAGGGATTCAACCGACAGGTTTACACGCGCATGTTTTTGCGCAGCATGAAGCCCAAAGCGTTGGCTAAACTGGCGCAACATCCGGGCTTGTTTGACAAACAACGCATGCTGGACGCGCGAGACTTGTATGCCTTCGACAATGTGTTCACTGCGCCACTGCACGGCTTCAAAAACACCGACGATTATTGGAAGCGCGCATCGGCCAAGCCTGTGATGCACCAGATTGCCATCCCCGCATTGGCCTTGAACGCCTTGAACGACCCCTTTGTGCCGGCCTCAAGCCTGCCGCAGCGCAAAGATGTTTCGTCCTCCGTGACCTTGTGGCACCCCGCCCAGGGTGGGCATGTCGGTTTTGCACAAGGCGGCGTGCCCGGGCATGTGCGAGGATTGCCCGATGCCGTGGGTGGCTGGCTGCTTCAGGCCGCAAGTCACCCACAGAACAAGCAAGAGACAAGACATGGATGATTTGGTTAGACAGGCCATGGCCAAGTGGCCCAACGTGCCAGACTGTTTTGGATGGTTGGGCTTGGACAACCGTGGTCAATGGCACATGCGCGATGACCGAGTGCAAGCGCTAGGGCCTTTCCAATGCGGCAGGCCAGGGGCCAAAGGATCAGCCCTGCGTCACGAGAAATTGATCTCGTTCATTGACCGCAACTACGAGTCCGACGGACAAGGGCGTTGGTATTTTCAGAACGGTCCTCAGCGCGTCTATGTTGAATTGGAATCCACGCCATACATTTGGCGTCTGGACGAGGCGTTTACGCCCACATCGCACACAGGGCAATGCACCACGATGAAAGCCTGCTTGATGGACGAGCTGGGCCGGGTGTACTTGCACACGCCGCTGGGCTTGGGCTTGGTTCACACCCTGGATGTGGGCTTGGTGGCCTTGGCCATTGAGCAAGGCTTATGGACGGTGCAAGACTGCATGTCCAAGGATTTGCCCGAGCAATTTGGCTACGTGATCAGTCCACAAAAGCAAAACGGACAGGCATGAAAAAACCGGCTCAAGAGCCGGTTTTTGGGGGAAGAAAAAAAATCACTTCTTTTCTTCAGCCGCAGGCGCTTTGGGCTCATCGAACTTGGCGCCGGCGTTGTTGGCCATGTAAGCGACAGCACGCGAAATTTCGGTGTCGTTGAAGTCACCGCCGCCTTGGGCACCCATGGCACCTTTGCCTTTGAGGGCGGAGGTGGTCAAAGTGGCCAAGCCTTGCTTGATGCGAGCACCCCAAGCGCCGGCATCAGCAAATTTAGGTGCACCTGCTGCGCCGGTGGCGTGGCACGCAGCGCATTGTGCTTTGTAGACTTCTTCACCAGACTTCAAAGGACGGTTCGCATCGCGCACTTCCACAGCGCCAATTTTCTGAATACGCTCAGCCACAGAACGCTCTGCATCGCTGGAGCCGGGGGCTTCTTTGTTGGCCGATGTGACATAAAACACCAAGCCGATGATGATGAACACTGGGATGATGAAAGAAGCCAAGCTGAGCAAAAGCATTTGCTTGGGAGTTTTCACCGGACCGGTGTGGGCTTCGTGTTGATCGTGGCTGTTGTCGCTCATGACATCCTCTTGTTGGGCTGGCCCATGGGCCTGTGGATTGACCGGAATCAACCGAGCATTATAGCGGCCCAGCCTTCACCGAACTTGCAACCCACAGTCAAAGCGCTGGCCCGTGAGATAATCTGCAACACCAACAGTGATGCGGCTGTAGCTCAGTGGATAGAGTATTGGCCTCCGAAGCCAAGGGTCGTGGGTTCGATCCCCGCCAGCCGCACCAAATGTCAAAAGCCACCGCTTTAAGGTGGCTTTTTTTTGGAATCGACATCACCAAGGCCAATAGAGTCGATAGGGACTGTATTGAGCGAATAGATAAATTCCAGCCGCCGCTGCAAACATTGACCATGCGGTCAACACAGTCCGCCATCCTGACAAAAATTTTTTCTTGGCTTGTGCTGTGGATGTCTGTGCAGGTGGAGCTTGAACCAAAAGTGTTTCGCTGGCCGGAGCGGACAAGCCCAAGCCAACTGGGGAATCATCGTGGGCCGTTGCCTTGTCGCACAAATCATCGCTGAGGTGGTTGGTAGAGGTGTCGGCAGTACTTTGAGTGGATGGGTGGTTGGCCGGTGTATCGGATTTTTTGGCCAAATGCTGATGGGCTGGATGCGGTAAGTGCACAACATTCGATGTCACTTGCGCAGGACGATCCGGCGCCATCTCCATGTCATCCCAATCAGCGCCCAACAGTTTGGCCACGCGCCGCCCCGCTTGTCTGCGCAAGGACTCAGAATAAAAACGCGAATGGCCACCGTTTTCAAGCTCGTAAAGCTGGGACAAAGACATGCACGCTCGCGTCGCAAGCGACGAAGGGTCAATACCTTGCTGAAGCCGGAGATGACGAAGAACGCGGCCTTTGGGATCGCCGGGCGTGTCGGACCCTGCCCCCAGTTGTGCAAGGGCACTCTGGTTGGCTTTTTGAAGCGTGCGCGCTTGTCCGGGCAACGCAGTGCGACCCATCAGACCAAGAGATCTGGAGGGCGTGCTCAATTTCAAATCTTGCATGACGCAACGACGCCGGTCAGGTAGGCATGCATCCAGACGCGGGTGACGGGACCCGACACCACTTGAATGGCGGTTGGTGAATGCGAAGCGCTGGATGACAAGAGATCTGTTTCTGCTGTGACCAAAACCACCGACAGTGGGCTGCGACCACGGCTGTTGAAATTTTCAAGCGCTTGCAGTGTTTTTTCTTGCTGGAGACGGGGCATGGACATCTCCACCACCATCATGTCCGGGCGTCGAGTTGACAGCTCCAGCAATGCCTCTGTCACAGAATCGAAAAAAGTCACCTCGACTGGGAAATTCCATGCTTCGTTTGCAGACATCAATTGCTGCAACAAATCGGGGTCTTCGACGACCACTGTGATACGTGGCTTGATGACCGATTTGACGGCAACGCCCATGGTGCTGCGAGACGCACTTTGGTATTCATCGATGGATGTCAGGGATATCCGACGGTGACCACCACGGGTTTTCCAGCCTTTGAGGTCACCTTGATCGACCAAGGTTTGAACCAATGTGGTGGATAACCCCAGCATTCTGGCGGCCTCGGCAGTGCTCAGAAATTGAGTGCCGGTGGAATCAGAAACGCGTTTCGTGCCAACAGGCGCTTCGATGGTGTCTATTGAAAAGTGATCGTCACCCATGGGTTTTCTCCTGGACATAGATGGGTATTTCAACGTTCGCGAAGGGCTTGCGAAACGTTTTGCAAGGGCCTGAACAGGTACTCAAGAACGGATTTTTGGCCGGTGCGAATTTCAACCGTGGCCGTCATGCCTGGGGATGGCGTGAGCTTCAACCCATTGCGCAGTTCGGAGGCCTCTTTGACGCGAACCAGAATTCGGTACAAGCCTTCTTCCAACTCCACAGGGTTCCCCGGTTTTTTCTGGCGCTCATCCCGTAAAGTGTCTGGACTCAGGTGCTCCAAAACGCCATCCAAGCCACCGTATTTGTTGAAGTCGTATGCGGTCAGTTTGACGACCGCGATTTGACCTACCTTCAGAAAGGCCACCTCTGAAGGTTTGACATAGGCTTCGACCAACATCTCATCTTCAGTCGGCACGATTTCCAAGATGGGTTGACCCGCTTGAATGACGCCGCCCACAGTCGTGACTTGGACATTCTTGACGACGCCTTTCATGGGAGACCGAATCGTGGCGCGTTTGAAGGCATCTTCGCGTGCGGAGGCGTTTTCTTTGGTTTGCGACAACTCGGATGCAACACGCACCAATTCATTGTTGGCATCGGTCAAGTAGCGGTTTTGCCTTTCAGCACGTTGGCCCATCAACTCCGATTGCTGACGGCGCAAACGCAACAGCTCGACTTCAGACATCACGCCTTGGCTGACAAGGGGTTCGGTGATGGCCAATTCGCGCCCGACAGCGGCCAAGGAGATGTCCAGGGACCGCAAGGATTCAGTCAAGGCACGTTTTCGTGCGTTATAGGCTTGGGTTTCTTGCTGGACCAGTCCGGTTTCTTTAAGCACGTCTGGTGGAAAGACCAAGGCAGAGCCATAAGCCTCCGCCTTCAAGCGTGCAGCTTGGGCTGACAGGGCCATGAATTTTTCCTGGGCTTCTCTGAACACAGCCCCAGTTCGAGAATCATCGATTCGCAGCAGCACTTGATCTTTTTGTACCGTGCTGCCCTCACGCACATACATTGCACTCAGCACACCCGAGTCCATGCTTTGGATGATCTGCTCTCGACTGGATGGAATGACTTTGCCCTGGCCACGGGTGATTTCATCCAACTGAAAGAGTGCTGCCCAGACCAATGCCAATAGCAAAGTGGCACCAGTGAACCAAACCAGGTACTTGCTGGCACGGCGTTCATCGTCTTCAACAGTGGCGATGCCAAAGCCGGAGCTGCTCAAGCTTTTGCCGCTCATGCTGCTGCTCCCTGCGGGCGTTGCGCATGGACATCGATGCCTCTGGACAACTTCTCAATCATTTCTTGTTTGGGGCCCATGGCCACGCATTGACCCGCATCGATCACGGCAATGTGATCAACCAACTCCAGAAGTTGTGGGCGGTGTGTTGACATCAGCAAGGTGCGGCCGTGTAGCCACTGTTTGAGGACCGCGATGACTCGAGCTTCCGTGTTTTGGTCCATGTTGGCCGTGGGCTCATCCATGAAGACCAATTGAGGGTTGCGAAGCATCATCCGGGCAATCGACAGCAACTGGCGCTGCCCCCCGGAAAGCCCACCGCCGGCTTCTGTGATGGGCATATCCAGTCCCAGAGGATGATTGGCCACCATGTCATAAATGCCCAATGACTTGAGGGATTCAGCAATTCGGGTGTCATTGATCCAGCTGTCCGACAAAATCAGGTTCTCGCGCAGCGTGCCCATGAAGAGTTGGGGGTCTTGCCCCACGTAACCCATGCGGTTTCGCATTTCAGCGGGTTCGATTTGCTGGATGTCAACGCCATCGAGTCTGATGCCGCCACCCAATGGGGCATACAGGCCAGCCATCAAACGCAGCAAGGTACTTTTGCCGCTGCCGACACGTCCCAGCATGGCCACTTTTTGGCCTGCGGGAATGGTCATGGAAACTTTTTTGATGACGGGAATTTTGTGCTGACCAGGATAGGCAAACTCCAGTGCTTCTGCTTGCAGGTGACCCTCAATGGATTCAGGCACCACATAGTTGCGGCCATTGACGCGATCGCGTGGGCGTTTGATCAGGCCGTCTAGAGTTTCCAAGGCAGTCACGGCTTGTTGGTAACGTGACGCCAAAGACATGACGCTGGCCAATGGGGAAATGGCACGACCGGACAAGATCACCGATGCGATCAGTCCCCCCAGCGTCAATTGGTTGGCGTGAATCATGTACACGCCGCCCACGACCATGGCCACGGTGACGAATTGTTGAATGGCGCCGGTCAAGCCCATGATCCAGTTGGTCAGGCTGCGGATTTGTTTGTAAGAATCTGCCCCTGCCAGATTGGACATTTCCCAGCGGCGTTGCAAATAGCTCTCGGCGTTATGTGCTTTGAGTAGTTCCAGGTTGAGAACAGATTCCACCAGCACGCTTTGTTTGTCGCCGGATTCCTTCATGTTTTCGCGCATGGCTTTCATCAAGGGTTTTTGTGCATACAAACCAACGATCAGCAAAACGGGAATCACAGCTGCCGGGATGATTGCCAAGGGCCCGGCCACAATGGCGATCAAGGCGAGGTACATCAGCACAAAGGGCATGTCGGCCAGCAGCACCAAAGACGATGATGAGAAAAAGTCTCTCAAGGACTCGAAGTCGCGCATAGAGCTGGCAAAAATACCCACCGACTGTGGGCGGTGCTCCAGGCGAATGGCCATGATCTCCCGAAGCAAGGTGGCGTTGATGGCCAAGTCGGCTTTTTTGCCCCCAAGGTCAACCAGGCGAGCTTTGAGCCAACGCATCACAAACTCCATCACGATTGCAATGGTGGTGCCAATGGCCAGTGTCCACAGCGACGCATACGCTTGTGTTGGAACAACCCGGTCGTAGACGTTCATGGTGAAGAAAACGGAGGCCAAGGTCAGAATGTTGGCCACCACAGTGGCGATCATGGACTCCACATAAAAATGGCGAAAACGCCACAAGGTGTCCCAGAACCAACTGAAAGCCTTGCCGTGCATCGGGGCCAAGGTTTGATCATGACGTTGGGGCGCCACCTTGACGGCCAGAACTTCCGGCCGTGCAAGTGCTTGCAGTTCAGCCACAGGAATACGGTGAATTTCCATGCCGGTGTGCGCCCACAACACGACGGCTTCGTCTCCCTCAACGGCGCGCAAAACACATGCGCGGCCGTCCATCAGAGGCATCAGCACGGGCAGCACATAGGCAGGAATATCTGCAACTTTGATGCGAGACCAAGCGGCCATCAGTCCATGTTTGTGGGCCATGTCTGGGAAAGCCGCCAGAGGTACGCGACCTCGACTGTCCAGTGCGAAGCCAGCCCGCAGCACTTGCATGTGCACAGGGCGATCAAGCAATTTGGCCGCCATGGTCAGGCACATCAACAGGGGATCGGCCATGGCATCGTTACCCTTGGGGGCGGGTGCTGTGGCGTGAGTGCCTGGGAAGAAAGAAATCAGATCAGCCATGGGTATCAATTCTTGGCATCAAGAGATCCGTTGTTGCTGGGCGACGCGATGCGCCCTGGCTCAGAAGAAAAACGGCGGGCCAAGTCGCCTGTGGCGGCCAACAAGCGAACGCGCGACAGACGCTCATCATGGAATGCAGCGCGTGCCGCACTGCGGTAATTGAAAGAATCAGCCTGGATGTTCAACAGATCGAGCAAGGATCGCCTTGCAACGCGAAACTGCTGGCGATAGCCTTCGACTAACTTGTCGCCCACATCAGACTGTGCGCTGCCAACCGATGAACGAGCGCGCGCAGACGCCCATTCCTGCCAGGCCAAGCCGGCTTTTTCGCGGGCGATCAAGCGGGCTTCATCCAGCGAAAATTGTGTGGCTTTGAGCTGCCCCAAGGCGCTCTCAATCAAAGCCGATGTCGCGCCGCCGGTGTACAGCGGTGCATTCAATTGCAGCTGTGAGAACGTCTCAAAGCGCAATGTATTGGTGTTGAATTGACGCGACATGGCGGCATCCACCGATGGCCAGTATTGCCCTTTGGCCACTTTGACAGCTGCTTCGGCGGCCTGTACCTGAGCCCGAGCTTGGGCAACCATCGGCAGATCATCCGTGACACGATCCATGGCAGAAGCCATGCTCATGGGAATTTGTCCCAGCACGCCGTTTTCAGACACCACGGCATCCAAACCCACAGGCCTGGCATCCATCTCATCGGGCCAGAAGCGGCGAAGTTTCTGCATGGCTTGCGTCAAATCCGCTTTGCGTTGTTGCAATGCCAAAGTTGCGTTCTCCATGCGGACCAGCGCCTGCTCATAGTCGATTCGACGGCCGGTGTCGACTTGAGCAATTTTTTGAATGTCTTCCAGTGTCTCGCGGTGCGAGTTCACGTTACGCACTGCCAGACTGTATAAATCGGCCGTTTTGTCCCAATTCAGGTAAGCCTCACAAGCTTGCTGAGCGACATCGTCAAGCGTGCCGTCACGTTGAAACTCGGCTGCGCGTGTGAGTGCCTCAGCGCGGGTGGCCTCGGCTTCAATGCGCCCGCCAGACCACAAATTCAATTTGGCAGTTGGAGAAACACTGGTCCGGCCAATGGCAGAAGGGACAGAGCCAGACGCATATTGATTGCTAGACGCTGTCAGTCCAATCTGAGGTTGGTGGGCACTTCGTGCTTTGTCAATGTCCGCGCGTGATGCATTGACTTTGGCAATGGCGGACTGAATGGATGGATAAGCTTGTAAAGCACGCTCCACCACTTGAGGCAAAGTTTGTGCTGCGCCTGGTGCTGTCACAAATGCCATGGCCCACAACAGCAAAGACCTTTGGGAAGGCTTGCGCGTTGCGTGGTTCATAAAGGGCAAAAACGCCAAAAATGGTTTTTGCGGAGCAATTTGATGCATTGATTGCTATTTGCCAACTGCGTGAAAACTGAAATTTTCGAGACAAAAAGACGCTTGTAAATCAGCCAATTGGCGTATATCGAGTCGTTTTGCCAGTGACTTGCAAAATACGAACAGATAAAAGAGCCGCTGGCACATTCAAAGCGTTTTGCGCGATTGGATGGTCCGAACGCCCAAAACCCCGACCAGGCAACACAGGTTGTGTCTCATGCTTGACGAACGTCCGCCGTGCGAGGACCTCACAATGGACGGATGCAAAACATCCGATCCCCCCTCCAGGCACAAGTGGTGCAATGGCTCGTTGTGTCGGGCGACGCTGTGGCTGCAGGCGATGTGTTGGTCATTGTCGAAGCCATGAAGATGGAGCACGAAATCCGCGCCCCTGAAGCGGGCCAGATGGGCGAGGCTTTTTTTCAGGCGGGCGAGACGGTCAACGAAGCCGATGTGCTGGGCACCCTGAGCCCCTTGGGCGCTGTGGCACCCGCAGCCCCTGTGGCCACGCCAGCGGGTGCTGCACTGGTGGCCGACGCCCACGCCGTGCGGGCCGACCTGCAAAAATTGCAAACGCGCTTGGCCTTCACGCAAGACGCCCAGCGCCCCGAGGCCGTGGCCAAGCGCCATGCGCTGGGCCTGCGCACCGCGCGTGAAAACATCACCGACCTGTGCGATGCGGGCAGCTTCGTGGAATACGGCGCTCTGGCCGTGGCCGCGCAAAGCCGTCGCCGCTCGGCCGAGGACCTCATGCGCAACACCCCGGCCGATGGCATGGTCACCGGCATCGGCCAGGTCCAGGGCCAGCGAGTGGTGATCATGGCCTACGACGCGACGGTGCTGGCCGGCACGCAAGGCATGCGCAACCACCAAAAGACCGACCGCATGCTGGGCATCGCGCTGCAAAACAATTTGCCGGTGGTGCTGTTTGCCGAAGGCGGCGGTGGCCGACCCGGCGATGTGGACGTGGCCATCGTGGCCGGACTCAACCTCACGACCTTCGCTGCGTTTGCCCGTCTCAATGGCCGCGTGCCGGTGGTGGGCGTGGTGGCGGGGCGCTGCTTTGCGGGCAACGCGGCTTTCCTCGGTTGCTGTGATGTGGTCATTGCCACGAAGGACAGCAACATCGGCATGGGGGGGCCGGCCATGGTCGAAGGCGGAGGCTTGGGCGTCTTCAAGCCCGAGCAAATTGGCCCGAGTGGTGTGCAGCATGCCAATGGGGTGATCGATGTGCTGGTGGACGACGAAGCGCAGGCCGTGGCGGCTGCGCGGCAGTACCTGTCGTTCTTTCAGGGGGCCCAGTCCGACTGGCAAGCCTCACCGGCTGAGGCCTTGCGCCTAGTGGTGCCCGAGAACCGTTTGCGTGTGTACGACACCCGCACGGCCATGCAGGGCATCGCCGACGTGGGCAGCCTGCTCATGCTGCGCACCGGTTTTGGCGCGGGCATCCACACCGCTTTGTGCCGCATCGAAGGCCGGCCCGTGGGCATGATGGCCAACAACCCCGCGCACCTGGGTGGCGCGATCGACGCCGATGCCGCCGACAAAGCGGCGCGGTTCATGCAGCTGTGCAACGCGCATGGCCTGCCCATCGTGAGTTTGGTGGACACCCCCGGCTTCATGGTGGGGCCGGACATGGAAGAAAAAGCCCAGGTGCGGCATGTCTCTCGCATGTTCATCGCGGCAGCCCATTTGCGGGTGCCTTATCTGAGCGTGGTCTTGCGCAAGGGCTATGGCCTGGGCGCGATGGCCATGACGGCGGGCGGCTTTCACGAGCCGCTGTGCAATGTGGCTTGGCCCACCGGCGAGTTTGGCGCCATGGGCCTGGAAGGCGCGGTGCGCTTGGGTTACCGCAAAGAGCTGGAGGCCGTGCCCGAAGGCCCCGAGCGCGAGGCCTTGTTTGAGCGTTTGCTGGCCCAGCAATACGACAACGGCAGCGCGATCAACATGGCGACCACGCTCGAGATCGATGCCGTCATCGACCCGGCTGAGACCCGCACCTGGTTGGTGGCGGGTTTGCAATCGGGCCGCATGGCGCCCGCTGCGGGGTACTTGGCGATCGATACCTGGTGACCATGTCGGAGCTGAAGCTCCGACCTACAAGAGACAAGTTGTTCCCGCAGGTCGGCGGCTTTACCCCCGACAAGTCCTCGCAGAAACCACCAGTTGTCCCCGTAGGTCGGCGGCTTTAGCCCCGACAAGGCGTCCCCTGACGAATCGCTTTACTGCGCCTGAAAACCGCTGGCCTTGATGATGCGTGCCCAGGTGGCGGTGTAGGCCTTTTCGCGGTTGCCCAATTGCTGAGGCGTCATGTGACCCACTGTGAGGCCCATGGCGGTCAGGCGCTCTTTCACATCGGCTTGCGCCAACACCTTGGCCACAGCGTCCGAGGTGCGGTCGATCACGGCTTTGGGAGTGCCTGCAGGCGCGAAGATACCGTAGTAGGGCAGGTCTTCAAAACCGCTCAAACCCAGCTCGGCAAAGGTGGGCACATCGGGCAAGAGGGCCTGGCGGTCTTTGCCCAGCAAGGCGACCATGCGGACTTTGCCCGCCTTGTGGTTTTCAATGAAGTCGGGCACCGAGGCCACGCCAGCGGCGATCTGGTTGCCCAGCATGTCGGCCATCATGGGGGCGCTGCCGCGATAGGGCGCAGCGGCCAGGTCGAGCTTGTATTTCTCGCCGATCACTTTGACCAAAAATTCAGGCACCGAGGCGGGCGCGGGCACGCCCACCGTGTCTTTGCCCTTGGTTTTGACCCAGGCCACGTACTCGTTGAACGATTTGGCCGGTGTTCCGCCCGACACGGCCAGGCCGTTCACAAAGGTCGCAAAACCGGCCACAGGCGCGAAGTCTTGTGCGGGGTTGAAGCCGGGGTTCTTCACCACTTGCGGCAGGATCGAGATGGTGTGGTCGTGCGACAGGAACAGCACCGTGCCGTCGGCAGGTGCGGCCTTCAGGGCTTGCGCGGCGATTTGGCCACCGGCACCGGCCTTGTTTTCGACGATCACGTTGGCACCCAGCGGCTCTTTGAGCTTGTCGGCCAGCAAACGGGCGATGGCATCGGTGCCGCCGCCAGGGGGAAAGCCCACCATCAGCTTGATGGTGGTGTCGGCTTGCGCCAGGCTGCCCAGCAGCAGGCTGGAAGCGGCCAGGGCCTGAACCAGGCGACGGCGGGTGGGGGTGAAGAAAGTCATGGTGTGCTCCGTTGGCAAAAAGTATTTGCCGAATTTATCACTTGAAGCTGTCGGCGCTGAAGCGTCGATCTGCGTGGCGACACTGCCGGACTGGAAGCGCTGAGCTACAAATCCAGCAAGGCCGTGGCGATTTGCTGCTGCACCAGCGATGCGTCGCCCAATGCCTTGGCATTGAGCAAGGCGAGCTTGACCAAAAACAGTTGCGCTTTCTCGGGGCCGGCCTGGTCAATCGCGGTGGCCAGGGCGTCGTAGACGGTTTCGAGGCCGTCGATGGTGAGGACTTTGTCTGACATGGTGATTCCTTATTGCGGCAAGGCGGTGCACAGGGCTGATTGCAAGCGTGTGGCGTCCAGCGTGAGCCAGCGGGCGCAAATGTGTTGGTCGGGTCGCAGCAAATAAGCCGCGCCCTGGCCTGGCACGCCATAGCGCTGGCGCAAGTGGCCGTCGGCATCGGGCAGGGTTTGGTCTGCGCCTTGCACGGTTTGTGTCGCGCCGACGGCGATCACTTGGATCGGCATGCCTTGGGTACGGGCCGCCTCGATCACATGCATCAGCGCTGCGGGCAGCGCCTGTGCATCGGTGAAATACAGCAAATCAAAGCCGCCACCCAGGTGGTCGAGCAAGAAATCGTCGTCGCCCAGGCGCACGTTTTGAGGCGGTGCGCCGTGTGCCGGGCCGGCCTTGAACAAGGCGTTGTCATCGTCCTGGCTGTTGAGCTTGGAGTGGGTGTACTCGTGCGGACGCGAGGTGCGCCAGTGGTACAGCGGTCGCACAAAGTCTTGCGTGAGGGACAGCGACAGCACCGCATCGCGCAGCAGCCGAAAGCCCGCACTGGGTGGGGCCATGAAGCGCGTGCTCTTGCCCGCTTCGGTGATGATTTCGCGGGCCGCGCCCACGCGTTCGGTGCTGTGGTTTTTCAGCAGACTGGGCCCGGCCAGGCCTTTGACCACGCAGGCCAAGTGCCAGCCCAGCGACTGCGCATCTTGAAAGGCCGTGTTGGCCCCGCGCACACCAAAGATGGGCAAGAGGTGCGCCGCATCGCCAGTGAAGATCACGCTGCCATGCACAAAGTCGGGAAGGGTGAGTGTGCGGGCCGAATACACCGACGACCAGTCCATTTTCCAAGGTGTGCCCGCGTGGCCGATCATGGCCAATTGCGCGTCGATGCGGGCCTTGAGCGATTCGGGGCGCAGCGCTTCTTCGGGCGTTTCGCCCGAGGGCAGCTGGTAGTCCACACGCCAAATGCCGTTGGGTTCGCGGTGCATCAAGATGGTGTTGCCGGGGTTCCACTCGGGGTCAAAGTACGCCAGTCGCTCGGTCGGAAAGGGCAAATCGATTTCGATGTCGGCGATCACGAAAAAGCCTTCGTAAGACGCGCCTTCCATCTGCAAATTCATGGCGCTTCGGATGCCCGAGCGCCCGCCGTCGGCGGCGATCAGCCAGTCGGTCTCGAGGGTGCAAGGGCCTTCGGGCGTGTCCACTTCCACTTCGGCAAAGCCGTCCTTTTGCACCACGGCGTTGACCTTGTTGCCCCAGCGAAAATCGATCAATGGGTTGGCCTTGCAAGCGTCGTGCAGGTACTCCTCCATGAACTGCTGCTGCACATTGATGATCGGAAAAAAACGGTCATCCGGGTCGTGAGGCGCTTCCATGCGGAACACGCGCTGGCCCCGGTAAAACGAATTGCCAAAGCGCCAGGGCAGACCACCTTCGGTCATGCGATCTGCCACGCCCACTTGCTGCAGGATCTCCATCGAGCGGCGCGTGAAGCAAATCGCCCGGCTGCCTTGCGAGAACTGCAACTCCGACGTCAACACCACACTGGGCACGCCGTGTCGCGCCAACTCCAGTGCAGTCACCATGCCGGCGGGGCCAGAGCCTGCGATCGCCACCCGGTGGCGCGGCTGCTCGGGGTGTTGCGAAGGCAGCCAGGGCTTGAACACCTCGTAGGTGTAGTAAATCGAAGGCCTCGCTTCGGTGGCGGGTTGGTGCATGGGGACTCCAGAAATTCAGTCGGCTTGGCCCTGCGGGCGGGCGTGGGCGATCAGTCGGTCAAACAGAGCGCTGAGCGTGGCTTGTTCGCGGGCGTTCAGGCAGCCAAAAATCTCGTCGTTGCGCTGGGCAATCAGCTGCATGGTGCGTTTGAACAGCTTGAGCCCTGCAGGCGTCAGGCTCAGCACCACGCCTCGGCCGTCATCGGGTCGGTCTTCCTTGCGCACCAGGCCTTGGTCCACCAGGGCTTGCGCCGCTCGGCTGGCTTGGCCTTTGTTCAAGTTGGCTTGCGCCGCCAAGTCCTTGACCGACAAGGGCTCGAAGTGGCCAATCGTGGCCAGACAGCGCCCATCGCTGAGCGACAAACCGGTGTGTTCGGGATAAGCGCCTTGGCTGTCCGCATCGGTCAGCTTGTGCAGCAGGTGCAGGCGGTAGGTGAGCGTGCGGTCCAGCGCATCGCTGGCCGTTGCGGAGGGGGTGGGTGTTGCGCGCTTGTTCATGGGCCAAAACATCGTTTGGCCGGATTGTAGGGAAAACTGGTTGCGCGCGCAACCAGTTGAATCAAGCCCTGTTCAAAACCGTTCCAGCTCCGGATGCTTGATCGCCCCTGCCCGGACCAGCATCTTGCCGTACTCGGCACAGCGGTTGAGGGTCGGGATGACCTTGCCGGGGTTGAGCAGGCCTTGCGGGTCGAAAGCGCGTTTGACGGCGAACATCTGCTCGTTTTCTTCGGCGCTGAACTGCACGCACATGCTGTTGACCTTTTCGATGCCCACGCCGTGCTCGCCGGTGACGGTGCCGCCCATGGCCACGCTGGTTTCCAAAATGTCAGCGCCAAACAGTTCGCATCGGCGCAGCTGGTCGGCGTCGTTCGCATCGAACAAAATCAGCGGGTGCAAATTGCCGTCGCCCGCGTGGAACACGTTCAGGCAGCGCAGGGCGTATTTCTTTTCCATCTCAGAGATGGCTTCCAAAATGTCGGCCAAGCGCTTGCGCGGGATGGTCGAGTCCATGCACATGTAGTCGGGGCTGATGCGGCCCGATGCGGGGAATGCGTTTTTGCGGCCGCTCCAGAACTTCATGCGCTGCGCTTCGTCGCGGCTGACGGTGATGGCGGTGGCCCCGCAGCCGCGCAGCACTTCGCTCATGCGGCCAATTTCTTCTTCGACTTCTTCGGGCGTGCCGTCGCTCTCGCACAGCAAAATGGCCGCTGCGCTCAGGTCGTAATCGGCGTGCACAAAGTCTTCCACGGCAATGGTCATGGGGCCGTCCATCATCTCCAGACCCGCTGGGATGATGCCGGCCGCGATGACGGCGGCCACCGCGTCACCGGCTTTGCGCACATCGTCAAAGCTGGCCATGATGCAGCGGGCCAGCTGCGGCTTGGGCACCAGTTTGACGGTGACTTCGGTCGTCACAGCCAGCATGCCCTCACTGCCCACCAGCACCGCCAGCAGGTCGTAGCCCGAGGTGTCGAGCGCGTCGCTGCCAAATTCGATCGGATCACCCTCGATGGTGAAGCCGCGCACCTTGAGCACGTTGTGCACCGTGAGGCCGTATTTGAGGCAGTGCACGCCGCCCGAGTTTTCGGCCACATTGCCGCCAATCGTGCAGGCGATCTGGCTCGACGGATCGGGCGCGTAATACAGGCCATAGGGTGCGGCTGCCTCGCTGATGGCCAGGTTGCGCACACCGCATTCAACGATGGCGGTGCGGCTGACCGGGTCGATGTTTTTGATTTGGTTGAAGCGGGCCATCGACAGTGTCACGCCCAGCTTGTGGGGCATGGCGCCGCCCGACAAGCCGGTGCCCGCACCGCGGGCTACCACGGGCACTTGCAGCGCATGGCAGGCCTTGAGCACGGCTTGCACCTGTGCTTCGGTCTCGGGCAGGGCCACCACCAAAGGGCGCTCGCGGTAGGCGGTCAGGCCATCGCACTCGTAGGGCGTGGTGTCTTCGGGGGTGTAGAGGATGGCGTCGGCCGGCAACACACGGCCCAAGGCCTGCACCACAGCGCGTTGGCGCGTGGCTCGTTCGGTGGCGGTCAGTTCGTGGGTTTCAGCGGGGGTGTTGGCGCTCATGGCATGCAAGACCTGAAAAAGGATGCGTCAACTGTAAGCCCAAGCCCAGGGCCAAGGGCTGAAGAAACTTTGATGACCGTGTGAATTTAGGCCAGCGCGCTTTTGAGCCAGTCGGCAAAAGTGGCGCATTCCCAGCGCTCCATGGTGCCGGTGCGCCAGCACAGGTAATGGGCATGCGGGCTGGGCACACTGCGCTCAAACAGGCGCACCAGTTGGCCGCTTTCCAGCCAGGGGGCACCCAGCTTGGTGCGGATCAGGCCGATGCCCAGGCCTTGGGCGGCGGCGTCGCACATCAGGCCGATGTCGTTGAACGAGGAGCCTTCGGTCGGCTCTGGCCAATCCAGCTCGTGGGCGGCAAACCAGGTGCGCCAGGGCTCCAGCGGGCTGCGCAGCAGCGGCTGGTTTTGCAGGTCTTCCACGCTGGTGAAGGGACCGTTCTCGCGCAACCAGGCAGGCGAGGCCAGGGGCGTCACTTCGTCCTTGGCCAAGCAGACATGCTCCACGTCCGAGTAGCGACCGGTGCCAAAACGCACCGTCAGGTCGGCGTCTTCGGCCACCACGTCCAGCAAGGGGATGCTGACTTGCAATGTGATGTCGATCTCGGGGTAGGCGTCCAGAAAGTGCTTCAGGCGGGGCATCAGCACCGAGCGGGCAAAGGTCGGCGTCACCGCCAAGCGCAGTTTGCGGCGACCCGAAGGGGCGTTGGCCGAGGGAAAGCGCTGCAAAGACACCAGGCCCTCACGCACATGGGCCAGGTATTCGATGCCCTCGGTGGTGAGCGAAAAGTCCACACGGCCAAAGAGCTTGGTGCCGATGATCTGTTCGAGCTGCTTGACGCGGTGGCTCACCGCGCTGGGGGTGACGCACAGCTCTTCGGCCGCCTGGGTCACGCTGCGCAAACGCGCCAAGGCTTCAAACGTCAGCAGACATTGAATGGGCGGGATGCGCGAAGTGACGGACATGGGGGGCTTTATTTGAAGATGACGGTCTTGTGGCCGTTGATCAGCACGCGGTGCTCGCTGTGCCACTTGACGGCGCGGGCCAGCACCTGGCTTTCGGTGTCGCGGCCAATGGTGGTCAGGTCTTCGACGGTCTTGCTGTGGTCCACACGGGCCACGTCTTGCTCGATGATCGGACCTTCGTCCAGGTCGGCCGTTACGTAGTGGGCCGTGGCACCGATCAGTTTCACGCCCCGGTCATGCGCCTGGTAGTAAGGCTTGGCGCCTTTGAAGCTGGGCAAAAAGCTGTGGTGGATGTTGATGGCGCGGCCTGCGAGCTTGCGGCACAGGTCGTCGCTCAAAATTTGCATGTAACGGGCCAGCACCACCAACTCGGCGCCTTCGGCCTGGATGATCTCGTATTGACGCGCTTCGGCTTGCGCCTTGTTGTCCTTGGTCACCGGGATGTGGTGAAACGGCACGTTGTAGCTGGCGGCCAGTTGGTAGAACTCGCGGTGGTTGCTTACGATGGCGCGGATGTCCAGGGGCAGCAGGCCGCTCTTCCAGCGGAACAGCAAGTCGTTCAGGCAGTGGCCCTCTTTGCTGACCATGAGCACTGTGCGCATGGGCTGGCTGGTGGCGTGCAGGTCCCACTTCATCTCGAAAGTCTGGGCAAATGCCGACCATTGGGTGTTCAGGGTGCCTGCGTCGATCTGTTCGCACGCAAACTGCACCCGCATGAAAAACAGGCCGGTGTCGTGGTCGTTGTACTGCGCCGCTTCTTCGATGTTGCCGCCGCGCTCCAGCAAGAAACCCGACACCGCATGCACGATGCCAGTGCGGTCAGGGCAAGAAAGCGTCAGGATGTAAGTCGTGGTCATGGGGGCTATGTTCAGATGTCTGCCGTGTGCCTCAGGGGGCACAGCAGGTTCGTGTCGGTCTCTATTGTAGAGAGAGCTGGGCTGTCACCTGCTGGCACCTTGAGTCGGGGCTTCGGCTTTAAACTGGGCGCCCGATCGCATCCAGAGGAGCAACAAAGTGGCCCAGACCGACTTGAACATGGACAACCAGTGGTTGCCCTTCACGCCCAACCGCACTTTCCGCCAAGACCCGCGCGTGTTTGTGGGGGCCGAGGGCATGCACTTCACCACGCACGACGGCCGTAAGGTGATCGACGGCATCTCCAGCCTGTGGTGCGTGGGCGCGGGCCATAACCGCCGCCCGATCAACGAGGCCATCAAAAAGCAGCTGGACACGCTGGACTACGCCACGGCCTTCCAGGCCAGCAACGACAAGGCCTTCAAAGCGGCGCAGATGATCGCCGCCATGGCACCGGGCGACTTGAACAAGGTGCTGTTTTGCAATTCAGGCTCCGAGGCCGCGGACACCGCTTTGAAAGTGGCGCTGGCCTACCACCGCGCCCGGGGCGAAGGCCACCGCAATGTCTTCATTGGCCGCGAAAAGGGTTACCACGGTGTCAACTTCGGAGGCATGAGCGTGGGCGGCCTGCCCGCCAACCGCAAGGTGTATGGCGCGCAGCTCTTGCCCCGTGTGGACCACATGCGCTTCATCCACGACCCGGTGAACCACGCCTACATCCACCACGAAGAACCGGTGTGGGCCGAAGACCCCCTGCTGGAGCTGGAAAACCGTATCTTGGTGCTGCACGACCCCAGCAACATTGCCGCTGTGATCGTTGAGCCGATCGCAGGCAGCGCAGGCTGGTACATCCCGCCGAAGGGCTATGTGAAGCGCCTGCGCGAAATTTGCGACAAGCACGGCATTTTGTTGATCTTTGACGAGGTCATCACCGGTTTTGGCCGCTTGGGCGTGAACTTTGGGGCGGACTACTACGGCGTGGTTCCTGACATGCTGAACTTTGCCAAGGCGGTGACCAACGGTGTGATCCCGCTGGGCGGCGTGATCTGCCGTGATTTCATCTACGACGCGATGATGAACGCCAATTCGCCGCAGCATGCCATCGAGTTCTTCCACGGCTACACCTACTCGGGCCACCCTGTGGCTTGTGCAGCGGCCATTGCCACGTTGGACCTGATGAAGGAAGAAAACCTGTTTGCCCGCGCCGGTGAAAAGGGCCGCGTGCTGGGCGATGCCATGCACAGCGCCTTCAAGGGGCTGCCCCATGTGATCGGCATCCGCACGCTGGGCCTGGCCGGTGCGGTGGAGCTGTCCAGCATCGCAGGCTCGCCCGGCAAACGGGCTTACGACATCTTCATGGACTGCTTCCACAAAGGCGTTTGGGTGCGCCCTGCGGGTGAAAACTTGGTGATTTGCCCGCCCTACATCGTGGAAGACGCGCACATCGACCAGATCGTGCAGACCGTGGCCGACAGCATCCGCCGGCATGCCTGAGCGGGACCCCGCCCTTCACGGGCGCCGCTTTGTGGAGGTTGTGCCTTGTTTTTTTGCAGGTCGGCGCTGCAGCGGCGACGGTGTCGGTGACTGCGCAGGCCGCATGTCGGGGCTGAAGCCGCCGACCTCAAGAAGATGATTTCCGGACTTCGCGTCGCGTTGACTTTGTTGGTGGCGCTGGCTGCGGCCGAGCTGTGCGTGTGGCTGCACACCCCGATCCCGTGGATGCTGGGGCCCCTGATCATCACGGCGCTGGGGTCCATGGCGGGCATGCCCACGCGCAGCTCGGGCTGGTTGCGCAATGCGGGGCAGTGGGTGATTGGCGTGGCTTTGGGGCTGTATTTCACGCCCGAGGTCAGCGCCTTGGTGATCAGCCTGTGGTGGGCGATCGTGTTGGCCATTGGCTGGGCTTTGCTGTTGGGGGCCTTGTTTGGCCAGTGGCTGCACCGCCAACATGCGGCTGATTTTGGGCATTTGTCGCCTCGGGCCTTGCGGGCCACCACCTATTTCTCCAGCGCCATTGGTGGCGCATCCGAGATGACTTTGTTGTCCGAGCGGCATGGCGCCCGCACCGACTTGGTGGCGGCGGCGCACAGCGTGCGGCTGCTGTGCGTGGTGATCGCGGTGCCCTTTGGCATGCAATGGGCGCAGCACCGCTGGGGTCTGCATGTGGATGCCAGCTTGTTGCCCGGCCCGCGTGTGGCGCAATGGCCCGGTTTGCTGTGGCTGGCGCTGGTCACCGCCCTGGGGGCTGGCGTGATGGTGGCCATCAAGCGCACCAATCCCTGGTTCATGGGGCCTTTGTTGGCCTCGATGGCGCTGACGCTTTCGGGCGTGGAATGGTCGGCGGTGCCCAATGACTTGTCGAACGCTGCCCAGTTGGTGATCGGGGTGAGTTTGGGGGTGCGCTTTCGCAGGGAGTTTGTGCACACCGCGCCGCAATGGTTGCTGTCGGCTGCCGGCGGCACCTTTGTGATGACGGCCGTCTCGCTGGGCTTTGGTTGGCTGATGGCTTGGCTCACAGGCCTGCACCCGGCCACCTTGATCTTGGGCACCGCGCCCGGCGGCATCGCTGAGATGGCCATCACGGCCAAGGTCTTGCAACTGGGCGTGCCCGTGGTGACCGCGTTTCAGGTGTGCCGCTTGGTGGCGGTGCTGCTGATGGTGGGGCCGCTGTTCAAGTGGGTGATTGCCCAAGATAAAACCGCCTGACGGCGGTTGGGGTGGGGCGGTAGCTGGGTTTCAGTGCACCACGACCGGCTGCTGCGCGAGGCCGGTGTAGCCCTCCAGCGTGTCTTCGACCTCTTCTTGGGTGGGGGTGTGCTGTTGCCAGGCCTGGATTTGTTGTTGGAACATTTCGGCCCAAGAACCGTCCAGGTAAACCTCTTTGCCCGAGCGCTTGTCCACGATTTCAAAACCATGGCGCTCCAGCAGGGGTTGGCTGGTGGCCGGTGTGGTCTGTGCAGGCGCGTTGGCCAGCAGGTGCATCACGGCAAAGGTTTCAGATTCGTACAACAGGTTCATGGTTTGATTTTCCCTTAGCTTCTGCGAATCATGTGGGGTCATTGTGCATGAACTTCAAGGGCATGGGGCTTTTCACGATGCCGGCAAAGCCGACAATTTTTCAAGGCTGCGCAGATTCAGATCGATGTAGCTGCCGCTGACTTGCGTGATGCGGATGCGCGCCGGCAACCAATGGTGTTGGGCCGAGACCCAAAACTCGACTTTGGCATCGAAACGCTGGCGCGGCTGACAGACCCATTTGAAGGTTTCAAGCGCTTTGCCCTCGACGGTGAGCGTTTCTTTTTGCTCCAAGGTCAACAGCCAAGGCAGGGCATCGCGCAAGGTGATGGTTTGAATTTGCACACGCGCACCCGGCACAAAGCGCTCGGGCGTGCCGGCCATGGCGGCGGCCAGTTGCACATACAGGCTGATTTGGTCTTGCGCGCTCGCCAGCAAAGGCGCTTCGGGCGCGTTGTTGCTGAACACCACGCGGTTTTTTTCGCGGTCAAAGTGCGCGGCCCGCTCGCCCCGCCAACTGTCTGAGAAACGGCGCGGTGACAGCCCGGCGGCCGTGATCTCGCCCACGCTGCGCCAGTGGCGCGAGCCCACCAAAAAAGCCTTGACCGAAAGGGCCATCGCATACGCTTGGTCGTTGTGCTGCCAGTTCAACTCGCCGCTGGCGAAGTAGTTCAGGCCTTTTTCTTGCCCCGTCAGGTCATAGCGCAGCAGGCTGGACGGCGGCAAGGCCCCCAAGGGGATGTGCGGCAACACCTCGGCCGGTGACAAGGACAGAGCGGGCTCTGCGGTGGCCACCGGTGCTGTGCTGGCGCTGGGTGCCTCCATGGCAGGCGTGGCTTCAGGCGCGGCCTTTTCGGGCGAGGTGGCTGTGGCCACCTCCGTTGGCGCGATCGGTTCAGCCACCCGTGTGGCTTCAGGCATGGGGCTTGGCGTGGGTGCGGCTTCTTGGGCCAAGCGGGGACGATGCACTTTGGGTTTTGGGGCTGGCGCTTCGGCCACTGGGGCGGGCGGCGCGATCATGCGGGTTTGCAAAGGGCTGACCTGAGTCGATGTGCGGTCTTGCAACTGAAAATCCAAGGCGCCCGACAGACCGAGCAAAAGCGCCCCATGCGCCAGCAACACGGCCGCCATCAGCCACGACAAAGTGCGGCGCGATGGGTGGCTGGGCAGGGCGGTGCTCACCTGAAATCAGTCCGTGCGCCAGCCCAGGTCTGCCGACAATTGGCGGGCAAATTGGCGCAGGGCTTGAGCGGCCGGGCCGGTCCAATCGGCATTGAAGGTGGCCGACGAGCCCAGCGAGACCACGCCCAGAGCCAGGTGACCGTCCGCATCGAACACGGGCGCGCAAAAGCCTGAAATGCCGGGCAGCAAAACGTTGACCACGCGGCCCAGCCCTTGCTCGCGGGTTTCTTTCAGAATGGCCTTCACCTCGGCGGCCGTGCTGGGCAAATCGCTGCGGCCCAGTTTGCGGGTCAGGGCCAGTTCGGCCTCGATCTTGGCGTGGGCTTTGTCCACTCCGCCGCCGTGCCCCACAAAGGCCGCAAAGCAGCGTCCCGTGGCCGAGGACAGCAAAGGCATCACATCGCCCAAACGCAAATTGACCGGCACCGCCATGGGCGACTCTTGCCAATGCACGAGGGTGGGGCCGTGGTTGCCCCAGACGGCGAGGGCCAGGGTGTGGCCGGTTTGCTCCATCAGGGCGGGCAGTCGCTCGCGGGCCATCTTGACGGCATCGAGCCGCGACAGGGTGGCCAGCCCCAAGCGCAGTGTGGCGGGCCCCAGTTCGTAGCGGGTGCTGGTGCTGTCTTGCACCACCAAGCCCAGTCGCTGGAAACTCACCAGATAGCGGTGCGCCTTGGCCGCGCTCATGCCGGCGGCAAAGGCCAGGTCGCGCAGCATCAAGGCGCCGGGGGCTTGGGCCAGCACGTCCAGCAGGGCAAAACCCACTTCGACGGACTGGATGCCAGCGCGTTCTTTGCCTTCTTCGGCGGGGTTGGTGTCAGGGGCCATTTGGTCTAGAATCAAGTTTCGTTTAGTTAAACGAGTTTAACAATGCGTAATTTGCGCGCTGACCCACTGTAGCGCATTGCGACACCCACGGACACACACAACATGAAATTGGCGACATACAAAGACGGCTCACGCGATGGTCAACTGGTGCTGGTTTCCCGCGATCTGAGTACCGCCCATTATGCGACCGGCATCGCCAACACATTGCAGCAGGTGCTGGACGACTGGAACTTTCTGGCGCCCCAATTGGAAGATCTGTACACCACGCTCAACCAAGGCAAAGCGCGGCACGCCTTTTCCTTCAACCCCGAGCAG
Source organism: Limnohabitans lacus (assembly GCF_030053395.1). Lineage (GTDB taxonomy): Bacteria > Pseudomonadota > Gammaproteobacteria > Burkholderiales > Burkholderiaceae_C > Limnohabitans_A > Limnohabitans_A lacus. The sequence continues at coordinate 81,072 of NZ_JASGBH010000008.1, read as the reverse complement.
TGCATGGCGCCTTTGCCGCGTGCTTACCAATGGGCCGACGGCTCGGCCTACATCAACCACGTGGAGCTGGTGCGCGCCGCGCGCAACTCCGAAGTGCCCAGCAGTTTCTACACCGACCCGCTGATGTACCAGGGCGGCAGCGATGACTTCATCGGCCCTTGCGACCCCGTGGTCTGCGCCAGCGAAGCCTTTGGCATCGACTTCGAGGCCGAGATCGCCGTCATCACCAGCGATGTGCCCATGCAAACCAATGCCGATGACGCGATCGACGCGGTGCGCCTGCTCATGCTGGCCAACGACGTGAGCCTGCGCAACCTGATTCCGAACGAGCTGGCCAAAGGCTTTGGCTTCTTCCAGAGCAAGCCCGCCACCGCCTTCAGCCCCGTGGCCATCACGCCCGACGAACTGGGCGACGCTTGGCAAGGTGGCCGTGTCCACCTGACGCTCCAGTCCACCTGGAATGGCCGCAAAGTGGGCATGTGCGAAGCCGGCCCCGAGATGACCTTCCACTTCGGTCAGCTGATTGCCCACATCTGCAAAACCCGCAACGTGCGCGCCGGCTCCATCGTGGGCAGCGGCACGGTGAGCAACAAGAGTGAAGAAGTTAACGGCCAGAAAACTTGGCCCAAGGGCTACAGCTGCATCGCCGAAAAACGCGCCATCGAAACCATCTTGGACGGCAAACCCAGCACCGAGTTCATGAAGTTCGGCGACACCATCCGCATCGAAATGAAGGGTCCAAACGGGGAAAGCCTGTTTGGGGCGATTGAGCAGGACATCGTGCCTTTGGTCCAGGCTGAAGCGTAAAAAAGCCGTTTGCGCTTCACGGCTGAAGCGCAAACGGCCAGGGGTGACGAGGTCGATCAGCCCAGCTTCTTCATCAACAACGCATTGACCTGCCCCGGATTGGCCTTGCCCTTGCTGGCTTTCATGATCGGGCCGACCAGGCCGTTCAGGGCTTTGGCGTTGCCGGCCTTGAACTCTTCCACGTTCTTGGGGTTGGCGGCCAGAACTTCGTCGATGATCTTTTCCAGCTCGCCGGTGTCGTTCATCTGCTTGAGGCCTTTGGCTTCGATGATGGCGTCGACTTCGCCTTCCTTGTTCCACAGACCTTCAAACACCTGACGCGCCGCGTTGTTGCTGATGGTGTTGTCGCTGATGCGGCCGATAAGAGCCGCCAGTTGGGCAGCGCTGACGGGCGCTTGCTCAATGCTCATCTCGCTGGCGTTCAAGCGGCGTGACACCTCGCCCATGATCCAGTTGCTGGCCAGCTTGGGCTGGCCGCACGCCTTGGCCGTGGCTTCAAAGTAGGCGGCGACCGCTTTGCTTTGCGTCAGTTGCGTGGCGTCGTATTCAGGCAGTGCGTAGTCTTTGACAAAACGCTCGGCCATCACGCGGGGCAGCTCGGCCATTTCGCCTTTGACGCGCTCGACCCAGTCGCGGCCAATCACCAGCGGTGGCAGGTCCGGATCGGGGAAATAGCGGTAGTCGGCGGCGTCTTCCTTGGTGCGCATGGCGCGGGTCTCGCCCGTGTCGGGGTCGAACAGCACCGTGGCTTGCTGGATGGCGTGACCGTCTTCGATTTGCTCGATTTGCCAACGCACTTCGTAGTCGATGGCCTGCTGCATGAACTTGAAACTGTTCAGGTTCTTGATCTCGCGGCGGGTGCCCAGCTCGGCGCCAGGCTTGCGCACCGAGACGTTGGCGTCGCATCGGAACGAGCCCTCTTGCATGTTGCCGTCGCAAATGCCAATCCATGTCACGATTTTGTGCAGTTCTTTGGCGTAGGCCACGGCTTCTTCGCTGCTGCTCATGTCGGGCCGTGTCACGATCTCCAAAAGCGGCGTGCCCGCGCGGTTCAGGTCGATGCCGCTTTGCCCAATGAAGTCTTCGTGCAGTGATTTGCCCGCGTCTTCTTCGAGGTGGGCACGCTCCAGGCGCACGGTTTTGCGCACGGTCTCTTTGCCTTCTTCGAGGAAGAACGACACCTCGCCGCCTTGCACCACCGGGATCTCGAACTGGCTGATCTGGTAGCCCTTGGGCAGATCGGGGTAAAAGTAGTTTTTGCGCGCAAAGATGCTGCGCTCAGCGATGTGGGCGTTGATGGCCAAGCCGAATTCAATGGCGCGTTCCACTGCGCCGATGTTCATCACCGGCAGCGTGCCGGGCAGGGCCATGTCCACCGCGCAGGCTTGCGTGTTGGCTTCGGCGCCAAAGGCGGTGGCGGCGCGGCTGAAGATCTTGCTGGTGGTCGAAAGTTGGGCGTGTGTTTCAAAGCCGATGACGACTTCGTAGCCTTGGACGAGTTTGCTCATATCAAATGCCCTCCGGCTTGCGAAGGTGGAAATCGGTCGCCTGTTGCAGGCGGTGCGCGGCGTTCAGCAACTGGGCTTCCTTGAAATAGTTGCCAATCAACTGCAGGCCCACGGGCATGCCCTGTGCGCCAAAGCCTGCGGGCACGCTCATGCCGGGCAAACCGGCCAGCGAGGCGGGCAGGGTGAAGATGTCGGCCAGATAGTCGGCCACAGGGTCGTTGGCGTTGTCGCCAAATTTCCAAGCCACTGTCGGTGCCACCGGTCCTGCGATCACGTCGCATTCTTTGAATGCGTTTTGGAAGTCGTCGGCGATCATGCGGCGGATTTTTTGCGCTTGCAGGTAGTAGGCGTCGTAGTAGCCGTGGCTCAGCACATAAGCGCCGGTCATGATGCGGCGCTTGACTTCGTTGCCAAAGCCTTCAGCGCGGGTCTTTTTGTACATGTCCACCAGGTCGGTGTAGTCCTTGGCGCGGTGGCCAAATTTCACGCCGTCAAAGCGGCTCAAGTTGGAGCTGGCTTCGGCCGGGGCAATGATGTAGTACACCGGAATCGACAACTCGGTGCGCGGCAGGCTGATGGGCACCAGCTTGGCGCCGAGCTTTTCATACTCGCGCAAAGCGCTGTCCACGGCGGCGCGCACATCGGCTGACAAGCCTTCACCAAAGAATTCTTGAGGAATGCCGATGCGCAGGCCTTCGATCGAGCTGTTCAGCGATGCCGTGAAGTCTTCGCTGGGCATGTCCAGCGAAGTCGAGTCGCGGTCGATGTCGCCGCCGCACATGGCACTCAGCAAGAGGGCGCAGTCTTCAGCGCTGCGGGCCATGGGGCCGGCTTGGTCCAAGCTGGAGGCGTAGGCGATCATGCCGTAGCGCGATGCGCGGCCATAGGTCGGTTTGATGCCGGTGATGCCGCAAAAGCTGGCGGGTTGGCGGATCGAGCCGCCCGTGTCGGTGCCGGTGGCCGCAGGGGCCAGGCCAGCGGCCACTGCCGCTGCGCTGCCGCCAGAAGACCCGCCGGGCACGCGGGTCGTGTCCCAGGGGTTTTGCACCGGGCCGTAGGCCGAGTTCTCGTTGGCCGAGCCCATGGCGAATTCGTCGCAGTTGAGCTTGCCCAAAGACACCATGCCCGCCGTGCGCAGGCGCTGCACCACGGTGGCATCAAAGGGCGAGCGGTAGCCGCTCAGGATTTTGGAGCCAGCGGTGGTGGCGAAGTCGCGGGTCACGAACACGTCCTTGTGCGCCACAGGCACGCCTTCGAGGGGGCCTGCGGTCCCGTCCGCCAGTTTGGCGTCCGAAGCTTGGGCTTGGGCCAACGTCACTTCGCTGTCGATGTCCAAAAAGGTGTTGTGCGGGTTGCCGCCCATGCGGGCCAAAAAGCGGGTCGCCACTTCGACGGCGCTGACTTCTTTGTTCTGTAATAGGGTGGCCAGCGCTTTCACGCTGAGGTTGTGCAGATCACTCATGGCTTACTCGATGACTTTGGGAACCAGGAACAGGCCGCGTTCGACGGCCGGGGCGCTTTGCTGGTTCAGATCGCGTTGGTTGGGCTCGCTGGCCACGTCAGGTCGCAGGCGCAGTGTGATGTCCCGGATGGCCGCCACAGGGTGGGCCATGGGCTCGATCCCCGTGGTGTCCACCGCCTGCATGGCTTTCACAATGCCAAAGAAGCCGTTGATCTGGGTGAGCATGCGCTCACTTTCTTCGGTCTTGAGCTCCAGACGGGCGAGGTTCGCGATCCGGGCAATATCCTGCGAGGTCAGGGACATGGTTTGAAAAAGAGTTTTAAAGGTCGGTTTTTACCGGTTTGGCGAAGCACTTTGGTGCAAGCATGCCCGGGGGATCGGGTATTATCCTGTGTTTGTTGCGGGGCCTGAACCGCCGTCATGGCAAGACCGCATCGCCCCCCCCAATTTGACAGTAGCGATCAGCACGTTCAAAGGCACTTTGGCCTTCGTGATCTGGCGCCAAAGGATTCCCGAATGTTCTCATCATTTCGCCGCTATTTCTCCAGTGACCTGGCCATTGACCTGGGCACTGCGAACACCCTGATCTTTGTGCGCGACAAAGGCATCGTGCTCGACGAGCCATCTGTGGTGGCCATCCGTCATGAAGGCGGCCCCCAAGGCAAGAAGACTTTGCAAGCCGTGGGCCATGAAGCCAAGGCCATGCTGGGCAAAGTGCCCGGCAACATCGAAGCCATCCGCCCCATGAAGGACGGCGTGATCGCCGACTTCACGGTGACCGAGCAGATGCTCAAGCAGTTCATCCGCATGGTGCACCCCCGCAGCACTTTCCGTCCCAGCCCCCGCATCATCATTTGCGTGCCTTGCGGCTCCACCCAGGTCGAGCGCCGCGCCATTCGTGAATCGGCTTTGGGCGCTGGTGCTTCCGAGGTGTATCTGATCGAAGAACCCATGGCCGCAGCCATCGGTGCGGGCCTGCCCGTGTCGGAGGCTTCGGGCTCCATGGTCGTGGACATCGGTGGCGGCACCACCGAGGTGGGCGTGATCTCACTGGGCGGCATGGTCTACAAAGGCAGTGTGCGCGTGGGTGGCGACAAATTCGACGAAGCCATCATCAGCTACATCCGCCGCAACTACGGCATGTTGATCGGCGAGCCCACGGCAGAGGCCATCAAGAAAAGCATTGGCTCAGCCTTCCCGGGCAGCGAGGTCAAGGAAATGGAAGTCAAAGGCCGCAACCTGTCCGAAGGTGTGCCCCGCAGCTTCACCATTAGTTCCAATGAAATCTTGGAAGCATTGACCGATCCGCTGAACAACATCGTGTCGGCCGTTAAAACCGCTTTGGAGCAAACGCCTCCCGAGTTGGGCGCCGACATTGCCGAGCGCGGCATGATGCTCACCGGTGGTGGCGCCCTGTTGCGTGACTTGGACCGTTTGCTGGCCGAAGAAACCGGCTTGCCCGTGTTGGTGGCCGAAGACCCACTGACCTGCGTGGCCCGTGGTTGCGGCATGGCGCTGGAGCGCATGGACCAGCTGGGCAGCATTTTCACCAGCGAGTAAGCCTGTGCCGGCCTGTCCAGTGCAGGCCGCTTGCGGTTTGTCATCCACCCTGAATCCGGTGCAATTCGACCATGGCTCTGGATACCTTTGAGCGCAGTGCGCCGCCAATTTTTCGGCAGGGCCTGTCTGCGATCTCCAAATTGGTTTTGCTTGGCTTGTTGTCCATCTTGTTGATGGCGGCCGATCACCGTCTCAAAATTTCTTACCCTGTTCGCGCGGGCATCGCCATGGTCCTGGCCCCCTTGCAATGGTTGTCTTTGCAGCCTGGGCGGGCCGCTCAGGGCTTGAGCGAGTATTTCGTTGATCTGGACAAAGCGCGAGATGCGGCACAGAGTTTTCAGGCTCGCTCGATCGGTCAAACACAACGCCTGCAACAAGTCGAGCAATTGCTGCAGGAAAACGCCCAGCTGCGTGAATTGCTCGATCTGCGCAAAGAATTTGCGGGGCCATCCAAGCCGGTTCAGGTTTTGTACGCCACCACCGACGCGTACAGTGAACGCGTGATCGTCGATCGTGGTCACAACGGCGGTATTGAGCCCGGCTCGGCTGTGATCGATGCGGCGGGCGTGTTCGGTCAGATCACCCGTGTTTACCCCCTTATCAGCGAGGTGACCTTGTTGACCGACCGGGACCAAAGCATCCCGGTGATGAATGCGAGAACGGGCACGCGCCATGTTGCCAACGGCGATCCCAACACCTTGGGGGGCTCGTTGGAATTGAAGTTTGTGCCCGCTGGTGCAGACATGAAAGAAGGCGATTTGCTCACCACCAGCGGCATCGATGGGGTTTACCCGGCCGGTTTGCATGTGGGCACCATCACCCAGATTGACCGTCGCATTGACTCGTCGTTTGCGCGTGTGCATGCCAAGCCGATGGCCGTGGTGCGCGGTCGTCATTTGTTGGTGCTGGCGCCCGTGAAAGATTGGCCTGCATTGCCCGCGCCAGTGGTGCCCGTCAAAAACCACAGCAAACACAAAACTTCGGCCACACCCGCAGCGGCCGCCTCAGGAGTCAAACCATGATCATGCCTGCAGGTCGTCCTTTGCTGCTGCCAGCCAATCCGCGCTTCATTGCATTCACGTTGCTGTTGGCCTTGCTGGTCAATATGCTGTTGGGCCTGACAGGGCTGCGGTGGTTGCCCGATGTTCTGGCCATCGTGGTGGTGTTCTGGAATGTGCACCAACCCCGGCGCGTGGGCGTCTTGCTGGCCTTTGTCTTGGGCCTGGCGCTCGATGTGCACGAGTCGGCCTTGCTGGGTCAAAACGCTTTGTCGTATGTGGTGCTCAGCAGCATGGCGCTGGCCATTCAGCGCCGCTTGCTGTGGTTTCCTTTGCGCGAGCAAGCGCTGCAAATCGTGCCTCTGTTCATCGTCGCGGCGGTTTTGGAGTGGGGCACGCGCTTGATTGTGCAAGACGCCTGGCCGCACTGGAGCCAGCTGTTTTCACCGTTTTTGCAAGCAGCCTTGTGGCCCTTGTTGGGGGCTTTGTTGTTGGCCCCGCAAAGGCGCGCCTTTGCGCCGGACGACATCCGGCCGCTTTGAACATGCGAATCAGTCTGCCTTCGCTGGCCGAGCTGCGAGACACGCAGGCCGACATCTCGCGTTTTCGTGAGCGCATCTTGGTGGTGCAGGCGGTGGTGCTGGTGTGTTTTGTGCTGTTGTTGACCCGACTGGCCTATTTGCAAATAGTGCGCCACGATGACCTTTTAGAGCAGGCCGAAAACAACCGAACCGCTGTTTTGCCAACCGTCCCGCCGCGCGGCACGATCATGGATCGCAACGGCGTGGTGCTGGCCAGCAACTATTCTGCTTTCACCCTTGAGATCACACCCTCCAAGGTCAAGGACTTAGAGACGACGATCAACGAGTTGGCCGAGTTGGTGGACATTCAGGCCAAGGACCGCCGCCGCTTCAAGCGCTTGCGAGAAGAGTCCAAGAGTTTTGACTCACTGCCCATTCGTACGCGATTGACCGACGAAGAGGTGGCCCGCTTCAGTGCGCAGCGTTACCGATTTCCTGGGGTGGACATCAAGGCCCGTTTGTTCCGGCAGTACCCCTTTGGTGAGTTGGCCAGCCATGTGATCGGCTACATCGGGCGCATCAATGCCAAGGAAAAAGAGCGCATTGAAGACGACGACGAGTTGGGCAATTACCGGGGCACCGAATACATCGGCAAGTTGGGTGTCGAGCAGCGCTACGAGCGTGAGTTGCATGGCATCACCGGTGTGAACCAAGTGGAAACTTCGGCTGGAGGGCGAGCCACACGCAGCCTGTCGAGTCGACCGGCCATACCGGGCCAAAACGTGGTCCTGTCCATCGACATCCGCTTGCAAAAAATGGTCGAGGACTTGTTTGGCAACCGCCGTGGCGCCTTGGTCGCGCTGGACCCCAACACCGGTGAGGTGTTGGCCTTTGTGAGCAAACCGACCTTTGATCCCAATTTGTTCGTGGACGGGATCGATGTCGAGAACTGGCAGATGCTCAACGAGTCGATGGACAAGCCCTTGCTCAACCGTGCTTTGCGGGGCACTTACCCGCCAGGCTCCACCTACAAACCTTTCATGGCCTTGGCGGCCTTGACCACCGGTAAACGCAGTGCCAGCGCCATCACACAGGACAACGGTTCGTGGACTTTTGGCGGTCATACTTTTCGCAGCCATGGCGACTCTGGGCTGGGGCCAGTGGACATGGTGCGCTCCATCGTGTTGTCGAGCAATGTGTACTACTACTCCTTGGCCAACGACATGGGCGTGGACACCATCCATGACTTCATGAAACCGCTGGGCTTTGGACAGATCACGGGCATCGATTTGCCGGGCGAGGTGCGCGGCATCTTGCCCAGCACCGACTGGAAGCGCAACTACTACAAGCGGCCAGAGCAGCAAAAATGGTATGCCGGTGAGACGATTTCCCTGGGCATTGGTCAGGGCTACAACAACTTCACCATGCTGCAGCTGGCCTCGGCCACGGCCACTGTGGCCAGTGGTGGCATGAAATACACGCCCCGCGTGGTCAAGGCCACGCAAGACGCCTTGACCCATGCACAGTCAGCTGTCACCGATACCGCACCGGTAAACCTGGGTTTCAACCCCGATCACATTGCCGTGGTGCGCAATGGCTTGATCGGCGTGGCCACATCGGGCACCTCGGCGCAGGTGTTTGCCGGCTCGGCCTACCAAAGTGCGGGCAAGACCGGTACCGCGCAAGCGGTGACGATTGGTCAGAAAGAAAAGTACAACGCCAGCAAGTTGGGTGAATACCAGCGCGACCATGCCTTGTACATGGCCTATGCGCCGGCCGATGCGCCGCAAATTGCGCTGGCGCTGGTGGTGGAAAACGCAGGCTTTGGTGCGGCCCATGCGGCGCCGATTGCGCGGCGCGTGTTCGACTATTGGCTGCAAGGCCAATACCCCAGCCCCGAGGACATCTTGGCCACGCAGCAGGGCCAAAGCTCACGGCCCATTGGCACGCCCCGCGCCAAGCAGGACATCGTGCTGGACCCCAAAAAGGCCAGCGACGGCTTGCGCTGAGGCACGCTTGGCCGGTCAGCTTTGGTAGACCGTCTCCAGATCCGCGAAGCCTTTGACCTCGATCGGGTTGCCAAACGGGTCCATGAAAAACATGGTCCATTGTTCGCCTGGCTGACCCGCAAACCGCAGGTGCGGCTCGATCACAAAACGCAGGCCACTGGCTTTTAAGCGGTCGGCAAGCGTTTGCCAATCGCCGGCCTGCAAGATCAAACCAAAGTGTGGCATGGGCACCAGATGCTCGCCCACGCGGCCTGTGTTGCTGGTCTTGAAGGGCTCGCCCAGGTGCAGAGAAATCTGGTGCGAGAAGAAATCAAAATCCACCCAGGTGTCGGTAGAACGACCTTCTTGGCAGCCGAGCACACCGCCGTAAAAGCGGCGGGCCTCGTCCAAGTCGGATACATGAAAGGCAAGGTGAAACAAGCTGCGCATGCGTTCAAGCATAGCAGTCACCCTGCCTGCGCGCAGCAGGGTCAGCCCTGAGAAGGGTCAGCGGCCATCGCGTCAAACTTCTTGAAATACTGTTTGGCCAGGGCCGCCAATTGCGCATCGCTGGGGTGGTCGCTGGCGATGCTGTCCACGATGCGGTTTGCGGTCGCCGCTTGGTGCTGTTGGCACCAGACCCGAAATTCTTGGCGCGCCAGTCCAGGGCCGGTCAGCAGCACTTCGTGGGTGCCGATCAGCGCTGTCGCAATGTCTTGGTAGAAAGCCACCGCATCCCCCACCTTGCCTTGGTGTTTGTGGTGGCTGCGCGAGTGGATGCGTTGTGCCTGAATGTGTTCACGGTCAAACATGACCACGTGGGCTTCTTGGTGGTCCATCCAGACCACGGCGTGGAAAGTGCTCATGTGAAATCCTGGTGTGTCATCCATGGGGGTTTTCGAAACTGCTTTGGCAGTCGATGCAGCGCATCGCGGCAGGGTAAGCGGCCAAACGCGCTTCGGGGATGTGCACGCCGCAGTCCTTGCAGGAGCCATACAGCCCCGCCTCCAAGCGTTCCAGCGCCGCATCCAGCGCGCCGAGTTCGGCCGTTTCATGTTCGTTCATGGCGAACTCGTCGTTGCGCTCAGAGATGGCCTGGGCCCGGTTTTCAAAATCGCGCACATCGTGCTCGGCGGCCATGTCCACGCGAGAGACCAAGCCTCCGCGTTCTTGGGCGATGCGCGCCAGCAGTTGCGTGCGTTCGCGCAGCAGCCGCTCTTTGTGAAGGGGGTTGGATGAGTTCATGGCTTCATCCTAGGCAGGGTCACCAACAGCGGGTTGATGTGCATCAATGGCCCGTGACAAGCGGCCGTGTCCGGGGACACGGTAAACCGGTAACACCAAACCGGTAGCCGCCATGAAAAAGGGCTGCTCATTGAGCAGCCCTTGGCAAGAGAAAGGACGGTTTTACTTGGCCTTCATGCGCGAGAGCATCAGCTCCATATTGGCTTTCCGGTCGGCGTTGACCTGCTGCAAGGTGGCGCGCTCGCCCATGCGCTTCAGGTAGTCACGTACCGGCAAGTCGGCCAGAAAGTCACGGCCATAAATCAGCTTGGTGGCCCCGGAGACCAAAGGCAAATGCACCACCGCAGCGCAGTCGGCCAGTGTCAGTGTGTCGCCAGCCACATAAGGCGAGAACTTCGCCAGACCGGCAAAGGCGGCGATGTTCTTTTCGAGTTGCGCGCCGGTCTTTTCCTTGGTGCTGTCGCTGATCTTGCCGCCAAAGAAAGCTTCGGGGTACAGGTTGCGAGCCACCAGTTCCAGGTGCAGTTCCAGGAAGGTCACCAACTCGCGCACCTTGGCGGCGGCAAAGGCGTCGGCGGGCATCAAGGGGTTTTGCGGGTACTGCTGCTCGATGTACTCCATGATCACCGCCGACTCGCAGACCGGGCCTTGGGGTGTGCGGATGTAAGGCACTTTGCCAATGGGGCTGGCGGCGGGGTCGGTCTTGCCCACCCAGGCCAGCTCTTCTTCGAAAGGCACGCCTTTTTCGAGCAGGGCGAATTTGACTTTGTTGTAGTAGTTGCTGGCCGCAAAGCCGCAGAGTGTGAGCATGCGAAGTCTCCGGTGAATGTGCTTGGAAAGCAAGCTTAAACCCCGAGTGGCGTTTGATGCGTCGCATATATGACGAGCGAGGTTTGTGCAAAGGTTTTTGTAAGAAAAACTCAAGCCAGTGAAGCAGGTCTTGGGAATGTCTCTGGCAGGACAGACTCAAGGGTTCTTGCTGTGAAAAGATCTTGCAAAACAGGGTAGCCTGATTCATCTTAAAACGAGGAGACTTTGATGAGCGTGAATTTCCAAGTCAACGGCAAGCCTGCCAAGGCGAACGCCGAAACCGATACCCCCCTGTTGTGGGTTTTGCGTGACGAACTGGGCATGACCGGGACCAAGTTCGGTTGCGGCGCTGCTTTGTGTGGTGCTTGCACAGTTCATGTGAACGGTGAAGCCGTTCGCTCATGCTCGACGCCCGTGAGTGCCGTTGCTGGCAAAAAGGTGGCCACGGTGGAAGGCCTGTCCGCCAAGAACAACCACCCTCTGCAAGTGGCCTGGATCAAGCACGATGTGCCCCAGTGCGGCTATTGCCAATCGGGTCAGCTCATGAGCGCTGCCGCTTTGTTGGCCAAGAACAACAACCCCAGCGATGCGGACATCGACAACGCGATGAGCGGCAACATCTGCCGTTGCGGCACTTACCCCCGTATCCGCGCCGCCATCAAAGATGCCGCCGCCACGATGCGCAAAGCCTGATCCGCTGGAGAACACACATGACCGATTTCCAAACTTCTCGCCGTTCGTTCCTCAAAACCAGCGCAGCCGCCACCGGTGGCCTGCTGATGGCCGTCAACCTGCCTGGCACGCTGGGCCAAGCCATGGCTGCTGGCACCGTCAGCACACCCAATGCTTGGGTGCACATCGCTGACAACAACACCATCACCATCTTGAGCGCTCACTCCGAAATGGGCCAAGGCGTTCACACCTCCATGCCCATGCTAGTGGCCGAAGAACTCAATGTGGACCTGAGCCAGATCAAGGTGGTCGATGCGCCTCCTGGTGCCGCTTATGTCAACGCCTTGTTGGGCGCTCAGATCACCGGTGGCTCCACCTCGGTGCGCGGCAGCTGGGAAAAGCTGCGCGTTGCCGGCGCCCAAGTGCGTGAGATGCTGATCACCGCAGCCGCTGCCCATTGGGGTGTGGACCGTGACCAGGTCAAGGCCGACAAGGGCATGTTGTTGGGCCCCAACGGCAAGAAAGCCACTTATGGCTACTTTGCTGAATCCGCTTCTCGCCTGAGCATTCCTGAAAAGCCACCGCTCAAGGACCCCAAGGATTTCCGCCTCGTGGGCAAGCGCACCAAGCGCGTGGACACACCGGCCAAAACCAACGGCACGGCCGAGTTCGGTATCGACGTGAAGCTGCCCGGCATGGTGTACGCCACCATCGTGCAGTGCCCCGTCATCGGCGGCAAGGTCAAGAGCTTTGATGGCGCACAAGCGAAGTCCATGCCCGGCGTGCAAGCCGTGGTGCAGGTCAGCGACGGCGTGGCCGTGGTGGCCGACTCCTGGTGGCGTGCCAAAAAGGCCGCTGAAAAACTCAGCATCCAGTGGGACGAAGGCGCAGTGGCCTCGATCAGCGATGCCTCCATGCTGGAAGGCAACCGCGCGGCCGCCAAGTCTGGCAAGGTGATCCCGATCATCGCGTCCAAAGGCGATGTGGCCAAAGCCTTCCAAGGCGCCGCCAAGGTGCTGGAAGCCGAATACATCACCCCGATGCAATCGCACTCGCCACTGGAGCCCATGAACTTCACGGCCCACGTGCAAGGCAACAAAGCCTTGTTGATTGGCCCCACCCAGTTCCAGCAAGGCGCCCAAGGCGCAGTGGCCGGTGCTTTGGGCCTCAAGCCCGAAGACATCACTTTGAAGACCACTTACCTGGGGGGCGGTTTCGGTCGCCGTCTGGAGCTGGACTTCATCGTGCAAGCCGCTGAAATCTCCAAAGCTGTGGGCAAGCCCGTCAAGCTGGTGTGGACACGCGAAGAAGACATGACCCATGATTACTACCGTCCGATGGGCGTGAACAACGTCAAGGCCGGTCTGGACGCTTCGGGCATGCCCGTGGGTCTGCACTTCAAGGTCACGTCGCAGTCGATCACGCAACGTGCCTTTGGCTTGCCCAAAGAGACCTTGGACCCCTTCATGGCCGAAGCCGCCGTGACTGGCTACAACGTGCCCAACACCCAACACGACCTGGTGATCCACGACACCGGCTTCCGTGTCGGTTACTGGCGCGCTGTCAGCCACAGCATGAACGCTTTCGCCAACGAAAGCTTTGTGGACGAAATGGCCAAGGCCGCAGGTCAAGACCCTTACGCCTACCGCATGAAGATGCTCGAAGGCAAGCCACGCTATGCCAACGTGCTCAAACTGGCCGCCGAAAAAGCCGGCTGGGGCAAGCCCGTGGCCGCAGGCCGTGCCCGTGGCATCGCCTTGATGGAAGGCTACGACAGCTACATGGCGCAAGTGGCCGAGGTGAGCTTGAACAAGGACGGCAGCGTCAAAGTTCACAAGATCACGGTGGCGGCTGACGTGGGCCACATGGTCAACCCCGACACGGTGGAAGCCCAGTTGCAGTCCAGCATCATCTTCGGCATGGGCGCGGTGCTCAAGCACCAGATCACCATGGCCAACGGCCGCGTCAAAGAAACCAACTTTGCCGCCTACGAACCTGTGCGCATGTACGAAACGCCACAGATCGACATCGTGTTGGTCAAGAGCACCGAAAAGCCAGGCGGCATTGGTGAGCCCGGTACCGCTGTGGCAGCTCCGGCCATTGCCAACGCCGTGGCCGCTTTGACAGGCAAGCGCGTGCGCCGCCTGCCATTGACCGCCGACGCGATCCGTCAGGCTTGATCGTCCGGAGGCCGCTGTGGAAAGTCTGGATCTGAGAGTGCTGGCCGATGTGCTGGCCTGGAAACAGTCGGGCCACAGCGTGACCTTGGTCACCGTGGTGGAAACCTGGGGCAGCGCCCCCAGGCCACCCGGTGCTTTATTGGCTGTCAGAGACGATGGGCTGGTCAGCGGCTCTGTCTCGGGCGGTTGTGTTGAAGACGATTTGATTGCCCGCATCAAAGCTGGCGAATACGAACACCTGGCCTACCCCTCGATGGTGGCCTACGGTGCCACCAAAGAAGAAGCGGCCCGTTTCGGCTTGCCCTGTGGTGGCACTTTGCGTTTGGTGCAGGAGCCGGTGCTGGGCACCGCCTGGATCGAGCAGGTTCTGCAGCGCACCCGCACCCACCAATTGGTCGCCAGAACGCTCAGCCTCAAAGACGGCCAAGTGACTTTGCGCGATGCCCAACGAGGCGAGAAGCTGGAATTTGACGGCATCACCCTCACCACCTTGTTTGGCCCCCGCTGGCGCTTGCTGTTGATCGGCGCAGGCCAGCTCAGCCAGGCCGTGGCACAGATGGCCGGGATGCTGGACTTTGAAGTGTTGGTGTGTGACCCGCGTGAAGAGTACGCCGCCACCTTGCAGATGCACGGCGTGACCCGCGTGATGGGCATGCCCGACGATGTGGTGCAGGCCATCGTGCCCGATGCGCACACCGCCATCATCGCCTTGACCCATGACCCCAAACTGGATGACATGGCCTTGATGGAGGCCTTGAACTCAGACGCCTTCTACATCGGCGCACTGGGTTCCCGTCGCAACCAGGCCACCCGCAAGGCGCGCTTGGCAGAGCACTTTGATTTGACCGAAACCGCCTTGGCCCGCTTGCATGGCCCGGTGGGTTTGCAAGTGGGGGCCAAGACACCCTCCGAGATCGCGGTGTCCATCGTGGCCGAGATTGTCCAGGTCAAAAACAACGTGACCCAAAGCCATGGCGAAGCCTTAGCCTTGAGCAGCTTGGACATTGGGGATTCGCGCATCACCGCCTGCGCCGTCGCTTGAGCGCTGGCCACACACCTTCGGTGGTCTTGGCCCTGACTGAATCGGCAATGCGATAATCGCCGCCATGCAAACCCTGCGCAACGCCCAACTGCTCACCCGCCTCGTGCTGGTGTGGTTCGCGTTGTTCATCGGGGCTTCGGTGGCGTCGCCGCTGGTCAAGCCCGTCGAGACCCAAATGGTTTGCTCGGTCATGGGCATGAAAATGGTCGATGGCGCTGGCGACCAGACCCCGCCCGGCAGCAGCATGGACTGCCCTTTGTGCATGCCTTTGGGGGCACCTTCGGGTGTCGCGCCACAAGCCCAAGCCCCTGCAGGCTTGTCGCATGCGCTCCAAGCCATCCCGCAAGCCCGTCTGGCCGCGCTCATCGGGCAGCCTTGGCAGGCCCGAGCCCCCCCCGCTTTCGCCTGAACCATTTTCAGCTTGAGGGTCAGCCGCAGCATGGCTTGCCCAAGGCTGATGTGCCGGTGGCGCTTGTGCAGCGCACCGTCAGTGCTTTTTCCCTTTGTAATTTAAGACTGGAGTTCGCCATGAAACGCCTTGCTGTCTCTTTTGCCGTCCTGATGTCGGCCCTCGCTGTCCAAGCGCAAGTCACCGTCAAAGACGCCTGGGTGCGTGCCACCGTGACCCAACAAAAAGCCACCGGTGCTTTCATGCAGCTGCAGTCGGCGCAAGACGCCAAGTTGATCTCGGCCCAGTCGCCTGTGGCCGGTGTGGTCGAGGTGCACGAGATGGCCATGGACGGCGGCGTCATGAAAATGCGTGCGGTGCCCAGCCTGGCCTTGCCCGCTGGCAAAGCGGTGGACCTCAAGCCCGGCGGCTACCACGTCATGCTGATGGACCTGAAAGGCCAGGTCAAAGACGGTGACACCGTGCCCGTGACCCTGGTGGTCGAAGGCAAGGACGGCAAGCGCCAAACCATCGAAGTCAAAGCCCCTGCCCGCATGGCGGCGGCACCAGCGATGAAGCATGGCGAAGGCCACATGCACAAGCATTGAAACGCTTGCTCCACGACTAGAACGCAACAGCGGCCATGTTCAAGCTGGCATCAACACGTCGCCTGTGCGCCCGCTGGGTGCTGGCTTGGTACGTACTGTTCGTCGGCGTTTCGGTTTTGGCTGCCACGCTGCAGCCCAAAGCCATGGAGGTGGTGTGCTCCACCATGGGCATCATGAAGGTGGTGGTGCAAGGCGAGGGTGACGCCGCCCCCTTGAGCAGCAGCATGGACTGCCCGCTGTGCGCCCACGCCACACCCGCACTGCCGCCGCCCACGGTGGCCGCTTTGGCCCATGTGCCGGATGCTCGTGCACATATCGTCCAGGCCTTGCCCGAGGCCTTGCTGTTGGCCCGCACTGCGCCGCCATTGCCCTCTCGCGGGCCGCCTGTTTTCTATTGATCCAAGCAGCCATGCGCTTCGCACCCTCGGGTGCTGGGCCCATGTTGATGCCACTGGCCTGCGCGGCCGATGGCGACCGATCGATTGAAAACTTGTCATGAAAAATTCCCTCTCTCTTTCTCCTTTGTCATTGGCCGTGTTCGGCCTGTTCGCCAGCATCAGCGCCGCTGCGGTGGCCCAAACCGCGCCTGCGCTGGACACCATCGTGGTGTCGGGCTCACGCTCTGAAACCAAATTGTCCGAAACCCCCGTGTCCATTGGGGCCGTGAGCCGTGCCCAGTGGGATGCCGATAAGCCCAAGTCGGTGGGCGAGATCATCAACCGCATTCCAGGCGTGCACTGGAACGATTTGGGCAATGAGCAGCACAGCATGGCCATTCGCCAGCCCATCAGCACCAACGCGGTGTACCAGTACCTGGAAGACGGCATCCCGATCCGTCCCTTGGGCGTGTTCAACCACAACGCCCTGAACGAAAACAACATGAACGGCTCGGGCGGTGTGGAGGTGGTCAAAGGTGCGGCCTCGTCGCTGTACGGCAGCAACGCGGTGGGTGGCGCGGTCAACTTTTTGACGCAAAAACCTTCCCGCACGCCCACCGGCTATGTGGGCATTCGCCACGACAACACCGATGGCTTCACGCGTGTGGACTCGGGCGCAAGCAGCACCTGGGGCGATTTGGGTCTGCGGTTTTCGCACTACAGCTCACAACGCGACGCCAACAACTGGCAGCAGTACAGCGGCGGCAAAAAAGACTCTTTCACCCTGCGTGGCGACTACAACTTGGGCGACAAGTCCTGGTTGCGTGCCTCGCTGGTGCACACCCATCTGGACTCGGACACACCCGGCAGCTTGTTTGAAAACGACTTCCGCAGCAACCCCGGCAAAAGCATCAACACCTTCACCTGGCGCAAAGACAAAACCACCCGTGCCAACTTGGCCTGGGAAGGCGAAACCACCCAAGGCGGCTTGACCACGGTGACGCTGTTTGCCCGTAACAACGACCACGGCCAATTGCCCAACTACACGATTAAAAATTGTGGTGCACCAACCGACCCCAGTAAGCGTTGCGCGGCATCATCCGCACAACCGGCTACTTATTTGCCGAATGGGTTCGTTGCTGGAACGATCAACAACAACCACGTGGAGTCGCTGGGCGTGGACGTGAAGCACGAACAAAAGCTCGACTGGCTGCGTGCCCGCTTGGTCACAGGCGTCTACATCGACCGCAGCCAAAATGACTATGTGTCGGACAACTTGGCCGTGGTGCGCGATGTGCCCACAGGTCGTTATGTCAGCTACACCTTGAACAGCGTGGCCAACCCCAGCGGTGTGCGCAACTACGGCGCGGGCATTGCCAACGATGCCGCGTTTGCACAGCTCGAATTCAGTCCCAGTGAGCGCTTGCGTTTGGTGGCCGGTGGCCGTTATGACAGCATCCGCTACGACTTCAAAAACAACCTGACACCCGGGGCCAACTACGGTGCCGCCAACGAGGTGCGCGGCTTTGCCAAGTTCAGCCCCAAGCTGGGTGCGACTTATGCCCTCAGCCCCACCAGCAGCCTGTACAGCAACCTGAGCATGGGCTTCACACCGCCTGAGGTCAGCCAGCTGTACGGCAAGACCGCCATCCCTGAGTTGAATTCAGCCACGTACGACAACGTCGAAGTGGGCTGGCGTGCCTTGCTGCCTTCGGGCATTCGCCTCGATTCGGCGCTCTACCAGCTCAGTGGCAAAGACACCATCGTGTCTTACACCTCTGCAATTGGGGACAGTTACAACAAGAACGCGGGCAACACCCGCAGCCGAGGCTTGGAGCTGAGCTTGAATCAAGAGTTGCGCGCATGGGATTGGCGTGTGGGCGCGACCTGGGCCGAGCACACTTTTGTGTCTTACCGCGTGAGCGACAAAGTGGGTGCCATCGAAGACTATTCGGGCAAAGACATGCCGCAGGCGCCCAACCACACCATCACCGCCCAAGTCGGCTGGAAGTTCACACCCGCTTCGCGCGTGGCGCTGGGCTTGGTCAAGCAAGGCAGCTACTGGATGAACAACGCCAACACCGTGCGTTATGCGGGCCACACCCTGCTCAACCTGACGGCCAGCCACAAGCTGTCTGATGGCTGGGAAGTCTGGGGCCAGGTGCGTAACTTGACGGACAAGCTGTACTCGGACAACGCGTCCAGCAGCTACAAAAGCGGCGCTTACACACCCAACACGCAAAACACCTACGCCGCAGGTGCGCCGCGCAGTGTGATGCTGGGCGTGACCAAACACTTGGGTCAACGCTGATCCACGCCAAGGCTTGCGATGATTGGCGGCATCATGACGACGACATCGCAAGCTTTTTTTTCATCCAAACTTCTGGGTCAATCCAACCATGAACTTCTTGAACCGTTGCTGCGCAGTGTTGGGCATTGCGATGACAGGACTGTGCACATGGCCGCAAGCTGTGGCGCAAGACACCGCCAGCAAACCCGCACAGCACGCCCGCCACCAACGCCCGCAACTGGCCACGGGCGCAGCGATTGCGCCCGATGGCCGCTTGTGGGTGGTGGGCTTGAATGCGCAGGCGCAACTCTTTGTGCAAAGCACGCCCTTGGGTGGCACATTGCAGTGGAGCGAAGCACGCATCTTGAACACCGGCTCTGACGCGATTGCCGCCGATGGCGAAAGCCGCCCCAAGATTGAATTTGGCCCGAAGGGCTGGGCCGTGATCAGCTACACCATGCCGCTGGCCAAGCCCTACACAGGCTTCATCCGCATGCTGCGCAGCAGCGATGGTGGGCAAACCTTCAGTGCGCCCTTCACGGTGCACCAGGACCGGCAGGAGATTACCCACCGTTTTGAGTCGGTGGCCTTTGACGCGCAAGGCGTCTTGCACACACTGTGGGTGGACAAGCGCGACCAGCCGCCCAAAGGCTCGGCCCAAAAATATGCAGGCGCTGCGATTTACCGCAACGAGTCCCAAGACGGTGGTCAGACCTTTGGCCCAGATACCAAAGTGGCCGACCACTCTTGCGAGTGCTGCCGCATTGGCTTGGCCCGCAACCCGCAAGGCCAGTTGCAAGCCACATGGCGCCATGTGTTCGACAGCAGCACGCGTGACCATGCTTTTGCCAGCGTAGGGGCGCCCGCCAACCGCATCACCCGCAGCACGCACGACGACTGGCAGATCAACGCTTGCCCGCACCACGGCCCCGGCTTGGCGGCCAATGTGGGGGGGGCGCAAGCGGGTTACCACACCGTTTGGTTTGGTATCCGCAAAGTGAACGGTCAAGACCAAGCCGCTGTGCGCTATGCCCGCTTGAACCCGCAAGGTGAGCCCTTGCCCGACACGGTGCGGGTCTTGCCTGACGCCCGGGCTGAGCACGCCGATGTGCTGGCCGATGGCCAAAACGTGGCCGTGGTCTGGCGCAGCAGCGAAGGCGCTGTGACCTCTCTCAAAGCCTGGCTGTCCACCGATGGCGGGCAGAACTTCACCCTCAAAACCCTGGGTCAAGCCACGGGCTACAACGACCACCCCCGCTTGGCCCAAAGCGGCGCACGCATGGTGGTGGTGTGGCGCAACACACAGGAGACGCAAGTCCATGACCTCCGTTTTTAAATCCACGGTGCTGGCCCTCTGCGCCTCTGCGCTTGGCCTGAGTTCCTCGGCGGTTTTGGCGCAAGCACACCAGCACGCGCACGCGCTAGGACATCCCACCACCGCTGCGCAGCGCACGGTGCTGCCTTTCGATGAGACCACCTGGGCGCATGCCTTGCAACACGGCCCACGCCCTGCGGCTTATTTGTTCACCACCTCGTATTGCAGCACGTGCCCGGCCGCGTTTGCGGTGCTGCACAAGGCGGTGCAACAGCGCAAAGACAAACCCGAACTGAATGCCGTCATGATGGACGTGGCAGGCCCGCAGGCACTGCGCCACGCCACGCACTTCAAGGGCATGACGAAGATGTATGCGTTTGACGGCTTTGAGCCTGCCATCCGTCAGGCGGTGGATCCGGCCTGGCCCAACGTCACGCCCTATGTGGTGCTGGTGGACGCCAAAGGCCAGACCCAAAGGGTGATCGGCCCGCCGCCGCCAGCAATGCTCCAGCGATGGCTGGCCTCTCGGTAAGCTGGGCCAGCGCGCCATCTGAAAGCTTCATCGTTTAAGCTTCGCTCAACACCCCTTCGAGGAGACCCCCATGAGCGACGCATCCGCCTTCGGCTTTGGCAAATTTGTGCCAGGTTTTGACTTCTTGCAAAACCTGTCCAAGACCGCCGCGCAAGCGGCCCCTGCAGCGGGCACGGGCGCCGTGCCCGGCATGGCCAGCTGGGTCGCGCCCACGCTCAGCGTCGAAGAGATCGACAAGCGCATCCAAGAACTCAAGTCGGTGCTGTTCTGGCTGGAGCAAAACACCACGGCGCTCAAGGCGACCATCCAGGCGATGGAGGTGCAGAAAATGACGCTGTCCACCTTGCAAAGCATGAACGTGAGCATGGCCGATTTGGCCAAGGCCTTCACGGCCAAGCCGCCCGCTCAGCCTGCGGCAGAGCCTGCACCAGCGCCTCAAGCTGCACCACAAGCTGCACCCGAGCCAGAACCCGAACCCGAAGAGGCGCCACAAGAATCCGCAACCGAAAAACCCGCGGCCAAGCCTGCGGTGGACCCGATGCAGTGGTGGGGTGCTTTGACCCAGCAGTTCCAAGACATTGCCGCTGCCGCCGTGAAAGACGTGGCCGCAGAAGCCATGAAGGCTGGCATGACGGCCAAATCGGCCAACAAATCAGGCAGCAAAACCGCCCCAGCGAAGAAGGCGCCAGCGGCCAAAAAAGCGCCTGCCCAAAAAGCCACCAGCGCCAAGAAGCCCGCGGCCAAAGCGGCGTCTCGCCAAGCCGCCCCCAAGCGCAAGACCCCATGAAGCTGTTCCCCTACGGCCACGCCACCCACCCGCAGTGGCGCATGGCCGCAGGCTTGGTGTTGGCCCAGCTGCGGGCGCAAATGACCTTGCCCGACTACGCCCCTGAGCCTCGGCTGGCGCTGGTCTACATCACCGACCATTACGCCCAAGATGCGCAAGCCGTGCTCGACCATTTGCGCCAGGCGCTGCCCGAAGTCACCGACTGGGCCGGCACGGTGGGCGTGGGCATCGCGGTCAACAACGCCGAATACTTTGACGAGCCAGCGCTGGCCGTGATGCTGTGCAATGTGGCACCCGCGCACTACCGCGTGTTTTCGGGCGTCTCGCCCTTGCCGGCCGATTGGGCCGATGCCGCGCTGGTGCATGCCGATCCTGCCACGCCCGATCTGGCCGAGCTGATCACCGAGATGGCTGGGCGCACCCAGCAGGGCTATGTGTTTGGCGGCTTGACCTCCAGCCGCACCCGCAGTGTGCAGTTCGCCATCAGCGCTGACCAGCCGCAAACGCTGGCAGCCGGGGGCGTGTTTGAAGGCGGTTTGAGTGGCGTGGCCTTTTCTTCGCGGGTGGGTTTGCTGTCGCGCGTCACGCAAGGCTGCCAGCCCATTGCAGCCGAGCACGAAGTCACCGAGGCCGACCGCCATGTGGTGCTCAAGCTCGATGGCCAGCCCGCACTCGATGTGATGCTGGACGCGTTGAAGATCAGCCTGAGCGAGCCGCAAAAAGCCATCCCTGTGGTGCGCTCAACCTTGGTGGGCTTGAGTCCTGCCGGGCAGTCTGGCGTGGGCCGCGCAGGCAATTTAGGCAATGATGTGTTGGTTCGCCACATCGTGGGCCTGGACCCGATGCGCCAAGGCGTGGCCGTGGCCGAACACCTGGCGCCCGGCATGCGGCTGACGTTTTGCCAGCGCAATGTGCACGCTGCCCGTGCCGATCTGGTGCGGGTGTGCGCCGAAATTCGCGAAGAGCTCGAACCCGAGATGCTGTCGATCGAAGCCATCAACGCCTTCAGCGACGACCCCGTGCCCACCCTGCCACAAGCAGGCAAGCGCATCGCAGGCGCGGTCTATGTCAGCTGTACTGGCCGGGGCGGCCCCCACTTTGGCGGGCCGAGTGCCGAGCTGCAAATCATCCGCCACGCCCTGGGTGACGTGCCCCTGGTGGGCTTTTTTGCCGCTGGCGAGATCGCGCGGCACCACCTGTATGGCTACACCGGTGTGCTCACGGTGTTCACCACCGATTGAATGGGGTAGTCGGACCTGAATGTCCGACCTGCGTGGTCAGACGCCGCGTGCGCGGTCGCTCTTGAACTGTGCCCGGAATTGCGAGAACTGGCCCGCGTCCAGCGACTCGCGCACTTCGCGCATCAGGTTCAGGTAGTAGTGCAGGTTGTGGATGGTGGTCAGCATGGGGCCGAGCATTTCGCCGCAGCGGTCCAGGTGGTGCAAGTAAGCGCGGCTGAAACCATCACGTCCGCCTTGGTCCCAAGACACGCCGGATGCACCTGCGCAGGCATGGCAGGTGCAAGTGCTGTCCAATGGTTGTGGGTCGGTTTTGTGGCGGGCGTTGCGCAGCTTCAGGTCGCCATAGCGGGTGAAGACCGTGCCGTTGCGGGCGTTGCGGGTGGGCATCACGCAGTCGAACATGTCCACGCCATCGGCCACGCCTTGCACCAGGTCTTCGGGCGTGCCCACGCCCATCAGGTAGCGCGGTTTGTTCGCAGGCAGGCGGTGGGGCGTGTGCGCCATGATCTGCAGCATCAGGTCCTTGGGCTCGCCCACGCTCACGCCGCCGATCGCGTAACCCGGAAAGTCCATTTCCACCAAAGCATCGAGCGATTCCTGGCGCAGGTTTTCAAACATGCCGCCTTGCACAATGCCAAACAGCGCGTTGGGGTTTTCCAAGCGTGCAAATTCGTCTTTGGAACGCACGGCCCAGCGGCGGCTCATTTCCATCGACTTGCGGGCTTCGGCTTCGGTCGTCAGGTGTCCCTTGGTCTCGTAAGGCGTGCACTCGTCGAGCTGCATCACGATGTCCGAGTTCAAGATCGTCTGGATCTGCATGCTCACTTCGGGCGACATGAAGAGCTTGTCGCCGTTCACGGGGCTGGCAAAGGTCACGCCTTCTTCGGTGATCTTGCGCATCTCGCCCAGCGACCAGACTTGAAACCCGCCCGAGTCGGTCAGGATGGGTTTGTCCCACTTTTCAAACTGGTGCAGGCCGCCAAAGCCTTTCATGATGTCCAGACCCGGGCGCATCCACAAATGGAAGGTGTTGCCCAAAATGATCTGCGCGCCCATCTCGTGCAGGCTGCGCGGCATCACGCCTTTGACGGTGCCGTACGTCCCGACCGGCATGAAGATCGGCGTTTGCACCACGCCATGGTTCAGGGTCAGCGTGCCGCGGCGGGCGTGGCTGGAGGGGTCGGTTTTGAGCAGGTCGAATTGGAGCATGGCAAGGATTGTAGGGATCGGTTGGGGCTTCAGAGCTGCGGTGTGCGTGTCAGCAGCATCGCATCCCCATAGCTGAAGAAGCGGTATTGCTTGGCAATCGCATGCCGATACAGCCCCATGATGTGCTCATACCCCGCAAAGGCGCTCACCAGCATCATCAGCGTGCTTTTGGGCAGGTGAAAGTTGGTAATCAGTCGGTCCACCACTTTGAATTCAAACCCTGGTGTGATGAAGATCTGTGTGTCACCGCTGGCTTGGCCGAACTTGGCCCACGACTCCAGCGTGCGCACGGTGGTTGTGCCCACCGCCACCACTTGGCCGCCACGTGCTTTGCAGTCGGCAATGGCCTTTTGTGTGGCTTCGGGCACCTCGTACCACTCGCTGTGCATGGTGTGCTCGGCGATGTTCTCGGTCTTGACGGGCTGGAAGGTGCCCGCACCCACATGCAGCGTCACGCTGGCGCGCTTCACGCCACGTGCTTCCAGCGCGGCCAGCAAGGCCTCGTCAAAGTGCAGCGCGGCGGTGGGCGCTGCCACCGCGCCTGGTGCTCGCGCGAACACGGTCTGGTAGCGCTGTGCGTCTTCTGCGGTGTCGGTGTGTTCGATGTAGGGCGGCAAGGGCACATGGCCGTGCTTTTCCATCAGTGCATGCGGCTCGTCGCTCAGTTGCAAGTGAAACAACTGACCGTTTTCATCGGGCCAACGGCCCAACAGAGTGGCGTCAAAACCGCCGTTGTGCGCGCCGCCCATCATGAACATCTTGCCGCCGACCAGGGGCTTTTTGCTGACCTTCATGTGCGCTACCACCTGGTGGCCGGGCAGCACGCGCTCGATCAGCAATTCGAGTTTGCCGCCCGTGGATTTCTCGCCAAAGATGCGTGCCTTGACCACCTTGGTGTCGTTGAAGACCAGCAAGTCGCCGGGGTTCAAAAGGCCTGGTAGCGCCTTGAAGATGCGGTCGACAAGCGCAGGCGATGAGCCGTCGAGCAAGCGAGAGCCGCTGCGCTCTGCGGCAGGGTGCTGAGCAATCAGTTCGGTGGGGAGTTCGAAGTCGAAGTCACTGAGGGTGAATTCGCGGGGGGAGGAAACTGAGGCAGTCATGCTTCAGGGCCGGACAGGCCCGTTCGAAGTTGAAGAAGGACGTGATTTTCTCACGTTCAAATGGGGGGTTGGTCCGTTCAAGTGCGTCAATGGACGAGGGAATGCACGGGCACTTGGATTAGACTGCATGCGCAACCATCCAGTGCCTTGGCTGGGCCTCATTCGGAGACAAGAAAATGCCCTTCACCCGCCGTGACTTCATGGTCGGCAGCATGGCCGCCACCGCTTTGCCCCAACTGGCCCAAGCGCAAGCGCTTGAAAAGCCCAAGCTCACCATCGCCGTGGGCGGCAAGAACCTGTTTTATTACCTGCCCCTGACCATTGCCGAGCAGCTGGGCTACTTCAAGGCCGAAGGCCTGGACGTGACCATCGTGGACTTTGCGGGCGGCTCGCGTGCCTTGCAGGCGGTGGTGGGCGGCAGTGCCGACGTGGTCTCGGGCGCGTTTGAGCACACCATCAACATGCAGTTCAAGGGCCAGCCCATGCGGGCCTTCGTGTTGCAGGGCGCGGCGCCCCAGATCGTGCTGGGTGTGAATCCCAAGACCCTGCCCAACTTCAAAACGGTGGCGGACTTGAAGGGCAAAAAAATCGGCGTCACAGCGCCAGGCAGCTCCACCAATGTGCTGGCCAACTTCGTGTTGGCCAAAGCGGGTCTCAAGCCCAGCGATGTGAGCTTTGTGGGCGTGGGGGCAGGCAGCGGCGCCGTGGCCGCTATGCGCGCCGGGCAGATCGATGCCATGAGCAATCTGGACCCGGTCATCACCCTCTTGACCCGTTCGGGCGACATGAAAATCGTGACCGACACGCGCAACATGGCCGAGGCCGAAAAGGTGTTTGGCGGGCCCATGCCAGCCGGGTGCCTGTATGCGCCCCAGCCTTTCCTGGACAAACACCCCCACACCGCGCAAGCGCTGGCCAATGCCATGGTTCGAGCCAACAAATGGATTCAGCAAGCCGGGGGCGGAGACATCATCAAGGCCGTGCCCGAGAGCTATTTGCTGGGCGACCGGGCGGTTTACATCGAAGGTTTTTTGGCTGCCAAGCAAGCCATGTCGGTGGACGGCAGCTTCCCGGCCAAGGGCGCAGAGACCGCCTTCAGGGCGCTGGCCAGTGTGGACGACAAACTGGCTGCCGCCAAGTTGAACCTGAACGCGGTCTACACCAACGACTTCGTGAAAAAAGCCAACGCCAAATACCCCAAGGGCTGATGTGAACCTGCCATCGATCGCGCTGCAGGGTGTGGCCTGCACCTTTGTCAGCCCCGATGCGCCGGGGCAGCGCTACACCGCTGTGGAAAACGTGTCGCTCACGGTGGCCGATGGCGAGTTCGTCAGCGTGGTGGGCCCCACCGGTTGCGGCAAGAGCACCTTGCTCAACATGGCGGCCGGTTTGTTGCAGCCAAGCCAAGGCTCGGTCCACATTTATGGCGAACCCTTGACGGGGGTGAATGCCCGCGCGGGCTACATGTTCCAAGCCGAAAGCCTGATGCCTTGGCGCACCGCTTTGCAAAACGTGATGGCGGGGCTGACCTTTCGCGGTGTGGACAAAAGCACCGCACAAGCGCAGTCCGAAGATTGGCTGCGCCGTGTGGGCCTGGGCGGCTTTGGCGACCGTTATCCGCACCAAATGAGCGGCGGCATGCGCAAGCGTGCCAGCCTGGCGCAGACCCTGGTGATGGACCCGGACATCATCTTGATGGACGAGCCCTTTTCTGCGCTCGACATCCAAACCCGTCAGCTGATGGAAAACGAGTTGCTGGCGCTTTGGCAGTCCAAAAAGAAGTCGGTGCTGTTCATCACGCACGACCTGGACGAAGCCATTGCCATGAGCGACCGTGTGGTGATCTTGAGTGCGGGGCCCGCGTCGCACCCGATTGGCGAATTCACCATCGATTTGCCGCGCCCGCGCGATGTGGCTGAAATCAAAATGACACCCCGCTTCATGGAACTGCACCAGGCCATCTGGGCGGTGCTGCGCGAAGAAGTGCTCAAGGGCTACCAACAACAACTGCAAAAAGCGAACTGAGTGTCCCCCATGATGTCCACTGTTTGGAACCTGATCAAACCCCGCAAAGCCACATTGCGCCTGTGGCAGTTGGGCTTGCTGGTGCTCTTGTTTGTGGTCTGGCATGTGCTGACGCAGCCGGGGCTGATCCCGCCCTTCATGTTCGACAACGACCGGCAAGCGGCGTTTTTCTTTGGCGAGCCGGTGCAGATATTTGAACGCATCTGGACTTGGTTTGTGGGCGATGCCAACATCTACCAGCACCTGGGCATCACGCTCATCGAGACCCTGCTGGCGTTTGCCATTGGCGCGAGCACGGGGCTCTTGGGCGGCTTGTGGCTGGCGCTCTCGCCCATGGCCTCGGCCATTTTGGAGCCCTACATCAAGGCGCTCAACGCCATGCCCCGCATCATCTTGGCGCCGATTTTTTCGGTGTGGTTTGGTTTGGGCATCGGCTCCAAAGTGGCGCTGGGCGTGACGCTGGTGTTTTTCATCGTGTTCTTCAATGTGTACCAAGGCGTCAAGGAAGTCAGCCCCGTGGTGCTGGCCAATGCCCGCATGTTGGGCGCCAGCCAGCGCCAGTTGCTGCGCCACGTGTACCTGCCCAGCGCCACCAGTTGGGTGTTCAGCTCGCTGCACACCTCGGTGGGCCTGGCCTTTGTGGGCGCCGTGGTGGGCGAGTACCTGGGCTCCAGCCAAGGCGTGGGCTACTTGATCCTGCAAGCCGAAGGCAGTTTCGACATCAACACCGTCATGGCCGGCATCCTGGTGCTGACGGTCTTTGCCCTGGCCATCGACGCTTTGGTGGGCCTCATCGAAAAGCGTTTGATGAAGTGGCAGCCCAAGGTGGGCGAGACCGAAAAGCTGTGAACGGTGGGCCTGGCTTCGCGGCACAATCACCCCATGCCCGCCAAGCCTGCTGCCACCCCCGCCAAAACGCTGTCTGCGCCTCAAAAAGCGCTGATCAAGCTGGGCTTGGTGCGTGACATCGATCTGGCTTTGCACCTGCCTTTGCGTTACGAGGACGAGACCCGCATCGTCAAGCTGCGCGATGTGCGCGAGGGCGATACCGCGCAGATCGAGGCCACCGTCACGGCTTGCGAGATCTCCATGCGGCCGCGCCGCCAGCTGCTGGTGACGGTGGACGACGGCTCAGACACCTGTGTGATGCGGTTTTTCAGTTTCTACCCCTCGCAGCAAAAGGCGCTGGCGGTGGGCAACCGCATCCGGGCGCGTGGCGAGGTGCGTGGCGGATTCATGGGCCTGACCATGATGCACCCCAGCTTCAAGGCGGCAGGCGGCACTTTGGCCGAGGCCCTGACGCCGGTGTACTCCACAGTGGCCGGACTGGCGCAACCGTATTTGCGTCGCGCCGTGATCAATGGTCTGAACCATGCGGACCTGAGCGAGACCTTGCCCCCCGGCATCGCTTGGCCGGACCGCCGTGGCGCCTTGTCGCTGCGCGAGGCCTTGCAGTTCTTGCACCACCCCACGCCCGATGTGTCGCTCGCCGCCCTCGAGGACCGCAGCCATCCGGCTTGGATTCGCCTCAAATGCGAGGAGTTGCTGGCCCAGCAGTTGTCGCAGCTGACGGCCAAGCGCGAGCGCGATTTGTTGCGCGCCCCCGCCCTGAAGCACCAAGCCCAGGGTTTGTATGGCCAGCTGCTCAAGGCATTGCCTTTTGGCCTCACGAATGCCCAGCAGCGCGTGGGCCGTGAGATCGCTCAAGACCTGGCCCGCCAGGTGCCCATGCACCGCTTGCTGCAAGGCGATGTGGGTGCGGGCAAAACGGTGGTCGCGGCGCTTGCGGCCATGGTGGCGGTCGATGCCGGTTGGCAATGCGCCCTGATGGCCCCCACTGAAATTTTGGCCACCCAGCACTTTGCCAAGCTGGTGGGCTGGCTGGAGCCTTTGGGCGTCAAGGTCGCTTGGCTGATTGGCAGCCAGAAGAAGAAAGAACGCGCGGCCATGTTGGCGATGATCGAGTCGGGCGAAGCCGCGCTGGTGGTGGGCACCCACGCGGTGATTCAGGAGCACGTCAAGTTCAAAAATTTGGCGCTGGCCGTGATCGACGAGCAGCACCGCTTTGGTGTGGCGCAGCGCCTGGCGCTGCGCGGCAAGATGCAAGAAGGCGGCATGGAGCCGCACATGCTGATGATGACGGCCACGCCCATTCCGCGCACCCTGGCCATGAGCTATTACGCCGACTTGGATGTGTCGGTGATTGACGAGCTGCCGCCCGGGCGCACGCCCATCGTCACGCGGGTGGTGTCGGACCACCGCCGCCACGAGGTGGTCGAGCGCATCGGGGCGCAGCTGCAGCAAGGCCGGCAGGTGTATTGGGTCTGCCCGCTGATCGAAGAAAGCGAAGCGCTGGACCTGACCAACGCGACGCAAACCCATGCCGACCTGAGCGAGGCGCTGCCGGGCGTGATGGTGGGCCTGCTGCACTCGCGCATGCCCGTGGCCGAAAAAAAGGCGGTGATGGACCTGTTCACCGCAGGTGTCATGGGTGTGCTGGTCAGCACCACGGTGATCGAGGTGGGGGTGGATGTGCCCAATGCCTCGCTGATGGTGATCGAGCATGCCGAGCGCTTTGGCCTCTCCCAGTTGCACCAGTTGCGCGGCCGGGTGGGGCGCGGTGCGGCGGCGTCGGCCTGTGTGCTGCTGTACGGCACGCCCGAAGGCGGGCGCTTGAGCGAGACTGCGCGTGAGCGCTTGCGCGCCATGGTCGAGACCAACGACGGTTTCGAGATCGCCCGGCGCGATCTAGAGATCCGGGGGCCCGGCGAGTTTTTGGGGGCACGCCAGTCGGGTGCGCCCTTGCTGCGCTTTGCCGATTTGGAGACGGACACGCCCTTGCTGGAGTGGGCCCGCGCCTTGGCGCCGCAGATGCTGGACCAGCACCCGCACTTGGCCGAGCGCCACATAGGCCGCTGGTTGGGCGGGAAATCCGAGTACCTCAAAGCTTGATGTTCCAATACGGCCATGACCCTGACCGAACTCAAATACATCGTGGCCGTGGCCCGCGAAAAACACTTTGGCAAGGCCGCTGAGGCCTGTCACGTGTCGCAGCCCACCCTGTCGCTGGCGATCAAGAAGCTCGAAGAAGAGCTGGACATGAAGATCTTCGAGCGCAGCGCAAGCGAAGTGTCGGTCACGGCACTGGGTGACGAGGTGGTGCGCCAAGCGCAAAGCGTGCTGGAGCAGGCCGCCGAGATCAAAGAAATCGCCAAGCGTGGCAAAGACCCGCTGTCTGGCCCTTTGCGGCTGGGCGTGATCTACACCATCGGCCCTTATTTGTTGCCTGATCTCGTGCGCCAGGTGATCACACGCACACCGCAGATGCCGCTCATGCTGCAAGAGAACTTCACAGTGCGTTTGCTGGAGATGCTGCGCACCGGCGAGATCGATTGCGCGATCTTGGCCGAGCCTTTTCCGGACACGGGACTGGCCCAAGCGCCGCTGTACGACGAGCCCTTTGTGGCGGCCTTGCCGCGCGCGCACCCTTTGGCGGGAGAGGCTTCGCTGACCACCGACCAGCTCAAGGACGAAACCATGCTGCTCTTGGGCAATGGGCATTGCTTTCGCGACCATGTGCTCGAGGTGTGTCCGGAGTTCGCGCGGTTTTCCAGCCGCACCGAGGGCATCCGAAAAAGCTTTGAAGGCTCGTCGCTGGAGACCATCAAGCACATGGTGGCCGCCGGCATGGGCGTGACCTTGGTGCCGCGTTTGTCGGTGCCCGAAGAGGCTTGGGCCCAGCCCGATAAGAAGTCGGTCAATGGCGATGCCCATGTGCGCTATCTGCCCATCGTCGATCCGCATGGCGGCCTGCCGCCCACGCGCCGTGTGGTGTTGGCCTGGCGGCGCAGCTTCACCCGCTATGAGGCGATCGCTGCTTTGCGCAATGCGGTGTATGCCTGCGCCTTGCCCGGCGTGACGCGCCTGTCGTGACTTCCCCGCAGGTCGGCGGCTTCAGCCCCGAAAGGTGAGTGAGCCGCACGGGTCTTTGTCGAGGCTGAAGCGCCGACCTACAAGGCTCGCTGTACGGCCGCTGCATTGGGACGCGGATAATTGCGCCATGACCGAGAAAATCAAGCTGTACCTGGATTTGATCCGCTGGAACCGGCCTGCGGGCTGGTTGTTGTTGCTCTGGCCTTCGCTGGCGGCTTTGTGGGTGGCGGCAGGCGGCTTTCCGGGCTGGCATTTGATCGCGGTGTTTACCTTGGGCACCATCCTCATGCGCAGCGCGGGCTGTTGCATCAACGATGTGGCCGACCGTGACTTTGACAAGCACGTCAAGCGCACGGCCAACCGCCCCGTCACCAGTGGCCGCATCGGCACCCAAGAAGCTTTGGCTGTGGGGGCGGTGCTGGCGCTGTGCGCGTTTGGTTTGGTGCTGACGACCAACAGCGTCACCATCGCTTGGTCTTTCGCGGCCTTGGCCGTGACCTTGGCGTACCCGTATGCCAAGCGTTATGTCTCCATGCCGCAAGCGGTGCTGGGCGTGGCCTTCAGTTTCGGCATCCCGATGGCGTTTGCTGCTGTGCAGGGGCAGGTGCCTGCATTGGCTTGGGCACTGCTGGTGGGCAATCTGTTTTGGGTCTTGGCTTACGACACCGAATACGCCATGGTGGACCGCGACGATGACTTGAAGATCGGCATGAAGACCTCGGCCATCACCTTGGGCGAGCACGATGTGCCCGCCATCATGAGTTTTTATGGCGCGTACCTGGCCATCTGGGCGTGGCTTTTGAACGCGCCTGAGCAAGGGCTGGGGTTCTGGCTGGCCTTGGCGGTCTCGGCAGGCCAAGTGGTCTGGCACCACAGCTTGATCCGCCAGCGCAGCCGCGAGGGCTGCTTCAAAGCCTTTCGACTGAACCACTGGCTGGGCTTCAGCGTTTTTGTGGGCGTGGTGTTGTCCTTGACCTGAGCCCTATTCGCTCAGGCTTTGCCGAACTCGTCACCCAACTCGCCAGCCCGCACCTGAGCGGCTTGCATGGCTTTGATGAAGGCGGGTTTGATGCCTGCAGCCTCCATGGCGGTGAGTGCTGCGTAGGTGGTGCCACCCTTGGAAGTGACCCGCTGGCGCAGCACTTCGGGGGATTCGGTCGATGCTGCCGCCAAAGACGATGCACCCGAAAATGTGGCCACCGCGAGTTGGTAGGCTTGTGCCGCGCTCAAGCCCATGCCCACACCGGCTTCGGTCATGGCCTCGAGGAAATAAAACACATAGGCCGGACCTGAGCCCGACAAGGCGGTCACCGCGTCCAGTTGGGATTCTTCTGCAACCCACAGGTATTGCCCCGTGGTGCCGATGACTTGCTCCACCAGCTGTTGGTCGGCCGCCGTGACGCTGGCGCAAGGAAACAGCGCGGTCATGCCTTGGCCCACCAGTGCGGGTGTGTTGGGCATGCAGCGCACCACCCGATCGGTGCCCACCCAGCGGCAGATGCTGTCGGTGCGGATGCCTGCGGCCACCGACAGGTGCAGCGCCTTGCTGGTGTGCGCCATGACGGGGGCGGCCGCTTCGCTGAAGATTTGGGGTTTGACCGCCCAGACCACAAGGTCTGCCCGTGCCAGCGCCGGGCCTGCCGAGGGCAGTGCCGTGATGCCAAAGTCCTTGAGCAGCTTGGCGGCCGTGTCAGCAAAGGGCTCGACCACGGTGATCTGTGTGGGTTTCATGCCTTGGCGGATCAGGCCGCCGATGATGGCGCTGGCCATGTTGCCGCCGCCGATGAAGGCGATGTGTTGTGAGGAGTGAGACATGGGATGTTCAGTCGTGTGCTTTGTGGGACGGGCTAGGCGCTTGGCACCCGGCGAGGGGACTCGGAATTGTCGCTGCTTATGCAGGGGTGCTGAACGAGGGGGTCACCGGGCAGTGGCCTGACGTACAGCCCGCTCCCAGCGGTCCATGCGCTCTTGGGCCTGTTCTCTGGGCAAGGTGGGGTAGAAGGTGCGGTCGGCGCGCCACTGCTGGCTCAATTCCTCCAAGCTGTTGTACACGCCAGCGTGCAGACCAGCCAGATAGGCGGCGCCCAGGGCGGTGGTTTCGGTCACGGCAGGGCGCACCACCGGAATGCCCAGCAAGTCGGCCTGGATTTGCATCAAGAGGTCGTTGACGCAAGCGCCGCCGTCCACGCGCAATTCGGTCACGGCCACGCCGCCACCGGCCACGGCGTCGCGGTTCATGCTGTGCAGCAGGGCAGCGCTTTGGAAGGCGATGCTTTCGAGTGCGGCGCGTGCAATGTGGGCCACGGTGGAGCCTCGCGTGAGCCCGACAATGGCGCCGCGGGCTTCGGCGTCCCAATAAGGCGCGCCTAGGCCGGTGAAGGCGGGCACGAACATGACGCCCCCGGCGTCGGGCACGCTGTGGGCCAGACCTTCGACCTCGCCGCTGCTGGAGATGGCCCGCAGGCCGTCGCGCAGCCACTGCACCACGGCGCCACCAATGAAGACGCTGCCTTCGAGTGCGTATTGCGGGGTGCTGGAGGCCTGAGCGGCCGAGGTGGTGATCAGGCCGTTTTGGCTGCGCTGAAAGGTGTTGCCGGTGTGCATGAGCATGAAGCAGCCGGTGCCATAAGTGTTTTTGGCCATGCCGGGGGTGAAGCAGGCCTGGCCGAACAAGGCGCTTTGCTGGTCACCGGCCACACCGCCAATGGGCAAGCTGGCGCCCAGCAGCGCGGCTGTGGTGTCGCCAAAGTGGGCACTGGAGGGCAAGACCCGAGGCATGAGCGCGTCAGGGATGTTCAGCAAATTGAGCAACTCGCTGTCCCAGGTGTTGGTGTGGATGTTCAGCAGCATTGTGCGGGCGGCGTTGCTCACATCGGTGACATGCGAGCGGCCATCGGTGAGCTTCCAGATCAGCCAGCTGTCGACTGTGCCAAAGGCCAGCTCGCCTTGTTCGGCCAGGGCTCTGGCGCCTGGTACTTGGTCCAGGATCCATTGCAGTTTGGTGCCAGAAAAATAGGCGTCGATGCGCAGCCCGGTTTTGCTCAGCACCGTGTCTTCGTGGCCTTGTACGCGCAAGGCGGCGCAGGTGGGTTCGGCGCGGCGGTCTTGCCAGACGATGGCGTTGTAAATCGGCTCTCCCGTGCGGCGGTTCCACACCACGGTGGTCTCGCGCTGGTTGGTGATGCCGATGGCCGCCATGTCGCTGGCCTTGAGCTCGGCTTTGGCCAGCACTTCATGCACGGTGGCCAGCTGCGAGGACCAGATTTCCTGCGGGTCGTGCTCGACCCAGCCGGGTTGGGGGTAAATCTGCCGGAACTCGCGCTGGGCCATGGCCACCACTTGGCCGTCCTGGTCAAACACGATGCTGCGTGAGCTGGAGGTGCCCTGGTCCAGGGCGAGGAGGTAGCGCATGAAAAATCCTCAGAGGGTCATTGGAGGGCGGCCGTGACGCATTCCACATGGGCTTGTGTCATGAGGTCGGTAAAACTGGCGGGGGGGGCTTCGTCGGTGAATAGCACGTCAATGTCGCGCAAGTGGCCCAGCTCGACCATGGCCGGGCGGTTGAATTTGCTGTGGTCTGCGGCCAGCCAGACTTCGCGGGCATGTTCAATGATGGTGCGGGCCACCTTGACTTCGCGGTAGTCGTAGTCGCGCAGGGTGCCGTCGGCTTCGATGCCGCTGATGCCAATCAGGCCAATGTCGACCTTGAACTGGCGAATGAAGTCCACCGTGGCTTCGCCCACGATGCCTTGGTCGCTGCCGCGCACGAGCCCCCCGGCCACGATGACTTCGCAGTCGCGGTGTGTGCTCATCAGCGCGGCGATGTGCAAGTTGTTGGTGATGATGCGCAAGCCCCTGTGGTTGTGCAGTTCATGGGCTACGGCTTCGATGGTGGTGCCGATGTTCATGATCAGCGAACAGCCGTTGGGTATGCGCTGGGCCATGGCTTTGGCGATGCGCAGCTTGCCTGCCGATTGCATGGCCTGGCGTTGGCGGTAAGCAATGTTTTCGGTGGTGGAGCCGGGCAGGCGTACGCCGCCATGAAAGCGGGTGAGCAAACCGGCTTCGGCCAAGCGCTGCACATCGCGGCGCACGGTTTGCAAGGTCACCCCAAAACGTTCGGCCAGGGCTTCGATGGTCACGGGGCCTTGTGATCGAACGGCATCGATCAGGGTTGATTGTCGGGGGTTCAAATCCATGGTGTTTTCAGTCAATAGGGCGTATTCGAACATAAACGAACATATATAAAGGGGTATACAGGGTAAATACGGGCTATAAAAAAACTCAAGCGAACAATAAAATCCGTGAAGCGAAAAAAAATGGAACTCAAATGATCCTGAATTCTCAACACGGAGATGCGCCATGCAACTGAGCCTGGAAGGGGTGGGTAAGTCCGTCTCGGGCCATGTTCATCTGTATCCGCAAAACCTGGCGCTGCATCCAGGGCAGGTCACGGTCTTGCTGGGTGCAACGCAGGCGGGCAAGACCAGTTTGATGCGCATCATGGCCGGGCTGGACACGCCCACGCATGGCCGCGTGCGGGTGGATGGGCAAGATGTGACGGGCGTGCCGGTGCGCCGCCGCGATGTGGCCATGGTGTACCAGCAGTTCATCAATTACCCGTCGATGACGGTGTTTGACAACATTGCTTCACCCCTGAAATTGCGTGGGCAAAAAGATGTGGCCCAACGGGTGCATGAGCTGGCGGCCAAGCTGCACATCGAGATGTTTTTGCAGCGCCTGCCCGCAGAGTTGTCGGGCGGGCAGCAGCAGCGGGTGGCTTTGGCGCGGGCCTTAGCCAAAAATGCGCCGCTGATGCTGCTGGACGAGCCGCTGGTGAATCTGGACTACAAGCTGCGCGAGGAGTTGCGCGAAGAGTTGACGCAGTTGTTTGCCACAGGCGATTCGACGGTGGTCTATGCCACCACCGAACCGGCCGAGGCCTTGCTGTTGGGGGGCTACACCGCTGTCTTGCACCAAGGACACTTGTTGCAATACGGCCCGACTGCCGAGGTGTTTCATCAGCCGGCCTCCATCCAGGTGGCCAGCGCATTCAGTGACCCGCCCATGAACCTGTTGCCTGCGCAGACCAGCGCCACGGGGGTGGTCTTGCCGGGTGGTTTTGAGCTGCCCTTGGCCTTGCCAGCTTCGGCACCGAAAGACGTGGTTTTGGGCGCACGCGCCAGCGCCTTGCGTGTGCAGGGGGAGCCGGGTGATCTGCAATTGCCGGGCGTGGTCGAGCTGGCAGAGATTTCCGGCTCGGACACCTTTGTGCATGCCAAGACCCCGGTGGGCAATCTGGTGGCGCAACTCACGGGTGTGCACGACTTCAAACTGGGGGCACACATCCATTTGTTTTTGCAGCCTTCGCAGGTGTATGTGTTTGATGCTGCAGGCCCCTTGGTGATGGCGCCTGTGCGCAAGGGGAGGGCGATCTGATGGCTCAAATTGAATTGGACTTGGCACATGCCTACAAACCGAATCCACAGGTGGAGACGGATTACGCCTTGCTGCCCCTGAAGATGACGTTCCGTGATGGCGGGGCCTATGCCTTGCTGGGGCCTTCGGGTTGCGGCAAAACCACCATGCTCAACATCATGTCGGGGCTGGTGGTGCCCTCGCAAGGCACGGTGAAGTTTGACGGGGTCGATGTCACGCGCAGCAGCCCGCAAGCGCGCAACATTGCGCAGGTGTTCCAGTTTCCGGTGATCTACGACACCATGACGGTGGCGCAAAACCTGGCGTTTCCGCTCAAAAATCGCCAGGTGCCCGCCGATCAAATCCGCCAGCGCGTGGGCCAAATTGCCGAAATGCTGGACATGAGCCACCAACTGGACATGCGCGCAGCGGGTTTGTCGGCCGACCAGAAGCAAAAAATATCACTGGGTCGAGGGCTGGTGCGCTCGGACGTGTCGGCCGTGCTGTTTGATGAGCCGCTGACGGTGATCGACCCGCACCTGAAATGGCAGCTGCGGCGCAAGCTCAAGCAGATTCACCATGAACTCAAGCTCACGCTGATCTATGTCACGCACGACCAGGTTGAGGCGCTGACTTTTGCCGAAGAGGTGGTGGTCATGACGCGCGGCAAGGCGGTGCAGGTCGGCTCGGCAGAGGCCTTGTTCGAGCGTCCGGCGCACACCTTTGTGGGGCATTTCATCGGTTCGCCCGGCATGAATTTTTTACCAGCGCAAGCGTTTGGGGGCGATTTGAGCGTGCAAGGCCAAGCGGTGCAGGTGCCGCAAGGCTTGGCGGTGCCCGAAGGCGACCTCAAGCTGGGCATTCGGCCGGAATACCTGGCTGTATCCGCGGTGGCCGAGGCGGGCACTTTGGCCGCCTCGGTGCGCCAGGTGCAAGACATCGGCACTTACCAAATGGTCACTTGCGATGTGGCGGGCGTCATGCTGAAAGTGCGCTTGGCACCACAAACGCAGGCGCCGCAGGTGGGGGCTCAGGTGTTTTTGCGTGTGTTGGGGCCGCACACCTGCTTTTACAAAAATGAGGAGCTGGTGGCATGAACGCGACTGAAAAACCCGTCAATCAAAAAGCCTGGTGGCTGGTGTTGCCTGTCTTGGTGTGTGTGGCGTTTTCAGCCATCCTGCCCCTGATGACGGTGGTCAACTACTCGGTGCAAGACATTATTTCGCCCGAACGCCGGGTGTTTGTGGGCACCGAGTGGTTTGCCGCCGTGATGCGCGACGAAGAGTTGCACGGCGCCCTGTGGCGGCAGCTGAAGTTCTCGCTGGCCGTGCTGGCGGTGGAAATTCCGCTGGGCATTGCACTGGCGCTGTCCATGCCCGCACAGGGCTGGAAGTCTTCGGCCGTGCTGGTGCTGGTGGCCTTGTCGCTGCTGATACCGTGGAACGTGGTGGGCACCATCTGGCAAATTTATGGCCGCGCCGACATCGGTTTGATGGGCCACACCTTGCAGGCTTTGGGGTTTGACTACAGCTACACGGGTGATCCGGTTCACGCCTGGTTGACGGTGTTGATCATGGATGTGTGGCACTGGACACCGCTGGTGGCTTTGCTGGCTTTTGCGGGTTTGCGCAGCATTCCCGATGCCTATTACCAGGCTGCCCGCATCGATGGCGCCAGCAAGTTTGCGGTGTTCCGTTACATCCAGCTGCCCAAGATGCGCGAGGTGCTGATGATTGCGGTGTTGCTGCGCTTCATGGACAGTTTCATGATTTACACCGAGCCTTTCGTGCTGACCGGTGGCGGCCCCGGCACTGCGACCACCTTCTTGTCGCAGTACCTGACGCAAAAGGCTGTGGGGCAGTTTGACCTAGGGCCAGCGGCGGCGTTTTCGCTGATCTATTTCCTCATCATCTTGCTGCTGTGCTTTGTCCTCTACAACTGGATGCAAAGCCTGGGCGCAGCCCACAAGGAGCACGCACATGCATGAACAGCGTTTTCACAAGCGGTCGATTTTTCTGGCCGCCTACATCGTCTTTGCCTTGCTGCCCATCTACTGGATGGTCAACATGAGCTTCAAGACCAATGAGGAAATCCTGTCGAGTTTTTCCTTGTGGCCACAACATTTCACCTGGGGCAACTACCTGACGATCTTCACCGATCCGTCCTGGTACTCGGGCTACATCAACAGCCTGATTTATGTGGCCATCAACACGGTAATTTCGGTGTCGGTGGCCTTGCCTGCGGCTTATGCGTTTTCACGCTACCGCTTTTTGGGCGACAAGCACATCTTCTTTTGGCTGTTGACCAACCGCATGACGCCGCCTGCCGTGTTTTTGCTGCCGTTTTTTCAGCTCTACACCACGCTGGGCCTGATGGACACGCACATTGCCGTGGCCATGGCGCATTTGTTGTTCAACGTGCCCCTGGCAGTGTGGATTCTGGAAGGCTTCATGAGCGGCATTCCGCGCGAAATTGACGAAACGGCCTACATCGACGGCTACAGTTTTCCGCGCTTTTTCGTGATGATTTTCTTGCCGCTCATCAAGGCCGGGGTGGGCGTGGCCGCTTTCTTTTGCTTCATGTTCTCGTGGGTGGAGTTGCTTTTGGCACGCACCCTGACCAGCGTGAATGCCAAACCGATTGTGGCCACCATGACGCGCACCGTGAGTGCCTCGGGCATGGACTGGGCCACGTTGGCGGCAGCTGGTGTGCTGACCATCGTTCCGGGGGCCATCGTGATCTGGTTTGTCCGGCATTACATCGCCAAAGGCTTTGCCATGGGAAGGGTTTGACATGTTTGACTGGATGGTCTGGACCACGCCTGTGGCCGTTTTCTTCTCGTGCATCGGGCTGATGCTGGTGGGCATGACGGTGTGGGAAATCAAGTCCCCCACCGTGATGCGCAAGGGCTTTTTGCCCATGGCCACCACCCGCGGTGACCGCTTGTTCATCGGTTTGCTGGGGGCGGCCTACATCAACCTGGCGTTTGTGGGCGTGGCCGGTTGGCTGACCGAGCTGATGTCGCTGGACAGTGAGCCCAGCGTGTGGATCAGCCTGGGGCTGTCCATCGTCTGGTTGCTGGGCGTCATGCGCAAGGGCTGATTCGTTTTTTCCGAAATTGTGGCCCGGAGTTTCCCCGGGGGCCGCACTACTTTGTGTTTGTAGCCGGGGAACTCACACCTTTGAGGAGACATCATGAAATTGCGCTATTCCATTTTGGCCGTTTCGGCGGCCCTGGCTCTGGGCTCGAATGTGGCCTGGTCTGACGAGGCGGCAGCCAAGCGTTGGGTCGATTCTGAGTTCCAGCCGTCCACTTTGAACAAAGACCAGCAGTTGGCGGAGATGAAGTGGTTCATCGACGCGGCCAAGAAACTTCAGGCCAAGGGCGTGAAGGAAATCTCGGTGGTGTCAGAGACCATCACCACCCACGAATACGAGTCCAAAACACTGGCCAAGGCCTTCAGCGAAATCACGGGCATCAAGGTCAAGCATGACCTGATTCAAGAGGGTGACGTGGTTGAAAAGCTGCAAACATCCATGCAGTCCGGCAAGTCGATTTATGACGGCTGGATCTCTGACTCTGACCTGATCGGTACCCATTACCGCTACGGCAAGATCCTCAACCTGACGGATTACATGACCGGTGCGGGCAAAGAGTGGACCAACCCCGGCCTGGACCTGAAGGATTTCATCGGTACCAAGTTCACCACTGGCCCCGATGGCAAGCTGTATCAGTTGCCCGACCAGCAGTTTGCCAACCTGTACTGGTTCCGCGCCGACTTGTTTGACCGCAAGGATTTGAAAGACAAGTTCAAGGCCAAATATGGCTACGACCTGGGCGTGCCCTTGAACTGGAGCGCTTATGAAGACATTGCCGAGTTTTTCACCAATGACGTGAAAAACATCGACGGCAAGGCGATTTATGGCCACATGGACTACGGCAAGAAAGATCCCTCTTTGGGCTGGCGCTTCACCGATGCCTGGTTGTCCATGGCGGGTACCGCCGACATTGGCGCGCCCAACGGCTTGCCGATTGACGAGTGGGGCATTCGCGTGGCCGACGACAAGTGCACGCCGGTGGGCGCATCGGTGTCTCGCGGCGGTGCCACCAACTCGCCTGCAGCGGTCTATGCGCTGACCAAGTACGTGGACTGGATGAAGAAATACGCGCCCAAGGAGGCCTCGGGCATGACCTTCGGTGAGGCCGGTCCTGTGCCAGCACAAGGTCAGATTGCGCAGCAGATCTTCTGGTACACCGCCTTCACGGCCGACATGACCAAGCCAGGTCTGCCCGTGGTGAACGCTGACGGCACACCCAAGTGGCGCATGGCCCCCGGCCCCAACGGCCCTTACTGGAAGCAAGGCATGCAAAACGGCTACCAAGATGTGGGCAGCTGGACCTTCTTCAAAAACCATGATGCCAACCGCACGGCTGCAGCCTGGCTGTACGCCCAGTTCGTGACGGCCAAAACAGCCAGCCTGAAGAAGACTCTGGTGGGCTTGACACCGATCCGTGAATCCGACATCCAGAGCAAGGCCATGACTGACATGGCGCCCAAGCTCGGGGGTCTGGTCGAGTTCTACCGCAGCCCGGCCCGTGTGGCCTGGTCACCTACAGGCACCAACGTGCCCGATTACCCCAAGCTGGCCCAGCTGTGGTGGCAAAACGTGGCGCAG
The DNA here is from genome assembly GCF_030053395.1 of Limnohabitans lacus. Lineage (GTDB taxonomy): Bacteria > Pseudomonadota > Gammaproteobacteria > Burkholderiales > Burkholderiaceae_C > Limnohabitans_A > Limnohabitans_A lacus. The sequence continues at coordinate 40,379 of NZ_JASGBH010000008.1, read as the reverse complement.
GCTGTGACGGCTGAAAAGACCCCCCAGCAGGCCATGGACAACCTGGCTGAGCAAATGGACCAGGTCATGGGCCGTCTGGAACGTGCGGGTATGGAGCGTTGCGCGCCCAAGCTCAACAAGAAGGAAGACCCCGCCAAGTGGCTCAGCGACAAGCAGGCCCCCTGGAAGAAGTTGGCCAATGAGAAGCCCAAGGGCCAAACCATTGCCTATGACCAGTTGCTGAGCGCCTGGAAGAGTGGCCGCGCTCGCTGATCGCCTTCGGGCCTGAGAGTTGTTCCCCAACTGCCCTGTGGTCACCCGACCACAGGGCCTTGAATGTCTTGACTATGAAACGCGCTGAACTGCTGAGCACTCTGGGCACGCACCCGACCTATGACCTGGTGGTCGTCGGTGGCGGGGCGACAGGTCTGGGGGTGGCTCTGGATGCAGTTTTGCGCGGTTTCTCGGTGCTGTTGCTGGAGTCGCATGACTTTGCCGGGGGCACATCGTCGCGGTCCACCAAATTGCTGCATGGCGGGGTGCGCTACCTGGCGCAGGGCAATATTGCTTTGGTACGTGAAGCGCTGGCCGAGCGTGCCGCCGTCTTGAAACTGGCGCCCCACCTGGCCCAGCCATTGCCCTTTGTGATGCCTTCTTATAAGTGGTGGCAGACGCCGTTTTATGGCTTGGGGTTGAAACTTTACGATGTATTGGCGGGTAAAGCAGGCCTGGGTCAGACCGAGTGGCTCAGTGCTCAGGAAACCCTGGCGGCATTGCCAGGTCTTCAATCTCGAGGTTTGAAGGGCGGCGTCAAGTACTGGGATGGCCAGTTTGACGATGCCCGGCTGGCGCTGGCCTTGGCGCGCACGATTGAACGTGCGGGTGGGCAGTTGCTCAATTACATGAATGTGGCGCGTGTGCACGGCTTGCCTGCGGTGCTGGCAGATGGTGCGCGCTTTGAGCTGTCTTTGACAGATCAGCGGCAAGCAGGTGCTTACCGTGTGTTTGCCCGCTCTGTGGTCAATGCGGCGGGGGTATGGGTGGACGCTGTGCGCCAACAATCCCTGCTCGATTCCGGGCAGGCCATGCCCGAGCGGATAGTGAGTGCAAGCCAAGGCGTGCATCTGGTGGTCAGCCGTGATTTCATGCCAGGGCGGCATGCCTTGCTGGTGCCCAAAACCCAGGACGGCCGGGTCTTGTTTGCCGTGCCCTGGATGGGTGCATTGATCCTGGGGACCACCGACACCCCCAGGCAGGATTTGCCGCGAGAGCCCCAGGCCTTTGAGGCTGAGTTGGAATTCATTTTGAGTGAGGCGAGCAAGGTGCTGAGTCGCCCGGTCACGCGCAGTGATGTGCAAAGCATGTGGGTGGGTTTGCGGCCCTTGGTGGGATCGAATCAGGCCAAAGCTGGCACCAAGAGTTTGTCGCGTGAGCACACCATCGTGACCGATGACAATGGCTTGATCACGGTCACCGGTGGCAAATGGACCACCTACCGCTCCATGGCCGAAGACGTCATGCAGGCGTGTTTTGAGGCAGGGGTTTTGCCCCGGCAAGAGGGCCAGTCCAGTCATAGCCATGTCTTGTTCGGAGCTTTGGCAAACCGCAATGGCTTGGCGGTGTGTGATCCGCCGGGCTGGCATTTGTACGGTAGTCAAGAAGCTGAGGTGCGTGCCTGTCCGGGCGCTGAGCACGAACTGGGTCTGGGCCTGACGGAGGCCATGGTCCGTTATGCGGCGCGGCATGAATACGCCTGGACCGTCGAGGATGTGTTGGCGCGGCGCTGGCGGGCCTTGTTTCTGGATGCGCGTCAGGCTATGGCCATGGCGCCAGAGGTGGCGCGCATATTGACTGAAGAAACCGGACAAGGCGCTCATTTGACCGATTTCATGGCCTTGTCTCAGAAATACCACTGAAGACCCCAATAACCGAAAAACGTCAACCCGTGCTGGCGGCAAACCCTGGCGTGACCGGATGCCCACCCAGGGTGCCTGTTACGGGTGTAAGTCGGTCAAATAAAAGCCTGACGACCCCCGACCCCCGACCCCCGACGCACAGCCCGTACGGCCATTTGAAACCCTACAAGATCGAATATTTGCAGAAATACTTCAATAAAGTGTTGCCTCATCGGTATTTTTCAGACATAATCGAGGGCTTCGCTTTGCAAAAAGCGTAAGTATCTGCCCAAACAGAAGCGCTGCGAGTGGTTCGCGGTGTGAATGACGGGTCCAAGACTGATTTCTGTTGGTTGGCTGTAAGGCTGGCTGGCAAGAAATACAAGTTGGGAATAAAGAAATGATCCAGACAGAAACTCGGTTGGATGTGGCCGACAACACCGGCGCCAAGTCCGTGCTGTGCATCAAGGTGCTCGGCGGGTCCAAGCGTCGCTATGCAAGTGTTGGCGACATCATCAAGGTGAGCATCAAAGAAGCCGCTCCACGTGGCCGCGTCAAAAAAGGCGAGGTTTACAGTGCAGTGGTCGTTCGTACAGCCAAGGGCATCCGCCGCGGCGATGGCTCGCTCGTTAAGTTTGATGGCAACGCTGCAGTGTTGCTGAACGCAAAGTTGGAGCCTATCGGCACCCGCATCTTCGGCCCCGTGACGCGTGAACTGCGTACCGAGAAGTTCATGAAGATCGTGTCCTTGGCTCCTGAAGTACTGTAAGGACGCGCCATGAACAAGATTCGCAAAGGCGACGAAATCATCGTCATCACAGGTCGTGACAAAGGCAAGCGTGGCACCGTGTCATCGCGCGCCAGCGATTCGCACCTGGTGATCGAAGGTGTGAACATCGTCAAAAAGCACGCCAAGCCAAACCCTATGAAGGGCACCACTGGCGGCATCATCGAAAAGGCCATGCCTATTCACCAATCCAATGTGGCGATTTTCAACGCCGCTACTGGGAAGGCTGATCGCGTGGGTATCAAGCTGCAAGCTGACGGCAAACGCGTTCGCGTTTACAAGTCCAGCGGCGAAGAAATCAAGGTGGCATGAGCATGGCACGTTTGCAACAACTCTTCCGCGAGAAAATCGCTGCTGAACTGACGGCCAAGTTTGGCTACACGTCGCCCATGCAGGTTCCTCGCATCACCAAGATCACCTTGAACATGGGTGTGTCTGAAGCTGTGGCCGACAAAAAAGTCATGGACCACGCTGTGAGCGACTTGACCAAAATCGCAGGCCAAAAGCCTGTGGTGACCAAGGCCAAGAAAGCGATCGCCGGCTTCAAGATCCGTGAGCAACAGCCTATTGGCTGCATGGTGACTTTGCGTGGCGTTCAGATGTACGAATTCCTCGACCGTTTCGTGACCGTGGCTTTGCCTCGCGTTCGTGACTTCCGTGGTATTTCTGGTCGCGCATTTGATGGCCGCGGTAACTACAACATCGGCGTCAAAGAACAGATCATTTTCCCTGAGATTGAGTACGACAAGGTCGATGCCTTGCGCGGTCTCAACATCAGCATCACCACAACGGCCAAGTCCGACGAAGAGTGCAAAGCGCTCTTGACGGCTTTCCGCTTCCCCTTCAAGAACTGAGGTGTCACGTGGCTAAAGTAGCTTTGATCGAGCGCGAGCTCAAGCGTGAAAAACTGGCGGCCAAGTACGCGAAAAAATACGCGGAACTGAAAGCCATCGCCAATGATGCCAAGCGCAGCGATGAAGAGCGTGCAGTTGCCCGTCTGGGTCTGCAAAAGCTCCCACGCAACGCCAACCCCACCCGCCAACGCAACCGCTGCGAAATCACCGGTCGTCCACGTGGCACATTCCGTCAATTTGGTCTGGGCCGCGCCAAGATCCGTGAACTTGCCTTCCAAGGCAACATTCCGGGCGTGACCAAGGCCAGCTGGTAATCGGCAGGAGAGATACAACATGAGCATGAGTGATCCTATTGCCGATCTGTTGACCCGCATCCGCAACGCACAAATGGTTTCCAAAGCCATGGTGTTGGTTCCATCTTCCAAAGTGAAGGTGGCCATCGCCCAAGTGTTGAAAGATGAAGGCTACATTGATGGCTTCCAAATCAAGACCGAAGGCGGCAAAGCCACCCTCGAAATCGCCCTGAAGTACTACGCCGGTCGCCCTGTGATCGAGAGTATTGAACGTGTGAGCCGTCCTGGCCTGCGCGTTTACAAAGGCAGCGATGCAATTCCTCAGGTCCAAAACGGCCTGGGCGTCGCCATCGTCACCACACCCAAGGGTGTGATGACCGACCGCAAAGCGCGCGCAGCCGGTGTCGGCGGCGAAGTGCTGTGCTACGTCGCTTAAAGGCAGGAGAGACTGAATGTCCCGAGTAGGAAAAATGCCTGTGACCATCCCCGCTGGCGTGGATGTGTCCATCAAGGAAGACCAGATCAGCGTTAAAGGCACAGGTGGTCAATTGGCCATCGCTGCCAACCGTTTGGTCCAGGTCAACAACGAAGGCGGCAAGCTGAGCTTTGTGCCTGCCAACGATTCGCGTGAAGCCAACGCCATGAGCGGCACCTTGCGTCAGCTGGTGAACAACATGGTGACTGGCGTGACCAAGGGTTTCGAGAAGAAGCTGAACCTGATTGGCGTGGGTTACAAAGCCCAAGCCACTGGTGCCAAGCTGAATCTGGCCGTTGGTTATTCGCACCCCGTCAACATCGACATGCCTGCTGGCATCACGGTGGCCACACCGACCGCGACTGAAATCGTGATCAAAGGTGCTGACCGTCAACGTGTTGGCCAAATTGCTGCTGAGATCCGTGCTGTTCGTCCTCCTGAGCCTTACAAAGGCAAGGGCATCCGTTATTCGGATGAGAAGATCACGATCAAAGAGACCAAGAAGAAATAAGGAGCTGCATCATGATGACCAAGAAAGAGCAGCGTCTCCGTCGTGCACGTCAAACACGCATCCGCATTGCACAGCAAGGCGTGGCCCGTTTGACCGTGAACCGCACCAACCTGCATATCTACGCCAGTGTGATCTCTGGTTGCGGTACCAAAGTGTTGGCCAGTGCCTCCACCGCCGAAGCCGAAGTGCGTACGGCGCTGGGTGCAGCAGGCAAAGGTGGCAATGCCGCCGCAGCCGCCGTCATTGGCAAGCGCATTGCTGAAAAAGCGAAAGCTGCTGGCGTTGAGAAGGTCGCCTTCGACCGCGCAGGTTTTGCTTACCACGGTCGTGTCAAGGCTTTGGCCGAAGCTGCCCGTGAAGCAGGTCTGCAGTTCTAAACGGATCGGAATTACAAATGGCTAAATTTACAGCAAAACCGCAAGCTGACGGTCCAGAAGACGGTCTGCGCGAGAAGATGATCGCGGTCAACCGCGTGACCAAGGTGGTCAAGGGTGGCCGTATCCTGGGTTTCGCAGCGTTGACAGTCGTGGGTGATGGCGACGGCAAAGTCGGCATGGGCAAAGGCAAGTCGAAAGAAGTGCCAGTGGCTGTGCAAAAGGCAATGGAAGAGGCCCGTCGCAACCTGAACAAAGTGGCGTTGAAAAACGGCACCATTCATCACGCAGTGACAGGTCACCACGGCGCAGCCCGCGTCATGATGGCCCCAGCCCCCAAAGGTACCGGCATCATCGCTGGTGGTCCTATGCGCGCTGTGTTCGAAGTGGTGGGTATCACCGACATCGTGGCCAAGAGCCATGGTTCTTCGAACCCCTACAACATGGTTCGCGCCACTCTGGACGCCTTGGCCAACTGCACAACAGCCTCGAACGTGGCTGCCAAGCGTGGCAAGTCAGTTGAAGAGCTGTTCGCCTGAACTGGAGATCGAACATGTCTAACCAAGCTACCGTGAAAGTCCAATTGGTGCGTAGCCCCATTGGTACCAAGCAATCCCACCGCGACACCGTTCGTGGCCTGGGTCTGCGCAAACTCAACAGCGTCAGCGAATTGCAGGACACCCCTGCAGTGCGCGGCATGATCAACAAGATCAGCTATCTGGTCAAAGTTCTCTGAGAGATATCTGATGGAACTCAACAGCATCAAACCCGCAGACGGCGCTAAACACGCTGCTCGTCGCGTTGGCCGTGGTATCGGTTCGGGTCTGGGTAAAACCGCCGGTCGTGGTCACAAAGGTCAAAAGTCCCGTTCGGGCGGCTACCACAAAGTGGGTTTCGAAGGCGGTCAAATGCCTTTGCAACGCCGTCTGCCTAAGCGCGGTTTCAAATCGCACTTGTTGAAATTCAACGCAGAAATCACCTTGACCACACTGAGCAAGCTCGGTTTGGCCGAAGTGGACCTGTTGACCTTGAAGCAAGCGGGCCTCGTGCCTGAGCTGGCCAAAGTGGTCAAAGTGATCAAATCCGGCGAACTCACCACGGCCGTCAAATTGACGGGTATCGGTGCGACAGCAGGTGCCAAAGCAGCCATTGAAGCTGCTGGTGGCTCCCTGGCCTGAATGTTGATGGACGAGACGCATCGTGGCAACCAACGCTAATCAGATCGCCAAGTCAGGCAAGTTCGGGGACCTGCGTCGCCGACTGGTCTTCTTGCTGCTCGCGTTGGTCGTTTACCGTGCTGGCGCCCACATCCCAGTTCCTGGCATCGATCCTGAGCAACTCAAACAGTTGTTCAACGGTCAGCAAGGCGGCATCCTGAGCTTGTTCAACATGTTCTCGGGTGGCGCTTTGTCGCGGTTCACCGTTTTTGCCTTGGGCATCATGCCTTACATCTCGGCATCCATCGTGATGCAGTTGTTGACCTACGTTCTTCCCGCTTTCGAGCAGTTGAAGAAAGAGGGCGAGGCAGGTCGTCGCAAGATCACGCAGTACACACGCTTCGGTGCATTGGGCTTGGCGATTTTCCAGTCCTTGGGCATTGCCGTGGCCTTGGAAGCGTCTGCTGGCTTGGTGATCAGCCCTGGCATTGGTTTTCGCATGACAGCCGTGGTCAGCTTGACTGCTGGCACCATGTTCCTGATGTGGTTGGGTGAGCAGATCACTGAGCGCGGCTTGGGCAATGGCATCTCGATCTTGATCTTTGCAGGCATCGCAGCGGGTTTGCCCAGTGCCATGGGTGGTTTGTTTGAACTGGTTCGTACTGGTGCAATGAACCCACTCGTGTCCTTGCTGATCATTGCGGTGGTGGTTCTGGTGACCTACTTCGTGGTGTTCGTGGAACGCGGTCAGCGCAAGATTTTGGTGAACTACGCTCGTCGTCAAGTGGGCAATAAAGTGTATGGCGGTCAATCGTCACACTTGCCGCTCAAGTTGAACATGGCCGGTGTGATTCCTCCGATCTTTGCCTCTTCGATCATTTTGTTGCCTGCAACTGTGATCAACTGGTTCAGCTCGGGTGAGACCGACAGTGCCGTGGTGCGTTTTTTCAAAGACGTGGCCAGCACTTTGACCCCTGGTCAGCCGATCTATGTGATGTTGTACGCAGCAGCCATCATCTTCTTCTGCTTTTTCTACACCGCTTTGGTTTTCAACAGCCGTGAAACAGCAGACAACTTGAAGAAAAGTGGCGCTTTCATTCCAGGCATTCGCCCAGGTGATCAGACCGCTCGCTACATCGACAAGATCCTGTTGCGTTTGACTTTGGCAGGTGCGGCTTACATCACATTCGTGTGTCTGCTGCCCGAGTTCCTGATTCTGAAATACAATGTTCCGTTTTACTTTGGCGGCACCTCGTTGCTGATCATTGTGGTGGTCACGATGGATTTCATGGCCCAGGTACAAAATTATTTGATGTCACAACAGTACGAATCGCTTTTGAAGAAAGCGAGTTTCAAGTCCTGACCGACTTGCGTATGAATTCCTGCTGCGTATGCGGGACCACCATTTGAGCCTGGCTGAAGAGCCAGGTTGAACGAAGAGTTTTAGGAGAGAACCATGAGAGTTTCTGCTTCGGTGAAAAAAATTTGCCGCAACTGCAAGATCATTCGCCGTAAAGGCGTTGTTCGTGTGATCTGCACAGATCCACGTCACAAGCAGCGTCAAGGCTGATTGAACTAGTTTTAGAGGACGAAAATGGCACGTATCGCTGGCATCAACATTCCGCCGCACAAACATGCTGAGATTGGCTTGACCGCCATCTTCGGTATTGGTCGCACCCGCGCACGACAAATTTGCGAAGCCTGTGGCATCGCTTACTCCAAAAAGATCAAAGATCTGACGGACGGCGACTTGGAAAAAATTCGCGATCACATCGCTGCGTTCACCATCGAAGGTGACCTGCGTCGTGAGACCACCATGAACATCAAGCGTTTGATGGACATCGGTTGCTACCGTGGTTTCCGCCACCGTCGCGGTTTGCCCATGCGCGGCCAGCGTACACGTACCAATGCACGCACTCGCAAGGGTCCGCGCAAAGGCGCAGCGGCCCTGAAGAAATAAGCAGGATTGAGAGACCACTATGGCTAAAGCACAATCGAACAGCGCAGCACAACGCGTGCGTAAAAAAGTCCGCAAGAACATTGCTGACGGCATTGCACACGTTCACGCTTCGTTCAACAACACCATCATCACCATCACCGATCGCCAAGGCAATGCTTTGTCTTGGGCTTCTTCGGGTGGCCAAGGCTTCAAGGGTTCGCGCAAATCGACACCTTTCGCAGCTCAAGTTGCCTCCGAAGTGGCTGGTCGCGCAGCGCAAGAACAAGGCATCAAAAACCTCGACGTCGAAATCAAGGGTCCAGGCCCTGGTCGCGAGTCTTCCGTTCGTGCCTTGGGTGCATTGGGCATCCGCATCACTTCCATCTCGGATGTGACGCCTGTCCCGCACAACGGCTGCCGCCCACAAAAGCGCCGTCGTATCTAATTTCAAACCAAGCCCACCGCCAGGCCTTGCTTGCATCGCCTGGCTCCCGCATTTCTGATGCGGTAGTTGCATAAAAGGAAAATCAAGTGGCACGCTACCTCGGCCCCAAGGCCAAACTTTCCCGCCGTGAAGGCACAGACTTGTTCTTGAAGAGCGCACGTCGCTCGATCGCTGACAAGTCTAAATTCGACACCAAGCCAGGCCAACACGGTCGCACTTCGGGTCAGCGCACTTCTGACTACGGTCTGCAACTGCGTGAAAAGCAAAAAGTCAAGCGCATGTACGGCGTGCTGGAAAAGCAATTCCGTCGTTACTTCGCTGAAGCCGATCGTCGCAAAGGCAATACGGGTTCTAACCTGTTGGCTTTGCTCGAGTGCCGTCTGGACAACGTGGTGTACCGTATGGGCTTCGGCTCCACACGCGCTGAAGCACGTCAGATGGTTTCTCACAAAGCCATCAGCGTCAATGGTCAATCCGTGAACATCCCTTCGTACCTGGTCAAAGCCGGTGACGTGATCGCTGTTCGTGAAAAGTCTAAAAAGCAAAACCGCGTGGTGGAAGCTTTGCAATTGGCTCAGCAAGTTGGTATGCCAGCTTGGGTCGAAGTTAACGCTGACAAAGCCGAAGGCACCTTCAAGAAGGTTCCTGACCGCGACGAATTTGGCGCTGACATCAACGAATCGTTGATCGTCGAACTGTATTCTCGTTAATACGTCGTTTCAATCGTTCCCGGCGCACAAGGCATTGTGGGCCGGGTGCTTCATCAGCCTTACCGGTGTAACGGACCGGGGGTATTGAGAGGAAGTCTGAATGCAAACCAATCTGTTGAAACCCAAAGCCATCCAAGTCGAGCAACTGGCGGCCAACCGTGCCAAAGTCACGCTGGAGCCTTTCGAGCGTGGCTACGGTCACACGCTGGGCAACGCGCTGCGCCGCGTTTTGCTGTCCTCTATGGTCGGCTACTCGGCCACCGAAGTGACCATTGCTGGCGTGGTTCATGAATACTCGTCCATCGATGGCGTCCAAGAAGATGTGGTCAACATCTTGTTGAACCTCAAAGGCGTGGTCTTCAAATTGCATAACCGCGATGAAGTGACTTTGAGCCTGCGCAAAGACGGCGAAGGCGCTGTCACCGCTGCTGATATCCAGACACCTCACGATGTCGAGATCATCAACCCCGAGCACGTCATTGCCAACCTGTCGCAAGGCGGCAAGCTGGACATGCAGATCAAGGTTGAAAAGGGCCGTGGCTACGTGCCCGGTTCCATGCGCCGTTATGCCGACGAGCCTACCAAGGCTTTGGGCCGCATTGTGCTGGACGCTTCGTTCTCGCCTGTCAAGCGCGTGAGCTACACCGTCGAAAGCGCCCGCGTTGAGCAGCGTACCGATCTGGACAAGTTGGTCATCGAGATCGAGACCAACGGTGCCATCACGGCCGAAGATGCCGTGCGCGCATCGGCCAAGATTTTGGTGGAACAGCTGGCGGTGTTCGCACAGCTGGAAGGCAGCGAATTGTCTGCTTTCGATGCGCCTGCCGCTCGCGGTGGTGCTGGCAGTTTCGACTCCATCTTGCTGCGCCCAGTGGACGAACTCGAACTCACCGTTCGTTCGGCCAACTGCCTCAAAGCAGAAAACATTTACTACATCGGCGACCTGATCCAGCGGACCGAGAATGAATTGCTCAAGACCCCTAACCTGGGTCGCAAGTCACTTAACGAAATCAAGGAAGTTTTGGCTTCCCGCGGTCTGACTTTGGGCATGAAGCTCGAAGCTTGGCCACCTGCTGGTTTGGAAAAGCGATAATCTCAATTTCCCGGAAATGATCCGGGGTGTGCACGGGCAGTACCTGATACGGCTGTCTGTTTAATAAAGAAAGGAAAGCACCATGCGTCACGGACACGGCCTTCGTAAACTCAATCGCACCAGCTCGCACCGCCTTGCGATGCTGCAGAACATGATGAACTCGCTCATCGAGCATGAAGTCATCAAAACCACAGTACCAAAGGCCAAAGAATTGCGCCGCGTGATCGAGCCCATGATCACTTTGGCCAAAGTGGACAACTTGTCGAACCGTCGCTTGGCGTTCAACCGTTTGCGTGACCGCGACAGCGTCACCAAATTGTTCAATGTGCTGGGCCCACGTTCGGCCTCGCGTCCTGGTGGTTACACACGTATCCTGAAAATGGGATTCCGTGTGGGGGACAACGCACCGATGGCATTGGTCGAATTGGTCGATCGCGCTGATTCATCTGCCGAACAGGCCGCAGAATAAGGTATAATTAATCTCTTACCGCGGGGTGGAGCAGTCTGGTAGCTCGTTGGGCTCATAACCCAAAGGTCGTTGGTTCAAATCCGGCCCCCGCAACCAAATTTGGCGCAAGCTGATTTTCAAAAAATGCCCTCTTCGGAGGGCTTTTTTGTTTCTGCCTGGCTTATCTTGGCAAGCGTTGCAGTAGGCCTCGCAAAGCCACCTGTGTTGTGGCTTGTCTGATCTGGCCGCGATCACCGGTGAACAGATGCCTTTCGGCGTGCGCAATGCCTTGGATGCACCAAGCCAGCCAAACAGTACCAACAGGTTTATCCGCCGAGCCGCCGGTGGGCCCGGCGATGCCAGTGACTGCAACACTGACCTGCGCGTGAGAGCGATAGCACGCACCCAGAGCCATGGCGAGGGCCACAGGCTCGCTCACAGCACCGTGCTGATCAATGATCGCAGCCGGCACACCCAGCAATTCAGATTTCGCCTCGTTGGAATAGGTGACGAACCCACGCTCAAACCAAGAGCTGGAACCAGGCAAATCTGTGCAATGGGCAGCGATCATGCCGCCAGTGCAGCTTTCAGCCGTGGCCATCATCCACTGCAAGCTCTGAAGGCGAGATGAAAGTGCTGGAATGTGAAGTTTCACCACACCCACCTCCAAAAGGCCAAGACCAGCAGGGTGCAAAAAGCCGCCACCAGGTCGTCTAACAGAATGCCCCAACCACCGCGCCAACCGAATCCTTTGAACAGCTGATCAGCCCAGGCCACGGGGCCAGGCTTAACGGCATCAAAAAAACGAAACAGCGCAAAGGCGATGAGCTGGCCCCAAAAGCCCGTAGGCAAGATGAGCCACAGGATCAGCCACATGGCGATGAATTCGTCCCAAACGATGGCACCCGGGTCCGCAATGTGCATGTGGCGCGCGGTCAAAGTACAAGCCCACCAGCCCAAAGGCAGGCTCAAGGCGATCAACAGACCTTGGGCAGCAGGAGACAAAAAGTTCTGAATCACCAACCAGATGGCCCACGCCCAAAGCGTGCCTACGGTGCCTGGTGCTTTGGGGGCCAGGCCGGACCCAAAACCCAGCGCAATACAATGCGCAGGGTGAGACATCATGAATCGGAAGTCCACAATGCGTGGTGCGTTTTCAGTCATGCGAAATGGTCAAATGAACGGAGTCCGTGGTCGATGGCTTGACCTTGGCTGTCAAGCACACGCAACTGAGTGTCCGAGGTGATGTGTCCGATGCGGGTGACCGGTGTCGCCGATCGGTTTGAAGCATCGAGCACAGCCTGACGTGCTGAGGCTGGCGCTGTGAAAACCAATTCATAGTCATCACCGCCTGACAATACACAGGTCAATGCCAAGGCCTCTGGACAAGGCCAGGTCTGTGATGCGGCAAGCAATGGCTGACAGGCTGGCCAGTCAATGACCGCCCCCACGTGGCTGGCACGAAGGATGTGACCCAGATCGCCCAAAAGCCCATCGCTGATGTCTGCCATGGCGGTGGCCATGCCCCGCAGGGACTGGCCCAGGGCCACACGGGGCAAGGGGGTTTCCATGCGCAAGCGTGCTGACTCGAAAATCGCCTGTGGCAAACCAACAAGGCCCCGAAAGGCCTCCAAGGCCAGACGTGCATCGCCCACATGGCCGCTGACATACAGGTCATCGCCAGCTTGCGCGCCAGAGCGCAGGATGGCTTGACCCGTGGGGACATCACCCATCACGGTGATGGAAATGTTCAAGGGTCCTTGCGTGGTGTCACCACCGATCAGTTCGATGCCATGCGCATCGGCCAGCGCAAAAAGACCGTGTGAAAAACCATCCAACCAAGATTCCTCTAGCCGAGGCAATGCCAATGACAAGAAAAAAACCTGAGGTGTTGCGCCGCAGGCGGCCAAGTCGCTGAGGTTGACGGCCAGTGCTTTGTGGCCCAAACGTGCCGGGTCCACGGTCGACAAGAAATGTCGTCCTTCAACCAGCATGTCGGTGGAGATGGCCAGTTGGTGGCTGGCGCGAGGGGTCCAGATGGCGCAATCATCGCCAATGCCCACATCGGCTTGGCGTGCAGGACGCTTGAAATAGCGGTCAATCAGATCAAATTCACCCATGGTGCAAGCTTAACCGCAAGCCACTCAAGGCTGTCTGTGTATCAATGCAATGTGCGACCCGTGGTTCCGGTGCCAGAGGCATCCAAGACAAAGGCCTCGATGGGCGCATCAAAACGGTGACCATCGGCGGCCACAAAAAAGAAGCTGCCATGCATGGTGCCGCTGGCGGTGCGCAAACGGCAACCGCTGCTGTACTGAAAAGACTCGCCGGGTGCGAGCAAGGGCTGCTGGCCCACCACACCCAAGCCTTTGACCTCTTCCATCTGGCCTTCATCGTTTTGAATGATCCAGTGACGGGCGATCAATTGCGCGGGGACCGTGCCCGTGTTGGTCACGGTGATCGTGTACGCAAAAGAAAACACACCGCGCAGAGGATCACTTTGTTCGCCCACGTATTGGGGCTGGGTATCAATTTGGATGGCGTAGGCAGACATAGCCCAATGTTAACTGCGACAATTCAGGCATGACGACCACATTCCGCATTGCCCCTTCCATCCTCTCGGCTGATTTCGCCCGCTTGGGCGAGGAAGTCAAAAGCGTCATCGATGCCGGTGCCGACTGGATCCACTTTGATGTGATGGACAACCATTACGTGCCCAACCTGACCTTCGGCCCCATGATCTGCCAGGCCCTGAAGCCACACGCCAAAACGACCGCAGGCGTGGCCGTGCCGATCGATGTGCATTTGATGATTTCGCCTGTCGATGCCTTGGCCGCATCCTTCGCAGAAGCCGGGGCTGACCTGATCAGTTTTCATCCCGATGCCAGCGCGCACGTGCACCGCAGCATTCAGGCCATCAAGAGCAAGGGCGTGAAGGCTGGTCTGGTGTTCAACCCGGCCGAGCCTTTGGATGTGCTGGAGTGGACGATCGATGAGATCGACCTGATTTTGATCATGAGCGTCAACCCCGGGTTCGGCGGCCAAAGCTTCATCGATTCGGCTTTGCGCAAAATTGAACAAGCCCGCAAACTGATCGAGGCCAGCGGCAAAGACATTCGCCTCGAAGTCGATGGCGGCATCAAAGTCGACAACATCCGCCGCGTGGCCGACGCCGGTGCCGACACCTTTGTGGCGGGCAGCGCGATTTTTGGCAAGCCTGATTACAAAGGCGTGATCGATCAAATGCGCCTGGCGCTGGGCTGATGCGGCCGACGATCCAAGCGGCCATCATCGATCTGGATGGCACGATGGTGGACACACTGGGTGATTTTGAAGTCGCCCTCAACCGTACTTTGGCCGACCTGGACCTGCCACCCGTGACCCGGTCTTTGGTGGAGCGCACGGTGGGCAAAGGTTCCGAGCACCTGATCCGTTCCGTGCTGGCCCATCAATTGGCCCTGCCCGAGGCAGGCGTGAGCGCCTGTGTGACCGTCGACGCCCTGTACGAGCCCGCTTGGCAGCGCTACCAGCACCACTACCTGCGCTGCAATGGCCAGCATTCGGCGCTTTACCCCGGTGTCCAAGACGCTTTGAAGGCACTGAGCGAGGCCGGTATCCCGCTGGCTTGCCTGACCAACAAACCGTTGTCTTTTGCCAAGCCGCTGCTGGCGGCCAAAGGGATTGACGGCTATTTCACGCAGGTGTTTGGCGGTGACAGCTTCGAGCGCAAAAAGCCCGACCCTCTGCCCATCCTCAAGACCTGCGAGGCATTGGGCACCGCATTGGCCCAGACCTTGATGGTGGGGGATTCGAGCAACGATGCCCAAGCCGCCCACGCGGCGGGATGCCCGGTGGTGTTGGTGACCTATGGCTACAACCATGGCCGCCCCGTTCAGGAAACCCCGGCTGCCGCATGGCTGGATTCTCTGGCCCTGTTGCCTGCGTGGCTGCAGGCGAAAAACACCTGAGCGTCCTCGCCAATAGCCTTTGCTACACTAAGCACACCATGTTCATCATCCCTTGCCACCCCTGCGCAGCCTGCCTGCCGAGCCATTCCCCTGTGGAAGGCCGGGGAGCCTGGCCCTGGCGTCAGCCAGCCTGACCTCGCCTGAACCGGGCGGCACAAGCCGCCACCCGCGCCCAGCACTGGCTGGGCATTTGGATGAATGAAACGCACCTTTGCAAAGGTTGCTGAGCTCTTGGAGGCTCTTGCCCGTGATCACCGAACTTGAATTCAAAAGCCTGGCCAGTCAAGGCTACAACCGCATCCCCCTCATGCTCGAGGCCTTTGCGGACCTGGAAACACCTTTGTCGCTTTACCTGAAGCTGGCCCACACCAAAGACAACGGCAAATTCAGCTTTTTGCTCGAATCGGTGGTGGGCGGTGAGCGTTTTGGACGCTACAGCTTCATCGGCTTGCCCGCCCGCAGCTACATCCGCGCCAGTGGTTTTGGCGACCAGGCCAAGACCGAGGTTGTGCGTGATGGCGTGGTGGTCGAGACCGCCTCGGGCAACCCTCTGGACTTCATCGAGCAATACCAAAAGCGTTTCAAAGTGGCCTTGCGCCCAGGTTTGCCACGATTTTGCGGCGGCTTGGCTGGCTACTTTGGTTACGACGCGGTGCGCTACATCGAGAAGAAGCTCGAAAAATCCTGCCCACCCGACACCCTCGGCACGCCCGACATCATGCTGCTTCAATGCGAAGAGCTGGCGGTGATCGACAACCTGTCGGGCAAGCTCTACCTGATCGTCTATGCAGACCCTGCGCAGCCGGAAGCCTATGCGGGTGCCAAGAAGCGTCTGCGCGATTTGAAAGAGCAACTCAAATACTCGGTCAGTGCGCCAGTGGTCAAGCCCAGCGAGTCCTATCCCGCCGAGCGCGACTTTGCCAAGGCCGATTACATCGCCGCCGTCGAAAAAGCCAAGGAGTTGATCGCTGCGGGTGACTTCATGCAGGTGCAGGTGGGGCAACGCATCAAGAAGCGTTACACCGAGAGCCCTTTGTCGCTCTACCGTGCGCTGCGCTCGCTCAACCCCAGCCCGTACATGTATTTCTACAACCTGGGCGACTTCCATGTGGTGGGCGCAAGCCCAGAAATCTTGGTGCGCCAAGAACACACCGAAGCGGGTGAGAAAGTCATCATCCGCCCCCTGGCGGGGACCCGCCCACGCGGCGCGACGCCCGAAAAGGACAAAGCGGCCGAACAGGAATTGATCAACGATCCGAAAGAGCGTGCCGAGCACGTGATGCTGATCGATTTGGCACGCAACGACATCGGGCGCATCGCCAAGATCGGTTCCGTCAAGGTCACCGAGGCCTTTGTGGTCGAGCGTTACAGCCATGTGATGCACATCGTGAGCAACGTTGAAGGCTTGCTCAACGAGGGCATGACCAATATGGACGTGCTCAAGGCGACCTTCCCCGCGGGCACCTTGACCGGCGCCCCCAAGGTGCACGCGATGGAGCTGATTGACCAACTCGAGCCCGTTAAGCGCGGCCTTTATGGCGGTGCATGCGGCTACATCAGCTTTGCTGGGGACATGGACGTGGCCATCGCGATCCGCACGGCCGTCATCAAAGACCAAACGCTTTATGTGCAGGCGGCTGCCGGTGTGGTGGCCGACTCGGTGCCCGAGATGGAGTGGCGCGAAACCGAGCACAAGGCGCGTGCCTTGCTGCGCGCCAGCGAGTTGGTGGAAGAAGGTTTGGAGTGAACGCCATGACACAGAAAATCAAATTGCTCATGGTGGACAACTACGATTCGTTCACCTTCAACATCGTTCAGTATTTCGGCGAACTCGGTGCAGACGTCGAAGTCTTTCGCAATGACGAAATCACCCTGGAAGGCATCGCGGCGCGAAAACCCGACCGTCTGGTGATCTCGCCGGGACCGTGCTCACCGGCCGAGGCGGGTGTTTCGGTCGCGGCCATCCAGCATTTCGCGGGCCAATTGCCTATTCTGGGCGTGTGCCTGGGTCATCAAAGCATTGGTGCGGCTTTCGGCGGCCAGATTGTGCGGGCCCAAGCGTTGATGCACGGCAAGACCAGTGTGATCACCACCACGCAAGAGGGGGTGTTTGCGGGTTTGCCTGAACAATTCACCGTGAATCGCTACCACTCGCTGGCGATCGAGCGGGCCTCGTGCCCGGCTTGCCTCAAAGTCACAGCCTGGACCGATGACGGCGAGATCATGGGCGTGCGGCACACCGAGCTGGACATCGAGGGGGTTCAGTTTCACCCTGAGTCGATCCTCACCGAGCATGGCCATGCCATGTTGAAGAACTTTCTCGTGCGGCCTTGATTCGCGCGGCCATCGCCATTTTGCAAGGAAACCCCCATGCCCATCACTCCTCAAGAAGCGCTGCAACGCACCATCGAGCACCGTGAAATTTTCCACGACGAAATGCTCAAGATCATGCGCATGATCATGAATGGCGAGTTGTCACCGGTCATGACGGCGGCCCTGATCACCGGCTTGCGTGTGAAGAAAGAAACCATCGGTGAAATCACGGCGGCCGCTCAGGTGATGCGCGAGTTTTCCACCAAGGTGAAGGTGGCCAATCCCTCGAATTTGGTGGACATTGTGGGCACGGGCGGTGACGGTGCGCACACCTTCAACATCTCGACCTGTGCCATGTTTGTGGCCGCGGCAGCGGGTGCCAAAACGGCCAAGCACGGCGGTCGCAGCGTCAGCAGCAAATCCGGCAGCGCCGATGTGGTCGAGACGCTGGGCGCCAATCTGAACCTCACACCCGAGCAGATCGCCCGATCCATTGAAGAGGTGGGCATCGGTTTCATGTTCGCCCCCAACCACCACCCTGCCATGAAGAATGTGGCGCCAGTGCGCAAAGAGTTGGGCATCCGTACCATCTTCAACATCCTCGGGCCGCTGACGAATCCGGCTGGGGCGCCCAACATCTTGATGGGCGTGTTCCACTCCGATTTGGTGGGCATTCAGGTGCGGGCTTTGCAACGCTTGGGTGCTGAACATGCGGTGGTGGTTTACGGCCGCGATGGCATGGACGAGATCAGTCTGGGGGCATCGACGGTGGTCGGTGAGCTCAAGAACGGTCAAATCAGAGAATACGAAATCCACCCGGAAGACTTTGGCTTGCCCATGGCCAGCAATCGCGCACTGCGTGTGGACACGCCTGAGCAATCTTTGGCCGTGTTGCGTGGTGTGCTCGACAACCAACCTGGCGCTGCCCGTGACATCGTGATGCTCAATGCCGGCGCCGCCCTGTACGCGGCCAATGTGGCCGGCAGCATTGCCGAGGGCATTGAGCGCGCCCGTGCGGCCATCGAGTCCGGTGCCGCCAAGGCCAAGCTGGCGCAGTTTGTGGCCTTCAGCCAGACTGCGGCCTGAGGATGTGGCACGACGCGGGCGCCTGGATCGCCTTGGGTGTGTCGTCTATGTTTGTCATCGCAGGCGTGGTCATGCACTACGTCTTTGTTCGAATTTTGAAAACTGGCGCCCAAGCGCCCGATCGGGAAAAGCATCATGAGTGACATCCTCAACAAAATCGTCGCAGTCAAACGCGAAGAGGTCGCCGCCGCTTTGGCCAAGAAGCCCTTGGCCGCCATGCGCGCCGATGCCGAAAGCCGCGTGCTGACCCGGGACTTTGAAGCGGCCATGCGCGCCAAAATCGTGGCCGGCCAAGCGGCGGTGATCGCTGAGGTCAAAAAAGCCAGCCCCTCCAAAGGCGTTTTGCGCGCCGACTTCATACCGGCCGACATCGCGCAAAGCTATGCCGAGCATGGCGCCGCTTGCCTGTCGGTGTTGACCGACAAACAGTTTTTTCAGGGCAGCGTGGATTACCTCAAACAAGCCCGAGCCAGTTGTGATCTGCCGGTTCTGCGCAAAGACTTCATGGTGGACGCCTACCAGGTCTATGAAGCCCGGGCCATGGGCGCGGATGCGATCTTGTTGATCGCTGCCTGCCTGGACGATGCGCAAATGGCCGATTTAGAAGCCATTGCCCGCAGCTTGGACATGGCCGTCCTGGTCGAGGTGCATGACCGCGAAGAGTTGACGCGGGCCTTGAAGCTGAAAACCCGCTTGGTCGGCATCAATAACCGCAATTTGCGCACCTTCGAGGTCACTTTGCAAACCACTTTGGACATGTTGCCCGATGTGCCTTCCGATCGCCTGCTGGTGACCGAAAGTGGCATCTTGAAGGCCGAAGACGTCAAGCGCATGCGTGATGCCAACGTCCACGCCTTCTTGGTCGGTGAAGCCTTCATGCGCGCCGCCGAGCCCGGCGAAGCCTTGGCGCAATTGTTTGCCTGAGTCTCGTGGCGCAGCAAGGCGGGCTGTTTGACGATGGGGCCACTGGGCGTTTGACCGTTTGGCCGCCAAACTTGTCGCGTTTGGACCCTGGGTGGCGGGACTTGGTTCAAACCTTTTTGTCCAGCGAGCAGGGGCAGGCTTTGAGCACTCGGTTGGCTCAAGCGATACAAGCCGATGCGGTGGTTTATCCGCCTGATCCTTTTCGCGCCTTGGCTTTGACGCCCCTGCACGATGTCCGGGTGGTGATCTTGGGGCAAGACCCGTACCACGGGCCTGGTCAAGCCGAAGGCCTGTCCTTTTCGGTGCCTGAGGGGGTGCGCATCCCCCCCAGCCTGCGCAACATCTTCAAAGAATTGCAAGCCAGCTTGGGGCGACCACCGTCCAATCATGGCTCATTGCATTCGTGGGCCAAGCAGGGTGTTTTGCTCCTCAATACCTGTTTGACGGTCGAGCAAGGGCAGCCCGCCAGCCATGCCCGTTGGGGCTGGGAGGGCTTGACCGATGCTTTGGTCGCCGCAGTGGCGCAAGGCCAGCAACCGGTGGTTTTCATGCTCTGGGGTGCGCATGCACAAGCCAAAAAGGGTTTGATTCAGGCTTCGGCCGGCTCAGACCGGCATTTGGTCCTGGAGGCCAATCACCCCTCGCCTTTGTCGGCGATGCGCCCCCCCGCACCTTTTTTGGGGTGTGGTCATTTCGCGGAGGCCAATGATTTTTTGCGACGTCACGCCAGAAAAACGATCGCGTGGTAAAAACTTTTCAGCGATCTTGCGGGAGTCAAAGAAATGATGGCATAATCTAAGACTCGCTTCTGGAGGGGTGCCCGAGTGGCTAAAGGGGGCAGACTGTAAATCTGTTGGCTTACGCCTACACTGGTTCGAATCCAGTCTCCTCCACCAGCAAACTGGCTTATGTCGGTTGACAAGTAGAGCATTTGGAAATGGTTTCCAAGCATTGGCGTTGCAGCCACTCATGCGACGCAATCAGTGCGGGAGTAGTTCAATGGTAGAACCTTAGCCTTCCAAGCTAATGACACGGGTTCGATTCCCGTTTCCCGCTCCAGTCATTCGGCAGGGTTGGTCAAGATTTTCGCCCTTGTGGCTCAGTGGTAGAGCACTCCCTTGGTAAGGGAGAGGTCGCGGGTCCGATTCCCGCCAAGGGCACCAGTTATGGGGCGTTCAACGCAAGTTGTGCGCCCCTCTGTCTTGGTTGTTGATCATTACTTTTCGGAGTTGAAAAAATGGCAAAAGAGAAATTTGAGCGGACCAAACCGCACGTCAACGTTGGCACCATCGGTCACGTTGACCACGGCAAGACCACACTGACTGCTGCCATCACCACCGTGTTGGCTGCCAAGTTCGGCGGTGCTGCCAAAGCGTACGACCAGATCGACGCAGCGCCCGAAGAAAAAGCTCGTGGTATCACGATCAACACCGCTCACGTTGAGTACGAAACAGAAAACCGTCACTACGCTCACGTGGACTGCCCTGGCCACGCTGACTATGTGAAGAACATGATCACTGGCGCTGCTCAGATGGATGGCGCTATTTTGGTTTGCTCCGCTGCTGACGGCCCTATGCCTCAGACCCGCGAGCACATCTTGTTGGCCCGTCAAGTGGGCGTGCCTTACATCATCGTGTTCCTGAACAAGTGCGACATGGTTGACGACGCTGAGTTGTTGGAACTGGTCGAGATGGAAGTTCGCGAGTTGTTGTCCAAGTACGACTTCCCAGGCGACGACACCCCCATCGTGCAAGGTTCCGCCAAGCTGGCTCTGGAAGGCGACAAAGGTCCTCTGGGCGAGCAAGCCATCTTCAAGTTGGCCGAAGCTTTGGACACATACATCCCTACGCCTGACCGCGCAGTGGACGGCGCATTCTTGATGCCCGTGGAAGACGTGTTCTCGATCTCTGGTCGCGGCACTGTGGTGACTGGCCGTATCGAGCGCGGTATCGTCAAAGTCGGCGAAGAAATCGAAATCGTGGGTATCAAAGACACCGTCAAGACCACTTGCACAGGCGTTGAGATGTTCCGCAAGCTGCTGGACCAAGGTCAAGCTGGCGACAACGTCGGTATCTTGTTGCGCGGCACCAAGCGCGAAGACGTCGAGCGCGGCCAAGTGCTGTGCAAGCCCGGCTCGATCAAGCCCCACACCCACTTCACGGGCGAGATCTATGTCTTGTCCAAAGACGAAGGTGGCCGTCACACGCCTTTCTTCAACAACTACCGCCCTCAGTTCTACTTCCGTACGACTGACGTGACCGGCGCGATCGAATTGCCAGAAGGCAAAGAGATGGTGATGCCTGGCGACAACGTGTCGATCACTGTGAAGTTGATCAACCCCATCGCCATGGAAGAAGGTCTGCGTTTCGCTATCCGCGAAGGCGGCCGTACCGTCGGCGCTGGCGTGGTTGCCAAGATCATCGCTTAAGAGGTTTTCGTAGGGGTATAGCTCAATTGGCAGAGCGTCGGTCTCCAAAACCGAAGGTTGTAGGTTCGATTCCTACTGCCCCTGCCACCTGAAAAGGTGGATTTTCAAGCCCGCTAGACTCTAGCGGGCTTCCTTGTCTGATAAGCGCCTTGATTTTCGAGGTGCAAAAAAGGTTTCCAAGCCGTATGGCAACGTCTGAAGTACAAACTGTGAGCGCCTCTGGCGACAAAATGCGCTTGGCTGTGGCGGGTGCATTGGTGATTGCTGCGTTGGTGGCTTTTTCCATGCTGAGCGCGCAAGGCAGTCTGGTTCAGTGGGCTGGCCTGCTGGTGGGCTTGGCGGCTGCTGTGGCAGTGTTTTTCACTTCCGAGACGGGGCGTCAGCTCCTGGCTTTTGGCCGCGATGCGGTTCGTGAAGTCAAGAAGGTGGTTTGGCCTGAGCGCAAAGAAGCGATGCAAATCACTGCTTATGTGTTTGGCTTTGTGGTGGTGATGGCCGTGTTCTTATGGCTCACCGACAAAACTCTGGAATGGGTTTTTTACGATCTGATTCTTGGGTGGAAAAAATAATGAACGATGCTGTAGTCAACGCGCCCATGGCGGGTTCGTCCACCAATCCTGACCTGAAGTGGTATGTGGTTCATGCCTACTCCGGCATGGAGAAGGCTGTCGAGCGCAACATCATCGAGCGCATCGCGCGCTCGGGAATGGAGTCCAAATTTGGCCGCATCTTGGTGCCCACCGAAGAAGTGGTGGAAGTCAAGAATGGTCAAAAGCGCACCA
This sequence comes from Limnohabitans lacus, assembly GCF_030053395.1. GTDB lineage: Bacteria > Pseudomonadota > Gammaproteobacteria > Burkholderiales > Burkholderiaceae_C > Limnohabitans_A > Limnohabitans_A lacus. Next base: position 17,918 of record NZ_JASGBH010000008.1, on the reverse strand, counting down.
CAGAACGCAAGTTCTTCCCTGGCTATGTGCTGGTGGAAATGGTGATGGATGACGAAACTTGGCACCTGGTCAAGCACACCAACAAAGTCACAGGCTTTGTGGGTGGCGCCAAAAACCGTCCTGCACCTATTTCTGAGTCTGACGTCGCGAAAATCGTGAGTCAGATGCAAGAGGGCACAGACAAGCCGCGTCACAAGGTCGAGTTTGAGGTGGGTGAATACATCCGCGTCAAGGAAGGTCCATTCACCGACTTCAATGGCACCGTTGAAGAAGTCAACTACGAGCGCAACAAGATGCGCGTGTCGGTGACCATTTTCGGTCGCGCAACACCCGTCGAGTTGGAGTTCAGCCAAGTCGAAAAGACCTGATCGGTCTTCAAATTTTCTGTTTGGCGCTTCCCGACTCGGCGCCAGACATTGCAAGTGAGTCGTTAACCCCGGGAAGCTCGAGGTCCGAAAGGACAGGGCGTTATCACCCGCAAGGAGAAAAGCATGGCGAAGAAAATCGTCGGCTTCATCAAGCTGCAAGTTCCAGCTGGTAAAGCCAATCCATCGCCACCTATTGGCCCAGCATTGGGTCAACGTGGTTTGAACATCATGGAATTCTGCAAGGCGTTCAACGCCCAGACCCAAGGCGTTGAGCCCGGTCTGCCATTGCCAGTGGTCATCACTGCTTTTGCAGACAAGTCCTTCACCTTCATCATCAAGACGCCACCTGCTGCGACCTTGATCAAGAAGTCCATCAAGATCGACAAGGCTTCGACCAAGCCAGGTCTGGAAAAGGTCGGCAAGATCACCCGCGCTCAGCTGGAAGAAATCGCCAAGACCAAGATGAAAGATCTGACAGCGGCCGATTTGGACGCAGCTGTTCGCACCATCGCTGGTACTGCCCGTTCCATGGGCGTGAATGTGGAGGGCGTGTAAATGTCCAAGCTCACCAAAAAACAAAAAGCCCTGGCCGGCAAAGTCGACAGCAACAAGCTGTACGCCCTGGCTGACGCTTTGGTCATCGTCAAAGAAGCTGCCACCGCCAAGTTCGATGAGTCCATCGACGTGGCTGTGCAACTCGGTATCGATGCCAAGAAATCTGACCAAGTGGTTCGTGGTGCTGTTGTCTTGCCAAACGGCACTGGCAAAACCGCTCGCGTGGCCGTTTTCGCACAAGGCGCCAAGGCTGAAGAAGCCAAAGCCGCTGGTGCTGACGTGGTGGGTATGGACGACCTGGCCGCGATGGTCAAGGCCGGTGACATGCCTTTCGACGTGGTGATCGCTGCCCCTGACGCCATGCGCGTTGTGGGTACTTTGGGTCAGATCTTGGGCCCACGTGGCCTGATGCCTAACCCCAAAGTCGGTACCGTGACGCCTGATGTGGCCACCGCTGTGAAGAACGCGAAAGCTGGTCAAGTGCAGTTCCGCGTGGACAAAGCCGGTATCGTGCACGGCACCATCGGTCGTCGTTCGTTCGACTCTGACAAGTTGCAAGGCAACTTGGCTGCATTGATCGAAGCTTTGGTGAAAGCCAAGCCGGCCACCAGCAAGGGTGTTTACCTGCGCAAAGTCGCTGTGTCCTCGACCATGGGTGTGGGCGTTCGCGTCGACACACAATCCATCGCAGCTTGATTGCGGTAAAAAAATTTGAGCGGTCCGAAAGGCCTGCTCAATGTGGTGGGCTGCTGATCTTGCAAAGGGTCAGCAGGCCATCCAAGACCGTTGGTGCACACACCGCTGTGCTTAATCAACAAACCGACAGCCCGCGCTGAAGGTTTGGGCCAACGCAGATGGCGATCCCGCTGCAGATGGATATCAATCCAAAACAGTTGGTCGCTGCAAATAGGCGTGTACAAGGGGCAACCCGAAGACACATATAAAGGAGTAGACCTTGAGTCTGAATCGCAGTGAGAAAGAAGCGGTCATCACCGAAGTGACCGACCTCGCCGCTAAAGCTCAAACGCTGGTGATTGCGGAATACCGTGGTATCACGGTCGCTGACATGACCAACCTGCGCGTCAAAGCCCGCAGCCAAGGCGTTTCGCTGAGCGTGTTGAAAAACACCTTGGCTCGCCGTGCTGTGGCTGGAAGCCAGTTTGAAGTTGTCGCCGACCAGATGACCGGTCCGCTGATCTACGGCTTCTCTGAAGATGCAGTTGCCGCCGCGAAAGTGGTGGCTGACTTCGCGAAAACCAACGACAAGTTGGTCATTCGTGCAGGCGCATTTGCAGGCAAAGCTTTGGACGTGAACGGCGTTAAGCAATTGGCAAGCATCCCTTCGAAAGAAGTGTTGTTGGCTCAGTTGTGTGGCTTGTTGATGTCGCCGATGTCTCGCACCGCAGTGGTGTTGGGCGCTTTGGCGGCCAAAAAAGGCGAAGGCGAAGCTGTTGCCGCTTAAGGCCAGCGTTCGTGTTTTAACCAATTGTTAGGAAATAAAAATGGCATTCGATAAAGACGCATTTTTGACCGCGCTGGACAGCATGACGGTCATGGAACTCAACGACCTGGTGAAAGCCATCGAAGAGAAATTTGGTGTGAGCGCTGCTGCTATGGCCGCTCCTGCTGCTGGCGGCGCTGCTGCTGGTGGTGCTGCTGCTGAAGAGAAGACCGACTTCAACGTCGTTCTGGTCGAAGCTGGCGCCAACAAAGTGTCCGTGATTAAAGCTGTGCGCGAAATCACCGGTCTGGGCTTGAAAGAAGCCAAAGACCTGGTGGACGGCGCTCCTAAGGCCGTCAAAGAAGGCCTGCCAAAAGCTGACGCTGAAGCCGCTAAGAAAAAGCTGGAAGAAGCTGGCGCCAAGGCCGAACTCAAGTAATTCGGTCTCGTTCCAAGGCTGGAGTGTCCGCAAGGGCCTCCAGCCTTTGGTGCTTGAAGAGCGCACCGAAAAGCAGCTTGTTTGGGGCTGTTTTTCAGTGTCTTCTGACCCGACTGCAGAAGACCCTTGGTTCGGGTTGCGTGCAATGCGCAATCGTCCGCCAACGCTGGTAGAGGCCAGCCGCCAAGCCCGTTGAGAGTGCCAAAAGCACTCTTGGCACCCAGTCCTGAAAGATCAAGCCCGGAGATCTCATGTCCTATTCCTATACCGAACGCAAGCGAATTCGCAAAAGTTTCGGCAGCCGCGAGAGCGTGCTCGAAGTTCCTTACCTGCTGCAAATGCAAAAAGACGCTTACACGTCTTTCCTGCAAGCGGGTGTTGTCTCATCCAAACGCACACACGAGGGTTTGCAAGCCGCGTTTGAGTCTGCATTCCCCATCGTCTCGCACAACGGCTTTGTGGAGATGAAGTTTGTTGAGTACAACCTGGCCAAGCCTGCCTTTGACGTGCGCGAATGCCAGACCCGTGGTCTGACGTTCTCGTCCGCAGTGCGTGCCCGCGTTCAACTCATTATTTACGACCGCGAGTCTTCGACCTCGCAGTCCAAAGTGGTCAAGGAAGTCAAAGAGCAAGAGGTCTACATGGGCGAAGTGCCTTTGATGACCGACAAAGGCTCCTTCATCATCAACGGTACCGAGCGCGTGATCGTGTCTCAGTTGCACCGTTCGCCTGGCGTGTTCTTCGAACACGACAAGGGCAAGACCCACAGCTCGGGCAAATTGCTGTTCTCGGCCCGCATCATCCCTTACCGCGGCTCTTGGCTCGACTTTGAATTCGACCCGAAAGACATCTTGTATTTCCGCGTTGACCGCCGTCGCAAGATGCCTGTTTCGATCCTGCTCAAGGCCATTGGCCTGAACCCAGAATCGATCCTGGCGAACTTCTTCGTCAACGACAACTTCCGCCTGATGGACAGCGGCGCGCAAATGGAATTTGTGGCCGAGCGTCTGCGTGGTGAAGTCGCCCGTTTTGACATCACCGACAAGTCCGGCAAAGTGGTGGTGGCCAAAGACAAGCGCATCACCGTGCGCCACACGCGTGAGCTCGAGCAATCGGGCACCACGCACATCAGCGTCCCTGAAGACTTCCTCATCGGTCGCGTGATCGCCAAAGCCATCGTTGATGGCGACACGGGTGAAATCATCGCCAAGGCCAACGAAGAAGTCACCGAAGCCCTCCTGAAAAAGCTGCGCACATCGGGCATCCAAGACGTTCAGTGCATCTACACCAACGAACTGGACCAAGGCGCGTACATCTCGCAAACCCTGCGCATCGATGAAACCGTGGATGAGTTCGCTGCACGCGTGGCCATCTACCGCATGATGCGCCCTGGCGAGCCACCGACAGAAGACGCTGTGCAGGCTTTGTTCCAGCGCCTGTTCTACAACCCCGACACTTACGACCTGTCGCGCGTGGGCCGTATGAAGTTCAACGCCCGTGTGGGCTGTGGCGAGTCCACAGGCCCCATGGTGTTGACCAACGAAGACATCTTGGCCGTGGTCAAGATCTTGGTGGATCTGCGCAACGGCAATGGCGAAGTCGACGACATCGACCACTTGGGCAACCGCCGCGTGCGTTGCGTGGGCGAATTGGCCGAAAACCAGTACCGTACCGGTCTGGCACGTATCGAAAAAGCTGTGAAAGAGCGTCTGGGCCAAGCCGAGCAAGAGCCTTTGATGCCGCACGACCTGATCAACTCCAAGCCGATCTCGGCGGCGTTGAAAGAGTTCTTTGGTGCTTCGCAGTTGTCGCAGTTCATGGACCAGACCAACCCTCTGGCCGAGATCACCCACAAGCGCCGCGTGTCGGCTCTTGGCCCAGGTGGTTTGACCCGCGAGCGTGCCGGCTTTGAAGTGCGTGACGTGCACGTGACCCACTACGGTCGCGTCTGCCCCATCGAAACGCCTGAAGGCCCGAACATTGGTCTGATCAACTCTTTGGCTTTGTACGCCCGCCTCAACGAGTACGGTTTCATCGAAACCCCGTACCGCCGTGTGATCGATGGCAAAGTCACGATGGACATCGACTACCTGTCGGCCATCGAAGAAGGCAAATACGTCATCGCTCAGGCCAACGCTGCTTTGGACAAAGAAGGCAAGCTGACCGGTGACCTGGTCTCCGCGCGTGAAAAAGGCGAATCCATCCTGTGCGGCGCCGAGCGCATCCAATACATGGACGTGTCACCTGCACAGATCGTGTCGGTCGCGGCCTCTTTGGTGCCTTTCCTCGAGCACGACGATGCGAACCGCGCCTTGATGGGTGCGAACATGTCGCGTCAAGCGGTGCCCGTGTTGCGCCCAGAAAAGCCCATGGTCGGTACTGGCATCGAGCGCGTCGCCGCGGTCGACTCCGGCACCGTGGTCACCGCCACCCGTGGTGGTGTGGTGGACTATGTGGACGCCACCCGCATCGTCATCCGCGTGAACGACGCGGAAGCCGTGGCCGGTGAAGTCGGTGTGGACATCTACAACCTGATCAAATACCAACGTTCCAACCAAAACACCAACATCCACCAGCGCCCCATCGTCAAGCGTGGCGACAAGCTGGCCAAGGGTGATGTGATCGCCGACGGCGCCTCGACCGACCTGGGCGAAATCGCCATCGGTCAGAACATGCTGATCGCCTTCATGCCCTGGAACGGCTACAACTTCGAAGATTCGATCTTGATCTCTGAGCGCGTGGTGGCCGAAGACCGCTACACCTCGATCCACATCGAAGAACTCGTGGTCATGGCCCGTGACACCAAGTTGGGCGCCGAAGAAATTTCGCGCGATATCCCCAACCTGTCCGAGCAACAACTCGGTCGACTGGACGACTCCGGCATCATCTACGTGGGTGCCGAAGTGCAACCCGGCGACGTGCTGGTCGGCAAGGTCACCCCCAAAGGCGAGACCACGCTCACACCCGAAGAGAAGCTGCTGCGCGCCATCTTCGGCGAGAAGGCTTCGGACGTGAAAGACACCTCGCTGCGCGTGGACCAAGGCTCGCAAGGCACTGTGATCGACGTGCAGGTCTTCACCCGTGAAGGCATCGTGCGCGACAAGCGTGCCCAACAGATCATTGACGACGAGCTCAAGCGCTTCCGTCTGGACCTGAACGACCAGCTGCGCATTGTGGAAGCCGACGCGTTTGACCGTATCGAAAAACTGCTGATTGGTCGCGTGGCCAATGGCGGTCCTCAGAAACTGGCCAAAGGGACCAAGATCGACAAGGCCTACCTCGAGTCCGTGGACAAGTTCCACTGGTTCGACATCCGCCCCGCCGAAGACGAAGTGGCCGGTCAGCTCGAGTCCATCAAGAACTCGTTGGAGCAAACACGTCACAGCTTCGACCTGTCCTTTGAAGAAAAGCGCAAGAAACTCACCCAAGGCGACGAATTGCCAGCGGGCGTGCTCAAGATGGTCAAGGTCTACCTGGCCGTCAAGCGCCGCTTGCAGCCCGGTGACAAGATGGCCGGTCGTCACGGCAACAAGGGTGTGGTCTCCAAGATCGTCCCCGTCGAAGACATGCCTTACATGGCCGACGGTACCCCCGCGGACATCGTGTTGAACCCCCTGGGCGTGCCATCGCGCATGAACGTGGGTCAGGTGCTTGAAGTTCACTTGGGCTGGGCCGGCAAAGGCATCGGTCACCGCATCGGCAACATGCTGCAGGCCGAAACCCAGCGTCTGGAAAAGATCGCTGAGCTGCGCAAGCTGTTCGATCAGCTGTACAACAGTCTGGGCCGCAAGGAAGACCTGTCGCAACTGACCGACGACGAAGTCTTGGCCATGGCCGAGAACCTCAAAGAAGGTTTCCCCTTCGCTTCGCCCGTCTTCGACGGTGCTGCCGAAGAAGAAATCCGCGCGATGCTGCAACTGGCTTACCCAGAAGACTTGGCCAAGGCCAAGGGTCTGACCGCCACACGCACACAAGCCAACTTGTTTGACGGCCGCACAGGCGACGCCTTTGACCGTCCAACCACCATCGGCTACATGCACTACTTGAAGCTGCACCACTTGGTGGACGACAAGATGCACGCCCGTTCGACCGGTCCTTACAGCTTGGTCACACAGCAGCCGCTGGGTGGTAAAGCGCAGTTCGGTGGTCAGCGTTTCGGTGAGATGGAAGTGTGGGCGCTGGAAGCGTATGGCGCCTCCTACGTCCTGCAAGAGATGCTCACCGTCAAGTCCGACGACGTGCAAGGCCGTACCAAGGTCTACGAAAACATCGTCAAAGGTGAACACTCCATCGAGGCGGGCATGCCCGAATCGTTCAACGTGCTGGTCAAGGAAATCCGTTCGCTGGGTCTTGACATTGAGCTCGAGCGTTCTTAATTCACAGGCAAAGGATTCAAACCATGAAATCACTACTCGACCTGTTCAAGCAGTTCACGCCCGATGAGCATTTCGATGCCATCCGCATCGGTCTGGCCTCGCCCGAGAAGATCCGTTCTTGGTCTTTCGGCGAAGTGAAAAAGCCTGAAACCATCAACTACCGCACCTTCAAGCCCGAGCGCGATGGTCTGTTTTGCGCCAAGATTTTTGGCCCCATCAAAGACTACGAATGCTTGTGCGGCAAGTACAAGCGCCTCAAGCACCGCGGCGTGATCTGCGAGAAGTGCGGCGTTGAAGTCACGCAAACCAAAGTGCGTCGCGAACGCATGGGTCACATCGACCTGGCCGCGCCTTGCGCCCACATCTGGTTCTTGAAGTCGCTGCCATCGCGTTTGGGCCTGGTGCTCGACATGACGCTGCGCGACATCGAGCGCGTGTTGTACTTTGAAGCCTATGTGGTCACCGATCCAGGCATGACCCCGCTGAAGAAATTCAGCATCATGTCTGAGGACGACTACGACGCCAAAGTCAAGGAATACGGCGACGAATTCCAAGCCAAGATGGGCGCCGAAGGCATCAAGGAATTGTTGCAAGGCATCGACATCGAAAGCGAGATCGAACGTCTGCGCGGCGACCTGACGGGCTCCGAGCTCAAGGTCAAGAAAAACGCGAAGCGCCTGAAAGTGCTGGAAGCGTTCAAGAAGTCCGGCATCAAGCCCGAGTGGATGGTGCTGGAAGTGCTGCCCGTGTTGCCACCGGACCTGCGTCCTTTGGTGCCACTGGACGGTGGCCGCTTCGCGACCTCCGACCTGAACGACCTGTACCGCCGCGTGATCAACCGCAACAGCCGTCTGCGCCGTTTGCTGGAATTGAAAGCGCCCGAAATCATTGCCCGCAACGAAAAGCGCATGTTGCAAGAAGCCGTGGACAGCTTGCTGGACAACGGCCGTCGCGGCAAGGCCATGACCGGCGCCAACAAGCGTGCCTTGAAGTCTTTGGCCGACATGATCAAAGGCAAGAGCGGACGTTTCCGTCAGAACTTGCTGGGTAAGCGCGTCGACTACTCCGGTCGTTCAGTGATTACCGTGGGCCCAACCCTGAAGCTGCACCAGTGCGGCTTGCCCAAGTTGATGGCCATCGAGTTGTTCAAGCCCTTCATCTTTGCGCGTCTCGAAGCCATGGGCATCGCGACCACCATCAAGGCCGCGAAGAAAGAAGTCGAAGCCGGTACACCGGTGGTTTGGGACATCTTGGAAGAGGTCATCAAAGAGCACCCCGTCATGCTCAACCGTGCGCCAACGCTGCACCGTTTGGGCATCCAGGCCTTTGAGCCCCTGCTCATCGAAGGCAAAGCCATCCAGTTGCACCCCCTCGTTTGCGCGGCTTTCAACGCCGACTTCGACGGTGACCAAATGGCCGTTCACGTTCCGCTGTCGGTGGAAGCGCAGATGGAAGCTCGCACATTGATGCTGGCTTCGAACAACATCTTGTTCCCTGCGTCTGGCGAACCTTCCATCGTGCCTTCGCAAGACGTGGTGCTGGGTCTGTATTACACGACCCGCGACCGCATCAATGCCAAGGGCGAAGGCCTGATCTTTGCCGACATCGGCGAAGTGCAGCGCGCTTTGGACGCCGGTGCTGTGGACCTGACCGCCAAGGTCACCGTGCGCATGACCGAGTGGACCAAGAACAAAGCCACTGGCGAGTTCGAGTCTTCGGTGTCGATGGTGGACACCACCGTGGGCCGTGCCTTGCTGTCCGAGATCTTGCCCAAGGGCTTGCCCTTCAGCAACCTGAACAAGGCGCTGAAGAAGAAAGAGATCTCCAAGCTGATCAACACTTCTTTCCGCAAGTGCGGTTTGAAAGAGACCGTGGTGTTCGCCGACAAGCTGTTGCAAAACGGCTTCCGTCTGGCCACACGTGCGGGCATCTCGATCGGCATCGACGACATGCTGGTGCCGCCTGAAAAGCCCGGCATCATTGAAGCCGCTGAGAAAGAAGTCAAAGACATCGAGCAGCAATATGTCTCGGGTCTGGTGACCGCTGGCGAGCGCTACAACAAGGTGGTGGACATCTGGGGCAAGGCTGGAGACGCCGTGTCCAAGGTGATGATGGACCAGTTGCGCAAGGAAAAGACCATCGACCGCCACGGCAAGGAAGTCGAGCAGGAGTCCTTCAACTCGATCTACATGATGGCCGACTCCGGTGCCCGCGGTTCTGCAGCGCAGATTCGCCAGCTGGCCGGTATGCGTGGCCTGATGGCCAAGCCTGACGGCTCGATCATTGAGACCCCCATCACGGCGAACTTCCGTGAAGGTCTGAACGTGTTGCAGTACTTCATCTCGACACACGGTGCACGTAAAGGCCTGGCCGACACGGCTTTGAAGACCGCCAACTCGGGTTACTTGACCCGCCGTCTGGTGGACGTGACGCAAGACTTGGTGGTGACAGAACTCGATTGCGGCACTTCCGACGGTTCGCTGATGCGCGCCATCGTTGAAGGCGGTGAAGTGATCGAATCGTTGCGCGACCGCATCTTGGGTCGTACCGCCGCCGACGACGTGCTGCACCCCGAAAACCGCTCGGTCTTGGCCGCTGCCGGCACCATGCTGGACGAAGACCTGATCGACGAACTTGAAGCCGCTGGCGTTGATGAAGTCAAGGTCCGCACCGCACTGACTTGCGCCACACGCTTTGGCCTGTGCGCCAAGTGTTATGGCCGCGATCTGGGCCGTGGTGGTTTGGTCAACAACGGCGAAGCCGTCGGTGTGATCGCTGCCCAGTCCATCGGTGAACCAGGCACCCAGCTGACCATGCGTACCTTCCACATCGGTGGTGCGGCTTCGCGTGCGGCTGTGGCCTCCAGTGTGGAAGCCAAGTCCAACGGCATCATCGGCTTCAATGCCACGATGCGTTATGTGACCAACAGCAAAGGCGAGTTGGTGGTGATTGCCCGTTCCGGCGAAATCATCATCCACGACGAACACGGCCGTGAGCGTGAGCGTCACAAAGTGCCTTATGGCGCGATCCTGTCGATCAAGGCCGATCAGACCATCAAGGCCGGCACTATTTTGGCCAACTGGGACCCATTGACCCGCCCGATCATCACCGAATTCGCCGGTCAGGTGAAATTCGAGAACGTCGAAGAAGGTCTGACCGTGGCCAAGCAGGTCGACGAAGTGACCGGTCTGTCCACTCTGGTGGTGATCGATCCCAAGCGTCGCGGAGCCGCCAAAGTGGTCCGTCCTCAGGTCAAACTGATCGACGCCCAGGGCAAAGAAGTCAAGATCCCCGGCACCGATCACTCGGTGACGATCGGCTTCCAGATCGGCGCGCTGATCCAAGTGCGCGACGGCATGGACGTGGGCCCAGGCGAAGTGCTGGCCCGTATCCCTGTCGAAGGTCAGAAGACCCGAGACATCACCGGCGGTTTGCCACGTGTGGCCGAACTGTTCGAAGCCCGCTCGCCCAAAGACAAGGGCATGCTGGCCGAGATCACCGGTACCGTGTCCTTCGGTAAAGAGACCAAAGGCAAGGTTCGCTTGCAGATCACCGACCCTGAAGGCAAGGTCTGGGATGAACTGATCCCCAAAGAGAAGAACATCCTGGTGCACGAAGGCCAAGTGGTCAACAAGGGCGAAAGCATTGTGGACGGCCCAGCCGACCCACAAGACATCTTGCGCCTCTTGGGCATCGAAGAGCTGGCCCGCTACATCGTCGACGAAGTGCAAGACGTTTACCGCTTGCAAGGCGTGAAGATCAACGACAAGCACATCGAAGTGATTGTTCGTCAGATGCTGCGCCGTGTCGTGGTCGAGAACTCGGGTGACTCCAACTACATCGCTGGCGAACAGGTGGAGCGCTCCGAAATGCTCAACACCAACGACGCCTTGCAACGCGATGGCAAGATCCCTGCGACCTACAGCAACTTGTTGCTGGGTATCACCAAGGCTTCCTTGTCGACCGACTCCTTCATCTCGGCTGCTTCCTTCCAGGAAACCACCCGCGTGTTGACCGAGGCGGCCATCATGGGCAAGCGCGACGAGCTGCGTGGCCTGAAGGAAAACGTGATCGTGGGTCGCTTGATTCCTGCCGGTACCGGTTTGGCTTACCACCAGGCCCGCAAGGTGAAAGATGCGATGGACGACGCCGAGCGCCGCGCCATTGCCGATGCTGAAGCCGCTGATCTGGCCGGTGAGTCTGTCGAAGACGCTCCTGCAGACGCTGGCGAAGCCGCCTAAAGCGTGAGGTCACCGCATCGACGGTGATCCCGACCAGCCCCTGTACCGCTTGCGGTCAGGGGCTGTTTTGTTCAAGACATCCCCAAAAGGTGAACCCATGGTGGCTTTGATCTTTGGCTTGCTGGTGGCGCTGGTCCTGTTTTGGGTCGTGGGCGCGCACAACCGTTTGGTGCGTTTGCGCAGCGAAGTCATTCGCCAATGGAGCAGCGTGGACGCCGTCTGGCTGCGTTTGCTGGTGCGTTTGCAAGGCGGCATCGCGGCCCGTCAATCCTTGGCCACCGAAGAAGACCTCCCATCGCTGCAAGGGCTGCAAACCGTCTGCGACGATCTGCTAGATGCCCTGACCCAAGTGCGTTTGCAGCCCCTGGAGGGGGAAACTCAAAAGCTGGTCGTGCAACAGCACCAACTCCTGGTGGCCGAAGTACGCCGCGTTTTGTTGATCGTCTCCGAGGCGGTCAAACCCGATTTGGACATCGCCTTGAGCCGCATGCGCCAGACCCTGCCCGCGGCTGTGATCCCTTACCACGTGGCGGTCGCCGCCTACAACGAGGCTCTGGAGATGCGCCCGGCCGCCTGGCTGGCGCGTCGCCTGAAATTCAAGCCCGCCTTGCGCATGGATTTGAGCGTGGCCTCCAACTGACCTTTTGATGAATTCCACCCACAACTCTTCGGCGGCGACGCAGGGGGCCTCTGCGCCCTTGTGGCGTTTGATGCAAGCGACCGCCAGCGCGGTGCAGGCCACACGCCAAGGTCAATCCTTGACCGCTCAATTGGAGCGCGTGCCCCATGAACTGCGCCCCGGCGTGCAGGCCCTGAGCTTTCAGGTCTTGCGCCAATTGGGGCGGGCCACGGCCTTGCGCGAACTGCTGGCCGCCAAGGCCCCGCCGCCCGCCGCTGATGCCCTCTTGTGTACGGCTTTGGCCCTGTGCTGGGATGAAGTCGGTGCGCCTTATCCGGTGCACACCCTGGTCAACCAAGCCGTTGAAGCGGCCCGCCAACAACACCAGACCAAAGCCCAAAGCGGCTTCATCAATGCCTGCTTGCGACGTTTCATGCGTGAGCGTGCAGTGCTGGTGGCCCAAACCGATGCCAACCCGGTCGCGCAATGGAACCACCCGCAGTGGTGGATCGATCGCTTGAAAGCCGATCACCCCGAACATTGGCAAGACTTGCTGGGACAGGCGCAACAAGCCGCGCCCATGACCTTGCGAGTGAACCGCCAGCACCACACCGTGGCCGCCTACCAAGCGCAGTTGGAGGCCGTGGGCCTGATGGCCAAACCGGTGGGGCAAGACGGCTTGCAGTTGGTGCAGGCCGTGCCTGTGCAGCGCTTGCCTGGCTTTGCGCAAGGCCATGTCTCGGTGCAAGACGCAGCAGCCCAGGTTTCGGCACGTTTGCTCATGCATGGCATGGATGCGCAAAGGCCATGGCGCATCCTGGACGCCTGCGCCGCACCCGGTGGCAAAACCGGTCATTTGCTCGAGTTGTGCCCCCATGCCCATGTGCTGGCGCTGGATGTGGATGCCCAGCGCTGCGAACGCATCCACCAGAACCTGAGCCGCCTGGGCCTCCAAGCCGAGGTCAAAGCCGCCGATGCTGGCCAACCAGAAGCCTGGTGGGATGGTCAAGCCTTTGACGCCATCTTGCTCGATGCCCCGTGCACCGCCTCGGGCATTGTGCGCAGGCACCCCGATGTGCGTTGGTTGCGCCGACTCACCGACAGCGCGCAGCTGGCCAAGACCCAGGCGCAGCTGCTCAAAACGCTCTGGCCCCTGTTGGCCCCAGGCGGCAAACTCTTGTACTGCACCTGCTCGGTGTTCAAGGCCGAGGGCGACGAAACCGTGCAGGCGTTTCTAAAGCGCAACACTGATGCTGAATTACACCCCTCTCCGGGGCATTTGATCCCCGGTCAAACACCCAAAGGCCTTCCTGTCGAGGACAATGCACTGGGTGAACATGACGGGTTTTATTACGCACTGTTGGAAAAGCGCCGGGTTTGACCTGTGGCGCGCAGGTTGCTGGCTTCTCGGCGCCTGGCTGCTGGTGTGCGCCCCGGTTTGGGCGCAATCGACGTCGGCTGAGCTGACCGAATTCAAAGTCGAACGCCAAGACGGCAGCTTGCTGCTCAATGCCCAGTTCAAGCTCGAGCTGGGCCCTGCAGTGGAAGATGCCTTGGTAAAGGGCTTGGCGGTTCACTTTGTGGCCGAAGCCGAGGTCATGCGTGACCGCTGGTACTGGTACGACAAGAAGCTGGGCGCCGCCTCAAGGTATTACCGCTTGGCCTTTCAGCCTTTGACGCGCCGCTGGCGTCTGAACGTCGCCAGCGAGCCCATCGCGCATTCCGGCGCCACCAGCAGTTTGTCGCAAAGTTTTGACACCCTGCAAGATGCCCTGAACGTGGTGCGACGCCAAACCGGCTGGAAGGTGGCCGACATGGCCGATGTGGATGCCGATGCCCGCCAATACGTGGCTTACCGATTCAGGCTGGATGTGTCGCAGCTGCCCCGGCCCTTCCAGATCGCTGCGGGCAACCAGGTCGATTGGCGGCTGGACATTGCACGCAGCCTGCGATTGACCGCCGACATGGTGCGCTGACATGCTCCCCTTGACGGCGCAAAGTCTCAAATCTTCACTGCTGGACTCGCGCACCAGCCGCTGGCTTTGGGGGCTTGGCGCCTTGAGCATGGCCGTCATAGGCTTGGGCTTGCTGGTCTTGTTGACCCAGGCCACAGGCAACCGTGAGCGCTACAACGAAAATTACGAATGGCTTGTGCTGGTCAATGGGATTGTGGCGAGTGGCCTGCTGATCACCATCTTGTGGGGCGCGGTGCGTTTGGTCATGCGTTTGCGCCGGGGCCAATTTGGCTCGCGCTTGCTGCTCAAGCTGGCCGCCATTTTTGGCTTGGTGGGCGTGGTGCCTGGCTTGTTGATTTACGTCGTGTCTTACCAGTTCGTGTCGCGTTCCATCGAAAGCTGGTTTGACGTCAAGGTTGAAGCCGCGCTCATGGCCGGTCTGAATTTGGGACGCGCCACCCTGGATACGCTCGGCGAAGAGATGCTCAAGCAAACGCGCTCGGCCGCATCGCAGCTGTCAGAGGTCAGCGATGTCAGTGCGGGCCTCGCCCTTGACAAGATCCGCGAGCAGCTCGGCGCGAGCGATGCCGTGCTCTGGAGCACCAGTGGCCGGATGCTGGCCAGTGCAGGGCAATCGCGCTTTCAAATCCGACCCGAGCGTCCGGCGCCCTTGCAGTTCAAGGAAGCGCGGCAAAAGGGCAGCACCGAATGGGTGGAGGGCCTCGATGAGTCCATCCCCGGGGGCGACAAAGGCCGCATCAAGGTCTTGGTCATGGTCCCCGCTTCGGGCACGGCCTTTGACGAAGAGCAGCGCTTGTTGCAGATGACCTTGGACCTGCCGCCGACCCTCGTCAACAACGCCTTGGAAGTTCAGGCCGCCAACCGCGAATACCAAGAACGTGCGCTGGCGCGAGAAGGTCTGCGCCGCATGTACATCGGTACCTTGACCTTGAGCCTGTTCATGGCCGTGCTGGGGGCGATCTTGCTGGCCTTCTTTTTGGGCAACCAACTGGCCAGGCCTTTGCTGCTGCTGGCGCGAGGCATGCAGCAGGTGGCCGCTGGTGACCTGACGCCCAAGCTGGCTCTTCAGGGCAAAGACGAACTCGGGGGGCTCACCAGGTCCTTTGCAGACATGACGCAACAACTGTCCGATGCACGCACGGCGGTCGAGCGCAGCTTGCGCCAGCTTGATGCCGCGCGCGGTAATTTGCAAACTATTTTGGACAACCTGACCGCAGGCGTGATGGTCCTCGATGCGCAAGGCGTGATCTTCTCCGCCAACCCTGGGGCCACGCGCATTTTGCGTGTGCCGGTGGCTGCCCATGAAGGTTTGCCGTTGTTGTCTTTGCCCACTTTGCAAAAATTCGCACAAGGTGTGGCCGAGCAGTTCGCCTTGCTGCGTTCCGACAAAGACACCCACGAACTGGACCATTGGCAAAAATCCTTCGAGATCCATGCCACCGGCCAGGGCTTGAGTGAAACCGCTGTGACTTTGCTGGCACGCGGGGCGGTCTTGCCCGACGGTATGCGCTTGCTGGTGTTTGACGACATCTCGGAAATCGTCTCGGCCGAGCGTGCGCAGGCCTGGGGCGAGGTGGCCCGCAGACTGGCCCACGAGATCAAGAACCCCTTGACGCCGATCCAGTTGTCGGCCGAGCGGCTGGAGCGCAAACTCATGGGCAAGCTCGATGCCCAAGACGATGCCTTGCTGATCAAGTCGGTCAAAACCATCGTCGACCAGGTCGATGCGATGAAACGCTTGGTCAACGAGTTTCGCGATTACGCCCGACTGCCCAGTGCCGACTTGAAGCCGGTGCAATTGAACACGTTGATCACCGACATGATGGTGCTGTACACGCATGACGCGAGCGATCAGGTGCATCGCGCGCAAGTGGTTGCCGAGCTCGATCCGACTTGCCCACCCATTGCCGGTGATGAGCAGCAACTTCGCCAAGTGATTCACAACCTGCTGCAAAACGCGCAGGACGCGTGTGAAGCGCGGCCCAGTGCTGCGCAAGGTCAAGGCCGTGTGCGTGTGCGCACAGAGTGGAATGCTGCGCGTTCACGCGTGCGCATGACCGTGACCGACAGCGGCCCCGGCTTTGAGCCCAACATCTTGCAACGCGCCTTCGAGCCCTACGTCACCACCAAGTCCAAAGGCACAGGCCTGGGGCTGGCGGTGGTCAAGAAAATCGTGGACGAACACAAAGCCAAAATCGAATTGAGCAACGTCTTGCATGACGGTGAAAAACAAGGCGCTCAAGTCTCGCTATCATTCGCACTGGACACAAAAACCGCAGGGCACCATCTGCCCTCGGCATGAACTGAGACAAGACAGGCAATATGGCAAATATTTTGGTGGTGGATGACGAGCTGGGCATACGTGACCTGCTCTCGGAAATCCTCTTTGATGAGGGGCACCAGGTGGAGCTTGCCGAAAACGCCGCCCAGGCCCGCGCAGCGCGCCAAAACATGCGCCCAGACTTGGTCTTGCTCGACATCTGGATGCCCGATACCGATGGCGTGAGCTTGCTCAAGGAGTGGGCCTCCAATGGTCAGCTCAACATGCCCGTGATCATGATGAGTGGTCACGCGACCATCGACACCGCGGTGGACGCGGTCAAGATCGGTGCCCAAGCCTTTTTGGAAAAACCCATCACCTTGCAAAAGCTGCTCAAAGCAGTGGAGCAAGGCTTGGCGCGTGAACCTTCCAAAGCTGCTGCAACCAGTGCGGGCTTGCCGCAAACCGCGCTGTCCATGCCCGCCATGGTTCACGAAGAAGTGCAGGCCCCGGTGGTGGAGCAAACCTTCGACCTGGACCGTCCTCTGCGCGAAGCGCGCGATGCTTTTGAGAAAGCCTACTTCGAATTCCACCTGTCCCAAGAAGGCGGCTCGATGACCAAGGTGGCTGAAAAAACCGGCTTGGAGCGCACCCACCTGTACCGCAAGCTCAAGCAGTTGGGCGTGGACTTGTCCCGCAGCAAACGCATCGGTTGATGCCTTGCTGGCCTGACGGCTCAAAAAGCCGTTTTTCCTCTGCTATAATTTCCGCTTACCGGCCCGGTAGCTCAGTTGGTAGAGCAGCGGATTGAAAATCCGCGTGTCGATGGTTCGATTCCGTCCCAGGCCACCAAACAAAAACCGTTGTCTCCGAAAGGGGCAACGGTTTTTCACTTTCCGAAGCGTCGTTTTACACGACAGCCACGCTTCTGCCACTTTGGTGCCACGCTGGGGGACTTGTTCATATGAATGAGTCCAAACCCCTGCCAAGTGGCCAAAGACGGTTTGTGGGGCTGCTCACAAGCCTGTCCACCACACAACCACAAACCGTCTATTTACGCGACGGTGATTTGGTGCTCTACAGGCGCAGCCGCAGCCTGCTGTACCAATGCCGCTACCGACTCGCGGATGGCACTTGGCACCGCCAGACAACAGGCAAAGCCAGTCTCGAACACGCCATTGCGGCAGCGTGCGACCTGTATGACGAGTCCAGATTCCGTCAGAAGTTAGGACTTGCACACCAAGCACACTCGTTTGCACAGATTGCGGCCATTTGCTTGGACGAGCTTAGGCACCAGATAGACCTGAAGAAGACCAAGTCGAGCCTCAATGACTACGCCAGCATCATCGAACGGTATTTCGTCCCGTACTTTGGAGAGCGACGGCTGGAGGAACTGAGCTACACGGACATTCGTGAATTCGAGATGTGGCGGGACAGGCGATTGGCACGGGCACCCAAGACCAGCACACTCAACAACTTTGCATCGGCTTGGAACAGGGTGATTGGTACGGCGGTGGACCGTGAAGTACTGCATGCCCAGCAGGGGCAAGGGTTTGAGGTGTGGGCGCTCGGCTTCGAACATGGCCTGCACCTGTTGGCGCTCGGTGCCGTGGATGCGCTTGGCGGCCCAGTTCGTCTCCCAA
>NZ_JASGBH010000007.1 GCF_030053395.1 Limnohabitans lacus | reverse complement strand
GTAAAGGACCTGTTTACGAGTATTGCAAGCATTGGCGAGATCAGCAAAAGAATGCACCAAGGCACGCTGGCTTTGTTCCACTGAGCTTTGAGCTCGGTGAGGCTTTTCAGTTTGACTGGAGCTGTGAGTATGTGTTTGTTGAGGGACTTAGAAGACGTTTGGAAGTCGCACACATCAAACTCGCTGCCAGTCGGGCGTTCTTGATGGTCGCCTATTACGCTCAGTCACATGAGATGCTGTTTGATGCTCATCGTAGAGCCTTTGAGGTCTTCGGCGGTGTCCCTAAGCGTGGCATCTACGACAACATGAAGACTGCGATCGACAAAGTTGGCTCCGGCAAGCAAAGGAGTATCAACGCAAGGTTTGAAGCAATGACCGGACATTACCTTTTTGAGCCCGAGTTCTGCAATCGAGCAGCAGGCTGGGAGAAGGGAATTGTAGAAAAGAACGTTCAAGACCGACGTCGAGGAATCTGGAGAGATGCGAGTGATAAAAGGTGGGCATCACTGGATGAGCTAAATGCGTGGTTAGTTGAGCGGTGTGTTGAAACAGGTAATCAAAGTTGGCGATTCAGGAGCTCTAGCGCAAAGACGAAGGGGTCAAAGAGCATTCGAACAAAGTCGATGAAAGGAGTTGAAGAAGCAGCGATGCCCCTAGACTTATCCACAAACGAGTAAAGAAATATCAATAACCAAGTGGCTCAATATTTGACGTGAAACTTGGCTCAGTTTGGTTGATGAATCAACAAGCTCCAGTCAAACTGAAAAGCCTCACCGAGCTCAAAGCTCAGTGGAACAAAGCCAGCGTGCCTTGGTGCATTCTTTTGCTGATCTCGCCAATGCTTGCAATACTCGTAAACAGGTCCTTTACTGCCTCCGTATCCAAGTTCGCGAATACCTTCAAAGATTTGCTTAGTCGTTCTGCGATCTCGCTTATTGCGATGTACATCTGCTTTAAGCCACAGCACAAGTTGCTCTTTATAAGGCTCCAAGATCGAAGTAGAGGGCACTCTTCTTCGATAGCGAGGCTCAACCATATCGCCTAAAGCGAGCCAGCGCGAAGCTGTGTTGCGGGCAATTCCAACCCTCTGGGCTGCTTCACGAACTGATACGCCTTCACGTAGTACCAGACGGCGCAATTTGCTAAGTGTTCCCACGTTGATCACTCCTGCACACCCTGCCTAAAAAATTAGCAGGATATGTTGAACGTGGCTCAAACTCTGTCGTGAAAGATGGGGGAAATGGCTCAATTTTGAAAATAAACCAACAATGTAGATGGTTGATGTTTCACCTGTCCTAGCATGGGTCGGTCTGTAAAAAATGATCCGACTTTGATCGGCTGCGATTTGGGTGTTTTTGAGGTTATAGGTTTCCCCGACCGTGCTTTGCCGTGAAAAACTGGTGCCTGGAATGCCTTGTGCAATTGCAGAACCGATCAACATCAACGACAGGGTTATGCATCCCATTCGACTCAGTCGTTTAATGCTTCGTAAGCTTTTGCTCAACTGTTTCATGGAGATCTCCGTTTTGACTTGTTGAATGCCTGCTGGTTAACTTGTATAAAAAACAATTCATACTTAGTAAGTATTTTTTGGATCAATTATCCACGGAAGACATCGTTTTTTTATTCAAAAAGTCGTCACTTTTAAAATTTTGTATCTCTTCGTAATTAAATTAATATTTTCAACATTTTCAAAAAACAGATATCTTGTGTTTAATAAACAAAATATATAATTTGCAAATTAATTAATTTAGTTAAATGAGGATTCCGCTGCTTCAAGCTGGTGGGCGCACTTCGAGGGCCCAAGTTGTCGAGTCATGGTGTTTGAGGGCTTCAATGCCTTGTAAAAAAACGCATCGGCGCTTTGAAAAAGCCAATCGCGCGTGAAGTAACCAGAAATTGAGGACGTGACTTGCTACCGCTGGCAAGAGGCTTGGCTCTCGGTCAGACATCGCCAGATATCAGTCAGTTCGCAGAAGGCGCAAGATGGCCGCTGCGCATCTTGTGACCGCAGGGTTGAATCGGGGGGGAGGGTCGTGCACCCAAGCTTCGAGTTGCGACTCGGTGCCGTTGTGACGGGGCCCTGTCAGCCTTTGCGCAGGCTTGGCCTCATTGGGGGCGGGCTGTTCCCCCAAGGGCGAGAGGTGTTTACACCCCGTAACGGTCGCGGTAGGCCTGCACTTTGGGCAGGTGTTGGCCCATCTCGTTGCCGTCTTGCGCGGACAAGTAGGCCAGCAAATCCGACAGCTGCGCGATGCAGCACACGCCCATGCCTAAGGTGTTGCGCACGTATTGCACGGCGCTGTGGGGCACGTCTTGCACCGAGCCATCGGCTTGTTTTTCGGTGGCCATTTCCTGGCGGTCCAAAGCAATGGCCATGGCGTGGGGTGTGGCCCCAGCGGCTTTGATCAGGGCAATGGATTCGCGGGCGGCGGTGCCGGCGCTCATCACGTCGTCGACGATCAGCACGCGGCCTTGCAGGGGGGCGCCGACCAAAGAGCCGCCTTCGCCGTGGTCTTTGGCTTCTTTGCGGTTGTAGGCAAAGGGCACGTTTTTGCCCAAGCGGGCCAGCTCGATGGCGACGGCCGCGCCCAGCGGAATGCCTTTGTAGGCGGGGCCAAAGATCATGTCGAACTCGATGCTGCTGGCCAGCAGGGCTTTTGCATAAAATTGCGCCAGTCGGCTGAGCTTGGCGCCATCGTCAAACAGGCCGGCGTTGAAGAAGTAAGGGCTCATGCGGCCCGCTTTGGTTTTGAATTCACCAAAGCGCAACACACCCGATTCGATCGCAAATTGCACAAATTCCTGAGCGAGCGCCTGCATGTTGGCGCTGCTTGCCTGTTCTGTCACCATGGGGAAATCCTTGTTCAAACTCACCAGCCTTAACCTCAACGGCATCCGTTCGGCCACGACCAAAGGGGTCGAAGCCTGGCTGGCGCAAGAAAACCCCGATTGTATTTGCGTGCAAGAGGTCAAAGCCCAAGCGCCCGATGTGGCGGGCAAGTTCGAAGAGCTGGCCGGTCTGAAAGGCCATTTCCACTTTGCCCAGAAAAAGGGCTATTCGGGCGTGGGGGTGTACACCCGCCATGAGCCCAGCGACGTGGTGATCGGCTTTGACGGCGACGAGTTCGATGCCGAGGGGCGCTATGCCGAGGTGCGTTTTGACACGCCCGCCCGCAAGTTGTCCATCATCAGTGTGTATTTCCCAAGTGGTTCGTCAGGCCCCGAGCGACAAGAAGCCAAATTCCGTTTTTTGGACAAGATCTATCCGCATTTGATGGCCCTCAAGGCCGAGCGTGATTTCGTGGTGTGCAGCGACGTGAACATCGCGCACAAAGAGGCCGATCTGAAGAACTGGAAGGGCAACCTCAAGAACAGCGGTTTCTTGCCCGAAGAGCGCGCCTGGATGACCAAGCTCACCACCGAAGGCGGTGTGGTGGATGTGTACCGGCACCTCAAGCCCCAGACCACCGACGATTGCTACACCTGGTGGAGTAACCGGGGCCAGGCCTACGCCAAGAATGTCGGCTGGCGTCTGGACTACCACCTGGCCACACCGGCCGTGGCCGAGAAGGCGCGCACTGAGCACATCTTCAAGGGCGTGAAGTTTTCGGATCACGCGCCAATCACGATCGGCTACGACTTCAGCCTCTGATGGCAAACCCCTAGCGGGTGTAGGTCAGCATGCGCCCCTTGTAGGCGTCCACGCCTTCGTGTGCGGCTTGGGCCAGCACCTGTTCATGCATCGCAAAGCCCACTCGCGCCATGTGCTTGTGAAAGGCTGCGCGGTTGCCCCGGTTGGGGTCGATCACCCAAATTTCCGAGCGGGTCGCCGCGTGTTCGTCGATGAAGTTGGCCAGCGTGCCCTCGTCGTCCCGCTCGTACAGGATGTCACTGCCCACGATCAGGTCAAACAGCCCAGTCAAGGGTGCATCGTGGGCTTGGGTCAGGACGGGTTGGCCGTCTTCGCGCCGTGTCGCCATCCCCCACAAACCATGCCGGTAGGCGATGGGCTGTAAGTGGTTGAGCTGGGTGTTTTTGTCGAGGAAAGCATGCGTCAAAGGATGGCAATCGCTGGCGGTGACGTTGGCGCCACGCCGGTGCGCCACCAAACTGGACAGGGCCAGTCCACAACCGATTTCCAAAATCCGTTCGCTGGTGACGGGCCGCTGCGCCATGCGCTCGGCCATGCGCGCGCCAGACGGCCACAACAAGCCAAACAGCGGCCAGGCGGCCGATGAGATGCCCAGGTTGAGCGCCTCGTCCAGTGGGTCGTGGAATTGGTTGTTGTCGAGCAGGGAGCGGATGATCAGGTCATCCACCCCTGTGACGGCGATGCTTTCCTGTTTGGTCAGATAGCCAAATGCTGATGCGTTCAGAAGTGCAGTCGTGACAGCGCGGGGACGAAACTCACAAGGCGCTGGGTTGGCCTGACTGTACGCTTTTTCGGGCTGAGGTCATGCATGACCGGCTACGAGCCGGAAACCAGCGGGCCAATAGAGGCCCATCAAGTGCCGCGCACGTAAGGGTTGGATTGGCGCTCGCGCCCGAAGGTGCTCTCAGGGCCGTGGCCTGGAATGAACACCGTGTCATTGCCCATCGGCCACAGACGTTGTGTGATGCTGTTGATCAGGTCTTCGTGGTTGCCTTGCGGGAAGTCGGTGCGGCCGATGCTGCCGGCAAACAGCACATCGCCCACAAAAGCGCGCTGGATTTCGGGCGAGTAAAACACCACATGGCCAGGCGTGTGGCCAGGGCAGTGGCGCACTTGCAGGGTGTGGCTGCCCAGCGTCACGGTGTCGCCGTCATCCAGCCAGCGTGTGGGCTTGAAGGCGCGTGCGGGTGGGAAGCCGTACATGGCCGCAGCCTGCGTGAGGCCTTCGATCCAGAACTGGTCGCCTGGGTGCGGGCCGATGATGGGCAACTGCAATTGCTCGGCCAGATCGGCTGTGCCTGCAGCATGGTCCACATGGCCATGGGTGATCCAGATTTGTTCGAGTTGGAGGCCCAGCTGCTTGACTGCACCCAGCAGCACATCTAAATCGCCACCCGGGTCAATGATGGCCGCTTGACGCGTCTGGTCGTCCCAGACCAAGGAGCAGTTTTGCTGAAAGGGTGTGACGGGGATGGTTTGGTATTGCAGCATCCTTGGATTATCTGGTGTTTGATACCCATGTTGAGGACTTGGAGCATATATGCCATCTTCGCAAGAACTCAAGCAGATCAGATCTCATGACGGTTTTGCAGGGTCAAGGCCGTGCTCTGTGACATCGGTGTCAATTTTCCTGTGCCCATGGACCTGTTCATTCAGCGAATTAGTGCCAATCTGTGGCCGAAGGCAAAACCCCCAGATTCGTTTCAATGCCCCGCGCCTGGCAGATGGCATTCACTGTGGCCAAGGCAGTGGCCTCAGCGGCCATCACGGTGAGCAGCATCAAATCGGGGGCGGATGTTTCGGTGCCAGTGGCCAGCGCAAACAAAGTGTCGCCGTCCAGCGTGGTGTGGGCGGGGCGTATGGTCCGGGCCAGCCCGTCGTGGGCGCTGACGGCCAAGCGCTTGGCTTGTGCTTTGTTCAAAGTGGCGTTGGTGGCGATCACGCCGATGGTGGTGTTGGTGCCGGGCATCGGGCGTGTGCTGCGCTCGCCGCGCAGCAATGCCGCTTGGGTGTCGAGCAGGCTTTGGCCGTCTGCCGTGCGGGCGCCTGCGATGACCTGGCCGGTGGCCGGGTCCAGCACATCGCCAATGGCATTGCACGCCACCAAAGCGCCGACCACCCATGGGCCCACGCGCACACTGGCGTTGCCAATGCCGCCTTTCATGGCGCGGTTCAAGCCAAACAGTTTGCCCACACTGGCGCCGGCACCTGCGCCCACATTGCCTGCGGCAGGTGTTTTGTTGGAGGCGGCCTGGCAGGCGGCATAACCGGCGTCCGCATCGGGTCGGATGTGGGCTTGGTCGCCTGGGCGCACCACAGGCAAGTCGAACAGCACGGCGGCCGGCACGATGGGCACACGGCCGTATCCAGTTTCAAAACCGATGCCGTGTTCATCCAGCCAGCGCATCACGCCGCTGGCCGCGTCCAGCCCAAAGGCGCTGCCGCCGCTGAGCAAAACGGCGTGCACCTTCTCAACCAAGTTGGACGGATCGAGCAGATCGGTCTCGCGCGTGCCGGGGGCGGCGCCACGCACATCGACAGCGCCCACGGCACCTTGTGGGGCCAGCACGACCGAGCAGCCGGTCAGGCGCTGGCTGTGCGTGAAATGGCCCACTTGCAGGCCCAGCACGTCCACGATGGAGCCGGTGGCGGTGTTTACAATCTTTGGCGATGTCATGTCGAACTCGTGTTGTCGGCGGTCATTTATCTTAGGCGAGAGCGTGCCATTATTTATTCTCAGACGACTGATCAGCTTTGCATTGACCTTGGTGGCCACCTCGGTCATCGTGTTTGCCGTGTTGGAGCTGTTGCCGGGCAATGCGGCGCAAGTCATTTTGGGCGAGACAGCCACCGCTGAATCGATTGCGGCGATGGAAGAAAAACTGGGCCTGAACCAGCCCGCACCCTTGCGCTATGCCCGCTGGATGGGCGGCTTGCTCCAAGGGCAAACCGGCCTCAGCATCTCTTATGACACCCCCACCGCCGAGCTGATGGCCGAGCGCATGCAGGTCACCTTGCCCTTGGCGGTGATGGCCATGGCCATCACGGTGGCGGTGGCGCTAGGCGTGGGCATCTATGCGGCCTCTCAACAAAACAAGGCGGGCGATGTGGGCGTGATGACACTCAGCCAGCTGGGGCTGGCCATTCCCAACTTCTGGCTGGCGATCTTGCTGATCTTGCTGTTTGCCGTGCACCTGCAGTGGGTGAGTGCGGGCGGCTTTCCGGGTTGGACCGAGGACAGTGGCGGTGGCGTGTGGCCCGCTGTGGCAGCCTTGCTCTTGCCGGCCATGGCGCTGGCGGCGGTGCAGACGGCCATCCTCACACGCGTCACACGCTCGGCGGTGCTGGACACCCTGCGCGAAGACTTTGTGCGCACGGCCCGTGCCAAGGGCTTGTCGCGGCGGGAGGTCTTGTGGGGCCATGTGCTGCGCAACGCGATGATCCCGGTGCTCACGGTGATGGGTTTGCAGTTTGGCAACCTGATCACCAGCGCCATCGTGATTGAGAACGTGTTTGTGCTGCCCGGCATCGGGCGGCTGATTTTTCAGGCCATTGCCAACCGCGATCTGATCGTGGTGCGCGACGTGGTCATGCTGCTGTCGGCCTTGGTGATCTTGATCAACTTCGCCATCGACGTGCTCTATGCGTGGATCGATCCGCGGCTCAAGGTGGCCCATGGCTGAACAAGGCTTTTGGTCACGCGCCCGGCGGCACCCCAGCTTTGTGGCGGGCGGGTGCATGGTGGCTTGGCTGATTTTGAGCGCATTGCTGTCGCTGCTGTGGTCGCCTTACCCGGTGGGGGACATCGACATTCCGAACAAACTGGCCTCGCCCAGTGCCGCGCATTGGCTGGGCACCGACAGCCTGGGCCGCGACATCGCGTCCTTGTTGCTGGTGGGCAGCCAGAACTCCCTGCTGGTGGGCTTCATTGCGGTGGGCATCGGTTTGGGCGCGGGCGTGCCGCTGGGCTTGCTGGCGGCAGCGCGGCGCGGCTGGGTGGATGAACTGCTCATGCGGGCTGCGGACTTTACTTTCGCCTTTCCGGCGCTGCTTTCGGCCATCATGCTGACGGCCATTTACGGGCCCGGTTTGGTGGTCAGCATTGTGGCGATCGGTATTTTCAACATCCCGGTGTTCGCACGCATCACGCGCGGGGCGGCGCAAGCGGTGTGGTCGCGCGACTATTGCACCGCGGCGCGTGCGGCCGGCAAGGGCCCTGGGCGCATCACCTTCGACCACGTGCTGCCCAACATCGTGAGCGTTCTCATCGTGCAAGCGACGATTCAATTTGCGATTGCCATCTTGGCCGAGGCGGCTTTGTCTTATTTGGGCTTGGGCACACAGCCGCCACAGGCCAGCTGGGGCCGCATGCTCAACGAGGCGCAATCGCAAATGTTCCAGGCGCCGCTGCTGGCTGTGTACCCCGGCGTGGCCATTGCTTTGGCGGTGCTGGGCCTGAACCTCATGGGCGATGGCTTGCGCGACTTGCTCGATCCCCGATTGGCCAGACAACGATGACAGCCGCTTTATTGGATGTGAAAGACCTGCGCGTGGGCTTGCCCACGGCGCGGGGCTGGGCGCAGGCTTTGCGCGGCGTGTCCTTCAGCATGGCCAAGGGGCAGACCCTCGGCCTGATCGGTGAGAGCGGTTGTGGCAAATCGCTGACCGCTTTGGCCCTGATGGGGCTGCTCCCCGAGCGGGCAGAGGTCAGCGGTTCCATGCGCCTGAACGACGCCGAACTGGTGGGCATGCCCGAGCCGCAGATGTGCCAGCTGCGCGGTGCCCGCATGGCCATGATTTTTCAGGAGCCGATGACGGCGCTCAACCCTTTGCACCCAATTTGGAAGCAGATCGCCGAGCCTTTGTGCTTGCACCAAAACATGGGTGTGGCTCAGGCCAAAGCCCGTGCGCTGGCGCTGCTCGAGCGCGTGCAATTGCCCCGCGCCCGCGAGCGACTGGATGCTTATCCGCACCAGTTGTCCGGCGGACAAAGGCAAAGGGTGATGATCGCCATCGCGCTGGCTTGCGGACCTGACTTGCTGATCGCCGATGAACCCACCACAGCGCTGGATGTGACGGTGCAAAAAGAAGTGCTGGCGCTGATCCAGCAATTGGTGCGCGAAGAGGGCATGGGTTTGCTCTTGATCAGCCACGACTTGGGCCTGATGCAAGACCAGGTCGAGCGCGTGTTGGTCATGTACGGCGGCGCGGTGGTCGAAAGCGCATCCACCCCCGAATTGTTCGCACACCGGGCGCACCCCTACACGCAGGGTTTGTTTGCCGCGCGGCCCCGATTGGGCCTGTCGCGTGGCACCCGATTGACCACTATTGCAGGCCGCGTACCCGATCTGGTGGACTTGCCCCAAGGTTGCAGCTTTGCAGACCGCTGCCCCAAGGCGGTGGGCGATTGTCCTAAGGCAAGTCCTGACGTGCTGAGGCTGGCGCCTGCACTGCCGAGCGCTTTCGAGCACCAAGTGCGTTGTCCACGTTGGAGCCAGCCATGAGCGCGGCACCCTTGCTCGACGTGCGTCATCTGAGCCGGCGCTTTGCCTTGCCCCGTGCAGGGCTGTGGTCTGCGCCCGCGCATTTGCAGGCCTTGTCGGATGTGAGCTTCACCTTGCATGCAGGCAAAAGCCTGGGCGTGGTGGGCGAGTCGGGTTCGGGCAAATCCACTTTGGCGCGGTTGGTGATGGCGCTGGATCAGCCCAGTGCAGGCCAGGTGCTGATGAATGGCGTGGACTTGCACGCCTTGAGCGCGGCCGACTTGCGGCAGGCACGCAGTGGCTTTCAGATGGTGTTTCAGGACCCTTATGGTTCGCTCGATCCGCGGCAGCTGGTGTGGCGCATCGTGGCCGAGCCCCTGGCGTCATTGCATGCGGGCAAGGCCTTGAGCCGAGCTGAGCTGCGGGAGCGGGCCGCGCAAGCCTTGCACGAAGTCGGTCTGCGCAGCGGCGATCTGGACAAGTACCCGCATGAGTTTTCGGGCGGGCAGCGCCAGCGCATTGCGATCGCCCGGGCCTTGATCACGCGACCTGCCTTGATCGTGGCCGATGAGCCGGTCAGTGCGCTCGATGTGTCGGTGCAGGCCCAAGTCCTTAATTTGATGATGGACCTGCAAGACCGCTACGGCCTGAGTTATCTGTTCGTCAGCCACGACCTGGCGGTGGTGAATTTGATGTGCGACGATGTGCTGGTGCTGCAGTCGGGTCGTGTGGTGGAACAAGGCCCCGCAAGCCAGATTTTTAAGCAGGCCGAGCACCCTTACACTCGCAAGTTATTGGCCGCCATTCCGGGCCAGCCCCCTTCATTTTTGACGCAGGAGACCCCATGAAAAACGTCTTTTCTTTGACCCGCCGCACCCTCGCTTTGAGCTCGGTCGCCGTGTTGGTCGCCACTGGGGTGGCTGCCCCTTTACAGGCGCAAGCGCAGTCGCGCAAGGACACCGTCACGCTGGGCATGATCCTGGAGCCCACCAGCCTCGACCCGACCATGGCCCCGGCGGCCGCCATCGGCGAGGTGGTGCACTACAACATCCTCGAGGGCCTGACCAAAATCAATGTGGATGGCAGCATCAGCCCCTTGCTGGCCGAGAGCTGGAAAATGGACGCCGACGGCAAGGCCTACACCTTCAAGCTGCGCCGGGGCGTGAAGTTTTCTGATGGTGCGCCATTCGACTCTGCCGCTGTCAAGTTCAGCTTCGAGCGGGCCAAAGACGCCAAGAGCACCAACAAAGCCAAAGGCGCGGTGTTCAACAACATCAGCCACATCTCGACCCCCGACGCACACACCGTGGTGCTGGTGCTGAGCAACCCGGACGGCAACTTCCTGTTCCGCATGGGTGAGAACACCGCCGTGATCTTGCACCCGGACAGCGCCGCCAACGCCGCCACCAAGCCCGTGGGCACAGGCCCCTACAAACTCGACAGCTGGGCCAAAGGCTCTGCGGTGACTTTGTCCAAATGGGATGGCTTTCGCGATGCCGCTTCCGTTAAAGTGAAGAAAGTCACTTTCCGTTTCATCAACGACTCGGCCGCCCAGGTGGCCGCCTTGCTGGCGGGCGACATCGACGGCATGCCGCGTTTCCAGTCGCCGCAAAGCCTCAAGCAATTCCAGTCAGACAAACGCTTTGTGGTCGAGATGGGCAGCACGGCCGGTAAAGGCATCATGACCATCAACAACCGCAAAAAGCCGTTTGACGATGTGCGCGTGCGCCGCGCCTTGTCGCACGCGGTTGACAAGAAAGCCTTCATCGACGGCGTGTTTGAAGGGCTGGCCAAACCCATCGGCAGCCACATGGCGCCCACCGATGCGGGCTATGTGGAGTTGAGCAACACCTACGCTTACGACCCCGAAAAAGCCAAGGCCCTGCTCAAGGAAGCCGGGGTGCAAACCCCGCTGAACGTGACCCTGACCTTGCCCCCGCCGCCTTACGCCCGCAGGGGGGGTGAGATCCTGGCTGCGCAGTTGGCCAAAGTGGGCATCGTGGCCAAAATTGAAAACGTCGAATGGGCGCAGTGGCTGGGCGGCACCTTCAAGGGCAACTTTGACCTGACGGTGATCAACCACGTTGAACCACTGGACTACATGGCTTATGCCAACCCGCAGTACTACTGGGGTTACGACAGCAAGGCTTTCCGCGACTTGGCGGCCAAACACGCGGCCACCACGGCGGCCAAAGAGCGCACGCAGCTGTTTGGCGACATGCAGCGCATGATCGCCAAGGATGCGGTCAACGTGTTCCTGTTCAACGCCACCAACACCGCGGTGTACCGCAAAGGCCTCAAAGGTCTGTGGTCGAGCTCGCCGATTTTTGCCAACGACATGTCGGCCGTGTCCTGGCAATAAATTGAGGGGCCGCCCAAAACTGCCCTGAAAAGCTTGCTATAATTCGATGCATGATGCGGCTGTAGCTCAGCTGGATAGAGTACTTGGCTACGAACCAAGGGGTCGTGGGTTCGATTCCTGCCAGCCGCACCAAATGGTTAGCCCTAGAACAGTGATGTTCTAGGGCTTTTTCCATTTCTACGCCACTTTCAGCTGGGGGACTTTTGGGGGGGTGGCCCCCGCAAATTCCCCCGCTTGCTCCCGTTTCAGCATCGCCAGCGACTTGTTCCACCGGCCTGCATCGTCTTTCACCTTTTCCAGCGCCTGGTGCAGCTCCACGATCTGGCCCACGCTGTAGTGCTGGGTCATGGTCTTGGTGCTGTGCCACAGGATGTCTGCAATCGTGCTCTCGGGCACCCCGGCTTCGCGCAGGCGCATGCCCACGGTGTGGCGCAAGTCGTGCACATGCAAGTCGCCCAGGCCCACGGCTTTGCGGGCTGTTTGCCACGCGGTGTTGTTCATGGTCTGGATGCGCCGGTAGGGCATTGCAGGCGCTTCAGACAGGTTTTTGACCCGTTCACGCCGGTACACAAAAACAAACTCCTCGTGCTGGCCACGCACCGCTTCCACGACCGATTGCGCCACGCTGTTGCAGATCACCACCCGTGACTTCTTGCGCCCCTTCACATGCTGGCGGGGCACCTCAAACACCGAGATCCCCAGCTCGGGCACTTTGATCTCCCACTCCCACTTGAGGCTGCACACCACATCGTCCCGCACGCCGGTGTTCAGCGTGAACAGCGCCATGTTGGCCAGGTGGGTGGGCAGCTTGGGCAGCAGGGCGCGTTGCTCTGCCCATGTGATGGGCGTGGGCTCGCGTTGGTGCCCAACGAGTGGCAGCAGGGTGATCATGGGCGCTTGCTCAAGCCACGTCTTGCCCGCATCGTCTCGCCAGCTGGTGGCCGCGAGATTGAGGATGCGGCGCACGACGCCCAAGGCCAGATTAATGGTCTTGTGCGCCCGCCCCTCGACCAGCCGTTGCGCCTTGAAGGGCGCAAGCGAGCCGTCGTGCACCTGGCGCAAGTCCAAGTGCCCGATGTGGGGCATGACGCTTTTGAGCATGTAAATCTCGGTCTCCAAAGAGGCCTTCTGTTCGTGCAGGCTGATGTAATGGGCTGCAGCCTGGTTGAAAGTGGCGGCGGTGCGCTGTCCATGCACCAGCACTTCGCGCTGAGCGGCCAGCTGGGCAATCAGCCAGCGTTCCGCTTCGTCATAGCTCGCGAGGCCGCGCTGGCGAAATCGAGTGCCACGCTTCCACTTGTCAACCTGCCATAGCCCGTTTGTGTCGGGGTAGATGCCCCTTGTTTTTTGGCCCATGATTTCTCTCCTTTTTGAATGGCGGGCCGTTCGTTCCGGTCGCCATTGTGCGCCGTGCTGGCCGGGCTTGTCGAATCGTTGGCCGCCACGGGCTGGCCAGCGGCCTCTTGTTTGAACTGGTCAAACAGCCGGTCTAGATCCAGCCGGTCAAACACCATGCACGCGCCTTGACGCATGCCCACCAGCTTGGGACGCCACACCTCGTCAAAGGTGCGGCGCTTCACGCCCACGTACGCCATGGCCTCGGCGTGGGTTAGGCCGCGTTTGGGGGTCATGGTGTGGTGCCTTTCATAAAGACAAGCCAGTGGGTGCCGGCTTTTTTTCCAGAGGTGTTGCCAAACAGTGGTTGGTGTGGTGTCAGGGCCAGAACTTCACGCAGCTTCACCTGAGTTTCGTTCCACTTAAAGACCAGCACGCCATGGGGCTCCAGCACGCGAAAGCACTCTGCAAAGCCCTTGTTCAGGTCTTCGCGCCAGTTGTCGCTGAGCTTGCCGTACTTGGCTGCCAGCCAGCTTTTAGGGCCAGCCTGCACTAGGTGCGGCGGGTCAAACGCCACCAGCTTGAAGGTTTCATCGGGAAAGGGCATGGCGCGAAAGTCCATCAAAGTGTCAGGCGCTATGTGGATGGTGCGCGTGCCCGAGGCGTTTCCATGGGAGCGGTCGGTGACAGTGATCGTCTCGCTTCGTCGGTCGGCAAACAGCACGTTCGGGTTTTTGCGGTCAAACCACATCATTCGGCTGCCACAGCAGGCGTCGAGGATGGGTGGGTGGGTCACGCCTCGCCCCCAAACAAATCCATCGTCGCGTCATCCTGCTGGCTCGGCTGCAAGCCCTTCTCGGTGGCCACCCAGTCTTGCACCACGATGGCGGTGGTGGCCACGATGCCCAGCGGGGGTGTGGGCTCCTCGATCTCTTCGTCCACCTGGCTGAGCGGCACCCACGCTTCACGGCGGCCGTCGTTGACGAGGATGGCCAAGTCGGTGCGGTTCACGACCTTGACGTTGATTTTGACTAGCGTGCTCACAGGCTCACCCCTTTCAGTGCGGTAAAGACGTCTGTAGCCGCCCGCTCTCGGGCGGTCAGGCATTCGTTGACCAGGTGCGGAATAGCCTCGCGCAGCATGGGCGGCATGTCGGCGTAGTCAACGTAGTGCAACGGCTGCAACATGGCCCATGCGCCACCCTTGGTGGGGGCGTCAATCAGCTCTGCAATCTCGCGCAAATTGGAGATGTCGAAATAGCTCTTAGTGAACAGTTTTTGTGTCGCTGCCAGCACCACCAGTTGCTTCACTTCGGGCGCTTGCGACGCGATCAGATTGGATGTCCTTGACCCAGCATCTGACCACGTGGGGCCAAAGTTCGTTGAAGCCGTCTGCTCGGCCTCGCTGGTATGCGAGTGGCACGTCTGTGCGCTTGCAGAGCCAGTGGCCGATGACGAGTCCGAGCGAGACGCCCGAGAGGAAAAGAGTGACAGCATCAAATGTCTCCATGATTTTTTGGGCTTGGTGGGTTGGTGACGGGGGCTTTTGACAGGTGATACAGCCCAGATGAAACTTTGAAGTTGCTGTTCATCATTTGGAGCGTCACGGTGTTGTCTCCGAAGTCGGCTTGAATGACCTCGCATGGGTAAGCCGGTGGCGCTGAGTCCAGCAGCTCCAGCGCGATCTGGCGCAAGATCAGGCTTGGTTCCGCACCCTGTTCATCAGCGCCTCGCTCGGTCATCATTTGGTCCAGCTTGCGCTCTGCGTCCGTGCGTGTGTCCGGCACCAGCAGGGCTTTGGTTTCTTCTTCGCTGGCGTAGGGGTCGTGTTTCGTGGTCATGCGGCCATCCTTTCTGCGTCAATGTTGTGCACCAGCGTGGCGGTATGCCCCTGGGCAAGGGTTTGTTTATGGGCTTCGTCAATCGCGGCCAGCATTTCTTTGCGGCCCAGCTGGTCGACCTGGAAGGCGTGGATCTCCAAGAAGTTGGCCAGCGCATCCATTTCGTTGAACCACAGCGCTGTGCGGCACCACGCGCCCGTGCGCATGGCGCGGTCGTAGATCGTCTGCAGCGCCTTATCGGTGGTGGCGATGTGCTCATGCAGGCCGCGCACGATGCCTTGGCGCTCGATGGCCTGTGCCACGGTCACGCTGCCAGCGGCCACAGACCAATCGTGCTCGGTGGCCACGCCTTGGCGCAGCGCCTGGATGGCTTGGCGCAGCAGGCCCAGCACCTCGGCGCGGTCTTGCTGGGTGGGCTTGGCCGCAAAGTGCAGGGCCAGCCCAAGCGTATCGGTGGTCATGGCCTTGGGGCGGTAGGCTTTGCGGGGTTTTTTGTTGCGGCTCATGCTGCCACCAACACTTTCCGCGCACCGTTGCCGTCCACCTTGGACACCACACCATCACGCTCCAACTCGTCAATGATCTTCATGGCGCGTGTGGTGCCCACGCTCAGGTTGGCTTTGATCAGGCGCACGCTCACGGCTTGCTCGGCCTTGACCAGCTCGACCGCATCCTCCAGCAATGCGTCAGACCGCTTGATCTGCCCCGCTGGCTTAGCCCCCTTACCTGGGGCCATGTCCGCTTGATCATCCACAGCCGTTTGCAGGGGCTCGTCGGGACGCGAAGCAGGCCCGACTTCGTTGCCTTGCGCGTCAGCGCCTAGATAACTCCCCGGGGCGAAGTCGCCCCGGGCTTCTTCGTCTTGCAGCGCGGCAGCGATGCCTTGCATTGCAGCTTCGGCACGCAGCTTCGGCTTCGGTGCGCGGAGCGCAGCCTTTGATTTTTTAGCCTCCCCCCCGCCCCCCTCCGCTTGCGCAGCAGGGGCGGTCGCGGTGGGCGCTTTTTGCGGTTTT
The DNA here is from genome assembly GCF_030053395.1 of Limnohabitans lacus. GTDB lineage: Bacteria > Pseudomonadota > Gammaproteobacteria > Burkholderiales > Burkholderiaceae_C > Limnohabitans_A > Limnohabitans_A lacus. The sequence continues at coordinate 173,185 of NZ_JASGBH010000007.1, read as the reverse complement.
TCGTCGGCTTTGGGCCAAACTTTGGCCTTCGTTTCCAGCTTGATGTCCTCGATCACGCGCTTCAGTTGGTCGTGAAAGACCTTGCCAGCGATCAGCATCAAGCCTTCGTTGGCCGTGCCGTTGTAGCTGTGCCCGTAAGCGCTGCTGGCTTCTTGCATGATGATCAGCATGTGCAGTTGGTCGGGTCGCTCGGTTTCTTTGGCGTGGTCGACCACGGCGGTGACAGGCGACACTTTGCCCAAGTTCAAGACCTTGCAGATCGCCTCGGCGTTGTCGGTGCTCAGGCTCCTGGCGGCACGCACAACAAGGTAGCGGTGCACGTCGTTTGAAAACGTCCCACTGCTGTCTTGCAGTTCGCGCCACGTGTCCACCACCAGCGTGTCCCGCCAGCCTTGCTCAAACTGCCCTTTGGCTTTTTCTTCGGCCTTGGCCTTCTTGGCGCTCACCAGCTCCTGCACTTCCTTGCTGGCCTTGGGCTCGGTTTGGCTCAGCTTCTCGGCCATCTTCAGCAAGCGCAGCGCCACCTCGTTGGGCAGGCATTCCACCAGCGTGCCTTTCTTGCTGGGGTGCTCGATGGCCACGGGCTTGATGCCTTCTTGCTTCATCAGCCCGCCGATGATCTTGCGCAGCGGCTGGTCGGTGGGGCTGTCGGCGGCATCGTCCAAGCGGCGGTAGCCGGTGAACTTGTCTTGGTAGCCCGCGCCACGCAGCTCGGCGGCTTCTTTGCCGGTGATCACTGTCTGGCCCTTGGCCTTGGCAGCTTCCACCAGCTGGGCGGTGTGGGCTTCTTCCTTGCGGTGGAAGCAAGGCGGGTCGGTGCACACATCTGCACCTTTGATGTCGGCAAACAAGTCCGGGTCGTGGCCGGTGCGCTTGGTGCAGGTCTTGCAGCTGCCCGCGCCTTCCAGCAGGCTTTCGTCGGTGATCTTGAACTTGGCCGTGCTCAGGTTGAGCATGTAATTTTGCTGCACATGCTGCAAAGCCACGCGGTAGGTCATGGGCTCTTTGATGCCGGTGAAGTAGCGATCACCGGCCACGATCTCCTTCATCGCCTTGATCTGTAACTTTTCGTCAGGGATGCGGGCCACCACCAGCGCGCGGCTGGCGTCGATGGTGCGGTCGCGCAGACTGGTGCGGGCCTCTTGGCACAAGTCGAGCAGCTTCAAGCGGCCATACACATAGCTGCGGCTTTTGCCGATCTTTGCGGCCACCTGGTCGGCGTTCAGGTTGCTGTGTTTCATCAAGGCTTCGTAGCCTTCGGCTTCTTCCAGCTCGGTTAGATCGTCACGCTGCAAGTTCTCAACGATCTGGATCTCCAGCACCTGGTCGTCGGTCAGGTCGCGCACCATCGCGGGGATGGTCAGCATCTTGGCAGCCAAGCTGGCACGGTAGCGGCGCTCACCGCACACCAACTCATATTCCGGCCGGGGTTGCAGGCGTGCCGTGTCCTCAAGGCGGTGCGCAGGCAGGGGTCGCAGCAGCACAGGCTGGTGCACGCCCATGGCCGCGATGCTGGCGGTCAGCTCGGCCAGCTTGGGCGCGTCAAAGGTCTTGCGTGGGTTGGTCGTGCTGGGCACGATCAGGGCGAGGGGGGCTTGGGTGAAGGTGGTCATGCGCTTTTCCTTTGTGGATAAATCTTGGTCATGTCGGCCTTAACGGCGTGCCCGCGCTGCAGCAGCAGCTTGGCCAGTCGTGCGCGGTCGTGGTGGCTGTGGGTGGCTTGGCGCAGTAGTCCAAAGTAGCTATTGCCTGCTTGGTGCAGGTCTTCGGTTGGCATGTCGGTCAGTCGGTCCATGGCTGTGCGCAGTGTTTTGCGCCGAGTGGTGCGCTGCCATGGCTTGATGACTTGGCCCACAAAGTCAATGCCACGCGCCACGGGCTGCAGCACCGTCTTACGTGGGTTGATTTGCAGGTGCAGGACGGTCAGCTTGGCTTCGATGCGCTGGCGTGCTGCGTTGAGCCATTGGGGGCTTTGGTGCAGCAACACAAAGTCATCGACGTAGCGCACATAGTGCGGTGCGCGCAGTTGGTGTTTGGCAAATTGGTCTAGGTCGTTCAGCAGCACATTGGCAAAGAATTGGCTGCTCAAGTTGCCTATGGGCAGGCCGTGGCCATCTGGCGCGTTGAACAAGCTTTTGTGTGCGGGCACCAGCGCCAGTTCGGCCTTGCTGCCGTGCACGCGCACATCGTGGCGCGGGTCGTGCATCAGCACCAAGGTGGCCAGCTCCATCCACCATGCCTCGGTCACTTGGCGTTGCAGTTGCTCCAGCAACACGGCCTTGTCGATGCTGACAAAGAAGTTGGCCAAGTCGCATTTGAGGTAATGCGCTGGCTGGCTCCAGTTGCGGGTGATGCTGCGCACCTGGTGCTCCAGCCGCTTGGCTGCGTACAGCGTGCCACGGCCCGGAATACAGGCGCAGCTGTCGGCTGTGAATCGGGCATGAAACCGTGGCGCGATCTGGTTGTAAAGCAGGTGGTGCACGATGCGGTCACGAAACTGAGCAGCCCACACCTCGCGGGCTCGTGGGTGGGTGATGACAAAGCAAACAGACTGCCCAGGCTGGTAGGTGCCAGAGGCCAGTTCGTCATGCAGTTGCAGCAGGTTGTGCTCGGCCTGCGCCTCGAAAGCCAGCGCACTGGCGCTATTGCGCTTGGTGCGGCGGCAGTCGAGGTAGGCTTGCACCAGTTGGTGGAACAAGTGTGGATCTGCGGACGGCGACAGCCGAGCCTTCGTAGCTCTTGTGGTTGTTGTTCTGGTTGCCGTTGTTGAAGTTGCAATTCCAGGCGTAAGAGGCGTACCTATCGCGCTTGACACGCTGCCACCCCGAAGGCTTGCGCCGATCAGGGTGGTGGCTGCACCAGACGTGCAGTGCGCGTGCGCTGCCGTTTCTGTGGTGTGCATGGCCGTGGCCTTGTAGGCCAGGGGCGCGACCAGATTCACTGTGCGCACGGGTATGAGGGCCTTGACCGTCATACAGCAGGCGCCTTGTTCGCTGTCTTGAGCCAGCCACCCGCCTGCTTGCCGATGCTGCCCAGCAACTCGATAGAGTCAGCCCACAGCTTGGGTGACAGGTATCGGCTGTCGTGGCTCACGCGCAGCAGCACAGTCACCGCCCGCTGGCGGGTCAATAGCTGGTCAATGTGGCCAGCGCGCACGTCGCGTTGAGTGGCGTTGGCTAAGGCCATCAGATCCAGCATGTCCACGCAGTGCTGGGTGATCTTCTCGCCCAGTGCGCGTTTGACGGTGCGCGGCATTTGCACCTGGACTTTGATGGCCAGATCCAGCAGCCGCACGCCTGTGCGGTAAATGGGCAAATCGGTATGCAGTGCCATGGTGGGGCTCAAGTCAAAAGGATTGAAGGACTGAAGAAATCAGAATCTGCGGACGGCGACAGCCGAGCCTTCGTAGCTCTTGCGGTTGCAGTTCTGGTAGCCGCTGAGGAAGAGGCAACCCCAGGCGCAAGAGGCGTCTTCTTCATGCGACTCGCAGGACCAGTGCCACACGGGCTGCAGGTATGGTTTGCAGTTGGCGTAGAGCAAGGCTTGCTCTTGCCGTGTGGGCAGATGACCACCTGCGCTGGTGGCCCAATCCATGGCGTCTTGCCAGTTGAGCTTGCTCGTGGGTTTTTTGGCCATCAGCACCAGGTGGTGCATGACTTTGCCTTCGGTGTCCAACACCACGCCTGCGTAGTGCTCGCCTGGTTGCAATTCGATGGCGGGTGTTGCAGCGGGTGGTGGCGACTGGAATTGAGGCGCAATGGCCTGATACAGCGCATCCATAACGGCTTTGCTGCGCGGGGTCAATTCAACCTCGATCGGGATGGTGATGGCGTTCATGGTTTCTCCGGGTTAAAGGATTGAAGGATCAAGCGGTGATGTGAATCAAGCGGACGGCGACAGCCGAGCCTTCGTAGCTCTTGTGGAAGTTGATCTGGCTGCCGTAGTCGAAGTAGCAATACCAGGCGCAAGAGGCGTGGTCTTTGTGCTCTTCGTTGGTCCAGTGCCAGCCTGTCTGCGGGCGGTCTTGGGTGTTGGCAAAGATCAGTGCGGCCATGGGGCGCGTGGGCATCTGGGCATTCAGGCTTTCTGCCCAGTCCTTGGCGGCTTGCCAAGCCAGGTCTTGTGCCCGGTCTGGCAGCAGCGTGACGGCACTGTGCGTGTCGTCTGGCTGTGTGATGACGCCGACAAAAATGCCGCCGTCAAGTGGAGCGCCCAAGGCGGGCAGGTTGGCGAAGCTGACTGAAATGATGGTTTTGGTGGTGCTTGTGGTCTCAGGCATTGGAGCCTCCTTTGGTGGTGAAAAAATGGGTTTGGCGAGAGCGCATCCAGCGGTACGCCGTCATGCTGCAAACGATGCCGAATGGCCCGCCGATCAGGTAGCACGCAATCTCGATGCCGCTGGCTGTGGGGGCCAGCTTGAACAGCACCAGGTTGGCGGTGCCAATGGCCAACGAGTTAATGAATGCGCCCACAAAGTGGCCGTTGTTCACCAGCTGGCTTTGCAGCCCCAGCGAAAACACCAGGGCGAAGGTGCTGACCAGCAGCAGTGCGGCGTTGGCGTAGGTGGTGGTCATGCGAGGCTTTGCGGTGCTTCGGCGCGGGCCTGCTCAAACGCCTGGGCAAACACCCGTGCGCTGGTGCTATGCAGGGGGTAGGGGCAGGCGTCGATCAAGCTGTCGTACATCTGTGCGGCTTCGCGGGCGCGGGCCTCAATTTGTGCGATGGATGCGACTTCGGTTGTGATTTCAATGGTCATTTTTTTGGGGCCTTCCTCTTCTTGTTGGAGTGGGTTGCTGCGCTGTTTCGGTGGTTTCTGGCTTGGGCCGAACGCCACAGACAAATCCGTGTGAATCAGTTTTGAAAACCACATCAGGGTGGTCGCATCGCTTGGCGGTCACCATGGCGGCTTGGTGTTCTGGTGTGCAGTCTTCGCAAGGGCTTTGTGGTGGATAGCGTTTGAGCGCCAGCTCCATCGCACCCTTGCGCCAAAGCTCCCACTCTTCGGGCGTAAAGCACGCTGGTCGAAAGCGAGGGTGACTCCGCAGCCACTCGGGGCGGCTAGGTGGCTTCATGCTGCGACCGCCTTTTTTTCAGGGGTGGGGGCCAGTTCGCAGCCGATGACGCGGGCTGTGATCTCGACCGTGCGCCCTGCGGTGTGTGAGCGCATGTTCTCCACCGTCACGTTCAGTGGTGTGCCGGGTTGGAGTTTGGTGGCGTTGTGCTGCCAAAAGTCGGCGGCGTCCTGGCCCTTCCAAAACAGGGCCCAAGACTCCACCTGGTGGTTGGCGATGCGATCAAGGCACATCAATGTCACGGTTGGCTCGCCCTTGCTGTCCTTGTTTAGGCGTGCACCGCCACGGCTCAAAAACACCATTCCAGTGGCCCTCATGGCAGCACCTTGGCGTCGATGGCGGCGGTCAATGCCGCCCAAGCCACAATGCCCAGTGTCACCAGCAGCCAGCGGCGCAAAACGGCCAAATAGTGGCGACGCACGGGGCCGTAGCGGTGGTTTTTGCGGCGATTTCCCAAGTGGTCAAACGCTTGGCGGTAGGTCATGTCTGTGCCTCCGGTCAAAAAAAGGATTGAAGGATCAAGCGGTGATGTGAATCAAGCGGACGGCGACAGCCGAGCCTTCGTAGCTCTTGCGGTAGCCGATCTGGTCGCCGTCGTCGAAGTAGCAATACCAGGCGCAAGAGGCGTCTTCTTCGTGCGACTCGCTGGTCCAGAGCCATCCAGACTGGGGGCGGTCTTGCGTGTTGGCTCGGATCGCGGCCATCATCTGGCGCGTGGGCAGTTGGGCGTTCAGCCCGCTGGCCCAGTCGGTGGCGGCTTGCCAGTTCAGGCGGGTGGCACGGTCGGGCAGCAGGGCCACGGCGGTGTGGGTGCCATCGGGTTGGGTGACCAGGCCGACAAAGATGCCGCCGTCAAGCGGTGTGCCCAAAGCGGGGAGGGCAGAGAGGGTGGTGGTTTGCATGTTTCACTCCAAAAATCCGCCGATAGGTGGCGGGTTGGAGTGAATTATTAGGCTTGGCCTAAGTTTAGTCAATAGGCTAAGCCTAATTTGTGCGAAAATTCTTCAACGCCCGAGCTGTCCGGGCGTTCAATCAGGAGTTTTCACATGCAAACAGACGAAAAAAAACCACCCGTGGGTGGAGAGTCAAACACTTCTGAGCTGCACCGCAGCGGCCCATCTGATCAAGGCGTTTTCAGGGTGGCTTTTGAGAGCCCTACGAGTGGGATGTTTTTCCCAATGTATTTCAGGCGCTTCGGACCACTGAAGATGGATGCCGAGTCTCAGCGCATGACGTTTTCTTTCAGCGGGCAAATCGACCAGTTCAGTACCCCTTCGCCAGAGGGGGGGAGCACACCGCAAAGCTTGATGCCTGAACACGTTCTGTCTACCGGCACGCGCGGCATGGTTGAGTGGACAGATGGCCTGAATGTGACGGTGAATGTCACGATTTCACGCGAGACTGGGCAGTGGAAGGTTGAAGATTGTTGGGTCACAGATGATCCTTGTGCTGCAAATGAGGTCGGGTCCAATTTTGTGCAAGATGATCTGCGCGCAGTTAACTGAAAAAGTTTTTATGAAACTAAAAATCACAGAACAATCACGCGGCATCAGCGTTTGTTTGACTGTTGAACTCGACGCTCAAGCTTTAGGGCTACCAGGCGCAACTGCTCAATTTGCCGCCATAGCCGAGCCTGATCAAACGCAATTTTCGGATCAGTGCCTGGACTCGGTTCATGCCGAACTGCTGCAGCTGCTTCGTCAAGCGCGTTATGCAGCCGAGCGAAGTCTGGCTGTGTGCGCTGCTGAGCAGATTCATGTGTCATTGGATCGGTGATGTAGAAGATTGTTTAGTTTTTGATGGTGTTGTAATTAAAAGAATTTTCCGATCAGATTTTTTGTATAAAACAATATTTCTTATGTTGCTTGTAATAATATATGAATGGCTCATATAGTCCAGTGGGTTGCTAATTGTCGGCTCAGAATAATATGTGCTATGTGTAAAAAAAGGGGACGTCATAGAGTTGTAGCTTTTCCCAAAATGACGGTGTGGTGCAAGCTCGATGATTAGTGCTACGGCAAGGTCACTCTTCAACGCAGCAGCCTGGATTGACGGGTAGGGAAACTTAAATGCTTGCCCTGCATCGTTTTGCCACTCCTGATCATGTAAATTATATTCGTGAACTTCAATTTTTCGGATTTTTTTAGATACCCCAAATGAATTTGTTCCAGTGTATGGTTTGCCTTCCTTACTGGTCTTTGCAACTTCAATATGCGCATTGTATGATTTGCGTGAAAATATAAATTCCTGTGCGTCAGCGTCATAATCTAATTTAAAGGGGATTTCTTCGCAAAATAATACATATTTATAATCATGTGGTGTTACTAATTTTTCTAGACGTGCGTTGTAGTCTGCGTTGGACTCAAACTCATTTTTTCTTGTATTAAGTTTTTCCGCCAAATTTTTAACAGAATCACCAGAAAAAGTTTTTGGGAGTTGTGTCCATGTGGCATCGAATACTTGTGCAATAACATTGCTGTGTATTGTCATTGAGATTGATATAATTAATTTTATCAATAAAATATTAATTTTTAGCATAATGCAGTAAAAAAGTTAATTTTTAGGACAAAAAAAAGATGTTGCCTTCACGCCGCCAGCGTGAGGTCTTCGTCACTTTTTCTGTTGAGCCTGAGGACGGCCAATATATCTTGAATTGAGACAGGTCCAGGCGATCTGGCGAAGCTTTCAAACATCGGGGCGATGCGTTCACGGCCTTGCATATCCAGATCGCTTAGGCCCGCTGCAAGCGTGTCGAGTGCTACTTTGTAATTGTTGACCGGCGGGATTAACTTGTGGGAAAGGTTTTCCTGTTGGGCGCTGGGCTGCACCGCAAACACATTTTCAGCCGAGTTCAGGCCCCAATGCTCAGGGCCTACGACATCGCTGAAATAGGCAATGAGTTTAGGCAGGTGATTTTTTTTGACACACCCGCGTGTCTTCCAGTCGCTGACCGAAGGCGGCTTGATGCCAAAAGCAGCGGCCAAGACGGTAGGGCCTACCTTCTTTTTTTCCATTGCGGATGTGATGGCCGCGCCCAGTTCTTTACCTTCAAGCATTGCCTTATTTTTCATGAGTCGCGGCCTTTTAGGCAATACCTATTGCAATTTGTTAGGCTTGGCCTTATGATGGATGCATGGACAAATTTATTGAATGGCTCAATGCCGTAGCTGGTCGCCGTGTTCGGCTTGCCGAACACCTTGGGGTCAAGCCTCCCGTGGTCTCTGAATGGGTCACCAGCAAGCGCTCGGTGCCCATCGTGCACGGTGCTGCTATCGAGGCGTTCACCGAGCGAGCGGTGACCCGGCGCGATCTCTTTCCAGACACTTTCCTCCACGTTTGGCCCGAGCTGGCCGAGCCAGCCGCCGGCCAAGACGGGCAGGGCGCCTGACATGCGCAACGCATTTGCTCCAAGTGCTGCAAGTTTCCCACCCGCCGCCATCAATCCCCAAACACCGCCGTCTCCGGTGGAATTTACTCGCCCACTCTCGGCACAGGCGGGCAGGCCTGTGCTGCTTGGCGTTTGGGGGTGGCGGGTGTTTTTGTTCATGGCTGCAGTGTCTTCGCTGCAGGCCGCTTTGTCTTTCACAACAGTTTGATGGGGGTGTGATCATGGATATTCGAGATGTGGCCGCAAACGTGGTGCACGACTACCCGGGCGGTGCGCCCAGCCTGGCCCCGCGCATCGGTAAAAACGCCACCACCTTGGCGCACGAACTCAATGGCACGGGCGCTGCCAAGCTGGGCCTGCTTGATGCCGAAAAAATCACCCTGCGCACGGGCGATATGCGCATCCTGGAAGCCTTTGCCCTCAACTGCGGCCAGATGCTGGTGCCGCTGCCTGCCGCATTCAACGCCGATGCCGACGACTGCATGGTGCGTCTGGCCACCACGGCCCGTGAGTTTGGCGATCTGTGCACCGAGGTCGCCACAGATCTGGCAGACGGCTCCATCAGCGACAACGAGCTGGCCCGCATTGACCGTGAGTGCGGCGAACTGATGGCCAGCCTGCGCCCCCTGCGTGAAGCCCTGGCCCGCCGCAACCAGGCGGGCAAACCCACCACAGAGGACCACCCATGACCTGCACCATGACCATGACCGCCACCGACAAAAAACCCGGACGCCCCGCAGGCCAAAAGCGCCAAGCGCTGTCTCAGTGGGTCACGGCCCACGAACGCTTCACCATGGGCCAGCTGGTGCGTGGCTTGGGCTGGACCATGAAAGAAGCCGACAACGCCATCTGCCGCGCCATTGCCCGCAAAGAGCTGACGGTGGCAGACAAGGTGCCCCAGCCCGGCTGCAAGCGCAAGGTGGCGCTCTATGCCCGGCCTGACCTGATGGCAGGGTCGGCGCTTGGTGCGGCGATGGCCAGCTGGGCGAGGTAAGTTTTGACGTCACCAAACTCCAGCGCCCCAGCAGGGCGTGATGAACTGCCGCCGATCAAATTCAAAGACCTGGCCGATGCCTTGCTGGACCGCATTGAATCATTGGTGCCAGCATGGCTGCCCGGTGGTTCGCGCAATGGCCATGAATACGTGTGTGGAAGCTTGCAAGGCGGCAAGGGTTCAAGCTGTTCAGTCAACATGACCTCGGGCAAGTGGGCCGACTTTGCCAGCGACGAAAAGGGCGGCGACTTGGTCAGCCTGTATGCCGCTGCTCATGGCCTCAGCATGGGCAAAGCCGCGCTCCATGTGGCGCGTGACGAAGGCCTGGAGGATGTGGCCGGGGTGCAGCGCGACGCAGGTCACCAGCGCATAGAGCGCCCCACGCCCCCGCCAGCACCGCCACGGCCCCGCAGCGACGAGGATTGGAGTGTGGTGCGCCCCGTGCCAGCCACTGCGCCCAAGGCCACTTTCTGGCACTACCACCGCAAGGCATCCGATATCGTCTTCACAGCCGAATACCGCGTCGGAAACGATCTGCACGGCTACGTGGTGCGCTTCCTCAAAAGCGACGGTGGCAAGGACGATTGCCCTTATGTGTGGACTCAGTCGAGTAAGGATGGCACGCTCAAATGGAATTGGAAGGGTTTTGACGACCCCCGACCGCTTTACCTGCCGGGTTACAGCTTGCCCACCAGTCAGCAAACCGTGATTGTTGTCGAGGGTGAAAAAAAGGCCAATATCCTGCAAGCCTGCCTGGATGCTGGTGCACCCGGTGTGTACGTGGTGGTGGGCTGGCCTGGTGGCTGTAAGGCTTGGGCTAAGGCCGATTGGTCGTGGCTCAAGGGCTGCACGGTGCTGCTGTGGCCAGACTGCGACAGCAAGCGTGAAAACCCAACAGTCAAAGAGCTGAACGCCTGCGCTGACGATCCCGAGCGCGAAGCCCTCAAGCTGTCTAAGCCCTTCAAGCCCGCACACAAACAGCCGGGCATGGCCGCCATGATCAGCATCGGGCATCACCTGGTGACCGCGCACGCTTGCACCGCCCAGCTGCTGGCCATTGACGGCCCAGGCATCAAGCCCGACGGCTGGGACGCAGCCGACGCCATCACCACAGATGGCTGGGACTTTGCCCGTGTGTTGCAATTCTTCGGCACGGCCTACGCCTTGCCCGCCACCGATGGCGCAAAAAAAATCGATCCCCCCGTTGGCACGAGTGCCAGCGAATCAGCCGGTGCTGCCGCAGAAAAAGGCGAGGGCACCGCTGAGGGTGAACCCAACAATGGCAAGCCCATGCCTTGGTGGCTGGCCTGTTTTTATGACGCGGCCAAAAACCGATGGAACCTTTCCCGCAAGACCATCATCAACGCCTTGCGCTACGACGACCGGCTGGCGGGTGTGCTGGGCTTCAACCTGCTCAGCAACACCATGGAGGCCCGGCTGGACTGGCCTTTCCCGCATGGGCGCAAGGGCAAAATTGTGGGCAGCATTGATTTGCTGCTGGGCAACTGGCTCAGCAAAGAATATGGCCTACCCGCCATCAGTCGCCAAGCCATCATGGAGGGCATGGAGACGGTGGCCTATGAAAACCCATGGCACCCCATCCAAGAGTGGCTCACCAAGTTGGAGTGGGACAACATCAGCCGCATCGACAAGTGGCTGATCCACATCATCGGTGAGACACCCGAGACGCTGACGCCTGAGATGAGTGAGTATTTGACCATCGTGGGCCGTAAGTGGCTGGTGGGCATGGTCAAGCGGGTGATAGAGCCGGGTTGCAAGTTTGACTACTGCCCGGTCCTTGAAGGCCCTGGCGGTCTGCGCAAGTCGACCATGGTCGAGACATTGGCCAGCGGCCCTTGGTACAGCGATACACCGTTTGAGATCGGCAAAGGCAAAGAATCCCAAGAGCAAGTTCAGGGCATCTGGGCCTATGAGATGGGTGAGCTGTCGCAAATGGGCAAGTCCGAGATCACGGCCATCAAGGCCTTCATCACGGCCAAGGTGGACAGGTATCGGCCTGCCTATGGCCGGGTGATTGAAGAGCATCCACGCCAATGTGTGTTGGTGGGCACCACGAACGAATCCACCTATCTGCGCGACCGAACGGGCAATCGGCGTTTTTGGCCTATCCCGGTCAAGCAAATCATCAAGATCGAGTGGCTTGAAAAGTACCGCGCTCAGCTGTTTGCTGAGGCCTATGCCCTCTACATGGCGGGTGAGGACTGCATCCCTACCCGTGAGCAGGAAGAGCGCTTGTTTGTGCCGGTGCAAGAGGCCCGTTTGGTCGAGACGGCTGTCACATCAGAGCTGATGCACGTTTTGAACCGCGAATCATTGACAGGCCAGCCAGGCGAGGGCATCAATTGCCTGAGCAAATTTGTGACGCTGTCCCAGCTGACAAAGGCATTGAACGTCGACGCTGGAAAGTCAAACGCTGGCCTTGAAAGCCAAGTGCGCAGCTGGATGAACCAGCAGGGCTGGGAATACATGAAAAAGCAGGTCAACAACGTACGCGCCTGGGGCTGGGAGCGCCCCAAAGACTGGCCTCCGGTCGATGCTGACCAGCCTGCCCAAGTCGAAGCAAAACCAGCGTCAGCGGGCGCATCGCCCACGGGCGTGGATTTCTCGGACGATGCACCTTTCTAGCCCAACCCTCAACCCCTTGACCGCGCTGCTGAATGGCGCCTGTGGTCTGGACTCATGCCCAAAGCGGGCATGGGTGGCTGAACGCCCATGTGCACGACGCACATGCCAGACCACTGGCGCATGGATGCGCGCGTTGATGTCTGTGCCCTGAGTGTCCAAGTGTCCAGGTGGCCTGCGCATTCCATAGAGGGCGCTGTGGCGGCTATAGGGCCCTTTGAGGGGGTTGAAGCCGCTGCATTGCCTGAGCAAATCAGGCAGATCCTTTAACAGTACCCGCATAGCACACCGGCGCAGGCACAGGCACAGGCGCGCTCGCGCAACGCACCTTCCTACACACAACCCTTCTATAGAAAGTAATGGACAGATGGACACTCTCAAGACCCCAGAAGAAGTTGAGGCAGTGATCGGCACCATCAAGGCCCACATGCCTGAGACCTATTCCAGCATCCAGGCCCACGCCCAGACGCTGGGCAAGGGCGCTTATGCCTTGGTGCGCAGCGGCATCAAGGGCCAGCCCAATTGCTTCTATGCCTTTGAGCGCGGCCATGTGGTGGGCACGCCCTTCACCCTGACCGAAATAGCCCGTGATGTGGCTCAGCTCATGGTCACGCTAGGTGTGCAGTCTGTGGTTGTGTGGCCTGAGCATGCTGTGCAGCAGCAGGTGCGAGAGCAAGCCCACGCCGCATCGGGGGCCGCATGATCCAGTGGGTAGACCAACACCTGAGCCGCTGGGGCCAGTGGGTGCAGCTGGGCCATGGCCGTGGCAGTGTGGGCATGTCGGCCAGCTGGGACAGCGTAGGCCGCAGCAATGTGAGCCAAGCCATCATCCCGATCAAAGACATCGAGCTGAGCCGAACCCACGACTGGGTGTTGACACTGACCGAAGACAAGCAACTGTTGCTCTTGCAGGTCTACTGCACACCGGCCACATCACGTGAGGTCGCAGGCAATCTCAGTATCAGCCTGCGCACCTTGTACACACGTCTGCACATGGTGCAATCTGAGTACGCACGCGGTCGTGAAGACCGAACGAAATAATTTTGAGGAGTAAAACGTTTTCGATACATTTCAGACGTTGGTAGAAATCCCAGCACAGAAAAAAGCCCACCCGCTTACCCCTGGTGGGCTTTGTCTTTTGGAGGTCTTCAAGTGATCACATTCAGCGTCAAAAGCGACCTGGAAGCCACGATCAGCCAGTGGGCGCGTGTCGCTGGTGACCAAATGCCATACGCCACGGCGGTGGCTTTGACCCGCACCGCCAAGCTGGCCAAAGAAGAGATCGAACGGCAACTGCCCTCACTGATCGACAACCCCACGGCCTACACCATGCGCGGCTTTCGCCTCTACCCTGCCACCAAGCGCAAGCTGCTGGCCGAGGTGGACTTCAGAGTCGCCATGGGCCGTGGCACTCATGGCAGAGATTACCTGTCGCCCTTGGTCTACGGTGGTGAACGCAAGCTCAAATCATTTGAGCGATCGCTCCAACGCACGGGCCTGCTGCCCGCTGGGTCTGCAGCCGTACCAGGCAGCGGGGCCAAGCTCGACGCCTACGGCAACATGAGCCGTGGCCAGATCGTACAGATCCTGTCTTACTTCAAAGCGTTTGGTCAGCAGGGTTACCGAGCCAACATCAACGACAAGCGCAAGGCCTCAATGGCCAAAGGCAACAAACGCACGGGCACACGGGGCATAAGCTACTTCGTCGGTCGCCCCAACGGTGGTCGTCACCCCAATGGCATCTGGCAGAAGTCAGACTTCGGCGCTGCTGGCTCAGCCATCAAGCCGATCATCATCTTCGTGACCAAGCCTTCGTACCGCAAAACACTGGACGTACCGGGCATCGCTCAGCGCGTCATCAAGGATCGCTTCGCCGATGAGCTGCGGCGGTCAGTGGCTGAGTCCAAGCGCACCGCCATCCCCAAAGTCCAAATGACTTTGATCTGACCTCAAATTTTCTCGGGTCCTCCCCGGGCCCCCTCCCCCCGGGGGTAATTCGGGCCTCCCCCCTCGGGTGGTTGCAGGTTTTTTTAATTGGTTTGCATTGGGTTGCTTTGTGCGCCCGGGTTTTTTTTACAGGTTTGAAATAGGTTTTAACAATGGGTCGTCTCGCTCGCAACTTGATCGGTGTATCGGTCAAGGAATGCGCTCGCCAGTTGGGCGTGAGCGACACGGCGATCCACAAAGCCATACGGGCTGAGCGGTGCCAAAAGTACGCAGACGGCTCGGTCGATGTTGAGGCGGTGCGCCTGGGCATGGCGCTGACCGCTGACCCGTTGCGTGGCGGGCAACGGCAAGCCGGTGTGTTTGGCGAGGCCTCTACCGGGTCGGCGGTGTCGCTGCCAGGCGAGCTGCCATTCACTGCGCCCGAAGCGGCCCCGGCTGCAGAGTCAGGCCGTGGGCACCGCCCCTTGCTCGATGCCCGCACGCTGACTGAGCAGGCCCGTGCTGAGCGTGAGCAGATCGAGCTGGCAAAGCTGAAAGGCTCCGTGGCTGAGATCGCGCCGATTACCCGCGCTGTGCACGACGCCATGGTGGCTGCGCGGTCTGAGCTGTTGTCGCTGCCTGATCGCCTGACCCCGCTGGTGACGCCCGAGCAAGACCCGGGCAAGGTGTACGGCCTGATCGAAACCGAAGTCCAGCGCGTGTGCCAAACGCTGCAAGACAAGCTGCTCCAGATGGCACGCACCCACTCATTGCAGGTGGTCCCATGAACCTCAAAGACGGATACGCCGCGATCCTTGAAGCTGCCGCCGCTGGCTGGGCCTTGCCCGAAAAGCTGTGGACTTCTGAGTGGGCCGACAAGTATCGGCAAGTGCCCAGCAAGTCATCGCCCGAAGGCGGGCAGTGGCGCACCAGCCGCACGCCCTATGCACGGGAGCCCATGGACGAACTGTGCTCACGGTCGCGCACACAAGAGGTGGTCATCATGGCCGCTTCTCAAGTGCTCAAGACTGAGGTGCTGCTGAACTTTGTTTTTGAGAGCATCGACCAGGACCCCGGCCCGATGATGGTCGTGCAGCCCACCGAGAAGGCTGTGAAAGACTTTGTGAGCCAGCGCCTGGACCCGGCCATCACTGCGATGGATCGGATCTCGGCCAAGATCCCCAGCAGCCGCAAGCGTGACAGCGGCAACAAGATCACCGAAAAGAATTTCCCGGGCGGTGTGCTCTACCTGGGCTGGTCCAACAGCCCGTCTGAGCTGGCGTCCAAGCCCATCAAAAAGCTGGCACTGGACGAAGTCGACCGCTACCCCGTATCGCTGAAAGACGAAGGCTCGCCGGTCAAGTTGGCTGAGCAGCGCACCGCCAACTTTCCCCGCCGCAAAATATTGAAGACCAGCACTCCCAAGGTGCGCGGCGCGTCGGTGATCACCGATGAATACGAGTCAAGCAGCATGGCGCAGTACTGGGTGCCGTGCCCGCACTGCCAAGCCCTGCAGGTGTTGGTGTTTGAAAATCTGCGCTGGAAGAAGACCACCGACGACGACGGAAAAAAGCGCCACTGGCCTGACACCGCCGTGTACGTGTGCGAGCACTGTGGCAGCGAGATCGAGGAGCGCAACAAGCCCTGGATGCTGGCCGACAAACCCATGGGCGGTCTGGCCGAATGGCGGCACCGCCATCCCGACCGCGCCAAAAAGGGCTACCACATCAACGGCCTGTACAGCCCCGTGGGCTTGGGCTTTAGCTGGGCTGAGCGTGCGAACAAGTTTTTGGAAGCGAAGGTAGACCCCGCCAAGCTGCAGACCTTTGTGAACCTGCACCTGGGTGAGCCCTACGAGGACCACTCAGACCAGATGCAAAGCGCGGCCTTGCAAGCCCGTGGCGAAGCCTACCCGCTGCGCACGGTGCAGCCCGGCTACTTGATTCTGACGCTGGGCGTGGACGTGCAGCGCGCGGGTTACTTTGCGTTTCACCTGGTTGCATGGGGCAGGGGAGAGCGGTGCCACACCGTGGACTACACCGAGATCCCCGGCGACCCCAGCCGCCAAGAAGACTGGGAGCGCGTGATCACGACCTATCGGCGCAAGCCGGTGCGCAATGCGTACGGTGTTGACCTCAAGATCAGCATGACCGCCATCGACTCTGGTGACGGCGTCACGGTGCACGAGGCCTACAAATACGCCCGCAAATACCGGCACGACGATGTGATCGTGGTCAAGGGCTACAGCCAGCCCAACAAACCCATCTTAGGCAGGCCCAGCAAGCAAGACGTGCGCAACGACAGCGGCGCGATGGACAAGCAAGGCGTGGACCTCTGGATGGTTGGCACCGACACGGCCAAGAGCGCTTTGTTTGCCCGGCTGGATGGTGACCTGATGCACGAGCAGCATGCAGACCGCATGGTGCGCTACAGCGCCGAATTGCCCGCCACCTTCTTTGAGGGCGTGGCCAGCGAGTTCTATGACGCCGACAGCGGCAAGTGGATCAAGCGGCCCGGCAAACGCAACGAACCGCTTGACACCTGGGTCTATGCCTACTGCGCTGCGCACCACCCGCGCATCGCCATCCACACCGCCCGCGGTGCGGACTGGGACGAACTGGAGCGCCTGCTGGAGCCGCGTGTCCACGACATGTTTACGCAAAGCCCACAAGCCGACATCGACACCAAAAACGACACCGCCCCCGACATGCAGACGCCTGCACCCGAGGGCGACACCACCCCGCCCACCAGCGAGGCCCCCGCCGACCCTGCGCCACCCGCGCAGACCCGGCACGACGACACAGACGACTGGGTGCCCGACATGAGGGACACCTGGTAGCACCCCAAAGGAAATTCACCATGGCCGGATTTACGGTAACCCAACTCGAAGCCATCGAGAAAGCCATCGCCAGCGGCACCCTCAAGGTGCGCTACGACGGCAAAGAGATCCAGTACCAGGACATGGCCTCGCTCATGAATGCCCGCAACGTGATGCGCGACGAGCTGATCGCCAACGGCTTGCTGGCCAGCACCGGCGGCAACGCACGCGGCGTGTCCACCGTGGCTGAATTTTGCCGGGACTGATCGCCATGCAAGACCACCGCATTGCCCCTGCTAACGTGCTGGAGCGTGGCATCGCTGCAGCCTTTCCTGGCTGGGCGCTCAAGCGCTCCATCAGCCGCATGGGCCTAGAGCACGCCCGCGGCTACGACGCCGCCAAAAGTGGCCGCCGCACCAGCGGCTGGACAGCCACAGGCGGCAGCGCCAACGCCGAGCTGGGCGAGGGCCTCAGCCGCATCCGCAACCGCGCCCGCGACACCATCCTCAACAACGAATACGCCAAGCGGGCCGTGGGCGTGTTTGGCTCCAACGTGGTGGGCTACGGCATCAGCATCGTGCCCGCCAACAAGGCCGAAGCCAAAAAGTGGAACGCCTGGAGCAACAGCCTGGCCTGCGATGCAGACGGCACCGGCAACCTGGCCGCCAACATCAAGCTGGCCGTGACCGAGCGCTTTGGCGCGGGCGAAGTGCTGATCCGCCGTCGGTGGCGCAAAGCCACAGACGGTTACGCCATCCCCATGCAAATCCAAGTGCTCGAAGCCGATCACCTGGACGAAAGCAAAACCGGCCCACTGGCCAACGGCAACTATTGCATCCTTGGCAAAGAGTTTGACGCCTTGGGCACCTGCGTGGCGTATTGGATCTACCCCGAGCACCCCGGTGAGATGACCGGGTGGCGCACCAGCAGCTTTATCAGCAAGCGCGTGCCCGCCAGCGAAATCATCCACTACTACAAGCGCGACCGGCCCAGCGCCGTGCGCGGCGTGAGTGAGCTGGCTGTCAGCCTCATGCGCTACCGCGACCTGGCCGACTGGCACGACGCAGAGCTGGTGCGCAAAAAGATGGAAGCCTGCATCATGGCCATCATCAGTAGCGAAAAGCCCGACAAAGCGCTGGGCCTAAGCAGCACCAACGGCGTAGAGAAAATGCGCCCAGGCCTGATTGCCCGCATCGGAGCCAGCGAACAAGTCACCTTCAACAGCCCCCAAGCCAGCGGTGCTGGTGGCGAATTCAGCCGCTTTGAGCTGCACGCCCTGGCTGTGGGCAGTGGCATCACCTACGCGCAGCTGACAGGCGACATGAGCCAAGCCAACTTCGCCAGCAACCGCATGGGCCTGATCGAGTTTCGTGGCCTCATTGAGCAAGAGCAATGGCTCAGCCTGGTGCCCGTGGTGCTGCAACGCATCCGCACCTGGTGGCGCGAAGCAGCGGCCCTGCAAGGCGTGCCACTGGGCGACCAAGACCTGGACGCCTACACCATGCCCGCCAAGCCACAGGTCGACCCGCTCAAAGACGCCATGACCGCCAAAGAAACCATCCGTGGCGGCGGCATGACCGTGAGCGAATGGCTGCGCGAAAAAGGCACCACGCTCGACGCCTACATCGCCGAGCGCCAAGCCGAACAGAAAAAACTGGCCGAGGCCAACATCGTGCTCGACACCGACGCAGCCACCAGCGAGCTGGGCCTGACGGGTGCCGAGATGCTCAAAACACCACCAGTGGCCTGAGCCCCTGCTTTAAACCCTTGACCGAAAGAAAACCATGGAACGACTCTTAGCCGAAGTGGACGGTGCGCCCGGTTCACTTGTGTATCTGAAAGCCACAGCAGACGGCAAATTGATTGTGGATTCTGGTGCTGGCTCCGGCCCCACCCCCGACCGCGAACTCGTCGTCAGCACCTACTACTGCAAGACAGCATTTGCAGGCTCTGATGCTGGCGACACCATCACGGCCACCCAGATCATTGACGTGTCCGGTGCGACGCCCACAACTGTGAGCACCATCTGGCGCAACCAGACCATGGCGACTGACCTGGCGTCGGCCCCCAGCTCGGCTTGTCTCACGCTGGTGGGCTCCACCGCGCTCACCGCCGCCCAGCTCACGGCTGCTGGCCTTGCGCTTGAAGCCACCCAGCAGCAAGTGCGCGACCGACTGCCTTCTGCGCTGGACAATGGCCGCTTGAAAGTGGTCAGCCAAGATACCAACGGCGAAAGCGGTGTGAACTACATCACAGGCACAGGCTCTGTCACGGGCCTTGCAGCCCGGCAGGTGGTGTGTTTGACCGACACCGTGTTTTCTGTGTTCACGCGCACGAATTCGTCCGGGTCTATCACGGGCATCACCTTGCCTGCAGGCACTTTGCTGACTGGCCCTGTAACGGCCATTACTCTGACCAGCGGCGCGGTGGCTGCGTATGCGTAACCTCACCCAAGCCCTGACGCTGACCAGCATGGCCACGGCTGTGCGCTCGGCGTTCAAGATCGCCAGCGTCAACCCCGTGCTGTGGTGGGATGCTGAGTCCCATCGGGCAGGTTTGGCGGGTGGAGCGGCTACGCTGTATCAAGACTCTGGCGGCACTTCTGCTGTCGGTGCCGTTGAGCAGCCTGTTGGGCGTGCTGTAGATAGGTCTGGAAATGCGCGGCCCGCTCTGCAAACCACATCGACAGCCCGCCCGATTTTGACTGCACGCAAGAACTTTCTGACTTATTCGGAGCAGTTTGAGAATGCTGCATGGAGTAAGAGCGGGTGCGTGGCGACTGGTGGTGTTGTCTCTGAGACGGCAGGCAATGGGCAGCACCGAATTCTGCAAATCATTGCCGTGACGTCTGGCAATGTTTATTCGATTTCATGCGAAGTTGAGCGCATATCTGGCAGCCGACACTTTATGCTGGATATAGTGTCTGGCACGAATGGTTATTGTTACTTTGATCTTGATAATGGCACCCATTTGCTTGCTGGCGCGGGCATGTCCAATGTGTCTGTTGTCAGCGATGTGGCTGGAAAGTACAAAATATCTGCAAACTTTACGGCGTCAGCAGCATCTATGGTGCTCTACGTTGCAATGTGCTCGTCGAAGGTCTTGGGGGGCGAGACGTACACAGCGGACGGCAGTGGAGTCTTGTCTGTTGCTAGGTTTCAAATCGAGCCCGGCCTCACCGCCACCAGCTACCAGCGCGTCACCACGGCAACTGACTACGACACCACAGCCGCGCCGCTGATGCTTCAATTCGACGGCGCTGATGACGAGCTTGGGACTGCTCCATTTGCAGCTGGAACGATGCCTGCAAATGCTGATGTGTATTTGCTCATGCGACGTGCAGCAAATGACGGACAGGCAGTGCTGATCTATCAGCCCGGCGGTGCCAGTAGATATGCAGGCGTACTTGGGGGCAGTGGCTCGGCGTCAAATGCAGGCGCACCGACTTATGCAGTCAATGGGGTGGCCGTCCCGGGCGGCTCTACTCCGAGCAATTCAGTCTTCGCCGCCGCTGTCGGCCACGAGGTGACGCGCATCGTGGAGGTTCGCAATGCAAATCTTTCGACATGGACGCGCCTTGGGGTCGGTTTGTATGGCTATGGGTACAACATTATGGGCCAATTCGGCGCCATTCTAATAACCCCCGCCCAGTCCGACGCCACCCGCGCAAAGATCCGCAAAGCACTGGCCAAGGCCTATCAAATCACGGGGGTCGTATGACGGACTGGACACACCGCACCATCATCGTGCCCGCTGCATTTGCACCCATGGCCCGTGCACTGGCCGAAGCCGCCGCCCCTGCCGGGTCTGGTGGCGGGATGTTTCAGGCAATGCTCTCGCCAACTGCCGGAAAACCGCCCACACACTACATCAGCGCCGGATTGATCTGGCCTGAGTTTGCCTACCTGCTGCCAACGCACGACAGCGAAATGTGGGTGCAGCCCGAGCCGGTAGAGGGGCAAGAGCCGGTGACGCCTGCCATGCCACCCGTGGACAGTGCAGGCCACCCTGAGGAAGTCGTGGCGCTTGCCATCAACGCCAAGGCCGCACAGGTCGAGAAAGCGCTGATCGCCGCGCTGCCGCCGTCTGACGAACCCACGCCGCCCGAGCGGCTTGAAGCCATCAAGGCCCAAGCGCTCCAGATCGCGCAGGCCAGCCCGCCCGTCACGCTGGCACAAGTGCAAGCGCTGTTTGCAGCGTGCCGTGTCTACACATGCCCGTGGCAGCAAGCCATTGAGCACTTAGGGCTTAAGGCCGTGGTGGAGGTCATGCAATGAAGCTCACCGCTGTTGTCCTCGCCATCATGGCCACCACCGTGGCCGCACTCGCCCAAGTCGGCCCTTGGCTGACTGAGTGGGCTAATTCTTATGGAGCTTGACAAATGAACAAACTGATCGGCGCACTGCGCTCAAAAATGATGTGGTTCAGCCTGGCGCTGGTGGTGCTGGGTGTGCTGGAAGCGAACATCGGCTTGTTCCAGCAATTTCTCGCGCCGGATGATTTCGGGTGGTTTACTGCCGCCGTGGGCATGGCGGTTGCGGTGCTGCGGTGGGTGACCACGCTGCCGCTGGAGGATAAATGAAACTCGCCCTCAGAAAAACAGCCCCCACCAATGCCACGTGGCTTCAGCGCCTGGCGTGCTGGGCCATCAAGGCAAGGCTGGTCAGCCAGTACTGCCACGGCGGCATCGTCATCAATGGCGAGTTGTTTCATGCCACGGCGGCGCACGGGCTGCACAGCCTACCGGCGGGCCAGTGGTCGCCCGATAACTGGGACTTGATCGACCTGGGTGACGCCCATTGGCATCACTCCGCGCTCAAGTTGTTTGCGCACTACCAGGGTGCCCGGTATGACTGGGTAAGCCTGCTGGCCTTTGTGGGTTTGCGCGTTCGCGACTATGACCGCATGTACTGCTTTGAGTGGTGCTGGCTGGCCATGACGGGCCGGGTGCCCACTGAGCGCGTGACCCCTGAAATGCTTTTGACACTGAGGACCTCATGACGCACCCCGTAAAACCGCACCCCTGGTCGTGGTTCACCGACAAAGTATTGCCGCCTGTATTTGCCGCCTTAGCCATTGGGGCCATCACATCGGGCGTTGCCACGTACCAATCCATCCAGGTGCTGACCAGCAAGGTAGAGCAGACGGACAAAGACGTGGCCCAGCTCAAGGCGCGAATTGAGGCCGTGTCTGCGGCCTCCGTCACTCGATCAGAAATGCTGGAGACCATGAAACGCGTGGAGCTGCAGCTGGAGCTGATGATGGCTCGGGCGGGGATTAAGAAGTAAAGCTCCCCGCACCACCCTGCGCTCATCGACGCACGAGCGTCACCACTTAACACCCCCAACCAAAGGACCCGCTATGCCCCAGGCAAATGCCCCGGGCGCGCAGCCGCGCGCGCCTGATTCCCCCACCACCCGCACGCAAGACATGCCGCTGGCCAGCTTGCAAATGGCGGTGCGCAACGTGCGCCGCGATGCGCCCCCCGACCAAGCCACGCGGGCCGAAGGCGATGCGGCAACACAAGCCCCCGCCGCACGTTTTGAAATCGTGTTCACCACGGGCGCACCCGTCAAGCGCTACGACTGGGCCAATGGCCGCTACTACCTGGAGCAGCTGGAGGTCTCTGAGCAAGCCATTGACCTCAGCCGCTTAGAGCGTGGGGCCCCGTTGCTCAACACCCACAACGCCTGGGATCTGGAAGACCAGCTCGGCGTGTGCGACCAGCCCGAGATCCGCAACGGGCAGGGTGTGTGCCAAAGCCAGCTCAGCCGCCGCGACAGCGTCAAAGGCGTGGTGCAAGACCTGGAAGACGGCGTCATCCGCAACGTGTCGGTGGGCTATTCCCGCAACGCCGTCGAGATGGTGGCCCCAAGCGAAGACGCTGGCATGTGGGTCTACCGCGTTACCCGCTGGACCCCCATGGAGGTCTCGCTGGTGCCCATCCCAGCCGACATGGACAGCCAAGTCGTGCGCAGTGAGGGCGGCAACTTCAAAGCCCCCGATGGCCGCGAACTGCGTGCCTTCCCTTGCGTGATGACCGAAGTCACCACCCGCACCCACACCAACACCGAACAACAGCCTGCAGCCCCTGCTGCAGCTCAGCAATCCACCACGGCGGTGGCAACAGCCGATGTTTCCTCAACCCGCAACTTTGAAAGCACCACTATGACCCCCGAAGAAATCGCAGCTGCAGCCGCAGCAACCTCGGCTGCAAACGCCACCCGCGCTGCAACCACCGTCGAAGCCGAAGCAGCCCGCCAAGCAGGCATGCAGGCTGAGCGCCAACGCAGTGCAGACATCCGCACCGCCGTGGATGCTGCCCGCAGCACACTGGGCACCGAAGCCGACGCACTGGCCATTCGCCTGATCGACGCTGGCGTGACCGTGGACCAAGCCCGCGCCCAGATTCTGGACGCACTGGCCGAAGCCAGCCGCGCCCAGTCGGTGCGCGGTGCCACGCACGTCACCACCGTGCGTGACGAGCAAGACACCCTGCGCACCCGCATGAGCGACGCCCTGGTCTTGCGCAACAACCCCAACGCCACCGAGTTCGCTGGCACCAAGATCGACGTGGCCGGTGCCCGCAACTTCCGTGGCATGGACCTGATGGACATGGCCCGCCGCTCCATCGCCGCTGCCGGTGGCAATGCCGATGGCCTGAGCCGCCGCGAAATCGCCATGGCCGCACTCAACCTGGATGCCGACGCCCGCCGCAATGCAGGCATGATGGGCACCAGCGACTTCCCCGCCATCTTGGCCAGCACCGTCAACCGCAGCCTGCGTGCCGCTTACGAGCAAGCACCCCGCACCTTCACCGGCTGGGCGCGGCAGTCCACCAACAAAGACTTCCGCGAAAAATCGCTGTTGCAACTGTCGGGCATGAGCCAGTTCAAGAAGATCAACGAGGGCGGCGAATACAAGCTGGCCACTTTCAGCGATACCGCTGAAAAATACAGCCTGAGCAAGTACGGCGCGATCATCGCCATCACCTGGGAAGCGCTGATCAACGACGACCTGTCTGCCTTCAGCCGCATCCCCATGATGATCGCTGAAGAAGCTGCAGCGCTCGAAGGCGACCTGGTCTATGCCGCACTGATCGGCAGCCCTGCCATGGCTGACGGCGTGGCCCTGTTCCACGCCAACCACAAAAACTTGGCAGGCAGTGCAGGCGCGATCAGCGACGTCACCCTGGGTGCAGGCCGCGCCGCCATGCGCAAGCAAACTGGTGCCAACGGTCGCGTGCTGAACTTGGCCCCCGAGATCCTGATCGTCGGCCCCGACAAAGAAGCCGAAGCGCTCAAGTACACCAGCTCCAACTTTGTGGCGGCCAAGTCGGTGGACATCAACCCAGCCTTCAACACATCCTTGAGCGTGATCGTGGACAACCGCGTGACTGGCAACCAGTGGTATCTGGCCAGCTCGCCAAACCGTGTGGACACCGTGGAATACGCCTACCTGGAAGGCGAAAACGGCCTGTTCACCACCCGCCGCGAAGGCTTCGAGGTGGACGGTGTCGAGATCAAGGCCCGCCACGTGTTTGCCGCCAAGGCGATCGACCATCGTGGCTTGTACAAAAACGCGGGTCAATAAATTGGATGGACTGACTGAGATACCCGGCGTGCCGGGTTATTACGTCGATGTCAATGGGTTTGTGTACAGCACCAAGCGTGGCCGATGGGGCTACAAAATTGCTGTGCGTAAGCTCAAGGCGTGGACTGATGACCGTGGGTATTCACACGTTACTTTGCGCCCATATGGGCAAAAGAAACGGCACTCAGTTTCACGTCTTGTTGCCATGGCTTTCCATGGCGATCCACCAAAAAATTCTGTAGTTGCCCATTTGGATGGAAATCCAAAAAACAACAAGCCAAGCAACCTTGGCTATGTCAGTCAATGTGAAAACATTGGTCACAAGTGGCAACACGGAACGATGATTTTTGGCGAAACGTCGCACCTTTCAACCATGAGCGATGAAACCGTTATACAGATTTGGAAACAAATTTGCAGCGGTGCAAGTTGCCGCGAGATTCGCCATCAATTCAATGTCAGCACGGCTTACTACTACGCCCTCAAAAAGGGGCGTATCCGTAAGCACATAACTGGCATCAACCTTCAAACTCTCTAGGAAAAATCATGAAAAGCTTTATCCAAAAAGGTGACGTGCTCACCTTCACTGCCCCTTATGCCATTGCATCGGGTGCCCCATTCAAAGTCGGCGCACTGGTCGCCATCGCTGTCACAGCAGCCGCAGCTGGTGCAGCGGTCGAGGGCAAGCTCGAAGGCGTTTTCAGCCTCCCTAAAGTCAGCCCGCAAGTATGGGCCGTGGGCGACAAAATTTACTGGGACGACGCCGCCCAACTCATGACCAACGTCACCGGCGGCACACTGGTGGGCGCCGCCACCGAATCGGCAATCAACGCCTCAACCACCGGCACCGTCTACCTCGACGGCGCGGTGCGCTGATCGGCGGGTCAAGCCATGTTTGACCCGCACGGCTTTTTAGCCGTCTTTGAAGCCCATGGCCTCGCTACCCGTGCCACACGCACACAGGTGCCGGGTGACATGGGCTTCATTGTTGGCTTTGTGCAGCCCGAAGAAGTGATCTTTGGCGAATCGGTGCAAACCGCCCAATTCGCCATCGAATACACCACGACCGACGCCCCCGCGCTGGCCGTGGGCACTTCGCTCACGATCGAAGGCACGGTCTACCGCGTGACCCAGCCCCCGCGCAAGCAAGGCGACGGCACCTTCACCCGTGCTGCCCTAGAGGTGCAACGCGCATGACCACACTGATCGACGACGCACTGGACGCCTTCATTGCTGCCATCACCCCCGTAACAAGCACCACGGGCGTGACGGCGGTTTATGAAGACCGCACCCAGGCCTACACCCACGACGACGCCCCCGCGATCAACGTGTCACTGACCGATGCCGCCGCTGACGTGCTGGGCGACCAACACCCAGCCCGCAGCGTGTTGCGCACCACCGTGCAGATTGACCTGGCCATCTACACCCGCAGCGCCATCAACGCTGCGGGCCAAGAAGTGTCAGCCCGCAAGCTGGCAGGCCCCATTTGGGCTGCAGCACACGCACTGCTTATGGCCGACCCGTCGCTCGGCGACAAAGCCCTGCGCGTGCGTTGGCGGCGCAGCACTTGGCGCAAAGAGTCTGCAGACGGCGCGGCTGGCTGGGCCAGCCACACATATGAGCTGACCTTGGCCATGCGCGAGCTGACTTTGACCGGCCCTTAACCACATAGATACCCGCCTTCGCGGGAATGACAAACAAGCGTCATACCCGCGCAGGCGGGTATCCATGCACCCGTCCCCCTTCACCCCACCATCACCCGGAGCCACCACCATGATCCTCTTTGGCGCAGGCAAACTCATTGCCGTCCCCACCACCGACGCTGCTGGCAACGCCATTGCAGTGCCCACCCCCGTTGCCGTTGCCGTCTTGCAAGACGTGTCGGTCGACATCGACTACGAAACCAAAACCCTGCACGGCGAAAAACAATTTGCCGTGGCTGTGGCCCGTGGCAAAGCCAAGATCGGCTGGAAAGCCAAGACCGGCGACTTTGACGCCGGTGTGCTTGGCAGCCTGCTGCTCGGCTCGCAGCCCGCCGCATCGCGCAAGTCGGCGGTCATTGACTTCGCCAGCGCCGTGCCCGCCAGCAGCCCCTACACCGTCACTATCGCGCCGCCAGACTCGGGCGCCTATGTGGCCGACCTGGGCGTGCTTGACGTGTTGACCGGCAAACCCCTGACACGGGTGGCCACATCCCCTGCGACAGGCCAATACAGCCTGAGCGCAGGCGTCTACACCTTCGCTGCGGCAGACACTGGCAAAGGCATCTTGATCAGCTACGAGTACAGCAAAGCATCCGATGCCGCAAGCAAGCTGTTCGGCATCACCAACAACCTGATGGGCTACACCCCCACCTTCAGCGCCCTGTTCTACAACGAATACATGGGCAAAAAGCTGGTCATGAAGCTCAATGCCTGCGTGATGGGCAAGCAGGGCCTGCCCTTCAAAAACGACGACTTCACCATGACCGACTTTGATGCAGAGGCCTTTGCCGACGCATCGGGCAGCGTGGGCTACATCTGCCAGTACTGATCATGAGCATGCACACACTCATCAAGGGCATCCCCCTCACGCTGGGGGCCAACACCTACACGCTGCCACCGGCCAGTCTGGGCACGCTCGAACTGATGGCCGAGCGGCTGGACAAGATCAACGAAGCATTTGCCAGCGGTGCCAACTTTTCGCACCGCGACCTGTTCTTCGTTACAGACCTTGCCACCGCCTGCCTGCAGCGCAACTACCCCGAGCTTGACCGCGCCCAAGTCGCCCAGCACGTGGGCTTGGAAAACGTCATCGACGTACTGCAAATGTGCATGGACACATCGGGCCTCTTGCGCCAAAAGCTCGAAGCCGATGCCCAAGAGCAAGCAGCCCAAGCCGCCGCCGGGGAGGGCGGCAAGCTGGGGGAATCCGCTGGGACCGCATCGTCGCTCACATCGTGAGCAACACGGGGTGGACGTGGCAACACGTCCGCTCCGAGTGCGACCTGCCCACCTACTTCGCCCTGTGCGACTGGTGGCACGAAGTCCCGCCCCCCGCTGTGCAGTTGCGCCGCATTGCCAGCTTTTTGGGCATGCAGCCCGGGGCCAGCCCCGAAACCCCGCGCATGGCCCAGCCCAGTGCATCCGCCACACCCAGCACCCAGCAAGACATTGCCATGGCCGCTGCCATGGCAGGTATGCGTGCCTTTGAAGGCCGCATGGCAGACCCCATGCTGGACTTGATCGACTGACCTCTTTGAAGGAAGAAAACAATGACTGACAACATCACCGGTTTCCGCGTTGACGCCAACATCAACCCGTTTGAGGCATCCATGCGGCGCTTGGTCGATTCGGCCAAAGCCGGTCAGGGTGGCGTAGGTGCCGCGCTGGGCGGTTTGGCTGGTGGTCCCTTGGCGGGCTTGCAGGCGGCATTTGCTGGCATTGCGGCCGTTTTGTCCGGCGGCATTTTTGTCGCAGGCATCCGCGATACAGCTGCCATGACCGTAAGCGCCATGGACCTGAGCCGCGCCCTTGGCATCACCACCAACGAGGCCAAGGCCGTGCAAATGGCCATGGAGGACATTGGGGCCCAAACGGGGGAATTTGAGGGCGCAGCCAAGGGCATGACCCGCCAACTGAGGGAAAACGAATCCGTCATGAACAAACTGGGCTTGGTCACCCGCGATGCGTCTGGCCATCTGCGCCCCCTCAACGACCTGGTGCTTGACGGCATCCAGGTGCTGGGCACCTACAAAGAAGGCACCGACCGCACCATGGCCGCGCAGGCCCTGTTTGGCCGCGGCATTGACGCGTCCAGCAAGCTCATGCTCTACAACCGAGATGTGCTGGACGAAAACAAGGCCACAATGGTTGAGATGGGGCTTGAGGTGGGTGAAAACGCCGTCAAGGCCTGGGGCGAATACGACAGCGCCATGGACCGTGCGGGCTTTGGCATGCAGGGCATCAAGAAGGCCATTGGCGACTCGCTCATGCCCATCATGACCACGCTGGTGAACATGTTCAACGCCGTCATGCCTGCGGCCATTGCGGGTGCGCGCATTGCATTCAGCAGCCTCACTGCTGTTTTTTTGACGGTCAAGGTGGCGGTGGTGCAGCTTGCTGAAGTCGTTAGCGCTTCTTTGTTCACCTTGGTCGAGCCCATTCGCGGCATTGCTGAGGCGCTTTACAAAATCGTGACGGGTGATTTTTCTGGTGCCGTCAAAGCCGTGCAATCCATTGGGCAAAACGTGGGTGCGGCCTGGCAAGGCTCCATGAACCGTATGACTTATGCATCCAAAACAGCGGTTGAAGACATCAAACGCATCTTTTCTCAGGACGTAAAAGTCGGCAATGGCGGCGGCCCTGGCAAAGGCGGTAAAGAATGGGACGGCGGACCTACAAAACCCAAAGAACCCTCGCAAATGCCGATCTACGAAGCCGAGCTGGCCAAAAAGATCGCCTTGTTTGAAAAAGAAGCCCAAGCCCAAGGCACCCTGCGCCAATACAGCAAAGCCGAAGAAGCCGCTTACTGGAAAGAAGTCTCCAACCGCGCGGGTGTGAGTGCCGAAGACAAAGCCCGCGCCGAAAAGAAATGGCGCGACCTGGAGCGCGGCCTGCGCACCGAGTCGTTCACCGTCGAGATGGCCGACCTGGAGCAACGCAAACAAGCCGCCCAAAACAACTACGCCGAGCGCATCACCCTGGCCGAGCAGGCCCACGCTAAGACGGCGGCCATGTATGGGGCCGACAGCAAAGAAGCTGCAGCGGCCATGGGCAAGGTGCTGGAAGAAAAGCGCAAGCAAGTGCTGCAGCTGCAGCAGCTCGATGACATTGGCTTTCAGCGCAAGCGCGACAAGGCGCTGGCCGACGTCGAGTTTGACCGCCAAGACGCTGAACACAAGCTGGCGATGGGCTTGATGACGCAAGAGCAACTGCTGGTGCAGCAAACGCAGTTTGAAGAGCGCATGCACGCCATCAAGCTTCAATATTTGCAGCAAGCCCTACTGGCCGTGGACCCACAAAAAGACCCGATCAAAAAGGCCGAGATTGATGCGCAGATCGAACAGCTTGAGCTGCAACACCAACTGCGACTCAAAGGCATCAAGGGCCAGATTGCCGCAACCCAAGCGGGGCCTGAGCTGAACATGTTTAAGTCGATGGAGTCATCCTTCGAGAGCGCGATCACCGGCATGCTCACCCGCGCGCAAACCTTGCGCGAAGGACTTGCCAACATCTTTAAAAGTACCACTGCGGTGTTTGCGCAAGAGATGATCAGCAAGCCCTTGGCCATGGTGGCCGCTCGCGTCATTCGCGAATCAGCGCTGTACAAAATGCTTTCTGGTGCTGCTATCAGCAACCAGGCCCTGGCCTCAGGCACCACCACTGCGTTGGTGGCTGGCGAAACCGCCCCCAAGCTGGCCGCCATTGCCCCAGTGGCTGCTGGCAAAGCTGCTGAGTCGCAAGCGGGCATCCCTTACATCGGCCCGGTGTTGGCCGCAGCAGCCTTCGCCGCAATGATGTCGATGGTAATGGGCAGCAAGGGCGGCGGTGGCGGCACATCCACCACCACCACCCGCATTCCCAGCGCCTCACGCGGCTTCGACATCCCGCGCGGCCTCAACCCCCTCACGCAATTGCACGAGCAAGAGATGGTGCTGCCCGCCCACCTGGCCAACCCCCTGCGCGACTCGCTTGCGCAAGGTGGCCCAACCGGGCAGGGCGGCGACGGCGGCACCGTGGTCATCAACACCACGGGGGGCGATTTCATTCACAAGCGCGACCTGGCCAAGCTGTTGACCACCATGAAGCGCGACTACCGCCTGCAAGGCTAACTCTGTCATGACTGCTGCAATCTTCCCAACCATGCCGGGCCTCAAGTGGGGCACCGTCAAAACGCCCATGTGGTCCACCGGGATTCAAAAAGCGGCCAGTGGCCGTGAGCTGCGTGGCGCGTTTTACAGCTTCCCACGCTACAAAATCAGCCTTGGCTATGAGGTGCTGCGCAGCGGCGCACAGGCTGAGCTGCAGGCCATGGTGGGCTTTTTCAATGCCCGTAAGGGCAGCTTCGAAAGCTTCCTGTATCTGGACCCTGAAGACAATGCCGTGGTCAATCAGCAGTTTGGCGTTGGCGTGTCTGGCCAAACGCAATACCAGCTGGTGCGCGCCTATGGCGGCAACGTCGAGCCCGTGCTTGCACCCCAACTGGTCGTGCATGGCGGGGCTGATCCAGTGATCATGGTCAACGGTGTGGTGCAGACAAGCGGCTGCACTGTTGCGGAATTCGGTGTGGTCACTTTTGCAAGTGCGCCTGCCGTTGGTGCTGTGCTCAGCTGGTCTGGTAGTTACTACTGGCGCTGCCGCTTCATGCAAGACAGCGCCGACTTTGATCGCTTTTTGTACCAGCTCTGGGCGCTCAAAAAGATCGAGTTGATCACCCTCAAAGACACCGAGTAAGCCCGGGCGTCAACCCTGACCACGACCCCATGAAAACCCACACGCCCGAACTGATCGCACTGCTCAACGGCAGCAGCCAATTCATCATGGCCGACTTGTACACCATCACCCTGGTCACAGGCACCGTGCTGCGTTACACCAGCGCCGACATTGACATCACCCACGCAGGCACCACCTACAGCGCCCGTGGCCCGCTCATTCGGCGCGGCACCGTGCGCACCGTGGTGGGGCTGGAGGTCGATCAACTCGACATGACCGTCAGCCCCAAACCCGGCATGAGCGGGCATTTGCTGGATGGTGAGCCTTTTATCCCCGCATCGCTACAGGGTGCTCTGGACGGTGCAATGGTCATGCTGCAGAAGGCGTTTTTGTCGTCTTGGGCGCTGCCACCTGTGGGCGCGGTGGTCATGTTTTATGGTCGCGTGTCCGATGTGTCGGGCACCCGTTCGGCCATGCCTGTAGATGTCAAGAGCGCGTTGGAGCTGCTCAACACCAAGCTGCCCCGCAACATCTATCAGGCATCGTGCATGCACACGTTGTATGACAGTGGTTGCGCCGTCAACAAGGCAGCACGCACCGTCACCGGCACCGTGACCGGCACCAACGGCACGGGCCAGTGGCTGCAAAGCGGCTTGGCTCAAGCGGCTGGCTGGTTTGACCAAGGGGTGCTCACCTTCACCAGTGGTGCCAATGCCGGTGTGCAGCGCACCGTCAAGGCGCACAGCGCAGGCCAGTTTTGGTTTGCCTTGCCGCTGCCCAACGCCCCGGCTGTGGGCGATGCCTTCAGCGTCTACCCCGGCTGCGACAAAACGCAGGCCACTTGCAGCGCCAAGTTCAACAACACGCCACGTTTTCGAGGCTTTCCATTTGTGCCCGTGCCAGAGACCACCACATGACCAACAAGCCCACCATCGCCACAGATCTGCAGCGCCAAGTCGTGGCCGAAGCCTGCACCTGGTTGCGCACACCATGGCACCACGAAGGCAGCATCAAAGGTGCGGGTGTTGACTGCGCCATGCTCCTGGTGTGCGTGTTTGGGTCGGTGGGCCTCATCCCCCACATTGACCCGCGCCCTTACCCCATAGACCACATGCTGCACCACGACCAAGAGCGGTTTTTGGGCTGGCTGCAGCAATACGCCACCGACGTGACCGAGGGCGACCCCCAGCCCGGCGACGTCATCGTTTATCGGGTGGGCCGGTGCTTCAGTCATGGGGCCATCGTGACCGAGTGGCCTTTCATCATCCACGCTTTCCGCGACCAGCGGGCCGTGGTCATTACCCGTTTTGACGTTGGCCGCTTGGCCAGCAAGCCCTACAAAGTCATGCGCATTGGCGCAGCACCCCTTCAACCCATTGCACCCACAGGAGACACCCCATGAGCGGAGGCGGCGGCACCATCAGCACCAGCGAACCAAGGCTGGGCGCACTGCGCGTGCAGCAAAGCAGCTACGGCCTGGCCTTGCCCATCGTGTACGGTCGCACCCGAATTTCTGGCAACCTCATTTGGTACGGCGACTTTGTGGCCATTGCCACCACAACCACCACAAACAGTGGCGGCAAAGGTGGGGGCGGTGGTGTGTCACAGCAAAGCACCACCTACACGTATGAGGCGGCGGTCATGCTGGCATTGTGCGAGGGCCCGGTGGTGGGCATCACATCCATCTGGCAAGCTAAAAACAGGTTTGAGGCCGTTGCAGCGTCTGGTTCGCAGCCCGCCCAGTCTGCCATCGAGCAACTGGCCCTGTCTTTTGCCAGCGGCATGCCCGGCCAGCCCACCTGGTCGCACTTGACTGCCAACCACCCGGCTCAGGCCTTGGGCTACACCAGCACGGCCTTGCTCTACAGTGCCAACTTTTCCCTGACCAACAACGCAGAGGTCGAAAACCACACCTTCGAGGTGGACGCCAAGCTGCAGTTTGGCGGCAGCGTGGTCGATGCAGAGCCATCCGCAATCGTGCAAGACTTGCTGACCAACACCCAATATGGTGCAGCCTTTCCTGCAGGCAGTCTGGCCAGCTTGGCCACGTATTCGGATTACTGCCGGGCCATGGGCCTGTTCATCTCGCCAGCCTTTACCCAGCAGCTTGAGGCACGTGAGCACCTCAAGACCATCACCGACATGACCAACTCGGCCTGCGTCTGGTCTGAGGGCAAGCTCAAGATCATCCCTTACGGTGACGAAACCATCACCGGCAACGGGGCCACCTACACCCCCAACCTCACGCCCATCTATGACCTGACCGATGACGACTTCATCATTGGCTCGGTGGGTGAGGACCCGGTCAAGTGCTTGCGCCGCACACCTGCAGACGCGTTCAACCAGGTGCAGGTCGAATACCTCAACCGCGCCAACGCCTACAACGTCGAGATCGTCGAGGCCAAAGACCAAGCCAATATCGAAAAGTTTGGCCTGCGCCCGCGTGACCCGATCAAAATGCACGGCATCTGCGAAGCCGCTGTGGCCCGCCGCGCCGCGCAACTGCAGCTGCAGCGCTCGCTGTATGTGCGCAACGAATACGAGTTTCGCCTGGGCTGGCGGTATGTGCTGCTGGAGCCCATGGACCTGGTCACACTGACCGATGAAGGCCTGGGGCTAAACCGCACACCCGTGCGCATCATCAGCGTGGAAGAAGACTCCGAAGGCTTGCTCAGCCTGCGGGCTGAAGACTATCCCTTTGGCGTGGCCAGCGCCACGCTTTACCCCACTCAGGCCGGTGCGGGCTTTTCGGCGGACTACAACGCAGCCCCGGGCAACGTGGCTACCCCGGTGTTTTTTGAGCCACCTATTGAGTTGGCCACCGCCACTGGTCTTGAAGTTTGGTGCGCCGTGAGCGGCCAAGCGGGCACTGCTGGCGACTTGTGGGGGGGGTGCAATGTGTGGGCGTCGATAGACGGCGTAACTTACAAGCAAGTGGGCACCGTGCGCGGTGGCGCACGTTACGGCACCACCACAGCCGCTTTGGCCAGCAACGGCAACAGCATGCCTGTGGCGCTGGCAGGGCGTGGCGGGCAAATGCTGTCTGGCACCGCGCAAGACGCGCAGCTGCTCAACACCCTGTGCTGGGTGGGCACGCCAGCCGGTGGCGAGTTTGTGGCGCACACCACGGCCACACTCACCGCGCCCAATGCCTACACGCTGGGCGGCTTGGTGCGAGGGGCTTACACCACACCTATGGTGGCTCATGGCAGTGGCCAGCAGTTTGTACGGGTAGACGATGCCATTTGCAAAGGCGACCCGCTCGACGTGGCCATGATCGGCCAGCCACTGTACTTCAAGTTTTGCAGCTTCAACGCCTATGGCGGCGGCACTCAAACGCTGACCGAAGTGCAGGCCTACAGCTACACCATCACCGGCAGCATGCTCAAGTTGCCACCATCCAATGTCACGGGCCTGGGGCTTCAAATCGAAGGCAATGGCGTGCGCGTTAGCTGGGCGGCCTGCCCCGATGTGGATTACGCCAGCACCATCGTGCGCTTAGGTGCGAGCTGGGCAGCAGGGGCCGAGGTTGCCAACAAGTCGGCCACCAGTCATTTGCTGGGCTGGCAGTTGGCGGGGCCGCTCAAGGTGTGGGCTGCACATGTTGACCAGTATGGCAACACCAGTACCACCCCCGCCAGCGCTACCATCACCATCACCGCCCCGGCGGCGGTGGTTGGTTTGGCATTGTCCAGCAACACCACCGGCCTGGCGGCCAAGTGGACCATGCCCGCGCTGGCCGCCACGGCGCAGCCGGTGGATCGGGTTGAGCTGTCTTGGTCTGTCAACTTTGCCACCCTCATCCAAAGCACCAAAGCCACCAGTGTGCAGCTGCCTTGGGTCACGCCGGGCCTCAAAGAGTTGTTTGTGCGCGCCATCGATGTAGCGGGCAATGTGGGGCCCACGGCGTCGGCTTCGCTGGTGGTGCGCAGCCCATCGGCCCCGGTGGGCTTGGGGGTGGCCATTGGTACCCAAGGCCCAGTGGCCAGCTGGGGTGCACCCGCCGTGGCGGCAGACCAGCAGCCGCTGGGCGGGGTGCAGTTGTCGTATTGGGCTGATTTTTCTAACATCATCGAAACGCGCTCGGCTACCAGCGTTGACTTGGGCTGGCTTTCGGCTGGCACGCGCACGCTGTACGCCCGCTACACCGATCTGGCAGGCAACAGCGGCGCGGCTGCCAGCATCGCGTTTTCGGTGTCGGCGCCATCGGCCCCTGCCGCATTGCAACTGGGCTTTGGCACCAGCAGCATCGAGGCGTCTTGGCAAGCGCCCGCTGTGGCGGCCAGTCAGCAAGCGCTTGACCGGGTAGAGCTGTCGTGGGCCAGCGCGTTCACCAGCATCATCGATGGGCGCAAGTCCACCACCACCACTTTCGGCTGGATGGCTGCGGGCACCTACACGCTGTATGCCCGTTATGTGGACATGGCGGGCAACATCGGCGCTGTGTCGCAAGCCACCTTGCAGGTGCAAGCCCCCGCGCAGCCGGTTATGACGGCGGTAGAGACGCAAGTCAACCTGGTTACCCTGCGCTGGCAAGACGCCAAGACCAGCCAGCCCATTCGCAAATACGCCATTTACTACGGCGAGGCAGGCACCGCACTGGCTGCGGCCATGCTCTACGGCTCTGCAGGCGCAGACTCGCGCTCTGACATCTTGCAGTACCGCAGCAGCGGGGCCAAGGTGGCCTACTTGGTGGCCGAAGACGTTGCGGGCAACGTGGGTGCAGCCCGGCAGATTGACCTGAACATCAAAATGCCCGACAACTTTGTGCTCAGCACCGAGTATTACGAAGACTGGCAAAGCACTGAGCTGACCAATGGCACCATTGTGGGAGGGGCTGCGGGGCAAATCATTTTGCCCGCCTACGATGGCCGCACCTGGGGCCAGCGGCTCAGCAACAACGGCTGGACCACTGCCCAGCAAAAGGTCAGTGCGGGCTACCCCGTTTTGGTGCAGCCTGTGCCGGCCAGTGGCAAGCATGTCGAGCGCAAAGACTGCGGCAAGATCATTGCCACCAGCGTGGTGCGCGTCACCCCCACCGTGCTCAGCAGCAGTGTGGCGGGCTACACGCCCACCATCCGCATCCGCGCATCGGTGGGGGCCAGCACCGCCAGCTGGCAGCCCTGGCTGGTGGGCGAGTCGGCGAGTTTTAGCGACTTCCAGCACGTCGAGGTCGAGTACTCGGTGGTGAGCGACGGCAAAGGCTTTGTGGTGCTCGATGACCTGTATGTGAAGGTCGAGGTGACCGAGATCACCGAGTCGGCCACCTTGGTGCTCAACCCTGCCGATCTGGCAGGCACGGCCTACACCTGCACCAAGCCGTTTTTGGATGTGCGTGCAGTGCAGGTCACGCCCGTGGGGGCTAACAGCATGGCGCGCCCCCCTTATTACGTGATCGATGACAGCACCTTGCCCGCCAAGGTGTATGTGTTCGCGCACGACGCCAGCAACAACCGCACGGGCGGCACGGTGAGCCTGTTCATGACCGGCGTGTGATTTTTTATTCCGGTTTTTATTCCGGGTTTTGTTCCTGTTTTTTTGGAGGCAATGAATGAGCGATCTCAACGATCTGAGTCGGCCCGTGCTGACCGACACCGAGCCCAATGTGCTCGACACGCTGCGCGCGCACATCGTGCGCGCAGCCACCTGGGCGGGGTATGCCGCCACAGTCAACAAAGTGGCGGGCATCATGAGCGGCGTCACAGCGGCCATAAGCGGTGGCCGGTCTTTGCGTCTGTACCGCCGCAACGATGCCAACACCGCTGACGAAGAGGTGGTCAGCCTGCCCGGCGTCAGCGTGGGGGGCAACGCGGCCACGGCCAGCGCAGCGCAGGAGGGCGGCGCTTTGCAAGCGGCGCTCGTTGCCAAGGCCCCACTGGCATCGCCTGCGCTCACCGGAACGCCCACTGCGCCCACGGCCACAGCGGGCACGGCTACCACGCAGTTGGCCAACACCGCCTTTGTGGCCGCGGCAGTGGCCAACGTGGTCAACAGCTCGCCTGCTGCGCTGGACACGCTCAACGAGTTGGCCGCCGCGCTGGGCAATGACCCCAACTTTGCGGCCAGCACTGCCACGGCGTTGGGCAACCGCATCACCAAAACCAGCGCCGCCCGACCCGGCGTCACCAAGCTCTATCGCAGCGACTTGGACGACGCATACAACCTGCAAACTGCGTGGGGTGTGGACAAGTCGGGTTATTGGTCACTGCGCGGCTACAGCGGCGACACCTATCATGCGCCCGTTTATGTTGGCTTTGCGGGGGCGGCTGACGCGGTGCCATGGTCGGGTGTTTCGGGTAAACCCAAAACGGTGGCGGGGTATGGCATCACCGACATGGGCAGCCAGTCGGTCAACTATGCGAATTCGGCGGGCAATGGTGGTGTAACCAGTGTCAATGGTGCGACTGGTGCTGTCACTGTTCCAACACCCACAACTGCGAACGTGCTTGCAGCTACGGCGGGTGCGGCGCGAGGTGGCGTCGGGACTTATGCGTTTTTAACACTCGTGTCGTCTGCCGCTTATCAGCCCTCGGGTATTTATCCTGCTGGTGGGTTGCAATGGGCAAACGCGGCAGCGGTCAACTCTGGTGGCACCGCTGGTATTGCTGGATCATGGAAAGAAATGGGCGGGCTTTTTGGGGTGGGGAACAATGGCTGGCCTGACCAGCATCGCACAACCCTTTTTCTTCGCGTCGCATAAAAGGAATTTCAAATGATCAAAAACATGAAGTGGGCCAACGCAGAGCAAACGGCTATCAACTGCGAAATCAACCACCCCGACTACGGCTGGATTCCATTCACCGCCAGCCCCAACGACCCCGAAGAGCATGGCCGCAACATCCATGCCGCCTGCTTGGCGGGTGAGCACGGCGCGGTGGCCGCCTATGCGCCCCCGCCACCCCCGCCAGCAGTCATCCCGGCTGAGGTCACCATGCGCCAAGCCCGCTTGGCCTTGCTGGGCATTGGCAAGCTCAGTGACGTGGACGCGGCCTTGGTCAGCATCACCGACCCCGCGCAGCGCCAAGCCGCGCAGATCGAATGGGAGTATTCCAGCGCCGTCAAGCGTGACAGCGCTTGGGTTCAGCAACTGGCCCCAGCGCTGGGGCTAGATGCTGCCGCGCTCGATGCGCTGTTCACGGCGGCGGCTGCTTTGTAGACGGCCAGCTGTGCCCATCGACACAACCCGCCCCGGCGGGTTTTTTTACGCCCAAACATTTCCAAAGGAGCACCCATGAAATACCTCATCAGCGCTGGCCACAGCAGCGCAGACCCCGGCGCTTGCGCTCACGGCCACACCGAAGCCGCCATCGCCCTCGACATGCGCGACCTGGTGGCCAAGCGCCTGCTCGAAATGCGCCACACCGTTTTGATGGACGGCAACATCGCAGAAAACCTGCCACTCCAAACCGCCATCGCGCTCATCAACGGCACCGACCTGGCGGTCGAGCTGCACTGCAACGCCGCAGTCAACGCGCAGGCATCGGGCGTAGAGGTCATCGCGCCCGCGCACCTCAAGCTCGTGGCCCAACGCATCGCCCGCGCCATTGCGGCCGAGACGGGCCAAAAACTGCGCGGCCAGCTCGGCTGGATCGACCAGGCGCAAAGCGCCCGTGGGCGACTGGGCTTCATCGAAGCAGGGGGCTTGATTGTGGAGATGGTGTTCATCAGCAACGCTGCCGACCTGCGCGCCTTCCTTGCGGACAAAGAGCGCGTGGCCATGGCCATTGCCGGGGCCATGTGTGCTTATGAGGTGGCGTCGTGATCGGCGGCGCATGGTTGTGGCGCGTACTGGCCGTGGCCGCTTTGCTGGGCGGCCTGTACATGCTCGGGCGCCACATCGAGCAACGCGGCTACGACCGTGCCGAGGCCGACTACACCGCTGCCATCGAGCGCCTGCATGCCGATGCAGCCGCCCAACTGGCCGAAGAGGTCAACAAAACCCGCGCCGCCGAACAGGCGCTCAACGAAGCCAAAAACAACCAGGAGCTGAAAGATGCGACACACACCCAAACCATTGCACGGCTGTCTGATCGCCTGCGCCTTGCTGCTGGGCCTGCTGGCCGGTTGCGCGACCCCAACGCCACCCCATGCGGGCGCGGTGGTGGTGGCCCCGAAGGTGGCCCTGCCGCCACCGCCAACGCTGGTGCAACAAACGCCCCCGAAGCCGGTGGGCTACTTTCAGCAGAGCTTGCTGGATTACTTCAGCAGCTCACCCGTGAAGCCGACGACATCAACGCCGCCTACGCCAGCTGCCGTGCAGACGCGTACACCGTGAGGTCGACGCCCGCCGACTGATCGCCTTCCATCCTGACCTTGCGTCAGGACAGGGCGACCGGCCAGCGGTGTTACGAGCACCTCTGACCAGCCGCCAACTACAGAACACGCCTGTGAGCCAGCCAAGGCCCTGCCACCTCCCGGGAGGCGGGGCTAGTGTAACAACCCTACCTGGACACCCTCACCATGGCCAACCCCATCATCCCCTGGCTCGGCGGCAAACGCCGTCTTGCCGACACCATCCTGCACCGCTTCCCCGATCACACTTGCTATGTCGAGGTGTTTGCGGGCGGCGCAGCCCTTTACTTTTTGCGTCAGCCTGCCGAGGTCGAAGTCATCAACGACATCAACGGCGACTTGGTCAACCTCTACCGCGTGGTGCAAAACCACTTGGAGGAGTTTGTGCGCCAGTTTAAATGGGCGCTCAGCAGCCGCGAGATCTTCAAGTGGACCCAGATCACGCCCAGCGAGACCCTGACCGACATTCAGCGCGCCGCCCGGTTCTATTACCTGCAGCACCAGGCCTTTGGTGGCCGTGTGCAAGGTCAAAGCTGGGGCACGGCCACCACCGCGCCCGCTGTCAATTTGCTGCGCATTGAGGAGTCGCTTAGCGCCGCGCATTTGCGGCTGGCCAGCTGCTACATTGAGCGGCTGGATTGGAAGGAGTGCATGCGTCGGTACGACCGCCCGCACAGTCTGTTTTACCTTGACCCGCCGTATTGGGAGACCGAAGGCTACGGCGTGCCCTTCCCTTGGGAAGAGTACGTCGCCATGGCCAAGCTCATGCGCGAGATCAAAGGCAAGGCCATCTTGAGCATCAACGACCACCCGCAGATCCGCGAGTGTTTTGCAGGCTTCCACATCGAAGAGGTGCCCATCAAATACACAGTGGGCGGCGGCCAAGGCGTCGACCGCATGGAGCTGATCATCAGCAGCTGGGACGTAGCCACACAGCCCGCTGGCCTCTTTTAACCCGGTGGCACCGTAGCCACATAGCCCCCCGCCCGAAAGGGTGGGGGGCTTTTTCCATGTCAGACCGTTTTGGTCGGGCACTGTCAAAACCACTTGCAAGCGTGCCGATTCAGAGCGGTACTGGAGGCCACACAGGAGCAACCCCATGACCACACAAAAAACCCTCGAACAAATCGCCCAAAAGCACCTGGGCCTTGAAACCCTGCAAACCCAAAAGAGCGACCGCCTCGACTTCCACGACCTGGCAGTCTGGAGCATCGAGGCTGCCCTGAAGGCCGCGTTTGAGGCTGGCAGAAATCTGCAAATTGAAAGCGGCGAATTTTGGGGGATTGGCCCTCAAAAGTCAGCGCAATACAGTGCACAATTGGTTGGAACGAACGGCACCGACTCTTTATGAATCAACAACTTAACAGCGACGGCAAAACTACGAACCAAGGGGTCGTGGGTTCGATTCCTGCCAGCCGCACCAAAAATTAAAAAGCCCACAACGCGAGTTGTGGGCTTTTTCTATTTTTGCCCTTGAACATCAGGACATGAGCAAAGCCTTCACCAAAGAGACCGACGGCGACGATGACGACGAGCTGGGTTTGCCGGCTTTGCCTTCAGGTGCACGCAATTACATGACGCCAGGTGGC
Source organism: Limnohabitans lacus (assembly GCF_030053395.1). Lineage (GTDB taxonomy): Bacteria > Pseudomonadota > Gammaproteobacteria > Burkholderiales > Burkholderiaceae_C > Limnohabitans_A > Limnohabitans_A lacus. The sequence goes on along the minus strand of NZ_JASGBH010000007.1, from coordinate 132,460 downwards.
TACGCCCGACTGCGCGCCGAGCTGTTCACCCTGATCGATGACGAGCGGCCCAAGGTGGTCGAGATCGTGCATTGGGCCGCGAGCAACGGGGACCGCTCAGAAAACGGCGATTACCTCTACGGCAAAAAGCGTTTGCGCGAGATCGACCGGCGCATCCGTTTCCTGACCAAGCGGCTCGAAATCGCCGAAGTGGTGGACCCGGCCGTGCACCATGGCAGCGATCAGGTGTTCTTTGGGGCCACGGTCACCTACGCCGAGGCCTCAGGCGTCGAGCGCACGGTCACCATTTTGGGCATCGACGAAGCCGACAGCTTGCAAGGTCAGGTCAGTTGGGTCTCGCCGATCGCACGCACCTTGCTCAAATCACGCGAGGGCGATGAACTCAAGTTGGTCACGCCTGCAGGCGTGCTGGACATCGAGGTGTTGCAGGTCCGCTATCCGGCCCCTGCGGGATCTGGGCTGGCAGGCTAGGCTTTTCAGGCGGGGGCGTTGCCTTTGTGGGTCTGGCGCTCAGCCCGGACCACCGAGGGGGTGCGCTTGAGGTGACGCAGCACTTGCTCAAGATGCGCCACATCCCGCACCGCAATGACAAATTTCAACTCGGCCATGTCTTGCGGTGAATCGCTGCCCATGTCCACGTGAACGATGTCGGTCTCGGCGACGGCCAGTGCACCCGCCACACGGGCCAGCACACCCTTGCCGTTGACCACGCTGACGTTGATGGCAGTCTCGAAGCTGCGGCTCAGTTCGTCCGACCACTCCACACCAATGAAGCGCTCGCTGTCCTTGTGTTCCAGCTTGCGCGCGGTGGCGCAGTCGCGGGTGTGCACAGCCAGGCCTTCACCACGGCCCAGGTAGCCCACGATGTCGTCACCGGGCAGTGGGCGGCAGCAACGGGAATAGACCACCGACGCGTTTTCGCTGCCGTCCAGGGTGATGGCCCCTTGCGAGATGGATTCGTGCGCCGTGAATCGTTCCCGCGTCATCAGCAGTGCATCGGGTTTTTGGCCCCGCTCGGACAGCAAAGCGGTCAGGCGTTTGGCCACAATGCTGGCGATGCGTTTGCCCAGGCCAATGTCCATCAGCAAATCTGCGCGGTTGCGGTTGCCCGTGAAGCGCAGCAATTTGTCCCAAATGATCTGATCGTTCTCCTCGTCAGAAGGGAGCTTGTCGATGCCTTCGGCGCGGAGGGCTTGGGACAGCAGTTTTTCGCCCAGCTCGACCGATTCGGTTTGCGCCATGGTCTTGAGGTGGTGGCGGATCTTGGAGCGGGCGCGCCCGGTGCGCACAAAGCCCAGCCAAGCTGGGTTGGGGGCCGACACGGGCGCAGTGATGACTTCGACCACATCACCGTTTTTGAGCTCGGTGCGCAGGGGTACCTGGTCGCCGTTGATGCGAGCGGCCATGGCGTGGTCGCCCACCCGGCTGTGGATGGCATAAGCAAAGTCCACCACCGTGGCGCCGCGTGGCAAAGCCATGATCTGGCTCTTGGGGGTGAACACATAGACGGCATCCGGGAACAGGTCGACTTTGACGTGGTCCCAGAACTCGGCCGCGTCGCGTGTTTCGGTCTGGATGTCCAAAAGCGATTGCAGCCACTGCGTGCCCAGGCGCTCCGACTGGGCGCTGGCCGATTCGTGCTCTTTGTACAGCCAGTGCGCTGCCACGCCCGATTCGGCCACCAGGTGCATGCCCTCGGTGCGCATCTGAAACTCGACGTTCACGCCCGATGGCCCCACCAAGGTGGTGTGCAGCGACTGGTAGCCATTGACCTTGGCAATGGCGATGTGGTCCTTGAACTTGCCGGGCACAGGCTTGTAGATCTGGTGCAACCAGCCCAGGGCCGTGTAACAGTCAATCACCGAAGGCACGATGACCCGGAAGCCGTAAATGTCGGTCACCTGGGCAAAGCTCAGGTGCTTTTCATCCATCTTCTTGTAGATGGAGTAGAGGGTTTTTTCGCGGCCACTGATGCGCACATCCATCTTGGCCTGTGCAAAAACGGCTTCGACATCGGCCTGCACCTTTTGAATCAAATCGCGGCGGCGGTTGCGTGCGCGCGAGACCGCCTTGGTCAAAACCGCATAACGCCAGGGCAGCAGGTGCTTGAAGGCCAGGTCTTGCAGTTCGCGGTAGATCTGGTTCAGGCCCAGGCGGTGCGCAATCGGGGCATAAATTTCGAGGGTTTCCGAGGCGATGCGGCCCCACTTGCTGCGCGGCATGTCGCCCATGGTGCGCATGTTGTGGGTGCGGTCGGCCAGCTTGATGAGGATGACCCGCACATCGCGGGCCATGGCCAGCAGCATCTTGCGAAACGACTCGGCCTGGTTTTCTTCGCGGGTGTTGAACTCCAGCTTGTCCAACTTGGTCAGACCGTCCACCAATTCGGCCACCTGGGAGCCGAAGCGCTCGATCAACTCGATCTTGGTGACGCCGCAGTCTTCCATCGCATCGTGCAACAGGGCTGCTGCCAATGCCTGGGCGTCCAGCTTCCATTCGGTGCACAAGCCGGCCACCGCGATCGGGTGGGTGATGTAGGGCTCGCCACTTTTGCGCATCTGGCCCAAATGGGCTTCGTCGGCAAATTTGTAGGCTTTGCGCACCATGTCGGTTTCGGCTTCGCTCAGGTAACCGAGTTGGGCCTCCAGCACCGCAAAGCTGGCCGCTGCCGCGTTGGCCGCAGCAGGAGGCACGGCCTTGTGGCGGCTGTGACCTGCTGGGGTGGACGGGGGCATGGCAGTGCTCATGACGTCAATGTAACGCAAGCGTTGGCGGGTGTTTCTGGCGGGCACAAAAAAGCCCCATGACTGGGGCTTGATGGGATCCGGCCACGGCCGGATGGGGCGTGCTTCAGGCCACGCGCTTGAGCATTTCGATGCCGACCTTGCCAGCAGCGATTTCGCGCAAGGCGGTCACGCCGGGCTTGTTTTTGCTTTCGATGCGGGGCGTGTGGCCTTGGCTCAGCATGCGGGCGCGGTAAGTGGCGGCCAAAACCAGCTGAAAGCGGTTGGGGATCTGTTCCAGGCAATCTTCAACAGTGATGCGGGCCATGTGTGTTCCTTGAAAATGTCTGTACGGGGTTCAAGCCATCTTGAGGGCTTGAAAGGTGTCAGGCCGGGCACGGCGCTGGACGTGGTATTTGAGCCGCTGGGCGTGAACAACCGCTTTGAGGTCAAACAGGGCACGGTCAAATACTTCGTTGATTATAACGAAGTCGAATTCTTTGGCTTGTGCCATCTCCACCGCCGCATTCTGCAGGCGCAGCTCGATGATCTCGGGCGCATCCTCGCCCCGGCGCTCCAGGCGCGAGCGCAACTCTTCCCAGCTGGGCGGCAAGATGAAGATCAGCACCGCGTTGGCGTACATCTTCTTGATCTGCAGGGCGCCCTGGTAATCGATTTCCAGCACCACATCGGCCCCTTGGGCCATGCGGTCTTCGATCATCTTTTTGGAGGTGCCGTAGCGCTGGCCATGCACATGGGCCCACTCGACAAAGGCGTCGGCCAGCACCATGGCGTCGAACTCCTGCGCCGAGGCGAAAAAGTATTCGCGGCCGTGCTTTTCCTGGCCTCGGGGGGCGCGGGTGGTGTGCGACACAGTGGGCTGCACGTGCGAATCCAGCTCCATCAAGGCCTTGACCAGACTGGATTTGCCAGCCCCGCTGGGGGCGGCCACGACAAACAGGTTTCCTGGGTAATCCATGTTCAGGCTCTTTATTCGATGTTTTGGACTTGTTCGCGCATTTGCTCGATCAGCACCTTCATGTCCACCGAGATGCGGGTCATCTCCAGCACGGCCGATTTGGAGCCCAGGGTGTTGGCCTCGCGGTGCAGCTCCTGGATCAAAAAGTCCAGGCGCTTGCCGATGTCGCCGCCCTTGTCCAGCAAGCGGCTGATTTCGTCCAGGTGCGAGCGCAGGCGGGTCAGCTCTTCGGCGACATCGATGCGGATGGCAAACGCGGTCGCCTCGGTGAGGGCCCGGTCTTGCGCAGATTCGGGCAGGTGGCTGCCGTCGGCCAGGGCCATGGCGTCTTTCCAGCGCTCCAAAAAGCGCTGGCGCTGTTGTTCCACCAACTGCGGCACCAGCGGCACGGCCAGATCGGCCAAGCTGCGCAGCTGGGCAATGTGGCCTTGCAGCATCTTGGTCAGGCGGGCGCCTTCGCGGGCGCGGGCTTCGCGCAGGGCGTCCACGGCTTGGGCAGCCAGTTGCATCCAGGCGGCTTCGTCGGGTGCGGCCTGGCCAGAGCTGCCTGCGGTCATGCGCAACACGTCGGCCACACTCAAAGCGCGGGCATCGGGCAGCCAATCCTGAATCTTGCCTTGCAAGGCGGCGATTTTTTGCAGGGCCTGGTGGTTGGGGGCTTGCAAGGCCGCGCCGTCACCGGCATCCTGGCTGGCCCGCACCTCCACTTTGCCGCGTTTGATTTGCCGGGTGATCAGCTCGCGCAGGCCGGGTTCGAGCTGGCGCAGTTCTTCGGGCAGGCGAAAAGACAGGTCCAGAAAACGGCTGTTGACCGATCGAATTTCCAGGCCCATCCGGGCTGTCGGGGCCGTGCTGGCAGGGGTGTCACCGCCTGCACCCAGCGGGCTGTGCTGCACGCTGGCGTACCCGGTCATACTGTAAACTGGCATCTATCAAGTTCCTTGTGACAGCGCCAAGCCAGACTGGCCGCGATGCGCTGCAAATGCCCAGCCTGACAGCTGAACATGAAACGAGGCATTATCTCAAACTCTTGGGACCGCCCCGCCTGCGCATGGCCGGGCTCAGCAGACAACCCCCTTTCAGTGCCAACATGAACACCACCGTCTCTTACGTCCGAACCGGTCGCGCAAGCGACGCTTTGCGCGCTGTGCGCATCACCCGCGGTTACACCGTGCACGCAGAAGGCTCGGTGCTCATTGAGTTTGGCCAGACCCGCGTGCTGTGTACCGCCTCGGTCGAAGAAAAGGTGCCGGGCCACAAAAAAGGCAGCGGCGAAGGCTGGGTGACCGCCGAATACGGCATGCTGCCCCGCGCCACCCACACCCGGGGTGACCGCGAAGCCGCACGCGGCAAGCAAAGCGGCCGCACTCAAGAGATTCAGCGCCTGATTGGCCGCTCGCTGCGGGCGGTGTTTGACCTGAAAAAACTGGGCGAGCGCACCATTCACCTCGACTGCGATGTGCTGCAGGCCGATGGCGGCACGCGCACCGCCAGCATCACGGGCGCTTTTGTGGCGGCGCAAGACGCGGTCAACTGGCTCATGGCCACGGGCAAACTGAGCGAGTCGCCCATCATCGACCGGGTGGCTGCCATCTCGGTGGGCCTGAAAAACGGCACCGCCTTGCTGGACCTGGATTACCCCGAAGACTCGGCCTGTGACACCGACATGAACGTGGTCATGACCGGCGCGGGCAACTTTGTGGAAGTGCAGGGCACGGCCGAAGGCGTGGCCTTCACCCGCGTCGAGATGGACCGTATGCTGGCTCTGGCTGAAAAAGGCATTGCACAACTCGTGCAGCTGCAAAAGCAGGCGCACGATGAGCCCAAGACCCTGACTTTCAGCGCCTGAAGCGCGGTGGGTGGCTTCATGAAAATTGTTCTGGCTTCCAACAACGCGGGCAAACTGGCCGAGCTGCAAACCCTGTTGGTGCCGCTGGGCATGACGCTGGTGCGCCAGTCCGAGCTGAACATCCCCGAAGCGGCAGAGCCCTTCAAGACCTTCGTTGAAAACGCTTTGGCCAAAGCCCGCCATGCCGCGCAGCTGAGCGGCTTGCCCGCCCTGGCCGATGACGCGGGTTTGTGTGTGGATGCTTTTGGGGGGCAGCCGGGTGTGGACACGGCGTATTACGCCACCCGCTTTGGCTACCCCAAAGGCGATGACACCAATGTCACCGCGCTGCTGGCGCAAATGCAGGGTGTCACCAACCGCCGCGCCGCCATGGTCAGCACCTTGGTGGCCGTGCGCAGTGCCGACGACCCGGAGCCCCTGATTGCCGTCGGCCGGGTGGTGGTGCAGATCGCGCCTGAGCGCCGGGGCAGCCATGGATTTGGCTTCGATCCGGTGTTGTTCTTGCCGGAATTTGGCAAGACCTTTGCCGAGCTGCCCACCGAAGTCAAAAACGCCAACAGCCACAGGGGCCGTGCCGCACAGGCCATGCTGGCGCTGATGCGTGAGCGTTGGCTGGATGGTTCCGCCGCATGAGTCCACACCTTGACCCGGTGCACGCCATGCGCCCCGGCGTGCTGCAGCTGAACGCTTTGCCGCCCCTGTCGCTGTATGTGCACCTGCCCTGGTGCATCAAGAAGTGCCCGTATTGCGACTTCAATTCGCACGAATTCCGGGCCGGGGCCGACGCGCCGTCCACACAAGACGCCTACATCGATGCCTTGTTCGCCGACCTGGAAGCAAGCCTGCCGCTGATCTGGGGTCGTAGCATCCAGACCGTGTTTTTGGGCGGTGGCACACCCAGCCTGTTTTCGCCCGAAGCGATAGACCGTTTGGTGGGTGGCATTCGCGCCCGTGTGCGCTTGGCGCCAGACGCCGAGATCACCATGGAGGCCAACCCCGGCACCTTCGAGAAAGACCGCTTCAAGGCTTTCCGCCAGGCGGGCATCACCCGCTTGTCGATCGGCGTGCAGAGTTTTGACAATGCGCACCTCAAGGCCCTGGGCCGGGTGCACGACCGCGAGCAGGCCCTGGCCGCCGTGACCGAAGCGGCCCAGGTGTTTGACACCTTCAATCTGGACCTGATGTACGCCTTGCCGGGCCAGACGTTGCAAGGCCTGACGCAAGACATCCAGACTGCATTGGCCTTTGCGCCGCCGCACATCTCGATCTACCACCTGACCATCGAGCCCAACACGGTGTTCGCCAAGTTCCCGCCCGCTTTGCCCGAAGACGATCTGGCCTACGAAATGATGGACCGCATCACCGAGCTGACTGCGTTGGCTGGCTTGGCGCGGTACGAAGTGTCGGCCTATGCCAAGCCCGGCCATCAGTGCGCCCACAACCTGAACTACTGGCAGTTTGGGGACTATCTGGGCATTGGCGCCGGGGCGCACAGCAAGCTCAGTTTTGCGCACCGAGTGCTTCGGCAAGTGCGTTACCGTGAACCTGCGCTCTACATGCAGCAGGCCATGAAAGGCGAGCCCGTCACCCAAAGCACCGAGGTGTCACGCCAGGACTTGCCCTTTGAGTTCATGCTCAACGCCTTGCGTTTGCGCGGTGGTTTTGATCTGGCCGATTACGTAGACCGCACGGGCCTGGCCATGACCAGCATCCAGCAGGGTTTGCAAGAGGCGGAAAAACAAGGGCTGATTGGCCGAGACCTGCACCGGGTCTGGCCGACCGACAGGGGCTTTGATTTTTTGAGCGATTTGCAGGCGCTGTTTTTGGCCGAGGCCGATTGAGGCCAGCAATTGGCCCGGTGTGCGTCAGGTTTTGATGCGCAGTCGGTCCAGGGCGAACTTGAAGCTGTAGAGCATCAGCAAGGCGCCTGTCACGTTGCCAAAAAACATGGGCCAAACATCCACCCACACGTTGATGTTGGGTCGATCCATCAAGAGCCAGACCAGTTGGTGGGCCACAGCGCTGGCGGCCGAAGAAATCAGCGTCAAATTCAGCAATTGCAAGGGGTCCAGTTTTTGCAGTTGTTCGCTGAGCCAGTGGTGTTTGTGCAGGTATTTCATCACCACCCAAGGGGTCAATCCGCCGGCCACCCCGTTCAACAAGCCCAGCAAGGGGTTGGAGCCATCAATCACCTCCCAATCGATGAACCAGCTGCCCAGCATCAGGCCCAGCGCACCGGGCAAGCCCAGCACCAACACCAGAATCACCCTGAAACCCGCGGGCAAGAACACCCAGTTCACCCCCCTGCTGTGCTCCAGGGTGTGGAAAATCCAGTCATTGAATTTGAAGAAGCCCACAAACAAAACAGCACTGATCAGAGTCAGTGCTGTTTTTTGTAAGGTTCTTTGGATCAAAGGGCTCATGCAGGCAAATCTTGGTGTGCCACTTGCATGGACTGCCCCAGATGACTGAAGTAATCCAAGGTCCGCTGTGTCGGAATCAAGAACTTGGCGCGGCGATCGCCTTCCAGGTTCAAGGTGCTCAGCATGTCTTTTTCACGCAGCCGGGTGATGCGTTTGTGCAGCGTGGCAGGAGATCCCAAATCAGCCAAGGCGATGGCCTCGCGCACCGTCATCGGCTGGTTTTCGTACCAGCGCAAAACCACGGCTTGCAACAAGGCTTTCTCGTTGGCGTCCATCTCCATGCCGTCTGGCAGGGCCTGGATGACTCTGGCCAACTGCAAAAAGCGCAGGTAGGCAGATACAAAAGGACTGCTGGTTTTTTCCATAAATTTGATTTTATCGAATTTTTGTAAAACCCAAAACCGACCTGGCCGCAGAATCGTTAAGCTTGTTACAAAAGGAGAAACGCATGACACATCGATTGGCCATCATCGGCTTGGGCATCATGGGCCGCCGAATGCTCGAAAACGCCTTGCAGCACCGGGCTTTTGAAGTTTGCGGGGTCTGGGATCCATCGCCTCTTGCGGTGGCCAAAACCCTCGAAATGGCGCCGAACGTCCCTGTCGCGCAAAGCGCAGAGGCGGCCATGGCCGGGGCCGATGCGGTCTATCTGGCCTGTCCGCCCGGACCCCGCAAAACCTACGCCTTGCAGGCCGCTGCCGCCGGGCAGGGCGTTTTCATGGAAAAACCCTTGGGCACCGACAACGCGCAAAGCCGCGATCTGGTCGACCAACTGCGCCGAGCGCGTTTGCCAGGCGTGGTCAATTTCACCCAGGCCGCCTCGCGGGGCTTTGAGGAGCTCAACCGCGCCATCGCTGCAGGTGAAACGGGTGAGCTGCTCGGCATCGACATCGTGGTGAACTACCCGGCGTGGCCCCGCGCCTGGCAAAAAGACGCCGATTGGCTGCGCCTGCGTCATGAAGGCGGCTACACCCGCGAAGTGATCTCCCATTTTCTGTTTTTGGCCGGGCGTTTTCTCGGGCCACTGACCTTGCAGCAGGCCTTGCCGCGCTATCCGCAAGACCCCGATCTGTGTGAGCTGGACATGTTGGCCCGTTTGACCACCGCAGACGGCAAGCCCGTCACGGTCATGGCCACCACCGGGGGGCGGCAATCGGATCGGCAGGAAGTCACCGTGCGCGGCAGCCGCATGAACCACCAATTCAGGGAGTTTTATCAACTCTGGCGCTCGGACGGTGGCCCATGGGTCGAAGCGTTGGACTGGTCCACCGAAGACCCGCGCACCAGTGCATTGCAGCGTCAGTTGAGCGAGGCGGACTTGTGGTTGCGTGGCCAGCCGCACAAACTCGCCACTGCGCAAGAGGCTTTGGCGGTGCAGGAGTTGGTGGAGTCCATGCTGGTGGGCAAGGTCTGAAGGGCTTGCCCCATGCAAAACGCCCCTGAAGAGGGGCGTTTCGTCTTGTGTCTTGGCGGAAGCGGTGAGATTCGAACTCACGGACCCTTTCGAGTCGCCGGTTTTCAAGACCGGTGCAATCGACCACTCTGCCACGCTTCCCTGGGGGTGAATTGTAGCGACTTAAAAGGTCTTCAAGCTTGGCCCAGCATGCCGCGCTTTTCAATGAAAGCCACCACCTCGGCCAGTCCGTCCAGGGTTTTCAGGTTGGTCATGACCCAGGGGCGTGTTTCGGGGTTGGGGCGCATGCGCTGGGTGTCGTCGCGCATCACCTGCAGGTCGGCGCCCACATGCGGGGCCAGGTCGGTTTTGTTGATCACGAACAAATCGCTTTTGGTGATGCCGGGGCCGCCTTTGCGAGGGATCTTTTCGCCCGCAGCCACATCGATCACGTAGATCGTGAGGTCACTCAGCTCGGGGCTGAAGGTGGCGGCCAGGTTGTCGCCGCCGCTTTCGATGAAGACCACGTCGGCGTTCGGAAATTTTTCGAGCATGCGGTCAATCGCTTCGAGGTTGATCGACGCGTCTTCGCGGATGGCGGTGTGCGGGCAGCCGCCGGTTTCCACGCCCATGATGCGCTCGGCAGGCAGGGCGCCGCTGACGGTGAGCAGGCGCTGGTCTTCCTTGGTGTAGATGTCGTTGGTGATGGCGATCAGGTCCCAGCGTTCACGCATGTTTTTGCACAGCATCTCGAGCAGTGTGGTTTTGCCGGAGCCGACCGGCCCGCCAATGCCCACGCGCAGGGGCGGAAGTTTTTTGGTGCGATTGGGGATGTGGTGGAGTGCAGAAGAGGATGTGCTGTTCATGATCGGAAGATGCGTGAATATTGGGTTTCGTGGCGGGCGGACAGGATGGCCAGCATGGGGTTGAAGGCCTGGCGGTCCTCGTCGCTCAGGTGCATGGCGGTTTGCACAGCCAAGGGGATTTCCCGGGCCAGGCGCGCCAGCATGCGTTGGCCTGCGCTTTGGCCCAGCGGCACGGCCTTGAGGGCGGCTTGGGTCATGTTTTCGGCCCAGCCAAAAGCACAGGCTTGCAAAGCTTGGTCTGGTGGAGCCTGCGCCAGTGACAAAGCCAGCGCCATGGCCAGCGGGTAGGTAGGTGGCAGTTGGGCGCAGCAGCTCAGTTGTGCTTCGCTGGCTTGCTGCAGGTTGCGCAGCCAGTCGAGCAATGATCTGCCCATCTGTTCGGTTTGCAGGCGCATCTCGGCGGTTTCGCGGGTGGCCATGACCCAGTTGTTCAAGGTTTGCAGGCGGGCCGTGTCGTGCTGCTGCCAAGCGGGGATGGCTTGTGCCAGCACCGCCATGTCGCCACGCGACTGCGTCAGGTGCAGCTGGTCCACCCCCCAGTCGGTGGCGCTGGCTTCGTCGTGCACCAGGCCTTGTTCGATGGCGGCCTCCAGGCCTTCGGAGTACGAAAAGCCGCCGATCGGCAAAGCAGGTGATGCGAGCCAGATCAGTTGCAACAAACCCGAAGGCGCGGTGTCAGTGCTCATACTTGCAGCCTGGGCCGTGTACATGGGGCTGCGCAAGGGCCGAACGGATTGGGATGGCGATGCGCTTGGCTGCGACCGGGGCTTGATCGTGGCTGTGGTCATGCCCATGCCCATCGTGAGAATGCCCACCGTGGTCACCATAAGCACCGCTTTCGGGCTCAAAGGGCTCCGAAACGGCCACCACTGTCATGTGCATGGCCCGCAGCATGTCGGCCAGCACATGGTCGGGTTCGATCTTGAGGTGGTCGGGTTGGAGTTCGATAGGCACATGGCGGTTGCCCAGGTGGTAGGCGGCGCGGGTCAGGTCGAATGGGGAGCCGTGTTCGGTGCAGGCGGTGATGCGCAACACGGCTTGCGGTGCAGCTTCCACGCGAATGAGCGAGCCGTCTTCGGCCACCAGCACATCGCCGCCGCGCACGACGGTGCCACGGGGCAAGAAGATGCCCAGCTGGCGGCCTGCGCTGTCCGTGGCATCAAAGCGGCTTTTTTGGCGGGTATCCCAATCCAGCGTGATGGTGTTGGCGCGTTGGACCAGCACGCGGGCCAGGCCACGGCCTTGCGGCATGAGTTTGGAGCAAATGATCATCAGAACAAAAAGTAGCGTTGCGTCATGGGCAGACTGGTCGCGGGCTCGCACACCAACAGCTGTCCGTCGGCGCGCACCGCGTAGGTCTGGGCATCGACTTCCATGCGGGGCGCGTAGTCATTGTGAATCATGTCTTTCTTGCCCACCTGGCGGATGTTCTTCACAGCCGACAGGGTTTTTTGCAGACCATAACGTGCACCGATGCCCGCTTGCCAACCCGCTTGCGAGACAAAGGTCAGCGAGTTGCGCGTGAGCGCACCGCCAAAGCTGCCAAACATGGGACGGTAGTGCACCGGTTGGGGCGTTGGAATCGACGCGTTCGGGTCGCCCATGGCCGCCAGCGCGATGAACCCGCCTTTCATGATGAGGGCCGGTTTCACACCAAAGAAGGCGGGCTTCCAGATCACCAGATCGGCCCATTTGCCCACCTCGATGCTGCCGACTTCGTGGCTGATGCCGTGTGCAATGGCGGGGTTGATCGTGTATTTGGCGATGTAGCGCTTGACGCGGGCGTTGTCGTGGCGGTCGGTGTCGCCGGGCAGGCTGCCGCGTTGCTGCTTCATTTTGTGCGCGGTTTGCCAGGTGCGGATGATGACTTCGCCCACCCGGCCCATGGCCTGACTGTCGCTGCTCATCATGCTGATGGCGCCCAAATCGTGCAGGATGTCCTCGGCCGCAATCGTCTCCTTGCGGATGCGGCTCTCGGCAAAGGCCAGGTCCTCGGCAATCGCCGGGTCCAGGTGGTGGCAGACCATGAGCATGTCCACATGCTCGTCGAGCGTGTTGATGGTGTAGGGGCGTGTCGGGTTGGTGGACGACGGCAGCACATTGGCTTCGCCGACCACCTTCAAAATGTCCGGCGCATGCCCGCCGCCTGCGCCTTCGGTGTGGAAGGTGTGGATGGTGCGGCCCTTGAACGCGGCCACCGTGTCTTCCACAAAACCCGATTCGTTGAGCGTGTCGGTGTGGATGGCGACCTGTGTGTCGGTTTCTTCGGCCACGCTCAGGCAGTTGTCGATGGCCGCAGGCGTGGTGCCCCAGTCTTCGTGTAACTTCATGCCAATCGCCCCACCGTTGATCTGTTCGTGCAGCGCGGCAGGCAAGCTGGCGTTGCCCTTGCCCAGAAAACCCAGGTTCATCGGGAAGGCGTCGGCCGCTTGCAGCATGCGCTCGAGGTTGAAAGGGCCCGGCGTGCAGGTGGTGGCAAAGGTGCCGGTGGCCGGGCCCGTGCCGCCGCCCAGCATGGTGGTCACACCGCTGGCCAGCGCTTCGTCGATCTGCTGGGGTGCGATGAAATGGATGTGGCTGTCGATGCCGCCTGCGGTGACGATCAAGCCTTCGCAGCTGATGATCTCGGTGCCCGGGCCAATCACGATGTCCACGCCCGGTTGTGTGTCGGGGTTGCCCGCCTTGCCAATGGCGGCGATGCGGTTGCCCTTGAGGCCGATGTCGGCTTTGACGATGCCCCAGTGGTCGATGATGAGGGCGTTGGTCAGCACGCAGTCCATTGCGCCTTCGCTGTTCATGCGCTGCGATTGCGACATGCCGTCGCGGATCGTCTTGCCGCCACCGAACTTGACCTCTTCGCCGTAGCCCCCGGCTTGCAGCGTGAAGTCTTTTTCAACTTCGACGATCAGGGCGGTGTCGGCCAAGCGAACCCGATCGCCCACGGTGGGGCCAAACATTTCAGCGTATGCACGTTTGTCGATGTGGGCCATGTCAGTCTGCTTTCTTGGCGTTGTCGAGCGGGCCTTGGGTCAGACCCCTAAAGCCATACACCACGCGATCGCCCGCGTAGTCGACCAGTTCCACCGTGCGTTGCTGGCCGGGTTCGAAGCGCACGGCGGTGCCTGAGGCGATGTTCAGCCGCATGCCGTGCGCGGTGGCCCGGTCAAAGCGCAGACCGGCGTTGGTCTCGGCAAAGTGGTAGTGCGAGCCCACCTGGATGGGGCGGTCACTGGCGTTTTGCACCACCAGGGTGCAGGTGCGCCGCCCCTCGTTGATCGGGTGCGTGCCGCTGTCAATCAAAAGTTCTCCAGGCGTCATGATCGCCTCACTTGCCACGACCAATGAACCAAGCGGCCAGCGCCATGGCGCCAAAGACCACAAAGCCCCAGGCATCGGTGCTGTGCCAGTGCGCGCCATTCAGGCCGTGTCCGTCGTGGGCCAAGGCATGCAGGGCGGTTGAGGCGATGAAAAGTGCTGCGATTTTTTTCATGAGATGTGCTCCGTTGAGGTCTTGATGGGGTCGGCTTAAACGATGGGTTGGTGCACGGTCACCAATTTGGTGCCGTCGGGAAATGTCGCTTCCACTTGGATGTCGGGAATCATTTCTGCGATGCCGTCCATCACGTCGGCACGCGTCAAAACAGTGCGACCTTCGCTCATCAGTTGGGCCACAGTCTTCCCATCCCGTGCGCCTTCCATGACCGCAGCGCTGATCAATGCGATGGCTTCGGGGTAGTTCAGTTTCAGGCCACGGGTCTTGCGGCGTTCGGCCAACAAAGCGGCGGTGAAGATCAGCAGCTTGTCTTTTTCGCGAGGGGTGAGTTCCATATTGGTGCGTGCTTTGAAAGTGAATCGGTGCGGTGGCTTCAATGTAGCAAAGAGCATGCCTCTTTATAGGGAGTGTGTCATTTTTCTAGGAAGCCGCTGGGTCATGTTCTGGTGCATGCAGGCATTTTGAAAAGTTGGCACGGTGATTGCAAGAGAGGTTTCAGCGTTGCAAGCGCTCCGCCCTTTTTGTTGAACAACTAACTTCCTGATTGGAGTGATCTCATGATGAACCGTCGTGGCCATCTCAAAGCCCTCGCTACTGCTGCCGCCCTCGTTGCAGGCAGCTTGACCTTTGTAACCCAGGCGCAAGCGCAAGCGGGCAACACCATCAAGGTGGGCGTGCTGCACAGCTTGTCAGGCACCATGGCCATCTCCGAGACCGTGCTCAAAGACACCGTGCTCATGGCCATCGACGAGATCAACGCCAAGGGTGGCATGCTCGGCAAAAAGCTCGAGCCCGTGATCGTGGACCCCGCTTCCAACTGGCCCCTGTTCGCTGAGAAAACCAAACAGTTGCTCGGTCAAGACAAAGTCTCGGTGATCTTCGGTTGCTGGACTTCGGTGTCGCGCAAATCGGTGCTGCCGGTTGTGGAAGAAATGAACGGCTTGCTGTTCTACCCCGTGCAGTACGAAGGTGAAGAGCTGTCCAAGAACGTGTTCTACACCGGCGCTGCGCCCAACCAGCAAGCCATCCCTGCGGTGGATTACCTGATGAGCAAAGAAGGCGGCGCTGCCAAGCGTTGGGTCTTGCTGGGCACCGACTATGTGTACCCCCGCACCACCAACAAAATCTTGCGCGCTTACCTGAAAAGCAAAGGCGTGAAAGACAGCGACATCGACGAGAAGTACACACCGTTTGGTCACAGCGATTACCAAACCATCGTGGCCGACATCAAGAAATTCTCTGCCGGTGGCAAGACCGCTGTGGTGTCCACCATCAACGGTGACTCCAACGTGCCTTTCTACAAAGAATTGGGCAATGCTGGCCTGAAGGCCAAAGACGTGCCTGTGGTGGCCTTCTCGGTGGGTGAAGAAGAACTGCGCGGCGTGGACACCAAGCCTTTGGTGGGTCACCTGGCCGCATGGAACTACTTCATGAGCATCAAGAACCCCGCCAACGACGAGTTCACCAAGAAGTGGGCCGCTTACGCCAAAGCCAAGGGCATCGCTGGTCACAAAGACAAGCCTCTCACCAACGATCCGATGGAAGCCACTTACATCGGCATCAACATGTGGAAGCAAGCGGTGGAAAAAGCCAAGTCCACCGAGACCGACAAAGTGATCGCCGCCATGGCCGGTCAAACCTTCAAGGCCCCCAGCGGCATCACCAGCAAGATGGACGAGAAAAACCACCACTTGCACAAGTCGGTGTTCATCGGCGAGATCAAGGCCGACGGCCAGTTCAACGTGGTTTGGAAGACACCCGGCCCGGTCAAAGCCAAGCCATGGAGCCCGTTCATTCCTGGTAACGACGTCAAGCCTGACGAGCCTGTCAAGAAGTGATCGTTTGAAAGCGTGAATGCTTGTCGGAGCTGAAGCTCCGACCTACGTGATCTTCAGGTAGGTCGGTGGCTTGAGCCCCGGCAGAGGTTCTTGTCGGAGCTGAAGCTCCGACCTACTTTCCTCAGCGTAACTTGTAGGTCGGTGGCTTTAGCCCCGACATGTTCGTTTGTGAGCGTTGAATCTGCGAGCCCAGCTTTGGCAGACCAAGAGATGAGTAAGATGAAAAGATGGATTGTGAAAGGCGCGTTGATCGCCAGTGCGGTGTGGGGCCTGACGGCCGCGCAGGCCTTGACGATTCAGGAGGCCCGAGGCATCGCGGTCGGAGACAGCGATGCGCGTGTGCAAGCCTTGGCCCAAGTGGTGGCGCAGGGCGATGAAAAAACGGCGGTTTACCTGCAGGCGCTGTCGGACGATGTCGTCAAGATCAGCAAGGACCAGGTGATCATGGTCCGCGATGGCCAAGGCACAGACCCGGTCACGGGCCAATCGGTGCCTGTGCCCGACGATGCCGAAGATGTGATGCTGAACAACCGCCTGCGCGGCGAACTCGACACCGCCTTGGCAGCGCTCAAGTTGTTCAGCCCCGATGTGAAGGTGCGCCGCTTGGCCGCCTTGTCGCTGCTCAAAGAGCCCGACGCCAGCCGTGCGCCGCTCCTGAACAAGGCCCTCGACGCCGAGCAGGACGAGACCGTCAAGAGCTTGGTGCGCCAGGCCCGTGCCGCAGCGCTGCTGGGCAGCAGCGTGGCCCATGACCGTTTGCTGGCCGCCCAAGAGCTGGCCGCCAGCCAACAACCCGAGACCTTGCTCTTGCTCAACCAGCGCATGGCTGAGGAAGAAGACCCTGCGGTCAAAAAACAAATTCAGACCGCATTGGCCACGGTGCAACAAAGCCTGCGTTGGGGCGAGCGTCTGGGCACTTTGTTCACCGGTGCCAGTTTGGGCTCCATCTTGCTGCTGGTGGCGCTGGGCTTGGCCATCACCTATGGCCTGATGGGCGTGATCAACATGGCCCACGGCGAACTGATGATGATTGGTGCCTACGCCACCTATGTGGTGCAAGTGTTGTTTCGCCAATACCTGCCGGGCGCGTTTGATTGGTATTTGCTGGCGGCTGTGCCCTTGGCGTTTCTTTCGTCGGCCCTGGTGGGCGCCGTGATGGAGCGCACCGTGCTCAAACATTTGTACGGCCGCCCGCTGGAAACACTTCTGGCCACCTGGGGCATCAGCTTGGTGCTGATGCAAGGCGTGCGCAGCCTCTTTGGTGCGCAAAACGTGGGTGTGGAAAACCCCTCGTGGATGAGCGGCTCGCTGGCCTTGCTTCCCAATTTGCAGCTGCCTTGGAACCGTTTGATCATCGTGGCCTTTGCGGCCGCCGTTTTGGTGGGCATGGCCTTGCTGATCGGTAAGACCCGTCTGGGCCTTTTTGTGCGTGGCGTCACGCAAAACCGCCCCATGGCTTCGTGCATGGGCGTCAACACTGCCCGCATCGACACCTATGCGTTTGCGCTGGGCTCGGGCATTGCGGGCTTGGCCGGCTGCGCCCTCAGCCAAGTGGGTAACGTTGGCCCTGACTTGGGCCAGAGCTACATCGTGGACTCGTTCATGGTGGTGGTGCTCGGCGGCGTGGGCCAGTTGGCGGGCACGGTCTATGCCGCGCTGGGCTTGGGCTTGGTCAACAAGTTGCTCGAAGGTTGGACCGGCGCTGTACTGGCCAAGATCTGCGTGCTGGTGTTCATCATCATCTTCATCCAGAAGCGCCCCCAAGGCATCTTCGCGATGAAGGGTCGCAGCGCCGAAGCGTGAAAAGGGGCATGAACATGACGAAATTCTCATTACCCCAAGCCGCCCCTTTGCTCACCCGCAAGGCCTGGTCGGTGTTCTTGCTGGCGCTGATCGTGGTCGGTGTCTTGGCCCCGGTGTTCAACCTGCTGGTGCCTGCAGGCAGCGCTTTCCATTTGAGCGATTACGCCATCGCCTTGATCGGCAAGATCATGTGCTACGCCATCTGCGCCCTGGCCATGGACCTGATCTGGGGTTACACCGGTATCTTGTCGCTGGGCCACGGCTTGTTCTTCGCTTTAGGCGGCTATGTGATGGGCATGTACCTCATGCGCCAGATCGGCCAAGACGGCAACTACAAAAGCAACTTGCCCGACTTCATGGTCTTTCTGGACTGGAAAGAGCTGCCTTGGCACTGGCTGCTGTCGGACAGCTTCATCGCTACCTTGCTCTTGGTGGTGCTGGCGCCGGGCCTGATCGCCTTCGTGTTCGGCTACTTCGCTTTCCGCTCGCGCATCAAAGGGGTGTATTTCTCCATCATCACCCAGGCCATGACCTATGCGGCCATGCTCTTGTTCTTCCGCAACGAGACCGGCTTTGGCGGCAACAATGGCTTCACCGACTTCAAGCGGATATTGGACCTGCCGATTGCCACCCCTGGCATGCGCATGGTCCTGTTCGTCATCACCGGCTTGACGCTGCTGGGTTTTTACTTGTTCTCGCGTTGGTTGGTGGGCAGCAAATATGGCCGCGTGCTGATGGCCATCCGTGATGCCGAAACGCGTGTGATGTTCTCGGGCTATTCGCCACTGCCCTACAAGCTGAGCATCTGGGTCATCTCGGCCGTGATGTGCGGCATTGCGGGTGCTTTGTATGTGCCGCAAGTGGGCATCATCAACCCCGGCGAGATGAGCGCTGCCAACTCGATTGAGATCGCCGTGTGGGCCGCTGTGGGCGGTCGTGGCACCTTGATCGGACCGATTGTGGGGGCCTTCTTGGTCAACGGTGCCAAGAGCTGGCTCACCGTCACAGCGCCAGAATTTTGGCTCTACTTTTTGGGTGCGCTGTTCATCGCGGTGACCTTGTATTTGCCGCAGGGCGTGGTGGGCTTGGTCGCCAAGATCAAGTCCAAGACTTTGACGAAAAAAGGCGGTGCTGCATGACGCCCGATCTCTTGCAAAAAGGCGCCCAGCGTGTGGCCGAGCACGCCAAGCTGGTGAGCCAAGCCACCGAGTCCGGTGGCCGCAGCGCAGGCTATGGCCGTGTGGTGCAAGACGCAGCACAAGTGGACGTGACCCACGGCCGCATCTTGTACCTCGAAGACGTGAGCGTGAGCTTTGACGGCTTCAAGGCCATCAACAAGCTGTCGCTCGACATCGCGCCCGGTGAGCTGCGCTGCATCATCGGCCCCAACGGCGCGGGCAAGACCACGATGATGGACATCATCACCGGCAAGACCCGACCGGACGAAGGCAGCGTGTTCTTTGGCAGCACCATCGATTTGCTGCGCCACAACGAGCCCGAGATCGCTCAGCTGGGCATTGGCCGCAAGTTCCAAAAGCCCACGGTGTTTGAACACCTCACAGTGTTTGAAAACCTGGAGCTGGCTTTGAAGACGAACAAAGGCGTGAAGGCCTCGATGTTCTTCAAGCTCGATTCAGCGCAGTCAGACCGCCTGGCCGAAGTGCTGCACACCATCCATTTGGCAGGCAGCGTCAGCACCTTGGCCGGTGTGCTCAGCCACGGCCAAAAACAGTGGCTGGAGATCGGTATGCTGCTGATGCAAGACCCCAAGCTCTTGCTGCTGGACGAACCCGTGGCCGGCATGACCGACCATGAAACCGAACGCACCGCCGAGCTGTTTTTGACGCTCAAGGGCAAACACTCGCTGATGGTGGTGGAGCACGACATGAGCTTCATCCGCACCATCTCGGACATCGTCACCGTGCTGTGCGACGGCTCGGTGCTGGCCCAAGGCACGCTCGACCAGGTGCAGGCCGACGAGCGGGTGATTGAAGTTTATTTGGGACGTTGACCATGCTTGAAGTCAAAAACATTCAACAGTACTACGGCGGCTCCCACATCCTGCGCGATGTGAGCCTGAGCGCAGCACAAGGTCAAGTCACCGTGCTGTTGGGCCGCAACGGGGTGGGCAAGACCACGCTGCTCAAAAGCCTGATGGGCCTGGTGCCGATCAAAAGCGGCAGCGTATCGCTGGCCGGCCAAGACATCACCAGTGCCAAACCCTATGAACGCGCCGCCGCAGGCATTGGCTACGTGCCCCAAGGCCGCGAAATCTTTGCCCGCCTCACGGTGGAAGACAACCTGTTGATGGGCTTGGCCACCCAGCCGGGCGGCACGCCCATACCGCCCGAGTTGTTTGAGTTGTTCCCAGTGCTCAAGCAGATGCTGCACCGCCGAGGCGGTGACTTGTCAGGCGGTCAACAACAGCAGTTGGCCATCGCCCGCGCCTTGGCCGCCAAACCGCGTTTGCTGATCTTGGACGAACCCACCGAAGGCATCCAGCCCAGCATCATCAAAGACATCGGCCGCGTGATCCGCCAACTGGCCGACGTGGGCCTGCAAGGCCAGCGCATGGGTGTTTTGCTGTGCGAGCAGTACTACGACTTTGCCGAAGAACTGGCCGACCAGTACCTGGTGATGGAGCGCGGCGAAGTGATCGCCCGCGGGCCGGGCAGTGAGATGAAGGCGAAGAGCATTCAGCAGTTGGTGGCGATTTGAGGGGGCGATTGCACATCGCAACCATCA
Source organism: Limnohabitans lacus (assembly GCF_030053395.1). Taxonomy (GTDB): domain Bacteria; phylum Pseudomonadota; class Gammaproteobacteria; order Burkholderiales; family Burkholderiaceae_C; genus Limnohabitans_A; species Limnohabitans_A lacus. Next base: position 112,348 of record NZ_JASGBH010000007.1, on the reverse strand, counting down.
ACACTGCACATTCACTTGTCGGAGCTCAAGCCGCCGACCTGCACATCTTGGGTAGGTCGGTGGCTTGAGCTCCGACATGCTCTGCGTGACATCACAGATTCCAAAGCCTGGGCACAGTACCGCTCATGCCCCACATCTCATGCCGCCACGCGGCCCACACTTGCCGCAGCAGCTGCATGGCGGGCTCGGTCACAGGCGACAGTACGCGCAGCACGATGACCTGTGGGTGCGGCGCGGTGGCGCCTGCCATGAGGCGCAATTCTGACGCTTCGAGCAAGTCACGTGCAACCGCCAAGGCGCGGTCTGAGCGCTCTGCGGCGATGGCGCTGCCCGCTGCAAACACCAGCGTGGCCATGCAGCGCTGGCCTGCTAGTCCCAAAGGGCTGTTCATCAATCGGTTGTCGCTGGCGCTGATCGTGCCGCGCTCCAGCCATACACCTGGAATTTCCATGTGCTGGCGAAAGCTGCCTTGGACAAAGGGCAAATCGGCGGCGGGCAGGCCCAGCGCCGTGATGTCCCAGGTCATCATTTCAGCCCCGGCTGCCAAGTCGAACACCGCGCGGTTGAGGCCGTCGCAACCGTTGTATGCAATGGCTTCCAGCGGCAACCATTCCAGCCTTGCATCGGCCTCGACACGCGCATGCACTTGTTGCGTGGCCAGGCCTGCATCAGAGCGGTAAAAGCGGGTGGCGCCGGGCGTGGTGACCAGACCATGCGCGCCAGAGCCCACGGTGACGGTCATGTCGAGTGTGTCACCACCCACCAGGCCGCTGGGCGGGTGCACCAGCACGTTGTGGCAGACCGCATCGCCTTCGGGGTAGAGGCTTTGCAAGATCCGCAGCGGGCCCTTGTGCGTGTAGCGGGCCACGCTGCGATCGGATTCCTGCGTGTAGTCCAGGCTCAGGCTGGCGTGCCAGGTCATCCCGTCAGGCGCTCCAAAATCACTCGCCTTGCGAGCCGCGGTGGGCCCAAGCGGTGGTGTGCTTTTCGATATAGCTGAACAGTTCGTACATCACCATGGCCATGGCACCCACGACCACCAAGCCTGAGAAGGCCAAGCCCATCTGCATGGCCGAGCCCGCCGAGATCAGCAGGTAGCCAATGCCTTCGTTCGAGGCGGTCATCTCAGACACGGTGGTGCCCACAAAAGCCAGTGTGATGGCGACTTTGAGCGAGCCATAAAAGTAAGGCATGGAGCGGGGCAGGCCGACTTTGACCAGCACGTCCCAGCGCTTGGCGCCCAACACGCGGAGCACGTCTTCGAGCTCAGGCTCGAGCGTGGCCAAACCCGTGGCGATGTTCACCATGATCGGGAAGAAGCTGATGAGGAATGCCGTCAAGATGGCGGGGCCGATGCCGATGCCAAACCACACCACCAAGATCGGCACGAAGGCCGCTTTGGGCAGGGCGTTGAAGGCGGTCATGAGCGGGTACACGGCGGCATAAGCCAGGCGCGAGCTGCCAATGATGAAGCCCAAGAGCACACCCACCACGATGGCGATGCCAAAGCCCACCATGGTCACCCAGAAGGTGCGCCAGGCGTGGCCTGCGATCACGTCGCGGAACTCGATGGTTTGCTGTGCGATGCGCGAGGGGCTGGGGAAGACGAATTCCGACACGTTGAAGGCGCGGCACAGTCCTTCCCAAATCAGGATGCTGAGGACCAGCAAAACCCAGGGGGACCAGCGTTCCAGTGTTTTTTGTTTCATGTGCGTGGCTCCCGTTTATTGGTTGATCGTGGCGCCGGTCTTGCGCATGGCACCGATGTGGCCGCGCAGCTCGTGAACGATGTTGGTGAATTCTGGGGTGTAGGTGATCTCCAGGTCGCGTGGGCGCGGCAGGTCGATCTCTTTTTTCACGACAAAGCGGCCTGGGCTCTTGCTCATCACATAGACCGTGTCGGCCAAAAAGACCGATTCGCGCAGGTCGTGCGTGACCAAAATCACGTTGAACTTTTGTTCGGTCCACAGGTCGCGCAAGATGCACCAGAGTTCTTCACGGGTGAAGGCGTCGAGCGCACCAAAGGGCTCGTCGAGCAGCAGCATTTTGGGTTCATGAATCAAAGCGCGGCAGATGCTGGCGCGTTGTTGCATGCCGCCTGACAGTTGCCACGGAAACTTGTCTTCGTAACCGGCCAAGCCCACGGTGTTGAGCAATTTGCGGGCGCGTTCGACGTACTCGGCCTTCTTTTGCTTGAAGTTGGAGCGGTAGGGCTCAACGATCTCCAGGGGCAGCAGCACGTTGTCCAGCGTGGTGCGCCAGGGCAGCAATGACGAGGCCTGAAAGGCCATGCCGCTGATCTTGAGCGGGCCGGTGACGGGTTGGCCATCCACCAGGATGCGGCCTTTGCTGGGCATTTTCAGGCCGGTGGTCAGCTTCATGAAGGTCGATTTGCCGCAACCCGAGGGGCCGACGATGGCGATGAATTCGCCTTGCTTGACCTGCAGGTTGATGTCTTCCACCGCGAAGTGGTTTTGCGCCAGCAACTCGTCGTTGTAGGCCAGCCAGACATTCTGGAAATCAACGAATGCGTCTTGGGACATGGTGTGAACTCGGGAAATGGTGTTCGAACGTGTATACAAATGAGGCCCAAACAAACCGCAGCTCGGGGCTGCGGTTGTGGGTGGGCGGTGGCTGGTGTTCAGCCGCGCCGGCCCGATCCGTGATCAGACCGGATGCAGATCACTTCTTGCCCTTGGGCAGGATGTCCAGCTCTTTGGCAGTGGGCAAGAAAGAGCCGTTCCAGATGTCTTCGGCTTTGACGCGTGTTTTGGTGTTGAACGCGTCGGACACTTGGGATGCCATCAGTGTCAAGCGTGGGCCGCTGACTTGGCCAAAGCCTTCTTCGCGAGCCGAGGGGCTGTTGATCACGGTGTCGATGGCCAGCTTCAGGCGGCGGGTTTCCAGTTCCACGTTGATGATGCCGTCGCGGGCCTTGACGGTTTCAATCGCCTTGGCAGGATCGGCCATCACGTCTTTGGCGCCTTTGCTGAACGCGGACAGGAAGGCTTTCACGGCCGCTGGGTTTTCCTTCAGGATCTTGGGCGAAGCGATGATGGCATTGCCATACAGCTTCACGCCGAAATCGGGGTACTGCATCACGACCACGTCTTCGGCTTTCACGCCACGCGCTTCGATGTTGAGCAGGGAGGTGAAGGTGAAGCCGGTGATGGCGTCCACGTCACCACGCACCAGCATGGTTTCACGCAGCGGTGGGTCCATGGCGGTCCAGGCCACGTTGCCAATGCCGTTGGCTTTCTGGAAGATGGGGAAGGCGCGGCGACCCGCGTCAAACACAGGCGCGCCCAGCTTTTTGCCAGCCAGGTCGGCGGGGGTCTTGATGCCGGACTTCTTCAAAGCCATGACCGATGCGGGCGTGTTGTTGTAGACCATCATGATGGCCACAGGCTTGTTGGGCGCATCGGGGTTGTTGGCGTGGAACTCCATCAGGGCGGCCAGGTCGGCAAAGCCCAAGTCGTAAGTGCCCGAAGCCACACGGGTGACCGCGCCACCCGAACCGTTACCGGAGTCCACGGTCACGTCCAGCTTGGCATCCTTGAAGTAACCCTTGGCCACAGGTTGCAAGAAGAAGGCCGATGGGCCTTCAAAGCGCCAGTCGAGTTGGAATTTGATGGGGGTGGTTTGGGCTTGTGCAGTGCCGAAAGCGGCAACGGCAGCCAACGCGGCGGTGGCCTTGAGTAAGAAACGTTTGTTCATGAGGAGCTCCTGGGTCAAATAAACGGTGAATCTTTTCTAGCAAATTCAATGCCCATTATTGACCACACGCCTGACGCCCCATGTCAGGTTGATCCCCTAGAAATCCCCGTTATTGGTGCGAACTCACTGGGATTTATGCACCAAAACAGGGCTTTCTGGAGCGCAGTGCCTCAAGCGTTGGCGCAGGCGACGGCCAAAGCCGTCATGTTCAGCACGCGGCGCACGGTGGCTGCGGGCGTCAAGATGTGCGCGGTGGCCGCCGTGCCCATGAGGACTGGCCCCACCGTCACGCCGCCACTGGTGGTGGTTTTCATGACGTTGTACAAAATGTTGGCCGCGTCCAGGTTGGGGCAGACCAGCAGGTTGGCCGAGCCGGTCAGGGTGCTGTCTTCGATGTAGGCGCTGCGGATCTCGGGCTGCAGGGCCGCATCACCGTGCAGCTCGCCATCGCACTCGATGTCGGGGTGCTGCGCCACGAACAGGTCACGCGCCAAGCGCATCTTGCGGGCAGACGCCCGCTTGGACGAGCCATAGCTCGAATGCGAGAGGAAAGCCACCTTGGGCACGATGCCAAAACGCTGCACTTCTTGGGCGGCCATGAAAGCGATTTCGGCCAGTTGCTCGGCGCTTGGGTCTTCCTGCACATAGGTGTCTGTGATGAAGAGCGGCCCTTGGTTGGTCATCAGGGCGTTCACGGCGGCATAGTTGCCCACACCGGCGCGCTTGCCCAGGATGGCGTCGATGCGCTCCAAGTGCGTCATGTAAGTGCCGGCCAGGCCACAGATCATGGCGTCGGCGTCACCGAGCGAGACCATCAGTGAGCCGATGATGGTGTTGGAGCGGCGCACCGCAGCCTTGGCCACGGCGGGCGTCGCGCCGTTGCGCTTCATCAGTGCGTGGTAGTGCTCCCAGTATTGACGGAAACGCGGGTCGTCTTCGGGGTTCACGTTGTCCACGTCCACCCCCAGGCGCATGCGCAGGCCAGCTTTTTCGATGCGGGCGGTGATGACCGAAGGGCGGCCGATCAAGATCGGGTGGGCCAGTTTTTCGTCGATGGCCATTTGGGCCGCACGCAGAGCTCGGTCGTCTTCGCCGTCGGCATAGGCCACGCGCTTGGCGCTGTGGGGCACGGCCTTGGCGGCGTTGAAGATGGGGCGCATCAAGAGGCCGGTTTGCGAGACAAAGCTTTGCAGCTGCTGGCGGTAGGCATCCATGTCGGTGATCGGGCGCGTGGCCACGCCCGAGTCGGCCGCAGCTTGGGCCACGGCGGGCGCGATGCGCAAGATCAGGCGCGAGTCAAACGGCTTGGGGATCAGGTAGTCGCTGCCAAAGGTCAGGTCTTGACCGGCGTAAGCGCTGGCGACTTCTTCGCTGATGTCGGCCTTGGCCAAGTCCGCGATTTGGCGCACGCAGGCGAGCTTCATGGCCTCGGTGATCTTGGTGGCGCCGCAGTCGAGTGCACCACGGAAGATGTAGGGGAAGCACAGGACGTTGTTGACCTGGTTGGGGTAGTCCGAACGGCCCGTCGCAATGATGCAGTCGGGGCGTGCGGCTTTGGCCAGCTCGGGACGGATCTCGGGCTCGGGGTTGGCCAGGGCCAGGATGATCGGCTTGTCGGCCATGGTCTTGACCATCTCCACCGTCATCACGCCGGGGGCCGAGCAGCCCAGGAACACGTCAGCGCCCTTGACCGCGTCGGCCAAGGTGCGGTCTTCGGTCTTTTGCGCGTAGCGGGCTTTGGACTCGTCGTAACCGCCGGGGCGGCCTTCGTAGATCACGCCTTTGGAGTCACACACAAAAATGTTGCTGGTCTTGACGCCCAAGCCCACCATCACGTCCAGGCAGGCGATGGCGGCAGCGCCTGCGCCCGACACGGCCACTTTGACTTGGCCGATGTCTTTGCCCACCAGCTCCAGACCGTTCAACATGGCAGCGGCCGAGATGATGGCGGTGCCGTGCTGGTCGTCGTGGAAGACCGGGATGTTCATGCGCTCGCGCAGCTTCTTCTCGATGTAGAAGCACTCGGGGGCTTTGATGTCTTCGAGGTTGATGCCGCCCAAGGTGGGCTCCATGCTGGCGATGATCTCGACCAGCTTGTCGGGGTCGCGCTCGGCCAGCTCAATGTCGAATACGTCGATGCCGGCGAACTTCTTGAACAGACCGCCTTTGCCTTCCATGACCGGCTTGCTGGCCAGTGGGCCGATGTCGCCCAGGCCCAGCACGGCGGTGCCGTTGGTGATCACGGCCACCAAGTTGCCACGCGAGGTGTATTCGTGGGCTTTGGACGGGTCGGCGGCGATGTCGAGGCAGGGGTAAGCCACGCCGGGTGAATAGGCCAGCGACAAATCGCGCTGGTTGGACATGGGTTTGGTGGGGTTGACCGAAATCTTGCCGCGTGTGGGGTAGCGGTGGTAGTCACGTGCGGCGTCGCGCAAGGCTTGTTCGGCGGGGGAGAGGTTGTCGCTCATCTTGGTTCCAACGGAGAGGGGATTACTTCTTGAGCGTAACCCATTTGTAACTCGGTTTGGATGGGGATTACCTCACCAAAAAGCAAAAGGCCAAGCACTTGGCTTGGCCTTTTGAGGATGTGATTTTTAGGAACCAGCCCTGCCGGCGATCAGCGCAGCAGAGCGCTTGCAGGGCAAGCGCCTACAGGGACTGGCGCTGGCTCAGTGCGAGTCGGCTTGTTTGGCAGCTTCGATCGCTTCGCTGCTGTCACCCTTGGAGCCGTTGAAATACAGGTTCAAGATCACCGCGCTGATGGAGGCCAGCAAGATGCCCGACTCGATCAGCGGGTGGATACTGTGGGGCATCCACTGCAGGTAGCGCGGGGCGATCAGCGGGATCATGCCAAAGCCAATTGAGATGGCCACGATGAACAGGTTGTTGCGGTTGCCCTTGTAGTCCACGTTGGCCAGGATGCGGATACCGGTGGCAGCCACCATGCCGAACATCACCAAGCCCGCACCACCGAGCACAAAGGTGGGCAGCGACTCGACCAGGGCCGCCATTTTGGGCAGCAAACCCAGCACGATCAAGATCACGCCGCCTGCCACGCAGACGAAACGGCTTTTCACGCCCGTCACGCCCACCAGGCCCACGTTTTGCGAGAAGCTGGTGTAAGGGAAGGTGTTGAAGATGCCGCCAATCAAGGTGCCCAGACCGTCGGTGCGCAGACCGGCGGTGAGCATTTTTTGATCGACTTTTTTGCCCGTCAGATCGCCCAAGGCGAGGAACATGCCGGTGGACTCGATCATCACCACGATCATCACCAAGGTCATGGTCAGAATCAGGATCGGGTCAAAGACGGGTGCGGCGATTTCGAAGGGCAGCACCAGGTCAAACCAGCCGGCTTTGCTGACTTTGTCGAAGTTCATGAGGCCTGCAGCCGTGGCCACCACGCCACCGATCACAATGCCCAGCAGCACCGAAATGTTGGACACAAAACCTCGGGCGTACTTGGCAATCAACAAGATGGATGCCAACACGATGGCAGCAATGCCGATGTGCGAGAGCTGCGCGTACTTGGGGTTGGGCACAGTACCGACGATGTTCATGCCGGCAGGCACCGGGGGCACCGCGCCCGTGCTGGCCGCTTGTTTGGCGGCATCGAGCCAGGCCAGGTGTTCCGGGTTAGGGATGCTGGGCGCTGTGGGGCCGAAGGGGTTGCCAAAAATCCAGTTGATGCCCACACGCATCAAGCTGATGCCGATGACGGCAATGATGGTGCCGGTGACGACAGGCGGGAAAAACCGCAGCATCCGACTCACGATGGGCGCAATCAAGATGGAGATCACCCCCGCGCCAATGATGGCGCCAAAGATCAGCCCCGCGCCTTGAACGCCCGGGTTGTTGTTGGCCATGGCCACCATCGGGGCCACAGAAGCAAACGTCACGCCCATCATCACGGGGAGCTTGATGCCAAACCACTGTGTGGCACCCAGCGATTGGATCAGCGTGACCAAACCGCAGCAAAACAGGTCGGCCGAGATCAGCATCGCCACTTGTTCAGGGCTGAGTTTGAGGGCGCGGCCGACGATCAGGGGCACGGCCACCGCGCCGGCATACATCACCAGCACATGTTGCAGGCCCAAAGCGGCGAGCTTGCCATTGGGCAAATGCTCGTCCACGGGGTGGATGGTTGAACTCATGGAGGGGGCTCCTGAAAAGTAAACAGAGGTGAAAACAGCAAAGAAACTAAATGTGTGCTTCTTTGTGTTTCAAACTGTATACAAAATAGAATGCGATGTGGATGCGTGAAAACCCTGTACAGACCCAGGATGGGTGTTTTCAAACAAGTGACAGAAGGTCGTTGGCTCACTTTGGCATGCTTGGGCTTGGCTCTTCATTTTGGGGTGAGTCGTTCGCGTAACATCAGCGCTCACGCCATGGGCGTGACACCACCTGCCTTCGAGGCATTGGAGCCTCGCTCCTCGTATGCGCCGACAGGTTTCTCTTTTTATTCACGGAAGTCCTTTATGACCACCGCACGTCGCACCCTCCTCAAGGGCGCGGCAGCACTGGGCGCGCTGTCGGCCGCGTCCCCTGCTGTCATCGCTCAACCTTTTCTTTTTTCTCCCTCTACCGAGTTGATGCCCAAAGGCAAAAAGCGCCGCGTGGTCATCTTGGGTGGGGGCTGGGGTGGCTTGGCCACGGCGCGTCATTTGCGCGAGGACGCACCCGACCTGGAAGTGGTGCTGCTCGAAAAGAACCCGATTTTCTGGTCCTGCCCCTTGAGCAACAAATGGCTGGTGGATGTGGTGGACACCTCTTTTTTGGTGCACTCCTACACGGCTGCGGCTGAGCGCATGGGCTACACCTTTGTGCAAACCGAAATCACCGACATTGACCGCGACAAAAAGCGCGTGCACACCGCGCAAGGGTTTGTGGACTACGACTGGCTGGTGGTGTCCGCCGGTATTCGCGTGACGTATGAGCCTTGGTTTGGCAACGACCGCGCAGCGGCGGCCTACACCCAAAAGCATTTTTCCAGCGCCTATGTGCCCAGCTCTGAGCACTTGGCGCTCAAGCAAAAAATCAAAGGCTTCAAGGGCGGCACGTTTGTGATGACGCTGCCCCCGCCGCCACACCGCTGCCCACCCTCACCCTATGAGCGGGCTTGCCTGATGGCCGACCATTTCAAGCGCCACAAAATTCCGGCCAAGATTTTGATACTCGACCCCAAGCCGCGCATCATGCCCATTGGCGGCGGCTACCGCATGGCCTTTGACGAGCTGTATGACGACATCATCACCTACGTGCCCAATGCGGGCGTGAAGGAGCTGGACCCCTACAACAAGGTGGTCAAAACCATGGCGGGCGATTTCAAGTTCGACGACGCCATCTTCATGGGTCACCACCAAGCGGCCGATCTGGTCTGGAAGATGGGCGCCATTGGCAAAACCCCGGAGGGCAAACCCAGCACCTGGGCAGCGGTGCACCCGGAGTTCTACAACCTCAAGGACGACCCGAATGTGTTTGTGATCGGCGACAGCGTGGGCGCAGTGTCACCGCAGTTTGGCCATTACCCCAAGAGCGGCCATGTCGCCAACCGCATGGGCCGCAGCGTGTCGACTTACATCGCGCAGCAGTCCAAAAACCAAGCCATGAAGCCGGTCATCATCGACAACCTCTGCTACATGCTGGTCAACACTGAACCGCTCGAAGCGATCAGCGTGAAGTTCGACTACAAGATGGGCCCAGAAGGCCACATCCTGCAAACCGTGACCGACGACAACTTCCGCCGCCAAGCCCTGTGGCAAGAAGACTTGCAGTGGTACGGCAACATGGTGAAAGACTTCACCGGCGGCTGATCAGGCCAGCAAATCCAGCAGCGTGCGTGCCACCACCTTGGTGGCGCGGCGCACGTCTTCCAGCTGCACGCGCTCGTCGGCGCGTTTGGCGTGGCTCTCCAGCACGGTGCGGGGGCCTGCGCCGTAGATCACACCCGGAATGCCGCGTTCCACATACAGGCGCACGTCGGTGTACAGCGGTGTACCCACAGCCGGGATGGCTTGGCCGAACACGGTCTGGCCGTGTTTCTGAATGGCGTCCACCAGCGGCTGGTTGCCCGCCAGCGGCTTCATCGCGTTGGCCAACAGCAGGCGTTTGATGTCGACCTTGAGCGCTTTGCCGCCACGGGGTGGGTTGAAGCTTTGCGCTGCAGACTCGATGGTCTGGCGGATGGACGCTTCCACTTCGGCAGGGTTCTCTTCGGGGATCATGCGGCGGTCGAGTTTGAACACGACCTTGCCGGGCACCACGTTGGTGTTGGTGCCACCGCTGATTTGGCCCACGTTCAGATACGGGTGGGTGATGCCCTTGACGGACGAGGTCGTCTTTTTGTAGTCGGCGTTGAGCGCGTGCAGCGCGTTCAGGATGTGCACCGCGCCTTGCAGCGCGTCGGTGCCGCTGTCGGGGATGGCCGCGTGTGCCATCTCGCCTTGCACCGTCACTTCCATTTGCAGGCAGCCGTTGTGGGCGGTGACCACTTCGTAGCTGAAGCCCGCCGCGATCATCAGGTCGGGATGGGTGAGGCCTTGGGCCAGCAGCCAGCCGGGGCCCATCTCGCCGCCAAACTCTTCGTCGTAGGTGAAGTGCAGCTCCACGCCGCCTTTAAGGGGGGCGTTCAATGACTCGAGCGCGCGAGTGGCAAAGGTGAAGGTGGAAAAGTCTGACTTGCTCACGGCGGTGGCGCGGCCGTACATGGCGCCGTCTTGGACTTCGCCGCCATACGGATCGTGGGTCCAGCCTTCGCCGGGGGGCACCACGTCGCCGTGGGCGTTCAGGGCAATGGTTTTGCCCTCGCCATACTTGCGGCGCACGATCAGGTTGGTGATGGACTCGAGACCATAAGCCTTCACATCGGCTTGGGGCACGGCGTGTTTTTCGGCGTCAAAGCCCATGGGCGCGAGCAGCTCGGCGGTGCGCTCGGCGTGCGGGGCGTTGTTGCCGGGTGGGGTGTCGGTCGGCACCTGCACCAGCGCTTGCAGGAACTTGACCTGCTCGTCGAAGTGCGCGTCGATCCAAGCGTCGAGTTGTTGGTATTGCATTTCGGTAGCGCTCATGACTGCTCTCCGCCGGGCCGCCCCAAGGAGAGCAGGGCCCCCTCGGGGGGCAGTGAGTACACGAAGTGACGAACGTGGGGGTTCATGATTTTTCCTGTGAGAGTTGGTTCAAAACATGGGTGAAGGCGTCGACGCACAGCTGCATGTCGTCGCTGGTGGTGGATTCGAGCGGGTTGTGGCTGATGCCTGCGTTCTCGCCGCGCACGAACAGCATGGCTTGCGGCATGACTTCGTGCAGTTTCATCGCGTCGTGGCCCGCGCCGCTGGGCAGTTTGAACAGCGGCACACCTTGGGCGCTCACGGCGCGTTCCCAGCGGGCTTGCCATTCGGCGGCGCTGGGGGCTGCGGCTGCGCGCATGGTTTGCTCGGCGGTGTGTCGCACGCCTCGGCGCTCACAAATCGCTTGGAGCTGGCCCAGCACATCGGCTTCCAGCGCATCGCGCTGCGCGTCGGTGGGGGCGCGCATGTCCAGGCTGAAGGCGCAGCGGCCGGGCACCACGTTGATCGAGCCACCGGGCACATTCAGCTGGCCGATCGTGGCCACCGAGTCGCCGTCTTGGGCGGCGCGTTGCTCCATGTACAGCGCCAGTTCGGCCACTGCGCAGGCCGCGTCGCGGCGGCGGTCCATGGGGGTGGTGCCGGCGTGGCTGGCGGTGCCGATGACCTCGCACAGGTAACGCACGCTGCCGTTGATCGACGTGACCACGCCCAGCGGAACGTTCACTTCGTTGAGCACCGGGCCTTGCTCGATGTGGACTTCGACAAAGCCCAGGTACTGCGCCGGGTCGCGCTGGATCTTGGGGATGTCGTCCACACACAGGCCCGCATGCTGCATGGCCGTGCGCATGGTGATGCCGTCGGCATCTTGCTGGTCCAGCCATTCAGGCTTGAAGTCGCCAATCAGTGCGCCCGAGCCGAGGAAAGTGGCTTTGTAGCGCTGGCCTTCTTCTTCGGCAAAGGCCACGACCTCGATGCCAAAGGGCAGGCGTTTGCCCAGCTGGTGCAGCTGCTGCACGCAGGCCATGGGCACAAAAATGCCCAAGCGACCGTCGTACTTGCCGCCGTTGCGCACGGTGTCGTAGTGACTGCCCGTGAGCAGGTATTTGCCGCCCGCTGTGGCCGGGTGGAAGCGGCCCACCACATTGCCCACGGCGTCGGTGTAGACCTCGTCAAAACCGCAGTCGCGCATGTTTTGCGTGATGCGCTGCGCGCAGGCGCGGTGCGCGTCGGTCAAATAGGTCACCGTCAGCTGGCCGTGTTCCGCAAAGCCAGGGTCAGAGTGTTGGGCCAACTTCTCTTGCCAGTCCCAGACCTGATGGCCCAGCGTGGGCTCCACGCCAAACTTGTCGTTCAAGCGGATCTCCACGATGCGGTGGATGTTGCGCAGGCACTCGGCCAGCTCAAACTCGGGGTGGCCGTGCAGGCGGCGCTCGAAGGCGTCGATGATCTGCTGCTTGTTGTAGCCCACGCCACGCGGGCCGCGCACCGCCAAGATGAAGGGCCAGCCGAACTTGGCGTTGTAGTCGGCGTTGAGCTTTTGGATCTTGGCGAACTCGTCGGGCGTGCAGTCGGTCAGGCCCGCTTTGGTTTGCTCGTTCGTCGATTCGGCCGTCAGTGTTTTGCTGACCATGGCTTTGCCGGCCAGCTCGGGGTGGGCACGGATCAGGCCCAGCTGCGCGTCGCGCCCAGCATGCGCCAGCACCTCGCACATGGCGTGCTTGAGGTGGGCCAGCGATTTGAAGGGGCGCTCGTTGAGCGCCTGCTCGGCGATCCAGGGCGAGTGCTCGTAAAGCCCGTCGAGCATTTGCGCGGCGTCTTCGCGGCTGGCGCTGTTGAGTTGTTCAAGGGTCAAGGGCATGGTGTGTTTCCGCGCTTGTTTTCAGATGTGAATGTTTTTGTAGGAGCCAGTCCTGCTGGCGATTCAGCGCTTGCAGGCTCACAAGTTGTTGCTTGCCGGGCATGCGCCTACAAGGCGTCAGCCGGCATAAGGGTGTGTGGCTTTCCAGTGCCGCGCGATGTCGATGCGCCGCGCCACCCAGACTTTGTCGTGCGACTGGATGTGGTCCAAAAAGCGTTGCAGCGCCGTGATGCGACCTGGGCGACCCAGCAAGCGGCAGTGCATGCCAATGCTCATCATCTTGGGGGCGTTGTCGCCATTCGGGTCACCTTCGGCATAGAGCGCGTCAAAGGTGTCTTTCATGTACTGGAAAAACGGGTCGGCGTGCGAGTAACCCTGAGGCAGCGCAAAGCGCATGTCGTTGCAGTCCAAGGTGTAAGGCACGATGAGTTGCGGTGCATCGGTGCCGTCTGACTTGCGCACCTTCATCCAAAAGGGCAGGTCGTCGCCGTAGTAGTCGCTGTCGTATTCAAAGCCGCCAAAGTCGGCCACCAGGCGGCGCGTGTTGGGGCTGTCGCGCCCGGTGTACCAGCCCAGAGGGCGTTCACCTGTCAACTTCTGAATGATCTCCATCGCCTCGGCCATGTGGGCACGCTCGGTGGCTTCGTCGACATTTTGGTAATGGATCCACTTGAGCCCGTGGCAGGCGATGTCGTAGCCCAGTTCTTGGAAGGCAGCGGTCAATTCGGGGTGCTTTTGCAGCGCGGTGGCCACACCAAACACCGTGAGCGGCAGGCCGCGTTTTTCAAACTCGCGCAGGATGCGCCACACGCCCGCGCGTGAGCCGTATTCGTAAATGCCTTCCATGCTGATGTGCCGCTCAGGAAAGGAGGCTGGGTTGAACATTTCAGACAAGAACTGCTCGGAGCCTGCATCGCCGTGCAGCACCGAGTTTTCGCCGCCTTCTTCGTAGTTCAAGACAAACTGCACGGCCACGCGGGCGCCGCCCGGCCATTGGGCATGGGGCACATGGCGGCCGTAGCCTTGCAGGTCGCGGGGGTAGGGGAGTGTGGAGTCGTAGGTGCTCATGGCGATGTTCGGTGCAGAGGCTCAGGCCAAGGCCAAAGCGATGTCGTGGGTGGGGACTTTGCGGTCGAAGGTCAGGCTTTCTTCCACATGCAGCAAATGCTCGTGCATCAGTTGCACCGCTTTGTCGGAATTCTTGGCTGCCAGCGCAGCCACGATGGCTTCATGTTCATCGGTGGAATGTTCGGCCTCGTTGCGCGACTGGTACATCAGCGTGATCAGGGCGCAGCGCGAGATCAGCTCGCCCAGCACCTGGGCCAGCACATGGTTGCCCATCAGCTCGGCCATGCGCACATGGAAGTCGCCCAGCAGCTCGGTGCGACCGGTCACATCGCCCTGGCTCACGGCTTCGCGCTCTTGCTTGATGTGTTCTTTCAAGGCGGTGATTTGCTCAGGCGTGACTTGACCCACAAAAGCCCGCGTCATTTCCGCTTCGAGCATGCGGCGCACCGCAAACACCTGCTGGGCCTCTTCCACCGATGGGGCGGCCACAAAAGCGCCACGGGCCGGTTCGAGTTTGATCAGTCGGTTTTGCGAGAGCTGGAACAGCGCCTGGCGCACCAGCGTGCGCGACACCCCAAAATGGTCGGCCAGCTTTTGCTCGGCCAGCTTGGAGCCGGGCAAAAGTCGGTGTTCAACGATCGCCCGTGTCAGGGACTCGACGATGTGGTGGGTGGTGGAAGTTTCCATGTCTCGGAGGGCCTCAGGGGCTGTTTTTCGAAATGATAGCCACTAAAAGCAAAATTGTATACACTTCGGTCGACCGGATTGGGCCATGCCCAAAGACCTTTCAAAAACCCCTTGATAAGCGAGCAACACCATGGGATTGAGCACACACGTTTTGGACACCATGCACGGCTGCCCCGCTGCCGGCATGCAAGTGGCGCTGTACACCACGCAAGGCGAGCAGGCCACCTTGGTCAAAAGCTTCACCCTGAACCACGATGGCCGTAACCCCGACGGCATGCTGTACGACCACGCCAGCTTGCGCAAAGGCACTTACCGCTTGGTCTTTGATGTGGCGGGCTACTTCAAGGCCAAGGGCGTCGAACTGCCCGAGCCGAACTTCTTGAACAAAGTCAGCCTCGACTTTGGCGTGGCCCACGAAGACCAGCACTACCACGTGCCGCTGTTGGCCAGCCCGTGGAGCTATTCGACTTATCGCGGCTCTTGAGCCCCATTGACACCACACAAGGACAACCCATGCCCACCTCCATCACCACTGCAGCTGACTTGAGTGCCGAGCAATTGGCGGCTTGCCAGCCGATTGAGCAGTATTTTTTGGGCCACGCGCGAGACGATGCCGCCCACATGCGCCAGGCATTTTTGCCAACTGCGCACATTGAATCGATCAAAGAAGGGACTTTCACATCGTGGCCCTTAGACTTTTACTGTGAGCGCTTCAAAGGCCAAGCCGCAGCAGACGAAGCCAGCCGCCAGCGCCGCATCGACTGGGTTGAAGTCACCGGCACCGCAGCGTGTGCACGCGTGACCTTGGTACACGGCGCGACCACGTTTGTGGATTACTTTGTGCTCCTCCAGACCGCCGAAGGTTGGAAGATTGCCAACAAGGCTTTTCACGGCCAACCGACCTGATGGCCAAGACCTCCGGTGCTTCCAATCACGGGTTTGTGACTGCAGTTTGAAGACCTATGGATGACCAAAAATCAAAAAAGGGGTCAGAACCCGGTTGATCCATTGGAAAAAAACGCACGTCTTTGCTCGGGGGTCTTTAAAATCGGGCTTCTACCGTTTATTTACCCATTCCCCCCTGCACCATGACCCAAGTCACCAACACTGTGCGTTTTGTGCTCGACGGCCAAATTGTCGAAGCCCAAGGCGAGCGCCGCACCACCACTGTTTTGGACTACCTGCGAGAGCAGCTCCACCGCACCGGCAGCAAAGAAGGCTGCGCCGAAGGCGATTGCGGCGCCTGTGTGGTCATGGTCGGTGAGCTCAATGCCGCAGGCACGGGCGTGGACTATGTGGCCACCAACGCTTGCATCCAGTTGTTGCCCTCGCTGGACGGCAAATCGGTCAAGACGATTGAGAGCCTTAAAAAAGCCGACGGCACCATGCACCCGGTGCAAGAAGAAATGGTCAAGTGCCACGGTTCGCAGTGCGGTTTTTGCACGCCTGGCATCGTGATGAGCTTGGTGAACCTGGTGCAGGTTTTGCCCATGCCCAATCGCCAGCAGATCACAGATTCATTGAGCGGCAACCTGTGCCGCTGCACCGGCTACAAGCCGATCATCGAGTCGGCTACCAAGGCCTGCGCCAAGCCGCAAGCCTTGAAGCTGGACGACAGCGCCGATGTGCCACTGCTCAAAGAAATCAAACGCGCCAGCGTGCCGACGCTCAGCCTGGATGGCGACATCATCGTGCAGCCCGTGGTGCGTACCAAGAAGGGCAACGAGTTCGTTTCGCCTGCAACGATCGCCGAAGTGGCCGATTACTTGGTCAAGAACCCCACCACCACACTGCTTGCAGGCAGCACCGAAATCGGTCTGCAGGTGAACAAGCAGTTCGCACGTCCTGACCACATCATGTATTTGGGCAATGTGGCCGAGCTGCGCCAAATCCAAGACACCGGCAAGGTTTGGCGCATTGGCGCGGCCGTGTCCTTGACGCAAGTCGAAACCTTGATCGCCAAGGCCTACCCCGACTTTGCCGAAGTGCTGCGCCGCTTTGGTTCGCCCCCCATCCGCTCCACGGCGACGCTGGCGGGCAACATCGCCAACGGCTCGCCCATCGGCGACTCCATGCCTTGCTTGCTGGCCTTGGGTGCCAACTTGGTGCTGCGCCGGGGTGACAAAACCCGCAACGTCTTGCTGGAAAACTTCTACACCGGCATGAAGAAAAACGTGATGGAGCCCGGTGAGTTCATCGAAGCGGTCGAGTTGGCCAAGCCCGTGGCGGGCCAAGTGTTCCGCGCCCACAAGGTGAGCAAGCGTTTTGAGCAAGACATCTCGGCCACCTGCGCGGCCATCAGCTACACACTGCAAGGCGGCAAGTTGAGCGGCGTGAAACTGGCCTACAACGGCCTGAGTCCATTCCCAGCGCGTGCGCCTAAGTTGGAATCCGTGCTCGAAGGCAAGGCACCAGCCGATGTGACATCGGCTGATTTGGATGCCGCGATTGCCGCGAGCTTCACCGCGCGCGACGGCTTGCGTGCCACATGGGCTTACCGCGCTTTGGTGGCCCGTAACCTGGCCTTGGAATTCATCGAAGAACAGAAAGAGGTGGCTTGAATGAACGCTCCTACCGCACTCAAAAACCTGCTGCCTGTGTCAGGCGTTCAGCAAGGCACCGACGTGGTCCACGAGTCCGCGCACTTGCATGTGACCGGCTCGGCCACTTACATCGACGACATCCCTGAACACGCGGGCACCTTGTATGCCGCGCTCATCTTGTCGCCCGTGGCGCATGGCGAGTTGATTGGCGACGGCATTGACCGCGAAGCCATCCTCAAAGAGCACGGCGTGGTGGCGGTCTATACCGCCAAAGACATTCCCGGCGAAAACAACTGCGGCCCCATCGTGCACGATGACCCGTTCCTGGCCGCAGGCAAGGTCGAGTTTGTGGGCCAGGCTGTGGCCGTGGTCGTGGCGCGCAACATGCTCTATGCCCGCGAAGCCGCCCACAAAGCCCAAGTCTTGGTGAAAGAGCTCAAGCCGATTTTGACGGTGGAAGAGGCCATGGAGGCGGGCAGCTTCATCATGCCGCCCAAAGGCATCACACGCGGTGACGCCGCGGCTGCCATTGCCCAAGCGCCCCACAAGATCAAGGGCACGACCCGCACCGGCCAGCAAGAGCAGTTTTACCTCGAAGGCCAGATCACCTACGCGGTGCCCAAAGAAGACGGCCAGCTGACCCTGTACGTGTCGACCCAGCACCCCGACGGCAACCAGCGCGAAGCCGCGCACGCCTTGAATTTGCACACCAACGACGTCGAAGTGATTTGCCGCCGCATGGGTGGTGGCTTTGGCGGCAAAGAAGGCAACGCCAGCATCTTCAGCCAAAGCGCCGCCTTGGCCGCACACAAGCTGGGCAAGCCGGTCAAGCTGCGCGTGAACCGCGATGACGACATGACCATCACCGGCAAGCGCCACGATTTCCGCATCGACTACGAAGTGGGCTTTGACGACAACGGCCGCGTCTTGGGCGCGGACATCACGCTCATGTCGCGCTGCGGCTACAGCACCGATTACTCCGGTCCTGTGAACGACCGCGCTTGCCTGCACATCGACAACACCTACCACCTGCCCGCACTCAAGCTGGTGAGCCACCGCTGCAAAACCAACACCCAAAGCGCCACCGCTTTCCGGGGTTTCGGCGGCCCCCAAGGCATGTTCGGCATCGAAACGGTGATGGACGAGATCGCGATGACCTTGGGCAAAGACCCCCTGGAAGTGCGCAAGCTCAACCTCTACAAAGACCCCGCCATCAGTGGCACGCCCGACACCATGACCACCCAATACAACCAGCTCATCGAAGACTGGGTGGGTGACAAGGTGATCGCGCAGGTCGAGCAGGAATCCCAATACGCTGAGCGCCGCGCTCAGGTGAAAGCCTTCAATGCCAAGAGCAAAACCCGCAAGCGTGGTTTGTCGCTCGTGCCTTTGAAGTTCGGTATCAGCTTCACGGCCACCCACTTGAACCAAGGCGGCGCGCTGCTGGTGGTTTACATGGACGGCTCGGTGAGCTGTAACCACGGCGGCACCGAAATGGGCCAGGGCCTCAACACCAAGATGGCACAGGTGTGTGCCGATGGTTTGGGCATCAGCGTGGACCATGTGCGCATCACCGCCACCGACTCGCAAAAAGTGCCCAACGCTTCGGCCACCTCGGCTTCGAGCGGTGCCGACATCAACGGCGCGGCCATCATGAACGCCACAGCGCAAATGCGTGAGCGCTTGAAGCCCGTGGCCGCACGCATGCTGGGTTGTGCCGAAAGCGATGTGACCTTCGCCAACAACGAAGTCCACGGCGGCGGCAAAGCCGTCAAGTGGGCCGACGTGACCAAGCAAGCGTGGCTCGACCGTGTGGGCTTGTCGGTCACGGGCTTTTACATGACGCCCGAAATCAAATACGACTTCACCACTTTGAACGGCCGTGCTTTCTATTACTACTGCTACGGCGCTGCCGTGAGCGAAGTGGAGATCGACACCCGCACCGGCGAGTGGTGGCTCAAAGCCGTGGACATCGTGCATGACGTGGGCCGCAGCATCAACCCCGCATTGGACAAAGGTCAGATCGAAGGCGCGTTTGTGCAAGGCATGGGATGGCTCACCATGGAAGAGTGCATCTGGGACAAGAAGGGCAAGCTGCTCACGCACGGCCCCAGCACTTACAAGATCCCCGTGGCGGGCGACATCCCTGAGCACTTCAAGGTGTCGTTGTTTGAAAACCAGAACAACAAGCCCACGCCTTTCAACAGCAAGGCCACGGGCGAACCACCTTTGATGTTGGGCCTGTCGACCTTCTTTGCCCTGCGCGATGCGGTGGCTGCCAGCGCCGACCACAAAGCCGTGGTGCACATGGACGCACCGGCCACGCCTGAGCGCATCTTGATGGCTTGCGAAAGCGTCAAGGCCCAAGCGGGTCTGTGAGCTGAACACGGCTCTTCTCAAGCGCCGCCTGGTGGTCCATCAGGCGGCCTTTTTCTTGGGCCTTAGCAAAAGGACTTCATGCCCATTGCTGCGCTGATTTTTGACCTGGATGGCACGCTGGTGGACAGCGAAGCGCCCGGCCTGGATGTGCTGCACCAGATGGCGGCAAACCTGGGTGCGCCGTGGGGCCGCGAAGAGATGCATGCGTGCTTTGGCGGGGTGCCCATGGCGCGTTGCGTCAGCACCATCGCTGCGCATGTGTCGCCGCAGCACCAGCCGCTCGATGAGGTGGCTTTTCTCAAGCAACTGCGCCTGAACATGGCCACACGCTTTCGCGAAGGCTTGGACGAAATCTCTGGTGCGACCTCTTTGTTGCAGGCATTGCAGGCACGTCACATGCCTTTTGCCATCGGCACCAACGGCCCCCGCGAAAAAGCAGAGATCACTTTGGGCATCACCGGCTTGAGGCCCTATTTTGGCGAGCGTTTGTTTTGCGCGCCCGAGGTGGGCAGCTTCAAGCCCGAGCCGGGTTTGTTTTGGCATGCCGCAGCCGCCTTAGGGATAGCGCCTTCAGCCTGTGGGGTGGTGGAAGACAGTTTGCCCGGCCTGCAAGCGGGCCTTGCTGCGGGCATGGAGGTTTTCAGCCTGCACCCCCGTCAGGGCTTGCCCGCCGAAGTCGCCGAGCGCGTGCATTTCATCGCCGACTTGCACGCTTTGAGTGCTTGGCTCGACTGATCTTTCAGTCCTGGCCTTCGGTCAGGGTGTCCAGCTGGAACTTGCCGCTCTTGTGCCACAGCCAGGTGTCGGTGTAGGTAACCTGGCTCAGATTTTTGGGGGCGGGGTAGGGGGCCGCGGCCTTGACCATGCGCTCGATCTCGGCCATGACCTCGGGCGCATGCTTGGGGGCCCGCTTCCAGCTCAGGGCTTTGACTTGCCCTTGGCGGTCGATGTCCACATCCAGCACGCCCACGGCTTTCAACATGGGGGGCATGCGGCCTTTGAAGATGCGGTCCTTGTTCAAGACATACAAATGACCTGCGGCGTCTTTGCGGTACTCTTTGGGCGTCACGGTTGTGACGGGTGCCGCTGCCTGGGGTTTGGCTTCGGGCAGATCCGGCCAGCTTTGGCTGGAGTAGCCAGTGGGTGGTTTGGCGCGGTCTGTGGTGCATCCGCTGAGCAAGGCCAGGCCCGCTGCGCCCAAGCCCATCAGGGCGGTGACGATGGCTTTAGGGGTGGTGCGCAATGTCTTCACTTGCAGGTCCTTGGTCGTTGGCATACTCGGTGTTTACAGATCAATTGTGTCACTGACGCACCCCGGTGTGAATCGACCGGCGCAGAAATGGAAATCTCACGTGAATTGGATGGAATTGTCATTGCAGCAACTGGCCACAGCGTCGGGGGTGTTGGTCACCGTGTTGGCCACCCAGGGCTCGGTGCCACGCGGCCCAGGCACCCGCATGGTGGTGTTTGCACAGGGCGAGCTGGGCACCATCGGTGGCGGTCACCTGGAGTTTCAGGCCATCGCCCATGCCCGCCTGCTGCTGGCCGGGCAAACCGAAGTCACCGAGCTGCGCCACGTCTTGGGCCCCAGTTTGGGGCAGTGCTGCGGCGGTGCGGTGGCCTTGCAGTTCGAGCGGGTGAGCGCTGACGATGTGCCCCGCCTGACAGCGCAGCTCAGGCCCGAGCGCACGCCGCTGGCGCTGTTTGGCGGCGGCCATGTGGGCAAAGCCTTGGTCAAAACACTGGCCCCTTTGCCTTTTGCGGTGCGCTGGGTGGACAGCCGTGACGAGATCTTCCCGCCCGATGTGCCAGACGGCGTGGACTGCGAGCACTCCAACCCGGTGCAGGCTGCGGTGGCCGATTTGCTGCCCGGCAGCCGCGTGTTGATCATGAGCTTCAGCCATGCCGAAGACCTGGACGTGGTGGTCGCTTGCCTCAAGCGTCTGCGCGAGCGGGGCGATTTGCCCTTTGTGGGCCTGATCGGCAGCAAAACCAAATGGGCCACCTTCCGCCACCGGCTGGAAGACCGGGGCTTTGGTGCCGACGAAATCGCGCAAATCACCTGCCCCATCGGGGTGCCGGGCATCGCCGGCAAAGAGCCCGAAGTCATCGCCGTGGCGGTCGCGGCACAACTCTTGCAAACGCTTTAAACCCAGCGCTCTGGTTTTCCCTGAGGACTTCGGGGTTAGAGGCGCTGGATTCGCAAGTCAAAACTGTATACACTTCGGTGCACTGGTCGCAGCGGCGCTGGAAACCCTCGGGTTTCATGTTCGCGACCGAATGATCGCTCACAGGGCCCGCGGTGGTGAGATGGTCGGAGATCCTTCATGGAAACGTATCTGCTGGAATGGGCCAATCTTTTGCTGCGATGGGTGCACGTCATCACCGCCATCGCCTGGATTGGCTCTTCGTTTTACTTTGTCTTTCTGGACAACAACCTGCAAAAACCCAACTCGCCCGACCTGCTCGAAAAAGGCGTGGGTGGCGCGATGTGGGCAGTGCACGGCGGTGGTTTTTACAACCCGCAAAAGTACATGGTGGCGCCCAAGAAAATCCACACCAAGTTGCACTGGTTTTATTGGGAAAGTTATTCCACTTGGCTGAGCGGTTTTGCGCTGTTCACCGTGCTGTACCTCTATAACGCGGGCACCTTCCTCATCGACAAATCGCTGATGGACTGGTCCCCTGTGGTGGCGGGTTCTACAGCGGTGGGTTTTTTGGCGGCCTTCTGGATCGTTTATGACGTGGTTTGCCGCGTGTTCGGCTTCCGCAAAAACGGTGAGCTGATCGTCGCTGGCTTGATGATCGTGGTCATCGCGTTCGCGTCCTGGTTGGCCAACCAGCTGTTTGCGGGCCGTGCAGCCTTTTTGCTGGTGGGCGCCATGATCGCCACCGCCATGAGCGCCAACGTGTTCTTCTGGATCATCCCTGGCCAGCGCAAAGTGGTGGCCGCCATGACCAGTGGCGAAGCCTATGACGCCAATGCCTTGGCCATCCACGGCAAGCGCGGCAAACAACGCAGCGTGCACAACACCTATTTCACGCTGCCGGTCATCTTCGCGATGCTGAGCAACCACTACAGCTTCTTGTACACGCACGAACACCGCTGGGTGCTCTTGTTTGTGATGATGTTTGCGGGTGCTTTGATCCGTCAGTTCTTTGTGCAACGCCATGCCTTCCACCTGGGCCGCGCGGCCAATCCTTGGCCATTTGCGGCCGTGGGTGTGGTGCTGATTGCGGGCGTCATCGTGGCCTTGAAGCCTGCAGCGCCTGTGGCATCAGCCGCCCCGGCAGCGCCTGTGGCCTTTGCGCAAGTCAAAACCGTGATCGAGCAGCGCTGCTACAGCTGCCACGGCGAGCAGGTGCAAATGAAAAACGTCCGCCTGGACAGCCCGGAGTTGATCAAGCAGCACGCGCAAAACGTCTACCAGCAAGTGGTGGTCAGCAAGCAAATGCCCATGAACAATGCCACGGGTATCACCGACGAGGAACGCGCCCTGATCGGGCGTTGGTTCCAGTCGGGTGCCAAGGTCGACTGAGTCTTGTCACGCGGCGAGGCAGTCGCCAGAGTTACTTGGAATCTGGTTGACCCTCTTGGTATGACCATCGGATGGGTATAAATTTTGATGCAGCAGGTCCCTCCGGGCTCGGCTGTAAAAATCAAAAGGAGACACCCATGTTCAATCGCTCGCGTCGTACTTTGGTGGCCAGCGCTGTTGCTGGCCTGGCTTGTTTTGCAGCTGCATTGCCCGCAGCCGCCCAGAATTACCCCACCCGTCCGATCACCATGATCGTGCCTTGGGGTGCAGGCGGTGGTACCGATGCGGTGGCCCGCATCGTGGCCAGCTTGCTCGAAAAAGACCTGGGTCAACCTGTGACCGTCGTCAACCGCACCGGCGGCAGCGGTGTGGTGGGCCATGCGGCCATCGCCTCGGCCCCTGCAGATGGCTACACCATCGGTCTGGCCACCGTTGAAATCGGCATGATGCATTGGCAAGGACTGACCCCATTAACGGGCGCTTCCTACACCCCTATTGGATTGGTCAATGCTGATCCAGCGGGCATTCAGGTGCGTGCCGATGCGCCCTATAAAAACGTCAACGACTTGCTCGCTGCCATCAAGGCCAACCCCGGCAAGTTCAAAGCATCGGGCACAGGCCAGGGCGGCATCTGGCATTTGGCCATCGCTGGCTTGCTGCTCGATCAAAAAATCGACCCCGCCGCATTGCCTTGGGTGCCCAGTAACGGCGCTGCACCAGGCTTGCAGGACATGGTCGCTGGTGGCGTCGAAGTGGCGCCCGTCTCATTGCCCGAAGCGCGTTCGTTGATCGACGCTGGCAAGGTCAAGAGCCTGGCCATCATGGATGCCAAACCCTCGACGCTGTACCCCAATGTGCCCACTTTGAAGTCAGCGACCGGCAGCAACTGGACCATGGCGGCGTGGCGTGGTGTGCTGGCACCCAAAGGTTTGCCCGCACCCATTCAGACCAAGTTGGCCGATGCTGTGCGCAAGGCCGTGGCCAGCAAAGAGTACAACGACTTCATGACCAGCCGTGGCCTGGGTGTGATCTACGGCGGGCCTGACGACATGGCCAAGTTCATGGCCAAGTCCGATGCGGAAATGGGCGTGACCATGAAGGCTGTGGGCCTGGTCAAGTAAGACAGCCCATGAAAATCAACGACGCTTTTTGGGGCGTCTTGCTCATGGCCTTGGGCGCTGCGGTGCTCTGGGCTGTGCGCGGCTACCCCAACATTCCGGGTCAGCCGGTCGGACCCGCTTTGTTTCCGGGCCTGATTGCGGTGGGCCTGTGTGCCGGCGGCGCCGTGCTGGTCTGGCAAGGCTGGCGTGACCGAGCCCACGGTCCTTGGCTGGCTTGGGAAGATTGGGTTCGATCGCCACGGCATGCACGGGCCTTGGCCGTGTTGTTGGGCGCGGTCGTTTTCTACATCTTGGTGTCGGATGAGCTGGGGTTTTTGATCACGGCCATGTTGATGCTGTTGGCGCTTTTCAGATCCTTGCAAGTCACATGGGGCCGTTCGGTTTTTTGGGCGATGGTGGCCACTTTGGTGGTTCACTTTGCTTTTTATAAATTGCTGCGTGTGCCCTTGCCCTGGGGCATCTTGACGCCGTTGGCCTGGTAACAGGCTTTGCCACTTTCAACACCGACCGTCTGAGGAGTCTTATCCCATGTGGACAGCCATTGGCCAAGCTTTTTCGATGGTGTTTGAGCCCTACACCTTGATGGTGATGGTGCTCGCCTCCTTGTACGGTCTGTTCGTCGGGGCGGTGCCGGGCTTGACCGCCACCATGGCCACGGCTTTGCTGGTGCCGGTGACCTTCTTCATGCCGCCGATCCCTGCGGTGGCGGCCATGGTCACGGCCACGGCGATGGCCATCTTTTCAGGCGACATCCCGGGTTGTTTGCTGCGCATTCCCGGCACGCCCGCATCGGCCGCCTATACCGACGAGGCCTATGCCATGACACGCAAGGGGCAAGCGGAGAAAGCGCTGGGTGCGGGCCTGGTGTTTTCGGCTGTGGGGGGGCTGTTTGGCACGGTGGTGCTGATCGTCGCTGCCCCCGCCTTGGCTGACTTTGCACTGAACTTCAGTTCCTTCGAATACTTTTGGCTGGTGCTGCTGGGCCTGACTTGCGCGGTCTTCATCACCACCGGTTCGCCGGTCAAGGGGCTGATGATGCTGTTCTTGGGCTTGCTGGTGGCTTGCGTGGGCTTGGGTAACCCGGCTGGTTTTCCTCGGTTTACCTTTGGCAACACCGAAATGTCGGGCGGCATTGGCATGATCGCCATGATGATTGGCATGTTCGCCATCTCCGAAATCATCCGCTACGTGGTGGACACCAGTCCCCCGGCCGAGTTGGTGGTGGAAGAGGTGGGTGGTGTGCTCAAGGGCCAATGGGCGCTGGCCAAAAAATACCCCAAACAAATTTTGCGGGGCAGCGTGCTGGGCACAGCCGTGGGTGCGTTGCCCGGTGCCGGAGCCGACATCGCCGCCTGGATGTCTTACGCCATGAGCAAGAAGTTTTCCAAGGAGCCTGAGAAATTTGGCACCGGGCATGTGGAGGGCATTGTGGAGTCGGGCTCGGCCAACAACAGTGCCCTGGCGGGTGCTTGGATTCCGGCCTTGGTGTTTGGCATTCCGGGCGACTCGATCACGGCGATCGTGATTGGCGTGCTCTACATGAAAAACATGAATCCCGGCCCAACCTTGTTCACCACCAATCCGCAAAACATCTATGCCGTGTTTTTGCTTTTCATTGTGGCCAACCTCATCATGATTCCCTTAGGCATTTTGTGCATCAAGGTGGCCAAACGCATTTTGAAGGTGCCGCGTGAAATCCTCATGCCCATGATCTTGCTGTTTTGTGTGGTGGGCACGTTTGCCATCAACAACTCGGTGTTTCAGGTGGGTGTGATGCTGGTGGCGGGCATCCTGGCTTATGTGCTGGAGGCCAATGAATTCCCGGTGGCACCGGCGATTTTGGGCGTGGTTCTGGGTGGCATGCTGGAGGAAAACTTCATCACCTCGATGATCAAGTCCAACGGCGATTTGAGTGCGTTTGTGTCGCGACCGATTGCACTGGCGTTGGCCATCTTGACCGCGCTGGTCTGGTTGACGCCCTTGTTGCTGAAAGCCTTGCGCAAACCAGCACATGCTGCTTGACGCATTCCTTTTGGACAAACGTTATCAGCTGCAACCCGGCCTAAGCGCCGGGTTGTTTTTTTAAAGGGCTGAGGGCGCTGCCACCTTGAGTTTGTCGGCCCAAGGCAAGAGCATGGGCATGATGTTCGGGTACAGCGTCACGCCTTGGCTGGCGCTGCTGGCCTTGAGCTTCAGGCCCCGCTCACCCGGTGTGCGCACCCAGGTGCTCGCTTGTGCTGGGCGCGATGCATGGCACTGGCGTGAGACTTCGTCCATTTGCAGGTTGAAGGCGTCTGCGCCCGCAAACGCACGCGGATCGATGATTTGCAAAAACACCGTGGCGCCCCAACCCTCGGGGGCATCGGCGCGGCCATGGCCGGCCAGGCCGCCGGTCAAAGCTTCGACCATCCAGCTCAGGCCATAGCCTTTGTGCCCCGAATCCATGCCGCCCAGCGGCAAGATCGTGCCCTTGGGTTCGTTGAACAGCACAGCCGGGTCTCGGCTGGGTTGGCCGTGGCCGTCCATCACCCATTCGGCGGGCAGCAGGCCACCCTCTTTGTGCAGGCGATTGGTCATGCCGTTGGTGGTGGATGAGGTGGACACATCGATCAGCACCGGCAGCCCCGAAGTGGGAATGCCCACCGACATGGGGTTGGGCGTGAACACCGGGTCCAGCCCGCCAAAGGGGGCGATGCTGGCGGCGTTGGGGTCCGAGCAGTGCAAGAGCATCATGAGCCCTTGGTCCGTCACCCGCTGGTGGTAAGCCGCCAGGCAGGCAATGTGGTGGCTGCGCCGAATGACCACGGTGCCCGTGCCTTGTGTGCGGGCCCGCTGCGTGGCCAGGTCGATGGCCTTGAGCACCAGCCAAGGGCCTGGCAAGCGCTGGCCGTCCCAAGTCACGGCGGCTGGGTGGTCAGACACCACCAAGGGCTCACCGTCTTTGCGCATCTTGCCCGACTCCAGTTCGGCCAGATATGGCGCCAGCAAAGCCAGGCCATGGGTGGTGTGGCCCAGCAAGTCGCCTTCCAGCAAGACATCGGCCACGGCTTGCGCCTTGTCCGGCGGCAGGCCTGCAGATTGCAACAATTGATCGGCAAAAGCCAAGAGGTCAGAAGCGGCGTAGTTCATGGGCTTCATCATAAAAACAAGCCTGCCAGGCCCTGTCACGCTGCGGACTCGCGACGAAATCCAAGCTCTATAACCACCAAGCCACGGCATACGGAATCAGCATTGCCCCCGCGATGCCATGCAGCCCCATGCCCAGACTGGCATAGGCCCCAGCCTCGGCGTTCACGCTGAAAGCGCGTGAGGTGCCAATGCCGTGCGCGGCCACGCCCAGGGCAAAGCCGCGTTGCCACCATGGAGTGACCCGCAGGGCGTCGAGCACATAGCGGCCCAGCACTGCGCCCAAGATGCCGGTGCTGACGGCAAAGATGGCGGTCAGGGTGGGCGAGGCTTGCACGCGCTCGGCAATGCCCATGGCAATCGGCGCGGTGACCGATTTGGCCACCAAGCCGCGCACCAAGGATTCGTCCACACCCAACCAACGCGCCACCCCCACGGCCGTCAGCACCGAGGTGATGCCACCCGCCAGCAGCGACAGCAGCAACACCCCCATGCGCCCCTTGAGCGAGGCAAAGCCTTTGTAAATCGGAATGGCCAGCGACACCGTGGCCGTGCCCAGCAAGAAGTGCACAAACTGTGCGCCTTCAAAGTATTGCGCATAGGGCATGTCGATCACACTGATGCCGATGCACACCACGACCACCGCAATCAACACAGGGTTGGCCAGCGGGTTGCGCTGGCTGCGCTCGTACAAGGTCAGGCCCAGCAGGTAAGCGCTGAGCGTGAGCACCAAGGCCAGCAGCGGGCTGCCCGAGAGGTAGACCCAAATGTCGGAGATGGGCGGCAGGGTGTTGTTCACGGCGCACTGTCCTTGTTGGCGAACAGTTTGAGCACCAAGGCGGTGACCGCCACGGTGGCCACCACGCTCAGCACCAGCGCCGCCGTGATGGCCCAGGCGTTGGCTTGCAACAGGGGCAAATACAGCACCACGCCCACCGAGGCGGGAATGAACAACAGCCCCAGGTGCTGCAAGATGCCGCTGCCCACCAGGTCCATGGAAGCTGGAACATGGCCGCGCAGGGCCAAAAACACCAGCAGCAACACCAAACCCAACACCGGGCCGGGGATGAAGGGCAGTGCGAACTTGGAGAGCAGCTCGCCAAGAGCCTGAAACAGGAAGAGTTGAACGAGACCTTGGATCATGGCCTCAGTGTAGGACAGCGAATTGGGCTTGCTCAGTGTTAACAGTTGTGACCTGAGCGAACAACTTGCTCCTTGAAGGACGGCAAAGAGTCTTGGCATCTTCGGCATGCGCATTGGCGCGATCCGATGGTGACGCTTCGCGCCCCAACGGCGACCATCACGGCATTCGAAACACATTCACGAACGGAGTTTTTCATGGCATCTACATACCCCGCAAAACAAGTGGCCCTCGTTACCGGCGCTTCATCCGGCATGGGCAAAGAAACGGCCAAGCGGCTGCTGCAAGAGGGCTTGGTGGTTTACGTCGCGGCGCGTCGTTTGGCCCAAATGGAAGACCTGCAGGCCTTGGGCGCGATACCGCTGCAAATGGACATTTCGGTAGACGCCGACATCGTCGCCACCGTGAACACCATCGAGTCAAGCCATGACGGCATCGACGTGTTGGTGAACAACGCGGGCTTTGGCATGTACGGCGCGATGGAGGATTCAACCTTGTCCGATGCCCGCTACCAATTTGAAGTCAACCTGTTTGGCATGGCGCGGCTCACGCAATTGGTGCTGCCGCACATGCGCCGCCAAGGGGCGGGCAAGGTCATCAACATCTCGTCCATGGGCGGCAAGATCTACACCCCGCTGGGCTCTTGGTACCACGCCACCAAGCACGCGGTAGAAGGCTGGAGCGATTGCTTGCGCCTCGAGCTGGCGCCCTTTGGCATCCACGTGGTGATCATCGAGCCCGGTGTGATTGCCACCGAATGGGGCGGTGTGATGCTCGAGCCCATGCTGGCGCGTTCGGGCCAAGGCCCTTACTGCGCCATGGCGCAGGGCATGGCCAAGGCCATGCGCAGCACCTATGCCAAAGCGGGTGCCGCCTCGCCGCCTTCGGTGGTGGCCGATGCCATACTGCAGGCTGTGCGTTCGCGCCGACCCCAAACCCGCTACGTCATCGGCAAAATGGCCAAGCCCTTGATGTTCATCCGCAAGTATTTCGGGGACCGTATCTTTGATATGACCATCATGAGCCAAGCCAAGTAAGCCCAATCCACAGAACACGCCAGAAAGCCCCCACCGTGAAACAGGCCACACGCTTTGCCGTGCAAATGAGCTGGAAACTGCTCATCCTCGACATGGGTTACGCCCCGTCCGATGTGCTGAGCCTGGCGCGGCTGCCGGGCGACCTGTTTGCGCGCCCGGGCGCGAGCTTGTCGCCCGCGCAGTACTTTGACCTGTGGCGCGGACTGGAGCAAGCCGCAGGCCATGACGAACTCGCCCTGAAGCTCGCGCAGGTCATGTCGGTCGAGGCCTTTGACCCGGCCCTGTTCGCCTGCCTGTGCAGCCCCGACCTGAACACCGCGCTGCAGCGGCTGGCGCATTACAAACGCTTGATCGGCCCCTTGCACATGGAGGTTGACATCCGCGCAGACCGCACGCAGGTCTCACTCCGCTGCTACGGGAGCACCGCACCGATTCCCCGCAGTCTGGGTGTCTCGGAGCTGGTGTTCTTCACGCAACTGGCTCGGCTGGCCACGCGTGAGCGGATCGAGCCCTTGGCGGCCTCTGTACCGGATTTGCCTTTGAAACTTGCACCCTATCAAGCCTATCTGGGCTGCGCCTTGGGGGCCTCTGAACAGATCCTGATCGCCTTTTCTGCGGACGATGCGCGTCGGCCTTTCTTGACCGACAACATGGCCATGTGGGCGGCGTTTGAGCCGGGTCTGAAGCAACGGCTTTCCGAACTCGATGCACAAGCGAAGATGCGCGAGCGCGTCAGGGCCGTGTTGTTGGAGACGCTGCCCGCAGGCATCAGCAGCATCGACGCGGTGGCCAAGCGTTTGGCCCTGAGCAAGCGTTCCTTGCAGCGCCAACTGGCCGACGAGTCGGTGGGTTTTCAGGAACTGCTCAGCGAGGTGCGGCAAGAGCTGGCGCGGCATTACCTGAGCCGCACCGACATTTCAGCCGGAGAGATTTCGTGGCTGCTGGGCTTTCAGGAAAGTAACTCTTTCATTCGGGCCTTCAGAAGCTGGACGGGCACCACGCCTGCAGCCTATCGGCTGGGGCGCGTGGGCATGGACGCCCAGTGGCATTGAGGGGCACAGAACATGAACACGGGAGACCTGCACATGGTGAAAGACATGACGGATTATTTTGTCGGGGAGAAGCAAGAAAGCGTGCTCTTCAACTTGGCGGCCTTGATGGCCATAGGCCTGGCGCTTTGGCTGTGGACCCATGGCCACCGCCTGCGCTGGATGTCGCTGCCTTTGGTGGTGGTGGCGCTGATGCAGCTGGTGGTCGGTGTCACCATTTTTGCGCGCACCGATGCACAACTGGCCAATCTCAGAACCCAACTCGTGAGCGCACCAGCCGAGTTCAAACAAGCCGAAACCGCGCGCATGCAAACGGTGATGGCCAATTTCAAGCTGTACAAAAGCGTTGAGCTGGCCCTGCTCGTGCTCGGGGCCTGCCTGATCGCGTTCTTCTCCAAATCGGACGCGGCCACCGCGATTGGCATCGGGCTTGTGGTGCAGGCTGGCTTCACGCTGGCGCTGGACTTGTTTGCCGAGTCGCGTGGGGAGGCTTATTTGAGGGCGCTGGCAGACATGGCCAACTAGCTCAGTTCACACCCAAAGCCAGCTGCAAAGCCAGTTGGTTGTGCCGCTCGATCAGAGGCCCCATGTCCACGGTGGTGATCTCACCTTCGCGTACCACCACGCGTCCGTTGACGATGGTGTAGTCGGCGTTGTCGCTGGCGCACAGCAAGAGCGCCCCCACCGGGTCGTGCACCGCGCCGCCCGCCATGCTCAGCGTGTCGGTGCGGAACATGGCGATGTCAGCGCAAAAACCTGCTTTGATTTGCCCCAGCTCGTGGGCGCGGCCCAGCACCTCGGCGCCGCCGCGTGTGGCCAAGCGCAGGGCGTCGCGGGGTGTCATCTCGGCGGGGCCGTGGTCGCAGCCGAAAGGTTCTAAGGCCCGGCCCACACGCGCCAACAACATGGCCTGACGGGCTTCGTTCAGCAAATGCGCCGCATCGTTGCTGGCGCTGCCGTCCACGCCCAGGCCAATGGGCACGCCCGCGTCGAGCATTTTGCGCAAGGGCAAGATCCCGCTGGACAGGCGCATATTGCTGCACGGGCAGTGGGCAATGCCGGTTCGTGTGCGTGCAAACAGGTAAGTGCCTTCTTCGTCGAGCTTCACGCCATGCGCGTGCCACACGTCGTCGCCCACCCAACCCAAATCCTCGGCGTATTGCGCGGGGGTGCAGTTGAACTTTTCGCGGGTGTAGGCGATGTCGTGGTCGTTTTCGGCCAGGTGGGTGTGCAGGCGCACGCCATGGGCGCGGGCCAGTTTGGCCGCTTCGCGCATCAGGTCTTGGCTCACGCTGAAGGGCGAGCAGGGGGCCACGGCCACGTGCGTCATCGAGCCGTAGCTCGTGTCATGCCAAGTCTCGATCAGCCGCTGGGTTTCTTTCAAGATGGCGGGCTCTTGCTCGACCACGCTGTCGGGCGGCAGTCCGCCTTGGCTTTCGCCCACGCTCATGCTGCCGCGTGTGGCCGTGAATCGCATGCCGATGCTGTGCGCCGCTTCGATGCTGTCGTCCAGCCGCACGCCGTTGGGGTAGATGTAGAGGTGGTCACTGCTTGTGGTGCAGCCGCTCAACAACAGCTCGGCCATGGCCACCTGGCCTGAGACCCGCACCATCTCGGGTGTGAGGCCCACCCAGATCGGGTAGAGGCCTTGAAGCCAAGAAAACAGCTCGGCGTTTTGCACCCCCGGAATCGCCCGCGTGAGCGACTGGTACATGTGGTGGTGCGTGTTGATCAGGCCCGGCACCATCACATGGCGGCGGGCGTCGATGACTTCGTCCACTTGCGTGAGCAGTTCGTCGATGTTCTCGGTCGCGGGGATGATGCGTTGGATGCGGCCATCGCGGATCAGGAGCGAGGCGTCTTTCAGTTCTGTGTTGACATCGTCCATGGTGGCGATGCAGCGGGCGCGGTGAATGAGCAGTGTGGTCATGGACTTGTCCTGGTCTAGGGTGAAACAAGTCGCGGCCGAATCCCCTGGCCCCCGTGCACACAGGGGAGGGCGAGCACCACGTTGCCGCGCGTCCCGGGCTGTGCAGTGGACAGATTTTAAGGGGGGGCGATTTGAGGGGCAGTTATGCAGCGATTGCGGTCAACGATCGTCGCAAACGGCGCTGCAGCTATCGGCCAAAAGCAGAAATCAAAAACCGTTAGTCGAATGTTGACTTCAGTCGGTGAATCAGACATCTCCATGTGTGATCGGCTGAACTATAGTGCGACGAAAGATCAAGGAGGTTTCCTATGAAAGAAGTATCGTCCGGTGTAGTTGTCGAAAGCCGCATGGAGCATCGCCCTGTACCAAAGCACTGGGGGGAAAGCGAGCTAACGAAATTCTTGGCACATCTAGAACAGCAGATACTCGCATCGTTCGCTGGTCTTCCAGAGTGGTTTGACATCTTGATTCGGATAGATCAATCTGTAACCGAGAAGGCTCCTACTTTTTTTCATGAAATCGATCCGCCGCGGCGAACCTCAGTGAAACTCTTTATGCGCTGCTTCGGGACGTACCGTGCGGCAGTTCGACTTTCTGTTAGCGGCCAACTATTCGAGGCAACCGTCCTCATGAGATCTTTGCTCGAATGCGCAGTGTATGCGTGGGTATGCAGCGTTTCAGACGTGCATAGAAGGGCATGGGAAGAAAGGGGTGATGGCGAAGAAGGGCGAAAGATGTCGAGAAAGCTCTTTCAATGGAGAGATCTATTGAGCCTGCTGGAGGGTGCCAACAAGGACTTAGCAGCAAGGATTTCCGAAATGTATGACCAGCTTATTGACTATGGCGCCCATCCGAATGTGGACGGTCTTGCACTGAGTTCAGATGTCAAGCATTTGGGTCATGACAAATACGAGATCATCACTGTGTTTGCTCATGGCCGCGAAGCTGTATTGCTAGCCATACTCGATCTGCTAAGGTGCATGCACTATGTGTGTCAATTGTTGTTCATGGTGATCAAAGAGCGTCTTCAGATTTTGGGCCTAGACGCCGAATTTCTCAAAACGTCAGAATTGATTCACGAGTTGATCGGCAAGCTTGAAGCCGAGCAAAAAATGAAAGTTGCCTAGGTCATTTGTGCTCTGGCCATGGCGGCTCCTTTCTGTGGAGCGGGCTCTCGTCCCGAAGCCGCAGAAGTCGAAAATGGGTCGGCTGCTGACGATCAATGAACCAATACGGTAGTCCGCTCACAGCCTTAATCGGACACTTCCAGGTTCGTCCCACAGCCACTCCGCAAAGCAATTGAACTCAGTCTGCGGTGCGTGGAGTGACTGGTTGACCAACAATGGAGCCTCCGCCCTTTTCAAGGCTTGGCTGGCCTGAACGCTTCCGCGACAAAGTCCACAAACGCCCGCACTCGCGCCGCCGATTTGTGCTGCGCCGGGTAGACTGCATAAATGTCGGCATCAGGCGTGCGGTGCTGCGGCAGCACCTGCACCAGCTGGCCTTTGGCCAAGTGTTCGCGGATGTCCCATTCGGCGCGCAGCAAGATGCCGTGGCCGTCCAGCGCCCATTGCACCGCGATGCTGCCGTCGTTGGTGGTCAGGTTGCCACGGGTCTTGACGGTCTCGGTTTTGCCCGAGCGTCCCCGTGTGAGCTTGATCACGCCATAGGCTTCGCCGCCTTGGCGGATGCTGATGAAGTTGTGCCGCGCCAGATCGGCCGGGCTTTTGGGTTCGCCGTGCTGCGCGATATAAGCCGGTGAGGCGCACAGCAATCGCTGGTTGTCTGCGATCTTGCGGGCGATGACGCGTGTGTCGGGCGGCGGGCCAAAGCGGATGCACACATCAAAAGCGTCGTCGGTCAGGGCGGGCGGGTCCACCGACAACTGCAGTTGCACGTCGACCTGCGGGTGGTGCTGCGCAAAGCGGCTGATCAGCGGACCCATGTGGCTGCGGCCAAAGCCCAGTGTGGCATTCACGCGCAAGAGGCCGCTGGGCGTGGAGCGGCTGGCGCCCAGTTGTTGTTCCAGATCGGCCATCTCGGCCAGGATGCTGCGGGCGTGGCGCAGCATGGTTTCGCCTTCCACCGTGAGGCTCATGCGGCGCGTGGTGCGGTTGAGCAGCGGCACCCCCAGGCGCGACTCCATGTGCGACAGGCGTTTGCTCACGGCGGCCGTGGTGATGCGCATCTCGCGGGCAGCGGTGCTCAGGCTCCCGGCCATGGCCAGTGCCGAAAAAAAGCCCAGATCGGCGGCTTGCAGACGTGCTTGCATTGTTGATCTCAGGTTAACAATGGCTTGAATTTTAGGATTTTTATTGAAGCATGAACGTCGCACAATTTGGCCATCTTTTTCATCAGCGCGAAAACACCATGAAAACCTACCGCATCGCCACCATCCCCGGAGACGGCATTGGCAAAGAAGTCATCCCCGCAGGCCAAGAGGTCATGCAGGCCTTAGCAAAAGCCTGTGGCACTTTTGCTTTTGAGTTTGAAAACTTTGGCTGGGGCGGTGACTACTACCGCGAGCACGGCGTGATGATGCCCGCCGATGGCCTGGACGCCTTGCGCAACAAGGACGCGATTTTGTTTGGCTCGGCCGGTGACCCGCACATCCCCGACCACATCACGCTGTGGGGGCTGCGCCTGAAGATCTGCCAGGGCTTTGACCAGTACGCCAACGTGCGGCCCACACGCATCCTGCCGGGTATCGATGCACCGCTCAAGCGCTGCACGCCCCAAGACCTGGACTGGATCATCGTGCGCGAAAACTCCGAAGGCGAATACTCCGGCGTGGGTGGCCGTGTGCACCAAGGCCACCCGATCGAGGCGGCCACCGATGTGTCCATCATGACCCGTGCCGGTGTGGAGCGCATCATGCGCTACGCCTTCAAGCTGGCGCAGTCACGCCCCCGCAAGCTGCTCACGGTGGTGACCAAGAGCAACGCCCAGCGCCACGCCATGGTGATGTGGGACGAGATCGCGGTGCAAATCTCCAAAGAGTATCCCGATGTGAAGTGGGACAAGGAGCTGGTCGACGCCGCTACGGCCCGCATGGTCAACCGCCCCGCAACCCTGGACACCATCGTCGCCACCAACTTGCATGCCGACATCCTGAGCGACTTGGCAGCAGCATTGGCGGGCAGCCTGGGCATTGCACCCACCGGCAACATCGACCCCGAGCGCCGCTACCCCAGCATGTTCGAACCCATCCACGGCTCGGCCTTTGACATCATGGGCAAAGGTCTGGCCAACCCGGTGGGCACGTTTTGGTCGGTGGTCATGCTTTTGGAACACATTGGCGAGCCCGCTGCAGCCCAGCGTTTGATGCAAGCCGTGGAGGCGGTGACGGCCAATCCGGCGCTGCACACGGGCGACTTGGGCGGCACAGCCCGCACCGTGGATGTCACCTCGGCGGTGTGCAAAGCCTTGGTTTGATGCGGTTTTGATGGCTTGATCAAAATGATCTTTCCATTTGATTGACTTTGCGTTTTAAACATTTTTGAAAGGTGAGAACA
Organism: Limnohabitans lacus; assembly: GCF_030053395.1. Classification (GTDB taxonomy): domain Bacteria; phylum Pseudomonadota; class Gammaproteobacteria; order Burkholderiales; family Burkholderiaceae_C; genus Limnohabitans_A; species Limnohabitans_A lacus. The sequence goes on along the minus strand of NZ_JASGBH010000007.1, from coordinate 76,571 downwards.
TGCGATCCAAGCTTCTGTGTGCCCCCGCGGCCCTGGCCATGTGCCTGTCTGTGAACGCTTATGCACAAGACTATCCGGCGGCCAACAAGTCCATCACCTTCGTGCTGCCTTATGCCGCAGGCGGCCCCACCGACAAGGCTGCTCGCGATCTGGCGCAGTCCATGAGCAAGGTCATGGGTGGGCACAGCATCGTGATCGACAACTCGGCAGGCGCATCAGGTTCCATCGGCGCGAACAAAGTCGCCAAGGCCCCGGCGGATGGCTACACGCTTTTGTTCACACACATCGCTCAAGCCACGCTGCCCAGCTTCTTTCGCAACTTGCCCTACAACGTGGAGAAAGATTTTGAGTACCTGGGCCTGGTCAGCGAGAACCCGATGAACCTGATTGGCCGTCCCAGTTTGCCTGCCAACAACATGGGCGAGCTGGTCACTTGGATCAACGCCAACAAAGGCAAGATCAACATCGCCAACGCGGGGCCAGGCTCGGCTTCGCACCTGTGCGGCATGTTGTTCCAGTCCACCATCAAAGTGGACATGACCTCGGTCCCCTACAAAGGCACAGCCCCCGCCATGACCGACCTGATCGGTGGCCAGGTGGACCTGATGTGTGACCAGACCACCACCACGATCCCGCAGATCGAAGGCAAAAAGGTCAAGTCCTTCGCGGTCACCACGCCCACGCGTTTGAGCTCGCCCGTGCTCAAAGACATGCCCACCATGCAAGAGGCCGGTCTCAAGGACTTCACCGTCACCATTTGGCAAGGCTTGTACGCGCCCAAGGGCACACCAGCGGCGGTGCTGAAAAAGCTCAACGACGCCCTCAAATTGGCCGTCAAAGACCCTGAGTTCATCCGCAAGCAAGACGCTGGCGGTGCCTCGGTCATCAACGACGCACGCAACGACCCGGCCGGGCACAAGTCTTTTGTGATGTCCGAAGTCAACAAGTGGGCGCCCATCATCAAGTCGGCCGGCGTGTACGCCGATTGAAAACGGGCTTGAACGCCAGTGGCATGTGGGGTGAATGCCTTTATCCTTCAAGGCTGTTCACCTTGCTTGAAATGTTGCTGCCATGACCGACCCCCAAACCGCGCTGCGCCACCTGTACAACGTGGCGGTGCAACGTGCCTTGCCCCTGCACAACACCGCCGCGCATTTGCCCTCGTTACCCAAGGGGCGCACGCTGGTGCTGGGTGCGGGCAAAGCCGGTGGCGCGATGGCCCAGGCGGTGGAGGCCTTGTGGCCGCAAGACGCACCGCTGTCGGGTTTGGTGGTCACGCGTTACGGTCACACACCGCCAAGGCCTGCGGGCCTGCCCGAGCGCATCGAGGTGGTTGAGGCCGCTCACCCCGTGCCCGATGCAGCGGGTTTGAAAGCGGCCGAGCGGATTTTGGAATTGACCCAAGGCCTCACGGCCGACGATCTGGTGTTGTGCCTGATTTCGGGAGGCGGCTCTGCGCTGCTGACCTTGCCTGCAGACGGCATCAGCCTGGAAGACAAACAAGCGATCAATCGCCAATTGCTGGCCAGCGGGGCCAACATTGCCGAGATGAATTGCGTGCGCAAGCACCTCTCGCGCATCAAGGGCGGTCGCTTGGCGGCGGCCTGTAGCCCTGCGCGGGTGGTCACGCTCACCATCAGCGATGTGCCGGGCGATGACCCGTCCATCATCGCCAGCGGCCCCACGGTGGCCGATGCCAGCACCTGCGCCGATGCGCTGGCCATCTTGCAGCGCTACGCCATCGATGTGCCGGCCGCTGTGGTGCAGACCTTGCAGGCGGGCACCCTCGAGACGCCCAAGCCCGGTTCGAGCGTGTTTGACGGCCACAGCGTTCACATGACCGCCACGCCCCAACAGGCGCTGGAGGCCGCTGCCGAGGCCGCCCGTGCGATGGGCGTGAACGCGTACATCTTGAGCGACGAGATTGAAGGCGAATCGCGCGAGGTGGGCAAGGTGCACGCCGCACTGGCCCGCGCTGCGGCCAAAGGGCAAGGCCCGTTCCAAAAGCCCTGCGTGATTCTGAGCGGTGGCGAGACCACCGTGACCATCAAGCCCCAAGGGGCTGGCACCCCGCGTGGACGTGGCGGCCGGGCAGGCGAGTTCTGCATGGGCCTGGCCCAGGCGCTGCAAGGCCAAAGCGGCGTGTGGGCGCTGGCTGCGGACACCGATGGCATCGACGGCATCGAAGACAATGCCGGGGCGCAAGTGAGCCCCGACACGCTGGCTCGCGCCCTGGCGCTGGGCCACAAGATCGACGCCTATTTGCAACGCAACGACGCCTACGGCTACTTTGAAGCACTGGGCGATCTGGTCGTCACCGGCCCCACACACACCAATGTGAACGACTTCAGGGCGATTTGGGTGGCGTGATCGGCACCTGAGCGCCTATTGATTTGCGTCAAAACGATGGGCGCTGGCCTCTGGCACAGTCAAGCCCATCATGGTTGTCACTGCTGTTTCCCCCTCGTTTGAATACCCCGCCGCTTTGGAGGCTGGCACGGTCTTGTTGCACCGTGGCGATGCGTCTGATCAGGTTTTGCACTTGGTGCAAGGTAAGGTGGTGCTGGGCTTTTTGCACGAAGGCGAAATGCTGCACCAGTTGGGGGAGGTCCAAGGCCCTTGCTGGCTCGAGGCTGCCGCTGGTCTGTTGGGCTTGCCGCATGTGGTCGATGCCGTGGCCTTGACGCCGGTGCAACTGCAATACGTGGCCGCCCCTGAGTTTTTGGCGCAGGTGCAAAGCATGCCGGGACCCTCGCAAACCTTGGTGATGGACATGGCCAAACAGCAGCGCCAGCAAACCGAGTTGGCGGTCAGCCGCTTGGCCAAAGATGCCGATGCCCGCTGCGCCGAATGGCTGCTGCGCCATGCCGAGCCCGACGCAAAAGCGGGTGGTTTGGCCGTCACTTTGCGTGAGCGCAAACGCACCATCGCCGCGCAACTGGGCATCGCGCCCGAAACCTTCTCGCGCGTGCTGCGCCATTTGCGAGACCGCCAGCTCATCAGCGGCGCAGGCCGGGTGCTGGGCTTGCCCAACCCACAGGCCTTGCGGGAGCTGGCCGGGGTTTGATGTTCTGCAGGTCGGTGGCTTCAGCCCCGACATGGGGCTTGAGCCGAAGCGAACAAAGGTCGGACCTGAAGGTCAGACCGGCAGAAGTTTGAGGTTTCAGTCCCCGACGATTTTGCGCTCTCGGATGATGGCGCCAAAGCGTTTGGAGTCGTCAGCGGCGCGTGCGCCAAACTCGGCGGGTGTCAAAGGCAGGGCTTCACCGCCCAGGTTCTGGATGCGGTCCTTCAAGGCTTGCGTACCCAAAATTTTGTTGATCTCGCGGTTGACGCGGTTGACCACATCGGCGGGCGTGCCCGCAGGCGCATAAAAGCCAAATACCGAGTCGGCATCAAAACCTTTGAGGCCCGCTTCATGCAGCGTGGGCACGTCGGGGAACAGTGGTGAGCGCTTCATGCTGCCCACGGCCAGCAGCTTGAGCTTGCCCGCACGCACCTGGCCCAGTCCAATGCCGGGGTCAAAGTAATAGTCCAGCTGGCCCGCCAAAACGTCTTGCAGCGCAGGTGCCGCACCGCGGTAGGGCACATGCACCGCAAACAGACCGGCTTGGCTTTTCATCATTTCGCCAGCCAAGTGGGGCGAGCTTCCGTTGCCAGCCGAGCCATAAGACAAACGACCTGGGTTGGCCTTCACATAGGCTAAAAATTCCTGGATGTTGTTGGCCGGAAAGTTGGGCTTGGCCACCAAAAAAACCAGCACGCGGGCAGCCGAGGCCACAGGCACCAGGTCTTTGGCCGGGTCAAAAGGCATGCGGGCATAGATGTGCGGGTTGACCGAGACCATGCCGCCCGAGCTCATGAGCAGGGTGTAGCCGTCGGCCGGTGATTTGGCCACCAGCTCGCCACCCAGGTTGCCGTTGGCGCCGCCTCTGTTTTCGACCACCACGGGCTGACCCAGCGCCTCGCCCAAGGGCACGCCAATGGCGCGGGCTATCTGGTCGGCTGCGCCGCCCGGTGGAAAGTTCACCACGATCTTGACGGGCTTGGTGGGCCAGCTTTGCGCAGCGGCGCTCAGGCACAGGGCAGGGCCCGCCGCGATGGCGAGCAGGGCGGTGCCCACTGCGCGGCGAGAGAAGAATTTTGTTGTTGGCATGCTTGTCTCCTTGGGTTTTGAGGGGGCCGGTGTCGATGATGAAGCCAGATCAGGTTTTTTGCAGTCGCGGATTTTTCATCCACAGCACCGGCTGTTCCTTGACGGGGCGGGCTGGCGCACCGTGTTGCAGCAAGGCTTGGTCCAAAGCCAGGCCCGCTTCGTCTTGCAAAGCCGCTTGGCGGATGTGTGCCACGGCCGCAGCTTGTTCATCCAATGGCAGCTGGGAGGCGGGGCCGCAGACGTGCCGCAGGATGTGCAGCAGGTTGTCCTTGCCGCGTTCGTTGGTGCTGCCGTAGCCTTTGATGAGCTGCCCGCATCGGGCCAGCTCCAAACCCAGTGCGGGCGATTGGTGTGTGGCGCTTTCAATGCCGCTCAGCCATTCTTCGATGAGGGCTTGCTCGGTGGCGTAGCGGCTGCCCAGGGGGCGCAGCACGCGCAGGCTGGCCAAGAAGCGCAAGCTGGCCATGCCCCACAGCGCGTGGCGTGCCACCTTGAGCGGTATGGACCACGGCGCTTTGCCATTGGCCACGCGGGCGCGGTCCCAACGCAGCAGACGGTTGGCCAGGCCTTGCGGCAACAGTGCGGCCAGCTCGGGCACGCCGGGTTTGAAGTGGTCGTACACCTTGAGCACATCGCCGTCTTTGGCCTTGACCTCTTGCGTCACGCGGTCCCAGCGGCTGGCGCGGCTTTTCAGGTCTGCCACACGGATGATGTCGTCAAACGCCATCCACAAGGCCAGCCAGCGGGTGGCCTCAAACGTGACGGGGCGGGTGCTGTCGGGCGAGTTGGTTTCCGCGTGCAACAGGCGTTCAAGCCGCTGCACATACAGGCGGGCATAAGCGGGGCCTTGGTATTCCATCAAACGCTGGTGCGCCAAGCCCATGAGGGGGTGCAGCACGGCGGGAAACTTGGCGGCCACATCTGCAGGCAGGGCAGTCGATGCAGAGGGCGCGGCCACAGCCGGTTTCATCACATGCTCGACATACTGCGCCTGTTCGCGCTGGCGCGTGACCAAATCGAATGCCAGCGCAAAGCCGCGCAAGCTGGCCTTGGCCGAGCTGCTGGGGCCTTCCAACACGGCTTCGTAATGCGTTCGTGCGAAAGGCAGCAAGCCACTGCCCGCAATGGCACCCAGCATCACGGCGCTGACCATGGTGCCGCTTTCTTGGCACAGGCGGGCCATGTCCATCACATGGTGGCGCTGGCTGTGGGCGGCCACCACATCGAGCATCGGGCCTTCGGGTCGTCGGCCATCGCCCATGGTCATTTTCTCGGCGGTGGTGAGCGCCCGCGACGAGGCGCTGATCACCAGCGTGCGGTCGTTTGAAGCCAGGCCATTGCCAATTTGGCGAGCGGTTTCCAGCAACTCGGACGACACCAGCGCATCGAGTCTGCCCGGCAGCGGGTTCAGGCCCAGCACAGGCAAGCGGCCTTGCAGCTGGCTGTGGGGCAGGGGATAGACCTCGAGGTAATAGGTGGTGGCCCCGGTGCGCTGCGCCACGCCGGGAATGGAGGTGGCTTGCGCCGGGTGGCCGGCGTGGCGGGCCACGTCGACCAGCCAGTCGGCCAGCACGCCGCCGCCTTCGCCGCCCAGGGCGCACAGCAAGATGGAAATCGGTTGGGTCATGGGGTTTCTCTCAGGCGTGGTTCAAGCCGGTTGCAACCAGCGTGTGGCCAGGCTTTGCCAGCGGGCCCACAGGCGCTCGTGCAGCTTGGGGTTTTGCACCACTTCGGCGCGGTAGAAGGACGGGCAGAGCGTGGCCGCATGGGCGTTTTCGCCGCACAGGCCGCAGCCCACGCAGCCATCGATCACGGTGGCCACCGGGTCCACTTTCAAAGGGTCTGGGTTGTCTTTGAGCGTGAGGGTTGGGCAGCCCGACAAGCGGATGCAGGCGTGGTCGCCGTTGCACACGTCTTCGTCCACGCCGTACTTCACGCGTTCCACCCGCTTGCCTTTGGACAGCAGCGAAGCCAGCCAGGGCTTGATGCGGCGTTGGCGCTCCAGCTGGCATTCGCCTTCGGCCACGATGACTTTGAGGCCCTGAAACTCGGTGGTGAAAGCCTCGGTCAGCGTGGCCTGCATGTGGCTCACTTCGTAGGTGTGCACCGTGCGCAGCCACTGCACGCCCAGCCCTTTGAGCGTGGACTCGATGGTCTGGTTGGTGTGCACCATGCTTTGGCGCTTGTCACCCGCCAGTTCTTTGGCGATGTCGGTGGGCGTGTTGATGATGTCCTGCGTGCCGGTGGCCGAGGTGTAGCCGTTCTTGAAAATCAGCAGCACCGCGTCGTCGCCGTTGAACAGTGCACTTTGCACGCCGGTGAGCAAACCGTTGTGCCAAAAGCCGCCGTCGCCCATGACCGACAAGACGCGCCGCTTCATGAGGGGCGACACGCCCGCCCGGCTGGCCAAGCTCATGCCGTAACCCAGGATGGAGTGGCCCACCGAAAACGGCTCGAAGGTGGCCAGCGCATGGCAGCCGATGTCGCCCGAGATGTGCACCGGGCCCACATCTTGTTGTGCCAGTTTGAGTGCAGAAAACACGGGCCGCTCCGGGCAGCCAATGCACATGCCCGGTGGCCGCGCGGGCACGGGGCTGCCCAGTTGGGCTTGCACTTGCTGACGGCGTTCGCCATTGCTGTGCAGCCATTGGCGTGTGGCCTCGGGCACGGCTTCGGCTTGGTGGCGGTCCAAGAACTTCAGCAAGCCCTGGGCCATCACTTCGGCGGTGTACTCGCCGCCTGAGGGCAACATGTCTTTGCCGTGCAGCGGGGTTTGCAAATCGAGGCGGCGCAACATCAGGGCCAGTTCTTGTTCGATGTATTCGGGCTGGCCTTCTTCGAGCAGCAGCACGGCCGATTTGTCTTTGCAGAAATTCACCAGCTCATCCGGCACCAGCGGATAGGTGACGTTGAGCACCATCACCGACAGACTGGACACGCCAAACGCATCGGCCAAGTCAAACTGTTGCAAGGCACGCATCAGCGTGTTGTACAGGCCTCCTTGCACGATCAGACCCAGGTGGCGGTGGGTGCTGCCTTCAAAGTGCTCGTTCAAACGCTGCTCGGCAATGTATTGGCGGGCGGCGGGCAAGCGGTGCTCGACTTTGCGCTTTTCTTGCGCAAAGGTCACGGGCGGGTGCGCCAGCCGCATGTAATTGAAGCCTGCAGGCTCGTTGATCAGGTGCTTTTTGGACAGCTTGGGGGCCTGGTTGTCCTTGGCCACAAACTGGCCGCGCACATGGCAGGCGCGGATGCGCAGCTCCATCATCACCGGCATGTTGGACGCTTCAGACAACCTGAAGCCATGCTCCACCATGTTCACCATCTGGCCCAGCTCGGGGCGCGGGTCCAGCAGGCACATGCCCGACTTCAGGGCGTAGGCGTGTGTGCGCTCTTGAATGACGCTGGCACCCTCGCCGTAGTCTTCGCCCACCACAATCAGCACGCCGCCCGTCACGCCGGGCGATGACAAATTGGACAGCGCATCGGCCGCCACGTTGGTGCCCACAATCGACTTCCAGGTCACCGCGCCGCGAATCGGGTAGTGGATGGACGCGCCCAGCATGGCTGCAGCCGAGGCTTCGTTCGAGCAGGCCTCCACATGCACGCCCAGCTCGTCCATATAAGGCTTGGCCTGCACCATCACATCCAGCAGGTGCGAGACCGGTGCGCCTTGGTAGCCCCCCACATAGCTCACACCCGATTGCAGCAGGCCCTTGGTGATGGCCAGGATGCCCTCGCCGTGAAAGACCTCGCCATCGCCCATGCGCAGGGCCTTGATCTCTTCGTGAAATGAAACTTCCAAAGCACGCTCCTTGCGTTGTTGAGCCCGCAATCAGCGAGTCCAAGACCATCTTACGTATAAGTGCATAAAATATTCGGAATAAATGGTATGCGCTGAATGAATATCAAAGACCTGGACCTGAACCTGCTCCGCCTGTTTGACGCGGTCTGGCGCACCCGCAGCGTGAGCCTGGCTGCGCAGCAACTGGGCATGTCGCAGCCGGCGGCCAGCCAAGGCCTGGCGCGCTTGCGCAGTGTGCTGGGCGATGCCCTGTTCGAGCGCAGCGGCGCGGGCGTGCGGCCCACGCCGCGTGCCGACCGGCTGGCACAAGCGGTGCAGCTGGCTTTGGGCACCATCGAAGAGGCGCTCAATGTGTCTCAGGTGTTTGACCCCATGCGCTCGGAACGCGTCATGCGTGTGCATTTGAGCGACATTGGCGAAGCCCGGTTTTTGCCCGATTTGGTGCTGGCCTTGCAGCGGCTGGCGCCGGGCATGCGGCTCGAAGCCATGCCGCTGGCGCACGACAAAATCGGCCCGGCCCTGGACAACGGCCAGCTGGATCTGGCGATTGGTTTTTTGCCCGAGGTGGGCGAGACCTTGCAGCAGCCTTTGCTGAGTGACCGTTATGTGTTGCTGCTGCGCCAAGGCCACCCGGTGGCCAAGCGCTGGGCCCAACTCAAGAACGCGGGGAGCCCGAATCCAGACGAGGTGCATGCGCTCTTGGCCGAACTGGAGTTTGCTGCCGTGCGCACCCATGCGGACACCTTGCGCATTCTGGAGTTGATGCACTGGCAGCACCGCTTGCGCTTGACGGTGAGCCATTTCCTGTCGCTGCCCGGCATTGTGCGCAGCAGTGATCTGGCCGTCTTGATGCCCCACAACTTTGCGAAAGGCTTTGCCGATGCAGGCGCCTTGGCCATCCTCGAGCCCGATTTGCCCCTGCGCGACTTCACCGTGTCCATGCACTGGAGCGCCCGCTTTGACAAAGACCCCTGCCTGCAGTGGCTGCGGGCCCATGTGTCCCGTTTGTTCAGCACCACCCACACATCCAGTTCCACCGAGGTCGAGTCATGAGCACCTTCAAACCCTACTTGAGCGCCATCGAATCGCCCAGCCTGACCGAGGTGCAGGCGCTGCCCGGCTTGATCCTGCTGGAATTTGGCACCGAATGGTGCGGACATTGCCGTGCTGCACAAGCCTTGGTAGCGCAGGCGCTGGCAGAGCAGCCGCAGTGGCAACACCTCAAAATCGAAGATGGCCCGGGCCGTGCGCTGGGCCGCAGCTACCGCATCAAGCTTTGGCCCACGCTGGTGTTCTTGCGCGATGGGCAAGAAGTGGCGCGGCTGGTGCGGCCTGCAAGCGCACAGGCCATTGAAATCGCGATGTCCAAGGCCTGAGCCATGACCCAGCGTTTTGTTGCCATGTGCTTGCCGGCGATCGAAGCGGCCCTGCGTGCCCAGGCTGATGCGCAGCAGGCCGTGCCCATGAAGGCCTACATGCTCGGTCAATTTGAGTTTCTGGGCATCCGCGCAGGCCCACGGCGAGAGGCGTTGAAGGAGGCACTCCAGGGCTTGCCCAAGTTCACCGGAGTGGCCGATGAACTGCTGGCGTTGGCCCACGCCCTTTGGCAGTTGCCCGAGCGCGAGTTCCGGTACACCGCCATCGACCTACTGGCCAAGCACCACAAGCGACTGGCGGTGGATGACTTGCCGCGCATCTTGGCGTTGGTCCAGGCCGACCCGTGGTGGGACACGGTGGACGGTCTGGCCGGGGTGGTGGGCGACGTGCTGCTGCGCACCAAAGCCAGCCAGCCCGATGTGCAGCGCCACATGGACGCTTGCTTGGTACACCCCCACCTGTGGGTGCGCCGGGTGGCCATGCTGCACCAACTGGGTTGGCGCGATCAGACCGATCAGGCACGGCTTTTTCGCTACGCGCTGACGCTGGCCCCCGAAACAGACTTTTTCATCCGCAAAGCCATCGGCTGGGCCCTGCGCGACCATGCCCGCACGCAGCCCCAGGCTGTTAAAACTTTTTTAATTGAGCACACTGCCCAGTTGTCTGGTCTGACGCGCCGTGAGGCGGGCAAGCATTTGAGTTGAACTTGTACACAGCTTTAACCAGCCAGCAATGCGCCCGCATCCTCGTACCAATACATCAGCGCATCGTCATAGCTTTCCCACACGCAGCCGTTGCAGCCCCGCCCACAACATGAGGTGGGCTCGGGTGGTGGCTCTCTGAAATCGTGCCCCGCTGCATGCAGGCGTTGCTGAAACTGCGCAATGCCACGGCGCACGGACTCGCGCTGGGTTTGGTGGGGGTCGATGATGGGGTGTTCGTTGTCGCAGCTCATGGCTTATTGTCCGACACGGACTGCCCTTGCACCACCGTGTGCGCAATCAGCCGCTCATCGCCCAGCACGATCATGGCGAACAGCCATTCGGCCAGGGTTTCGGTTTGTGCGGTGCGCCTCGCCAAAAGGGCTGTGGCGTTTGGGTTGAGCACCACGAAGTCGGCTTCGCAGCCCGGCAGCAGGTTGCCCACTTGGCCATCCAAGTCCAGCGCGGCCGCAGCGCCTGCGGTGTGTTGCCACCACAGGTGTTCGGGCGCGAGGCTGATGCCGGGGCGGCCGACATTTTGACGGGCCACGGTGTAGGCCGCATGCATGGTTTGAAAGGGGCTGAAGCTGGTGCCGCCGCCCACATCGCTGGCCAGGCCGTAGCGCAAACCGGCTGCGTCGGATGCCAGGTAGTCAAAAAAACCGCTGCCTAAAAACAGGTTGCTGGTGGGGCTGACGGCGGCTGTGGCACCCACTTCGGCCATGCGATGTCGGTCGGCTTCGTCCAGGTAAATGCAATGCGCGTACACCGATCTTTGGCGCAAAAGGCCTGCACGGTCGTACACGTCCAGATAACTGCGGGCCTGGGGAAAGAGTTCTTGCACCCATCGGATCTCGTCCACGTTCTCGGCCACGTGTGATTGGATCCACACATCGGGAAACTGCTGGGCGATCTCGCCCGCACCGTGCAATTGCGCATCGCTGCTGGTGGGCGCAAAGCGCGGTGTGATGGCGTAACCCAAGCGGTCCACGCCGTGCCAGCGGCGGATCAGTTCTTCGGTCTGGTGCAGGCTCAGAGCCGTGTCGGTGTCGCGCAGGCCGTCGGGGCTGTGGCGGTCTTGCAGCACCTTGCCGGTGACCATGCGCAGACGCCGCTTTTGCGCCTCGGCCATGAAGGCATCGACCGACTCCGAGTGCGCTGTGGCAAAGCACAGCGCGGTGGTCACGCCGTGGCGCATCAGCTCGTCCAGAAAAAACGCGCTCACTTCGTGGGCGTAGGCGGGGTCCGAAAACTGTTTTTCATGCGGAAAGGTGTAGTGCTCCAGCCAAGGCAAGAGGCCGTCGGCGGGCGAGCCGATCACATCGGTTTGTGGGTAGTGGATGTGCAGATCGACAAAGCCCGGCGCGATGCACAGGCCAGGCCAGTGGGTGGTGGGCAGATCGGGGTGTTGCGCAGCCAAGTCGCGGTAGGGCCCAATGGCCTGAATGCGCACGATGCCGTCGGCCTCGCGGGCGGTGACGAGCAAACCGTCGCTTTCGTGGCGGGCCTGGGGGATTTGAGAATCAGGAAACCACAAGAGGCTGGCGCGCCAGCCTTGGGTCTCGGTGGGTGGGGTGCTTGTGCTCATGCGCAATTCAGGGGCAAATACGGGGTCATCAAGGCGTACGACGGTGTTACATTGTGCGTCAATCTCTTCGCTCGCAAGGCTTGCGCCAACGCTTTAGGCACGGACTTTGCTGGTGACTTATTCAGATTCCCATTTCGCGCAGACATGACCACTCCCCTTTTGTCTTTGCAAGGCATCACCAAGCGCTACCCGGGCGTGGTGGCCAACCAGGACGTGTCCCTCACCGTGATGCCCGGGCAGGCCCACGCCGTGCTGGGCGAAAACGGCGCGGGCAAGTCCACCTTGATGAAAATCATCTACGGCTCGGTCAAACCCGACGAGGGCCAGGTGGTGTTCAACGGCCAGCCGGTGCAGATTCGCAACCCTCAAGAAGCCCGCAAGCTGGGCATCAGCATGGTGTTTCAGCACTTCAGCCTGTTTGACACGCTCACCGTGGCCGAAAACGTGTGGCTGGGCCTGGACAAGTCAATGAGCTTGGCCGAGGTGACCGAGCGCATCGTGGTCAAGGCCAGCGAATACGGCCTGGACTTGGAGCCCGAGCGGCCGGTGCACACCTTGAGCGTGGGCGAGATGCAAAGGGTTGAGATCATCCGCGCTTTGCTGACCGAGCCCAAGTTGTTGATCTTGGACGAGCCGACTTCGGTGCTGACACCTCAGGCGGTCGAGAAGTTGTTTGTCGTGCTGCACAAGCTGGTCAGCCAGGGCGTGAGCATTTTGTACATCTCGCACAAGCTGCACGAGATCCGGGCGCTGTGCAGCGCTTGCACCGTGCTGCGCGGCGGCCAAGTGACCGGTGTGTGCGATCCCAGCCAGGAGACCAACGCCAGCCTGAGCCGCCTGATGATCGGCGCCGAGCCGCCAGCCCTGGCCCCCAAGCCCCGCTCGCCGGGCGAGGTGGTGCTCTCGGTCAATGGCCTTCAGTTGAACAAGCAAGACCCGTTTGGTGTGGATTTGCAGGGGATTGACCTGCAAGTGCGCAGCGGCGAAGTGGTGGGCTTGGCCGGGGTCTCGGGCAACGGTCAGCGCGAACTGATGTGGGCCTTGTCGGGGGAAGACACCCGTTCGCCAGCCTCGTCGATCACCTTGGCAGGGCAGGGCGTGGGCCATTGGGCCCCGCGTGCCCGGCGCAGTTTGGGTTTGCACTGTGTGCCCGAAGAGCGTCTGGGCCGGGGTGCGGTGCCGTCCATGAGTCTGGCGCACAACCTGCTGCTCACGCGCAGCGAGGCGCTGGGCTCTGGCGGCTGGATCCGCATGGGCACGCTGGCCGATCAGGCGCGCAGCATCATCGCGCGCTTCAAGGTCAAGGCCTCGGGGCCGGATGCGGCAGCAAGGTCGCTCTCGGGCGGCAATTTGCAAAAGTTCATCGTGGGGCGTGAGATCAGTGCTGCCCCCAAGCTCTTGATCGTCTCGCAACCGACTTGGGGTGTGGATGTGGGCGCAGCGGCGCAGATCCGCGCTGAGATTTTGGCGCTGCGCGACGCGGGTTGCGCGGTGCTGGTGGTGAGTGAGGAGCTGGAAGAGTTGTTTGAAATTTCGGATCGATTGCATGTGATCGCCAAGGGCCGTTTGTCGCCCTCGTTGCCCCGGGCCGAAGCCACGGTGGAGCGGATTGGCGAATGGATGAGCGGCCTGTGGCCCAGCCCCGCGCAGGAGGTGCAGCATGCTCAAGCTTGAAGCGCGTCCTCAGGCTTCGCGCCTGTGGACCTATGCCTCGCCGGTGCTGGCGCTGGTGCTCACCGTGGTGCTGGGGGTGATCTTGTTCATCGCGCTGGGCAAAGACCCGGTGCGCGGCTTGCAGATGTTTTTCTGGGAGCCCCTCAAATCGGGTTATGCCTTGGGCGAGTTGATGGTCAAGGCCACGCCGCTCTTGTTGATTGCACTGGGCTTGGCCGTGTGCTTTCGCTCCAATGTGTGGAACATCGGGGCCGAGGGCCAGTTCGTGATTGGGGCGGTGTGCGCCAGTGGCATGGCGCTGCTGGCGGGCAAGGAGACGGGCCGCTGGATCGTGTTGGCCGTGATCTTGGCGGGGGTGCTGGGCGGCATGCTGTGGGCGGGTCTGACGGCCTTGCTGCGCGACCGCTTCAACGCCAGCGAAATTCTGGTCAGCCTGATGCTGGTCTATGTGGCCGACATGGTGCTGAGCTATTTGGTTTATGGCCCTTGGAAAGACCCGGCCGGTTACAACTTCCCGCAGACCAAGACCTTTGAAGCGGTCACGCAAATCCCTCGCCTGATGACCGGATCGCGCGTGAGCGTCGGCCTGTTGATCGCGTTGGCCTGTGCGGGCGCGTTGTGGGTGTTTTTGTTCCGCACCCGGGCGGGCTTTGCCCAGCAGGTGGGCGGCCTGGCGCCTGATGCCGCACGTTATGCGGGTTTTTCTTCGCGCAAGGCTTTGTGGGTGGCTTTGCTCACTTCAGGCGGTGCAGCCGGATTGGCCGGTGCTTTGGAGGTGGCTGGGCCGATTGGCCAGCTCACGCCTTATGTGCCTGCGGGCTACGGTTTTGCCGCCATCATCGTGGCCTTTGTGGGGCGTTTGCACCCAGCAGGCATGGTGCTGTCGGCGGTGCTGATGAGCATGTTCTACATCGGTGGGGAGCTGGCGCAATCGCGTCTGGGCCTGCCCAAGTCAATCACCGGCGTCTTCCAGGGCTTGCTTTTGTTTTGTTTGCTGGCGTGTGACACCTTGGTGGCCTACCGCTTGCGCTGGGTCGCGTCGGCCCAGGGAGGGAAAGCCTGATGGAATCGTACGCACTGTTGGTGGCCGCCACGCTGAACGCGGGCACCGTGTTGGCCTTGGCCGCTTTGGGTTTGCTGATCAATGAAAAAGCCGGTGTGCTCAATCTTGGGGCCGAGGGCATGATGCTGTGCGCGGCCATCGCCGGTTTTGCCGCTGTGGTCCACACCGGCAACGACTGGATCGGTTTTGCCGCAGGCATGGGCGCGGGGGCTGTGCTGGCCGCCATTTTTGGCGTGCTGGTCATCTGGCTGGGCACCAACCAATATGCCACCGGCTTGGCGTTGAGTTTGTTTGGCGCCGGTTTCTCGGCCTTTGCGGGCATTGCGTATGTGCAAGAGAAGGTGCCCGAGCGTGCTTCGTACGCTGTGCCTTACCTCGCAGACATCCCCTTGGTCGGCCCCGCTTTGTTCCGTCAACACCCGCTGGTGTACGTGACCATGGCACTGGTTCTGGGCCTCATTTGGTTTTTGTACAAAAGCCGCCCCGGTTTGGTGCTGCGCTCGGTGGGCGAGTCGCCCGATTCCGCCCATGCGTTGGGTTACCCGGTGCGACGCATCCGCTTGGTGGCGGTGGTCGCCGGGGGCGCTCTGTGCGGCTTGTCGGGCGCCTACATCTCGGTGGTTTACACCCCCTTGTGGGTCGAGGGCATGGTGGCGGGCAAGGGCTGGATCGCTCTGGCGCTGACGACTTTTGCCACCTGGCGTCCGATACGGGTCTTGCTGGGCGCATACCTGTTTGGCGGCGTGACCATGCTGCAATTCCATTTGCAAGGCATGGGGGTAGATGTGCCCAGCCAATTGCTCACGGCGCTGCCGTATGTGGCGACCATCGTGGTGTTGGCCCTGATTTCGCGCAACCCGACCTGGATTCGCATCAACATGCCGGCATCGCTGGGAAAACCCTTCCATCCCGGTTCATAATATTCTTTCGCTCCCTGTAACCTTGTCCAACAAAAGGAACTGACATGACAGACATCTCCAAACGCACCGTCGTCAAGATGGTCGCCTTGACCGCTGTGGCTGCCGCTGCACTGGTCGGCTGCGGTAAAAAAGAAGAGGCCCCCAAGGCCGAAGCGCCAGCAGCTGCCAAAGCCGAACCCCTGAAGATCGCGTTTGCCTATGTGGGCCCTGTGGGTGACGGTGGCTGGACTTTTGCGCACGACAACGGCCGCAAAGCCCTGGAAAAAGAATTCGGTGACAAGATCGTCACCAGCTTCGTCGAAAAAGTGCCGGAAAGCGCTGACGCCGAGCGCGTGATCCGCGACATGGCCGGTCAAGGCAACAAGCTGATTTTCGGCACCACCTTCGGCTACATGGAGCCCATGCTCAAAGCCGCTGCCGATTTGAAGGACGTCAAGTTCGAGCACGCCACCGGCTACAAAACCGCCGAGAACATGCGCACCTACGACAGCCGCACCTACCAAGGCGCTTACATGGCTGGCGTCGTGGCAGGCAAGATGACCAAGTCCAACACCATTGGTGTGGTCGGCTCCATCCCAATTCCTGAAGTGATCCGCAACATCAACAGCTTCACCATGGGTGCGCAATCCGTGAACCCCAAGATCAAGACCAAAGTGGTTTGGGTCAACGACTGGTTCAACCCACCGAAAGAAACCGAAGCCGCCACAGCCCTGATCAATGGCGGCGCTGACGTGCTGATGCAAAACACCGACTCGCCTGCTGTGCTGCAGACCGCCGAGAAGATGGGCAAGCGCGCCTTTGGTTGGGACTCCGACATGACCGCCTACGGCCCCAAAGCCCACCTGGGTTCGGCCGTGATCAACTGGGGTCCTTACTACATCAAGGCCACACGTGACGCGCTCGAAGGCAAGTGGGCCACCGGTCAAAGCTGGTGGGGCGTGAAAGAAGGCGCCATTGACTTCGTGTCGGTGGCCGCTGACGTGCCCGAAGACACCAAGAAGAAAGTGGAAGAGATCAAAGCCGGCCTGAAAGCCGGTACCTTCGAAATCTGGAAGGGCCCGATCATGGGTCAAGACGGCAAAGAAGTGCTGGCCAAGGACGCCGTCGCTGACGACAAGTTCTTGGGTGGCATCAACTTCTACGTCAAGGGCGTGGAAGGCAAGATCCCTGGCGGCAAGTAAGCCGGCGATCTGACAACCTTTGGGTTGTTGAATTCCCCAAAAAGGCTGCCTTCGGGCAGCCTTTTTTCTGGGTGCGGGCGTAACATGGAGACACCTGTTGTTTTGGGGAATCCGCATGTTCAAAGTCCACGCCATCCCGTCCAATCGCTTGCCCGCCTTGCTCAAGGCCATGCCCAAGGCTGAGCTGCACATCCACATCGAAGGCTCGCTGGAGCCTGAATTGATTTTTGCACTGGCCCAGCGCAACGGTGTGCAGCTGCCCTATGCCGATGTGGCCGCCTTGCGCAGGGCTTATGCCTTCACCAACTTGCAAAGTTTTCTGGACCTGTACTACGCCGGGGCCAGCGTGTTGCTGCACGAGCAAGACTTCTACGACATGGCCTGGGCTTACTTTGAGAAGGCTGCTGCTGACCATGTGGTGCGGGCCGAGTTGTTCTTTGACCCGCAAACCCACACCGCCCGTGGCGTGGCCATGGGCGCGGTCATCGAGGGCTTGCACCGCGCCTGCCGCGATGCACAGGCGAAGTGGGGCATCAGCGCCGATTTGATCCTGTGTTTTTTGCGCCACCTGTCGGAAGACGATGCATTGGCCACGCTGGAAGAAGCCATGCCTTGGCGTGACCAGTTCATCGGCGTGGGGCTTGATTCGAGCGAAGTGGGCCACCCGCCTGAAAAGTTTGCCCGTGTTTTTGCGCGTGCCCGCGAATTGGGCCTGCATGTGGTGGCCCATGCGGGCGAGGAGGGGCCGCCCGCCTACATCTGGAGCGCCCTGGATATCTTGCAAGTTCAACGCATCGACCACGGTGTGCAGGCAATCCACGATGCGGCGCTGATGAAACGCCTGGCCGACAGCCGCATGCCGCTGACGGTGTGCCCACTGTCCAACCTCAAGCTGTGCGTGTTCAAAACCTTGGCCGATCACAACCTGGGCCAGATGCTAGACGCAGGTTTGTGCGTGACCCTCAATTCAGACGACCCCGCCTACTTTGGTGGCTACCTGAACGACAACTACCTGCAGACCTTTGCAGCCCTGCACCTGAATGCCCAGCAAGCCTACAAATTGGCCGCCAACAGCATCGAAGCGAGCTTCGCGACCGAATCAGACAAACACCACTGGATGCATGAACTCAAAGCCTGTTTCTTGGGCTTTGCGGAACAAGACTGAGGGCGCAGGTCGTGCGCCGCTAAAATAATGCCAAAGCCCGCTGCCCCGGCGGGCTTTGTTTTGTTCAATTTCGGGGCCATGTAGAGGACTACCATGTACAAAAACCTCGCTGCCACGCTCGTGGCCGCTTGCTTTTTTCCGATTGCCGTTCAGGCACAAACACCCACCAAATCTGCCGAGCCGATCAAGGCCGGCTTCGTCTATGTCTCGCCTATCACCGAGGCGGGCTGGACGCGTCAGCACGACGAGGGCCGCAAGGCCGTCGAGAAGGCTTTGGGTGATCAGGTCAAGACCACCTTTGTGGCCGATGTGCCCGAAGGCGCCGATGCCGAGCGCGTGATCCGCGACCTGGCCAGCCAAGGCCACCAGATCATCTTCACGCCCAGCTTTGGCTACATGGAGCCCACGCTCAAGGTGGCCAAGGACTTTCCGAATGTGAAGTTCGAGTCGGTCACCGGCTTCAAGACCGCGGCCAACGTGGCGGCTTCGAATGCCCGCTATTACGAAGGCCGCTATTTGGCCGGCATCGCCGCTGGGCGCATGACCAAATCGAATGTGGCCGGTTATGTGGCGGGTTTTCCCATTCCTGAAGTGCTGCAAGGCATCAACGCCTTCACTTTGGGCATGCGCTCGGTCAACCCCAAAGCCATCGTCAAAGTGGTCTGGCTCAACGCCTGGTTCGATCCACCCAAAGAGCGCGAAGCGGCCATGGCCTTGTTCAACCAAGACGTGGATGTGATCGCCTTCCACACCGGCTCCACAGCCGTGATGGCCGCAGCCCAAGAGCGCGGCAAGATGGCGGTGGCCTACCACTCGGACATGCGCAAAGCCGGCCCCGATGCACAGATCATTGCCGTGACCCACCAGTGGGGTGACTACTACACCGCCCGAGTCAAGGCCGCCATCAACGGCAGCTGGACTTCGGGCAGCGTGTGGGGCGGTGTGAAGGACGGCATGATCCGCGTGGGCGACTTTGGCCCCAAGGTGCCCAAGAAGGTGCAAGACGAAATCTTGGCCAAACAAAAGCAGGTGGGCGCGGGCAAATTGCTGCCCTTTGCTGGCCCCATCACCGACAACGAGGGCCGCGAAGTGATCTCCGCAGGCCAAAGCCTGAACGACGGTCAGATTTTGGGCATGAACTACCTGGTCCAGGGCGTGCAGGGCAAGATCAGCCGATGAACGCAAAGCCCTACGCCCCGAGCGTAGGGCGAGCCCCCCTAAAATAGCGGCATTGACACAAGGGCACACCATGAGCATCAAGAGCGACAAATGGATCCGCCGCATGGCAGAGCAGCACGGCATGATCGAGCCGTTTGAACCCGGCCAGATCCGCCAAAACGCCGCCGGCCAGAAAATCGTGAGCTACGGCACCAGCAGCTACGGCTACGACATCCGCTGCGCGCCCGAGTTCAAGGTGTTCACCAACATCTACAGCACGGTGGTGGACCCGAAGAATTTCGACGAGAAAAGCTTTGTGGACATCGAGTCCGACGTCTGCATCATCCCGCCCAACAGTTTTGCACTGGCCCGCACGGTGGAATATTTCCGCATTCCGCGCAATGTGCTGACCGTTTGCTTGGGCAAAAGCACCTACGCCCGATGCGGCATCATCGTCAACGTGACACCCTTTGAGCCCGAGTGGGAAGGCTATGTGACGCTGGAGTTTTCCAACACCACCCCCTTGCCCGCCAAGATTTATGCGGGCGAAGGTTGCGCCCAGGTCTTGTTCTTTGAGAGCGATGAAGTCTGCGAAACCAGCTACAAAGACCGTGGTGGCAAGTACCAGGGCCAAGTGGGTGTGACCCTGCCTAAGACGTGATTTTGGGCGTGTCAGCCCAAAATGCGACAATGCAGGGCTAATGACTGCATCTTTTTCCAATTTATCGCTGGCACCCACGCTGGCACGAGCCGTGGCCGAAATGGGCTACGAATCCATGACGCCCATTCAGGCTCAAGCCATTCCGGTGGTGTTGACGGGCCAAGACGTCATGGGCGCTGCCCAAACGGGCACGGGCAAAACAGCGGCTTTCTCGCTGCCTTTGCTGCAACGCCTGCTCAAACACGAAAACCCCTCCACCTCGCCAGCCCGCCACCCTGTGCGCGCTTTGGTGCTCTTGCCCACCCGCGAGTTGGCCGATCAGGTGGCCCAACAAATTAAGATGTACGCCAAGTACACCCAGCTGCGCAGCGCAGTGGTCTTTGGCGGCATGGACATGAAGCCCCAAACCCTGGAGCTGAAAAAAGGCGTTGAGGTGCTGGTGGCCACACCTGGCCGTTTGCTGGACCACATCGAAGCCAAAAACGCGGTGCTCAACCAAGTCGAGTACGTGGTGCTGGACGAAGCCGATCGCATGCTGGACATCGGCTTCTTGCCCGATTTGCAGCGCATCTTGAGCTTCTTGCCCAAGCAGCGCACCACCTTGCTGTTCTCGGCCACTTTCTCACCTGAGATCAAGCGCCTGGCCGGCAGTTATCTGCAAAACCCGGTCACCATCGAAGTGGCCCGCCCCAACGAAACCGCCTCGACGGTGGAGCAGCGTTTTTATGCCGCTCAAGACGACGACAAGCGCCGCGTGATCCGCAAGGTTTTGACCGACCGCGGCATCAAACAAGCCTTCATCTTTGTGAACAGCAAACTCGGTTGTGGCCGTTTGGCCCGTTCGCTGGAGCGCGAAGGTTTGCGCACCGCCGCTTTGCACGGCGACAAGAGCCAAGACGAACGCCTCAAGGCTTTGGAAGCCTTCAAACAAGGCGAAGTTGATCTGTTGGTTTGTACCGATGTGGCCGCCCGCGGTCTGGACATCAAGGATGTGCCTGCGGTGTTCAACTTCGATGTGCCCTTCAACGCCGAAGACTATGTGCACCGCATTGGCCGCACAGGCCGTGCAGGTGCGTCGGGCTTGGCGGTGACTTTGGTCAGCCCGTCCGACACCCGCTTGGTGGGTGACATCGAAAAGCTGATCAAGAAAAAGCTCGAGGTCGAAACCTTGCAGCTTGACGACCGTTCGCGCATTGGTGGCGAGCGCACAGACCGCGAACGTTCGGACGAGCGCCCGCGTGGTCGTGCCTACGAAGGCCGTCGCCGCGAAGACTTTGATCCGCGCGATGCCGCTGAGCCGCGTGAGCGCCGTGGTGGCTTCCGCCCCGCGCCCGTCAACCGCGATCCTTTCTTTGAAAAGCCCTACGAAGCGCCTGCAGCCGATGCCGCGCCCAGCTGGGAGTCGGCGGCGCCCAAGACGCCCCGTTCATCGATTTCGGCCAACATCAAACCCAAGCGCAAAGTGGCTGCGCTGTTCAAAACCGGCGAATGATCACCGCTGGAGCCCGGTCTTTACCCGGGCTTCAAATGCCAGGCCTCTGGCGCTGTCAAAATCACGCCATGCGTGAATTCCCTCAATCCTTTGCTGTCGCACCCTTGCTGGGCCATCTCTTGGTCGCAGGCTGCGTGGCCCTGCCGGCTTTGTCGGTTGCCCAAACCGCTCCCGCCACCGACCTGGGCCGGATCGAAATCCGCAGCAACCGCAACAATGACACCGAAACCCGCCGGGAATCCACCGCCGCCAAGATCGTGATTGGCCGCGAAGAGATCGAAAAACAAGGCGATGCCACACTGGGCGAGGTGCTCAAGCGTTTGCCAGGCGTGACCATTGGCGGCGCCCCTGGGCGCGGTGGTGCCATCCGCATGCGAGGCCTGGGCGGCGGCTATACCCAAATCCTGATGGACGGTGAGCGTGTGCCCCCCGGTTTTTCCATTGACTCCCTCACCCCCGAGCAAGTGGAGCGGATTGAAATTTTGCGGGCACCCACCGCTGAAACCGGTGCGCGGGCCATTGCCGGCACCATCAACATCGTCTTGCGCGAAGGGCAAAAAGCCAATCCCGACGATCTGAAAATCACCCGCACCCAAGAGCGCGGGGAAGGCTCCACACAGGTCAATTGGGTACACAACATTCAAACAGAGCCGCTGGCAGGGACCTTCACCTTGTCGGCCATGGATCAAAAGCGTCCTGAAGTGAACCACACCGTGAGCGAGGCCGATCCAGGCGATGACGTGCGCATCCGCGACATCGAGTCGGTGGGGCGTCGCCAGGCCATACATGCCAATGCCCGTTTGCAGTGGCGTGGCGAACAAGGCAAAAGCCTGACGCTGACCCCGTTTTTGATCCATTCCGAATACGAGGCTTTGGGGACGATCCGGTCCAGTCAAATGTTGGGGGCAACGCCCGCGCTGACGGATGCCGCCAACACACGCAACCGCAGCACCTATTCGATGGGGCGTCTGAATGGGCAGTGGGCTCAGCGCTTGTCCGCCGATGACCGGCTGGAGCTGCGTTTTGGAGTCGGTCAATCCCAGTACGACTACCGCTTCGACCAGACGGGGGCGAGCACGCCGCTGTTGCTGAACACGTTTGAGACACAAAATTTCGTGGACCGTTCCTACACCCTCAACGGCAAGTGGACCCATGCCATGGCCAACGGCCACCAGGTCGTCAGTGGTCTGGAGCTGGAAGGTGTGCGTCGCGTGGAGGAGGCCAATGCGGCCGTGAGCGAGGATGGTGGTGATTTGCAAGCCCGCACCTTTCGCTGGGCCGCTTATACGCAAGATGAGTTCAAGATCAACGCCAATTGGTCGGCCCATAGCGGCCTGCGGTACGAGTCGATCGTGACCGAAGGCACCAACGAGCAAGGTTTCAAATCCAACCACAGCTCGGTCTGGACACCCTTGCTGCATGCCGTATGGAAGCCCGATGCCAACAAGCGTGACCAGGTGCGCATGAGCCTGACGCGCAGTTACAAGACCCCTACGCTGTATAACTTGGTGGCGCGTTATGTGCCCTCGCGTGAGCCCAACAGTCCGACCCGTCCTGACCGCGTGGGCAATCCGGATTTGCGGCCCGAATTGGCCACGGGCATCGATGTGTCTTTTGAGCGTTATTTGGCCACTGGCGGTGTGCTGAGCGCCAACGTGTTCCGACGCAACATCAGCGATTTGATTCGTTACAGCACGGCTTTGAACGCTTCGACCAACAAGTGGGTGTCAACCCCCATCAACGTGGGCGATGCCGTCACGCAAGGCCTGGAGCTGGATGCCAAGTTCCGCTTGGACCAGGCTTGGCCGGAGGCGTTGCCGATCGACATTCGCAGCAACATGAGCTTTTTCCACTCCAAGGTTCTGCAGGTTCCCGGGCCGGACAACCGGCTTGACCAGCAGCCGAGCATGACCGCCAACTTCGGTGGCGATTACCGCGTGCGCAGCATGCCCTTGACCCTGGGGGGCAACTTCAACTGGAACCCCGATTACGACACCCGGCGCAGTGAGCAGCAGTGGGCCTACCAAGGCAGCAAGCGTGTGGTCGATGTGTATGGCTTGTGGAAACTGTCGGCCAACACGGGCATACGCCTGACGGTCAGCAACCTCACGCCCCGAGACTATGTGACAGGGACCCGATACATCGGCAACGCCGTTTCCGAAACCGCACGTACCCACACCTCAAATTGGCGCATGGTGCAATTGCGCCTGGAAATGAAAATCTGACCACGGGTGTGCAGGCGCGGGGCGGCTGTCCCGCATTGGGCAGCTGGGGCGCAAGGCCTGTGCCAAGATGGTGGTGAATTTTCAGGAGACACCCCATGGCCCTCAAAGACGCTGCTTGGCACGACCGCAATTACAACAACCGGGCCTTGGTGCCGGATTTTGCCGAGCACTTCGACCATTGGCGCCAAGCCTCTGAGCAGGCGCGTCAAACCCTCAAGCCGCAGCTGGACTTGCGCTTTGGTGAAGGCCCCAAGGAGACGCTGGACGTGTTTCCCGCGCCCCGTGCTGGCGCGCCGGTGGTGGTCTTCATCCACGGGGGTTACTGGCGCAGCCTGGATAAATCTGACCACTCTTTTGTGGCCCCGGCCTTGCGCGACATGGGCGCTTGTGTGGTGGTCGTCAACTACGACCTGTGCCCCGGCACCGAGGCGCAACCGGTGACCATCCCTGACATCGCGGTGCAAATGAGCCGGGCTTTGGCCTGGGTTTGGCGCCACATTGGGGAGCACGGGGGCGACCGCAGCAACATCACCGTGATCGGCCATTCGGCAGGTGGACACTTGGCGGCCATGATGCTGGGCTGTGACTGGAAAAAAGTTGGCCGCGATTTGCCCGCTGGCCTGGTGCGCAAAACCATGTCCATCTCAGGCCTGTATGACCTCGAGCCGATCCGCAAGACCCCGTTTGTGCAGGCCGATCTGCGCATCACCCCTGCCCATGTGCGCATGGCCAGCCCCGCCAAATGGCAGCGCCCATCCAAAGGCGTGCTCTACACCTTGGTGGGGGGCGATGAAAGCCCCGAATTTTTGCGCCACAACCGCTTGATCCACCAAGCCTGGGGGCCTAAGACGGTGCCGGTCTGTGAAGACCTGCCGGGCCTGAACCATTTCAGCGTGGTGACCGACCTGACCCGATCTGGCTCGCGCCTGCATGCCTTGGCCAAGGCCTTGATCGATTTGCCCGCTTGAGCGTGCAAGAGTGGCTCTACCCCCTGGGGGTGGTCTTGCTGGGCTACACCGTGCTGGGCCTGACCGGCTTTGGCTCGGCCCTGGTCATCGTGCCGCTTTTGGCATGGCAATGGCCCTTGCCCGAAGTGGTGGCCATGAGTTTGCTCATGGACGTGCCCGCTTCAGCGTTTCACAGCGGACTCAATTGGCGGCAAGTGCAGTGGCGTGAACTGCGCCGCCTGCTGCCCGGCCTGGTGGCTGGGACCTTGATCGGCTTGTGGCTGATGCCGCACCTGCAGGCCCGTTGGCCTTTGATGCTGCTGGGCTTGTATGTGGCCGCCGTGGGCCTGAATGCCTTGCGCCCCGCTGCAGCCCCTGCCCCGCAGCCTGCGACAGGCTGGGCCCTGCCTGTGGGCACGGCCATTGGCGTGGTGGAGCTGATTTTTGGCACCGCAGGCCCCTTGGTGGTCGCTTGGCTCAGCCGCCGTTTGCGTGACGTGCAGCAGATGCGCGCCAGCACTCCCATGATCATCACCGTGGCCGCCAGCACCGTGCTGCTCGGCATGGCTTGGGATGGGCACTTGAGCCGCGCCGTGATCTGGCAGCGATGGGGCGTGCTGATGGGCGTGGCCTTGCTGGGCGTGTGGCTGGGTCACCGCATCGCGCACCGCGTGCCCGTGGCCCGTTTGCGGCAAATCATCTGCGGCTTGCTCGTGGCCAGCGGCTTGATGCTGGCGCTGCGCGCTTTGCAATGATGCCCTGTAGGTCAGAGCTTCAGCTCTGACAAAGCCCGCCCCACAACGTACCTTGTCGTCGCTCACGCCCCGACCAACCGCAGGACACAAAAAAGGGGAGCCCATGGCTCCCCTCGATCACGAACGCTGCGGTGGGTTCACATCAACAGGTGTTCACCGGCGTTGTCGCCGCCCAGGATCACGTAGTTCACCTTGCGGATGTCCATCAGCTTGGTGCCACCGGCGTAGCTGATCGAGCTTTGCACGTCCTGCTCCATCTCGATCAGGGTGTTGGCCAGCTTGCCCTTGACAGGCTCCAGAATGCGCTTGCCTTCCACGTGCTTGTACTCGCCCTTGTTGAAGTCAGAGGCCGAGCCGTAGTACTCCTTGAACAACTCGCCGTTGACCTCGACGGTCTTGCCGGGCGACTCTTCGTGGCCAGCAAACAGCGAACCGATCATGACCATGCTCGCGCCAAAGCGGATGCTTTTGGCGATGTCGCCGTGGCTGCGGATGCCTCCGTCGGCAATGATCGGCTTGGTGGCCACGCGGGCGCACCACTTGAGGGCCGACAGCTGCCAGCCGCCCGTGCCAAAACCGGTCTTGAGCTTGGTGATGCAGACCTTGCCGGGGCCCACGCCCACTTTGGTCGCGTCCGCGCCCCAGTTTTCCAGATCGATCACGGCTTCGGGCGTGGCCACGTTGCCCGCGATCACAAAGCTCGTGGGCAGTTTGGCCTTGATGTAGCCGATCATGTCGCGCACGCTGTCGGCATGGCCGTGGGCGATGTCGATGGTGATGTACTCAGGCACCAAACCAGCGGCGGCCAGCTCGTCCACGGTAGCGCGGTCGGGGGCTTTGACGCCCAGCGAGATCGATGCGTAAACGCCCTTGGCATGCATGTCGCGCACGAACTGGACGTTGTCCAGGTCAAAACGGTGCATGACGTAGAAGTAATCGTTTTGCGCCATCCACAGGCAGATCGACTCGTCGATCACCGTTTTCATGTTGGCGGGCACCACCGGCAGTCGGAAGGTGCGGCTGCCCAAGGTGACGCCTGCGTCGCACTCGGAACGGCTTTCCACGCGGCACTTGCGTGGCAGCAACAGGATGTTGTCGTAATCAAAAATTTCCATGAGAAAACCAAGCTCCAAAAAGGATCGTTGAAAGAACGAGTGAGCGCTTGGCTTGGCCGGTTTTCTTGACCCTCAGGTTGAACCCGTTGCAGATTCAGGGCAAAAAAAACCGGGCGCAAGAATCTTGGGCCCGGTGGCTGATTCTACCCGGATTGTCTGACAGGTCGAAAGTGCCTGGAATCAGGGTTGGGGGACTTGGGGCCGCACATTGATTTTCAGGCGCGGCGCATCGTTTTGGGGGGCGGCGGGCCAATGCGCGTGGGCCACCGTGGATGAAGCCACCATGCCCAGCTGCGTGGAGCCGCAGTCGTAGGAGCCGGTGGCGCTGGGCTTGTACATGTAGCAGGCCAGGCGGCTCATGAGCTGCGAGAAAGTCAGGCGAAACATGTGAAGTTGTTGAAGGGGTCAATGCTGTCCATAAACGGTATATACAGTATGCGCCTTGTCAGAGGGTGGCGGTTCTAGAGAAAACCCTTGTTTGTCAACGGTTGTGAGCCCCCACGGGCTTCGCCATCGAGGGCTGTCCCTGTGTTGCCCAGTGGGCAGTGCAGGCGCAGGTCAGGCCGATGGCCAACGGTGCAGCTTCTACAATCCTTGCCTATGCTGTCAGACATCCCCCACACTTCATCCCCCTTGCTCGCCCAGCTCAACGAAGAGCAACACCGTGCGGTGGCCTTGCCGCCCGAGCACGCGCTGATTTTGGCGGGGGCGGGGTCGGGCAAGACGCGGGTGTTGACCACGCGCATCGCTTGGCTGCTGCAGACTTCGCAGGTTTCGCCCGGTGGCATTTTGGCGGTGACGTTCACCAACAAGGCCGCCAAGGAGATGAAGCTGCGTTTGCAGGCCATGCTGCCGGTGAACGTGAACGCGATGTGGATTGGTACTTTCCACGGCCTGTGCAACCGGTTTTTGCGGGCGCATCACCAGTTGGCGGGTTTGCCGCAGACCTTTCAAATTTTGGACACGCAAGACCAGTTGTCGGCTGTCAAGCGGCTGTGCAAGCAGTTCAATGTGGACGAAGACCGCTTTCCGCCCAAGCAGTTGCAGTATTTCATCTCGGGCTGCAAAGAAGACGGCCAGCGCCCCGGTGATGTGACGGTGCGCGACGACGAGACCCGCCGCAAGGTGGAGCTGTACCAGCTGTACGAAGAACAATGCCAGCGCGAAGGCGTGGTGGATTTTGGCGAGCTGATGCTGCGCTCGTATGAACTGCTGCGCGACAACGCGCATGTGCGCGAGCATTACCGCCGCCGCTTTCGCCACGTGTTGGTGGACGAGTTTCAGGACACCAACAAACTGCAATACGCTTGGCTCAAGCTGTTGGTGGGCTTGCCGGGCGAGGGCAGCGAAGGCGCCATCCTAGCTGTGGGCGACGACGACCAGAGCATTTACGCCTTCCGTGGGGCCCGCGTGGGCAACATGGCCGACTTTGTGCGCGAGTTCCAGGTGCAGCACCAGATCAAGCTGGAACAGAACTACCGCAGTTTCAGCAACATCCTGGACTCGGCCAACCACCTGATCAGCCACAACAAGACCCGCTTGGGCAAAACCTTGCGCACCGATCAGGGCGCGGGCGAGCCGGTGCGTGTGGTCGAGTCGGCCAGCGACTTTGCCGAAGCGCAGTGGCTGGTCGATGAATTGCGCCAGCTGGTCAAACAAGACGGTTTTGAGCGCAAGGAAGTGGCGCTGCTGTACCGCAGCAACGCGCAAAGTCGGGTGCTGGAAACTGCACTGTTCAATGCCGGGTTTCCGTACCGGGTGTATGGCGGCTTGCGCTTCTTTGAGCGGGCCGAGATCAAGCACGCGCTGGCTTATTTGCGCCTGATGGAGAACCCCAACGACGACACCAGCTTTTTGCGGGTGGTCAACTTTCCGCCACGCGGCATCGGAGCGCGTTCCATCGAGCAATTGCAAGACGCGGCCCGCGCCGCAGGCTGCTCGTTGCACGATGCGGTGAGCGCCACCACCGGCAAGGCAGGCGCCAATTTGGCCGCGTTTGTGGCCATGATTGATGTGTTGCGCGAGCAGACTGAAGGGCTGACGCTGCGCGAAATCATTGACCTGGTGCTGGACAAGACCGGCTTGGTCAACCACTACCGCGCCGAAAAAGAAGGCGCGGACCGGGTGGAGAACTTGGAAGAACTGGTCAACGCCGCCGAAAGCTTTGTCACGCAAGAAGGCTTTGGCCGCAGCGCGGTGGCCATGACGCAGGGCGGCTCAGTTTTGACGCAAAGCCCGGCCAGCCAGGGCCTGTCCAGCGATGCACCTGCCACGGATGAGTTCAGCGAAGACGGCGTGACCATGAGCCCGCTGGCGGCTTTCTTGACCCACGCTTCGCTGGAGGCGGGCGACAACCAGGCCCAAGCTGGTGAAGACGCAGTGCAGCTGATGACCGTGCACGCCAGCAAGGGCCTGGAGTTTGACGCGGTGTTCATCACCGGTCTGGAAGAGGGCTTGTTCCCGCACGAGAACTCGATGAACGATTTTGACGGCCTCGAAGAAGAGCGCCGCCTGATGTACGTGGCCATCACCCGTGCCCGCAAGCGCCTGTACCTGAGCCATTCGCAAACCCGCATGCTGCACGGCCAGACGCGCTACAACCTGAAAAGCCGCTTTTTTGACGAATTGCCCGAAGACTGTCTCAAGTGGATCACGCCCAAGCAGGCGGGCTTTGCCAATCTGGGCGGCAACGGTGGCGGATATAGCGGTGGATTGGGCGGCGGTGGTGGCTGGCCACAAACCCCTGCCCAAAACCGCCATGCCCGCCCAGCCTGGGGCCAAAGCAGCCTGAGCACCGAAACCTACAAGAGCCCGCCGGTGCCGGTGCAAAAAGCCGCGCCGGAGCACGGCATCACCGCAGGCAAGCAAGTTTTTCACACCAAGTTTGGTGAAGGCAAAGTGCTGGCGGTGGAGGGCACAGGGGCCGATGCGCGTGCTCAGGTGAACTTCCCGCGCCACGGCGTGAAATGGCTGGCGCTGAGCGTGGCCAAACTCACGCTGGTGTGAGCGGATGTGCACCTCTGCTGGCCATCGCTTGCAGGCAAGCTCCTACAAAAATGCCTTCTGGCTTGCATGTGTAGGAGCCAGCCCTGCTGGCGATGGTTCGCTTGTTCTGACTTGGCGGACGCCAGACTGAACGACAATCATCACTTTTGAACACTTGAGAAGCCCATGAAAATTGGAAAAGATACCGTCGTCACCATGCACTACAAAGTGGTGAACGCCCAAGGCCAACTGTTGGACAAGGCGCAAGAGCCGACCTCGTACCTGCATGGCGGCTACGAGAACACCCTGCCCAAGATCGAGGAAGCGCTGGAAGGTCAGGACGTGGGCTTTGAGACCACTTTGAAGCTGGCCGCAGCCGATGCCTTTGGCGAACGCGACGAGACGCTGGTGCAGACCATCTCCAAAAAAGACTTTCCGCCCGGCGTTAAGGTCGGCGGTCAGCTGCGTGGCCGCACGCCCGAAGGCCAAGAGCAGGTGTTCACCGTCATCAAGATCAAAGGCGACCAGGTCATCCTGGACGGCAACCACCCCTGGGCCGGTCAGAACCTGAGCTTGAGCCTCAAGGTGCTGGAAGTGCGTGCCGCTTCAGCCGAAGAGGTCACACACCGTCATGCGCACGGTGCGCATGGGCATCACCACTGACCTGAAAACAGTCGCGGACCGAGTACACCATCGAGGTGAAAAACATGGCCGCGACCATCAGCCCGGCGGGCATCAAAATGGCCATCAGCAAGCTGGCATCGCCCAGCAAGCTGGCGACCAACATCGAGACCAGCGCCACCCCGATGAACACGCCAAACCAGACCGCCACGTAGACCATGAAGGCGCGCAGATTGCGCCAGCAGGCCACAAAGCTGAAAAACAAGCTTTTGACCGGGGCCACGCCTTGCCAATGCACCAGCGCGGGGGCATGCCAAAACATCATGGCCAGTGGAACGTAGAGCACCATGGACACCCACATCGCGGCTTGAAACGATGCTGAGTTGACGACTTCGGGCGTCATGTTGGCGCCCGTCAGGTACACGCGGGCAAAGGTGCCGCCGTCCACCACCATCGAAACGCCCATGATGATCAGAAATGCCAGCGCATACCAAGCGCCCAGCTGCAGCATGGCTTTGCGTTGCGGGCCGGATTTGAGGGCCGCAAACAACAGGCCGGGCATGGGAAAACGTTTGTCTTCGGCCACTTCGGTGGCGGCCATCATGCCCAAGGTCAAGGCGGGCAGCAGCACCAGCGCCAAGGCGCCGCCAATCAGCGGCACGATGGACATCACCGAGACCACCGCCATGAACAAAAAGAACAAGCCCGACAGGGCCAGCGGTTGACGCCAAAAAGTGCGGATGCCCTGGCGGGCCCAAGTCAAGCCGGTGCGAGCCGGAACGATGTTCAGTTGCATGGGCTCAGTAGATCAAAGCGACAGGGGTTGCGCAATTCGCCCGCGCAAAACCCGTTCAAAGTGTGTGGGGTCATGGGGTTTGAGCATCGAGGCCTCGCGTGGCAGGTGGTAGTCCCACAGGCGTGAAATCCAAAAGCGCAAAGCGCCCGCACGCAGCATGGCGGGCAGCAAGTCGCGCTCCGCCGCACTCAAGGGGCGCACAGCGGCATAGCCCTTCAGCATGGCTTGGGCACGCTCGCTGTCGTGCAAGCCGCTGGGCAGATCGATGCACCAGTCGTTCAGGCACACGGCCAGGTCAAACAACCAGGTGTCCACACCCGCGAAATAGAAATCGAAAAAGCCCGTCAGCTGCTCGCCGTCGAACATCACGTTGTCGCGGAACAAGTCGGCATGCACCGGGCCACGGGGCAGGGCGCTGTAGGCGGAGCTGGCGGCGATGTGGTTTTGAAAGGCCAGTTCGCTGCGCAGCAGGGCCGCTTGGGCCTCATCGAGGTGGGGCAGCACCACCGGCACCGTCTCGTTCCACCAGGGCAGGCCGCGCAAGTTGGGCTGGCTGCGGTTGAAGTCGGCCCCTGCCAGGTGCATGCGCGCGAGCATGTCGCCCACGGCGGCGGCGTGGACCGCCTGGGGTTGCAGCTGGCTTTTGCCGGCCAATTTGTTGACCACGGCAGCGGGTTTGCCGCTCACGGTGTGCAGGATGTCGCCATCGCGGTTGGCCGCAGGGTCGGGCACCGGAATGCCGCGTCCGGCCAGGTGCTTCATCAAGAACAGATAAAAAGGCAGCTGTTCTTTCGTCAGGCGTTCGAACAGGGTGAGAACGTACTCGCCTTGGCTTGTGGTGGCGAAGTAGTTGGTGTTTTCAATGCCGCCCTCAATGCCGCGCAAAGCGGTCAGCTTGCCCAGATTCAGGGACTGCATCAGGTCATCGGCCTGGGCTTCGGAGACTTCGGTGAATACCGCCATGGGAAAGCTTGTGAGGGGCCAGAGGGCTGGCCGGATGGGAAAGTGTCGATTGTAGAGGGGCAAGAAAGTGCTTGGAGCCGGTACACAATCGGGGGATGAGCGAAAACACCCCCGAAACATCCAAGCCGACCCTCTTGCTGGTCGATGGCTCCAGCTACCTGTACCGCGCCTTCCATGCCATGCCGGACTTGCGGGCCGTGCCCGGCGACCCCACCAGCGCTGCCACCGGGGCCATTCGCGGCATGATCAACATGATGGAGCGGCTGCGCAAAGATGTGCCCACCGTCTACGCCGCTTGCGTTTTCGATGCCAAGGGTCCCACATTCCGCGACGCGCTGTACCCCGAATACAAGGCCAACCGCAGCCCCATGCCCGACGATTTGCGCAGCCAAATCGAGCCGATCCACGAATTGGTGCGCCTGATGGGCTGGACGGTGCTGGACGTGCCTGGGGTGGAAGCCGACGACGTGATCGCCACCTTGGCTCATGTGGCCGCTCAGCAAGGCATCCCAGTCACGGTGTCGAGCGGCGACAAGGACTTGAGCCAATTGGTCAACGAGCACATCACCATCATCGACACGATGAACGGCAAGGTGCGCGATGTGGCGGGTGTCACCGAAGAGTTTGGCGTGCCGCCTTCGCTGATGATCGACTACCAAACCCTGGTGGGCGACACGGTGGACAACGTGCCCGGTGTGGCCAAGGTGGGCCCCAAGACGGCGGCCAAATGGCTGATGGAATACGGCTCGCTCGACAAGCTCATGGAAAACGCCCACGCGATCAAGGGCGTGGCGGGCGAGAACCTGCGCCAGGCGGTGGACTGGCTGCCCAAGGGCCGGGCGCTGGTGACCATGAAAACCGATTGCGACCTGAACGGCTGGGTGCCCGATTTGCCCTCGCTGGCCAGCTTGCACCTGCACGAGCCCGACAAAGACAAGCTGCTCAATTTCTACCAGACCTATGGTTTCAAGGGGCTGGTGCAGTCGCTGGGTGGGGCCGTGCCCGCGCCTGTGGCCAAAGCCAAAGCGGCCAAACCCAAAGACACGGGCATGGGGGATTTGTTTGGTGGCGACGAGACGGAAGCGGCCCCGGCACTGCCCGAGTTGGACAGTGCCGCCAGCGCCGTGCAAGGTGATTTGAAATACGACACGGTGCTCGACTGGGCCCTGTTCGATCAGTGGTTGGCTCGCATCGAGCAATCAGCCCTTACTGCGATTGACACCGAAACCACTTCGCTCGACGCCATGCGCGCCGAGATCGTGGGTATTTCGCTCAGCGTCACGCCCGGCGAAGCGGCCTACATCCCGCTGGCCCACAACGGCCCGGGTGCGCCCGAGCAACTGCCGCAGGCCGATGTGCTGGCCAAGCTCAAGCCCTGGCTGGAAAACCCGGCCCGACATAAGCTGGGCCAGAACATCAAATACGACCGCCATGTGTTCGCCAACCACGGCATCGAGGTACAGGGCTACGCGCACGACACCATGCTGGAGAGCTATGTGCTCGAAGTCCACAAGCCGCACGGCCTGAGCAGTCTGGCCGAGCGCCATGTGGGCCGCCGGGGCGTGACCTACGAAGACCTGTGCGGCAAGGGTGCGCACCAGATCCCGTTTGCGCAGGTCGATGTGGACAAAGCTGCGCACTATTCCTGCGAAGACTCTGACCAGTGCCTGGACGTGCATTTGGCGCTGTGGCCGCAGATCGAGGCGTACGCCGGGCTCAAGTACGTTTACGACCTGGAAATTGCCACCAGCGAAGCGCTCTACCGCATCGAGCGCAACGGTGTGCTGATCGATGCGCCCACGCTGGCCGCGCAAAGCCAGGCGCTGGGCGAGCGCATCGTTCAGCTCGAAACCGAGGCCTACGAGATCGCCGGCCAGCCCTTCAACCTGGCCAGTCCCAAGCAGCTGGGCGAAATCTTTTTTGACAAGCTGGGCCTGCCTGTCATCAAGAAAACCGCCACCGGGGCACGCAGCACCGACGAAGAGGTGCTCGAGAAACTGGCCGAGGATTACCCGCTGCCCGCCCGCATCTTGGAGCACCGCAGCCTGGCCAAGCTCAAAGGCACTTACACCGACAAGCTGGCGCAGCTGGCTTTGCCGCGCACGGGCCGTGTGCACACGAATTACGCGCAAGCGGTGGCCGTCACAGGCCGTTTGTCCAGCAACGACCCCAACCTGCAAAACATCCCGGTGCGCACCGCCGAAGGGCGCAAGGTGCGCGAGGCCTTTGTGGCGCCGGCGGGTTGTGTGATTGCCAGCGCCGACTACAGCCAGATCGAGCTGCGCATCATGGCGCACCTGAGCGACGACGCGGCCTTGCTCAAAGCCTTTCACGAAGGGCTGGACGTGCACAAGGCCACGGCGGCCGAGGTGTTTGGCGCCACGCCCGACACCGTGAGCAGCGAGCAGCGCCGCTACGCCAAGACCATCAACTTCGGCCTGATCTACGGCATGAGCGCCTTTGGTCTGGCCAAGGCCTTGGGCATCGACAACACCGCGGCCAAGAACTACATCACCCGCTATTTTGAGCGCTTTGCGGGCGTCAAACACTACATGGACGCCACCCGCGAACAGGCCAAGGCGTTGGGCTATGTCGAGACCGTGTTTGGCCGCCGCCTGATGCTGCCCGAGATCAACAGCCCCAACGGCCCGCGCCGCGCCGGGGCCGAACGCGCCGCCATCAACGCACCCATGCAGGGCACGGCCGCCGACCTGATCAAACTGAGCATGGTCGCGGTGCAAAAGGCGCTCGACGAACAAGGCAAGGCCACCAAGGTCATCATGCAGGTGCACGACGAACTGGTGTTTGAGGTGCCTGAATCAGAAATCGAGTGGGTGCGCACCGAGGTGCCGCGCATCATGGCGGGTGTGGCCAATCTGAAAGTGCCGCTCTTGGCCGAAGTGGGTTTTGGGCCTAATTGGGAGCAGGCGCACTGATTGACGCCCGTCGCACCGTGCAGCGCACGTAGTTGGGTCAAGTGCTGGGCTGCTGGGCGCCATTCGCGATGGCACTGGCTGTCATTGCGAGGAGCGCAGCGACGTGGCCATCCAGTGGCCGTGATGGGTCTGGCACTGGATCGCCACGCTTCGCTCGCGATGACGGATCAGAGGATGAGCCATCGCCGAGCTGAGATTCAGCCGAACTCCCTGAAGCCCTTGAGCGCTGGCAGCGGCGCAAAGTTCGCCTCGCGTTTTTGTTGCATGGCGCTGATCGCCTCGCGCACATTGGCGTTGCTCCAGATCGCGCCTTGCAGCCAGCCCATGTGGCGCAGGCTGTCTTCGGTGCTGTGGTCGCGGGCGTAGTGCAGCACTTGCTTGGTGCCCCAGATGGCCACGGGCGGTTTGCTGGCGATTTCTTTGGCCGCTTGCACGGCGGCGGCCACGGTGGCTTCGTGGGTGGGCAGCACTTCGTTCACCAGGCCGTGGGCCAGCGCCTTGTCGGCACTCAGGCGGCGGCCCGTGTAGGCCAGTTCTTTGACCAGCGCCATGGGCAGCAGCTTGGGCAGGCGTTGCAGCGTGCCCACGTCGGCCACCATGCCGATGTTGATTTCTTGGATGCAAAAGAACGCGTCGGCCGAGGCATAGCGCATGCAACAGGCGGTCACCATGTCCACCGCGCCGCCAATGCAGCCGCCGTGGATGGCCGCGATCACCGGGATGCGCAACTCTTCGAGCAAGGTGAAGGTGTGCTGCATGTCGGTCAGCAGGTCGTACACGGCCGAGCGGCCTTCGGCGCTGGTGTCGTCCATCTGGATGGCGCTGCCAAAGGTTTGCAGGTCCATGCCCGCGCTGAAGTGTTTACCGGTGCTCGAGATCACCAGCGCCCGCGCCGTGCCCGCTTTGTGGATGTCGGTCAGCACCTCGTGCAGCTCGCGCCAAAAGGTAGGATGCATGGTGTTCATCGCCTCGGGGCGGTTCATCACCAGGTGGGCCACATGGCCCTCAGTCGTCAGGGAAAAGCAGCTCAGTTTGTTCATGGGGTGTCTCCTGCGGTGAAGGGTAACGCGCGGACTCGGCTGGCACTGTCCCGGCTTTGACCAGCGAGCCCACCCGTACGCCCAGAAGGCGCAGACGTCGTGACAGGTCCACCCGCTTGAGGCATTGCCCCGCGATCTGGCGGATCTGCTTGGGGTCGGCGGTGTATTCGCTCAGGGTTTGGTCGCGGGTGACCGCCTGGAAGTTGTCATAGCGCAGCTTGATGCCGATGGTTTTGCCTTCGTAGCCCTTGCGCTGTAAATCGGCCGCCACCTGCTGGCACAGGCGAGTGAAAACGGCGCCCAGCTCTTCGCGGTCGCGCACGGCATGCAGGTCGCGCTCAAACGTGGTTTCGCGGCTCATGCTGACGGGCTCGCTCTCGGTCTCCACCGGGCGGTCATCGCGGCCCCAGGCCGCCTCGTGCAGCCACGCACCGTAGCTTTTGCCAAAGTTTTCTACCAACCAGTGCAGCTCACGTCCGGCCAGGTCGCCAATGGTGTGGATGCCAAAGCCTTTGAGCTTTTCATCGGCCTTGGGCCCCACGCCGTTGATCTTGCGGCAGGCCAGCGGCCAGATCAGGGTTTGCAGGTCGTCTTCGCGGACGATGGAAATGCCGTTGGGCTTGTTGAACTCGCTGGCCATCTTGGCGATCAGCTTGTTGGGCGCCACGCCCACAGAGCAGGTCAAGCCCGTCGCGTCAAAAATGCTTTTCTGGATCAGCCGTGCCAGCACGCGCCCGCCCTCGCGTTGGCCGCCGGGCACGTGGGTGAAGTCGATGTAGACCTCGTCCACGCCCCGGTCCTGCATGACGGGGGCGATGTCGGTGATGATGGCTTTGAAGGTGCGCGAGAAATGCCGGTAACGGTCAAAGTCCACCGGCAACAAAATGGCCTGCGGACACAGCTTGGACGCTTTCATGAGGCCCATGGCAGAGCCGATGCCGAACTGCCTGGCCGCATAGGTGGCGGTGGTGATCACGCCTCGCCCGGTGTAGCCCTCGATGCGCGGAAAGAAGTCGACTGGAATCTCATCGAGCCGCTCGGCAAAGTTGTCCTCGGTCCATTCGCCGTCGGGGTAGGCCGCCTGCAGCTTGCCCAGCAGATCGTCTTCTTTGCGCCGGCCACCGCCAATGACCACCGGCATTCCCTTGAGTTGCGGGTAGCGCAGCAACTCGCAGGACGCGTAGAACGCGTCCATGTCGAGGTGGGCAATGCGGCGCACAGGGCTAAATGGTGTGGCGACGGAAGGGGCGATGGTCACCCTTCAAGCATAGCGCGAGCCGCCAGCGCTCAGGCGGTCGGGAAGGTGCCCGGCAGCAAGATGTTGGTGTTGACGTTCTGGATGTCGGTGTGGCCACAAAAGGCCATGGTCACGTCCAGCTCTTTGTGGATGATTTGCAGCGCTTTGGTCACGCCTTCTTCACCCATGGCACCCAAGCCATAGGCCATGGCGCGGCCGATCATGGTGCCTTTGGCGCCCAGGGCCCAGGCCTTGAGCACGTCCTGGCCGCTACGGATGCCGCCGTCCATCCAGACTTCGATCTGGCTGCCCACGGCGGCCACGATGGCCGGCAGGGCTTCGATGCTGCTGGGTGCGCCATCCAGTTGGCGACCGCCGTGGTTGCTGACCACGATGGCATCGGCCCCGCTGGCCACGGCCAGCTTGGCGTCTTCCACGTCCATGATGCCCTTCAAGATCAGCTTGCCGCCCCATTGTTTCTTGACCCAGGCGATGTCTTCCCAATTCAGGGTCGGGTCAAACTGCTCGTTGGTCCACGAGGCCAGCGACTTCATGTTGGTCACGGCTTTGACGTGGCCCACCAGGTTGCCGAAGGTGTGGCGTTTCGTGCCGGCCATGCCCAGGCACCAGCGGGGCTTGGTCATCAGGTTGATGATGTTGGCGAGGGTGGGGCGGGGTGGCGCGGTCAGGCCGTTTTTGAGGTCTTTGTGGCGCTGGCCGATCACTTGCAAATCGAGCGTGAGCACCAGGGCGCTCACGTTGGCGGCCTTGCAGCGGTCGATCATGCGGATCATGGCATCGCGGTCCCGCATCATGTAGAGCTGAAACCAAAACGGCGCTTGCGTGTGCGCTGCGATGTCTTCGATGGAGCAGATGCTCATGGTCGAGAGGGTGAAGGGGATGCCGAACTTCTTGGCCGCCATGGCCGCGTGCATTTCGCCGTCGGCGTGCTGCATGCCCGTCAGGCCCACGGGGGCGATGCACACGGGCATTTTGGTGTCGATGCCGACCATTTTTGTGGCGGTGGTGCGGTTTTCCATGTTCACAGCCACGCGCTGGCGCAGCTTGATCTTGTGAAAGTCGGTTTCGTTGGCGCGGTAGGTGCCCTCGGTCCAGGAGCCACTGTCGGCATAGTCGTAGAACATGCGCGGCACGCGCTTTTCGGCCAAAACGCGCAGGTCTTCGATGTTGGTGATCACGGGCATGGGGGCGGTCTCCGGGTGGTTTGTCTGTTGTCAAAAGCAACAGGCATCCTAGCCGCCGAAGGCCGTCAGGGCTGTGAAACTTGGGACAGCCGCTGTGAAATTTCTTGGTGTCCGGTTGAAGGGATGGCCCCGCAGGAGCCGAACTTTGCTGGGCGATCGGCTGAGCTGCGCTCAGCTGGTGCAGCTGACGCTGCCGCAACCGGACATGGTCACGTTCTTGATGGCCGATGGGTCGGCCAAGGTTTCGGTCACGCTGTCAAAACCCACGGACTTCAGGTGAGCGGCCAAGCCCGCGTCCATGCTGTTGGCATGACCTGGAAACCATTCGGCCAGTGCTTCAGCCATGCGACTGATGATGGTCGTGTCGCTGTCGAGGTAGTGGGCTTCCACCACGCGCATGGTTTCCAAGATGGTGGCATGGTGCTCGGCGTGGCAGTTGTCGGCCGAAAAGCCGGTGGCCAGCATCCAGCGTTCTTCCTGTGCAAAGTGCTCGACCGTGTGGTTCAGGAACTCTTTGTAGATGGGCAATTGCTCAGCCTCAGGCGTGGCCAGGATCTTGTTGATCATGTCCACAAACTCTTGGTGCGTCTCATCCATGCGCGCATCGCCGGTGGTGAGCGATTCGGTCCAGGGCATCAGGGTGGGGGCAGCAGTGGTCATGTCGGTCATGGGAGTGGTTTAACGCCTGCAAGGGCGTTGAGATGCCAAATTATGGCGGAGGAAGCGGCTTGGCTGGGCGTTCACCCAGCCAGCCCACGATCACCCCAGGGGTTTCAAGCCAAACGGCCGCGGTGCCGCGCAATCTGCACCCGCACCTGCGCAGGCGCTGTGCCGCCCAAGGTGTT
Source organism: Limnohabitans lacus (assembly GCF_030053395.1). Taxonomy (GTDB): domain Bacteria; phylum Pseudomonadota; class Gammaproteobacteria; order Burkholderiales; family Burkholderiaceae_C; genus Limnohabitans_A; species Limnohabitans_A lacus. The sequence goes on along the minus strand of NZ_JASGBH010000007.1, from coordinate 37,960 downwards.
GCGGGCATTCAGCGAGCCTTGCAGGCTGAGTGGGCCGAACACATCGGCTTCGATGCGGCTGTCGAACTTTTGCAGGGTTTCCAGCGGCAGCTCTGACAGGTCCACGCCCAGGCCTTGGGCAGTCTTGACCGCGTGGGCCACCACCTCGTGGGCGTCACGGAAGGGCAGGCCCTTTTTAACGAGGTAATCGGCCAAGTCGGTGGCCGTGGCGTAGCCCTTTTTCACAGCCGCTTCCATCGCGGCAGCGTTCACGGTGATGCCGCCTTCTTTTTGGCCGGTGGCGGGGGTGACCTGGCCGCCGACCATTTCGCTGAAAATGCGCAGGGTGTCTTTGAGCGTGTCCACGGTGTCGAACAGCGGCTCTTTGTCTTCCTGGTTGTCCTTGTTGTAGGCCAGGGGCTGGCCCTTCATCAGGGTGATCAGGCCCATCAGGTGGCCGACCACGCGACCGGTTTTACCGCGTGCCAGCTCGGGCACATCGGGGTTTTTCTTCTGCGGCATGATGGACGAGCCGGTGGTAAAGCGGTCGGCAATGCGCACAAAGCCAAAGTTTTGGCTCATCCACAAGATCAGCTCTTCAGAGAAGCGGCTGATGTGCACCATGCACAGCGAAGCTGCGGCGGTGAATTCGATCGCAAAGTCGCGGTCACTCACGCCGTCCAGGCTGTTTTGGCAAACCTGTGCGTTGCCTTGTTCATCGACCATGCCCAGAGTGCGGGCCACGCGTTCGCGGTCCAGCGGGTAGGTGGTGCCGGCCAAGGCGGCGCTGCCCAAAGGCAGGCGGTTGGTGCGGCGGCGCACGTCGCTCATGCGCTCGGCGTCGCGGCTGAACATTTCCACATAGGCCAACAGGTGGTGGGCAAAGCTCACGGGCTGGGCCACTTGCAGGTGGGTGAAGCCCGGCAGGATCACTTCGACGTTTTGCTCGGCCACATCGACCAGCGACTTTTGCAGGTCCACCAGCAAATCGATGATCAGGTCCATCTCGCTGCGCAACCACAGGCGCACATCGGTGGCCACTTGGTCGTTGCGGCTGCGGCCTGTGTGCAGGCGCTTGCCCGCGTCGCCCACCAGCTGGGTCAGACGCGCTTCGATGTTCAGGTGCACATCTTCCAGGTCGAGCTTCCACTCGAAAGCGCCGGACTCGATCTCTTGCGTGATTTGCGCCATGCCGCGCAGGATGTCGGCGTGGTCGTTGGTGCTGATGATGCCTTGCTCGGCCAGCATCTCGGCGTGCGCCAAAGAGCCCTGGATGTCGGCTTGCCACAGGCGCTTGTCAAAGAACACGCTGGCGGTGTAGCGCTTGACCAACTCGCTCATGGGTTCAGAAAAGAGCGCGGACCAGGCTTGGGATTTTTTGTCGAGTTGGTTTGTCATAGCCCCCGATTTTATCGGGCGGCAAGCCGCCGCCCGAAATCAGATCTCAACCCGTGTTGCGCAAGCCCGCCGCGATCCCGTTGATCGAGATGTGGATGCCGCGCTGCACCCGTTCATCGGCCAAGCCTGCCCGGTAGCGGCGGATCAGCTCGACTTGCAGGTGGTGCAGGGGGTCGATGTACGGAAAGCGGTGGCGGATCGAGCGGGCCAGCGCCGGGTTGCTTTCCAAGCGGTTTTTCTCGCCGGTGATCTGGGCCAGGGCGTCGGCCGTGCGGTGCCATTCGGCTTCGATCGCAGCAAAGATTTTTTTGCGCAGGCGGGCATCGCCCACCAGTTCGGCATACCGGGAGGCCAAGGCCAGGTCGCTCTTGGCCAGCACCATGTCCATGTTGGACAGCAGGGTGCGGAAAAACGGCCACTGGCGGTACATTTTTTGCAGCAAGGCCAGCGCGGCTTTGCGCTCGGCCGCGTCGGGTTTGTCCAAAAAGGCTTGAACCGCCGAGCCAAAGCCCAGCCAGCCGGGCAGGGTTAGGCGGCATTGGCCCCAGCTGAAGCCCCAGGGGATGGCCCGCAGGTCCTCGATTTTTTGCAGGGCTTTGCGCGATGCGGGGCGCGAACCGATGTTCAGCTGGGCCAGCTCTTTGAGTGGGGTGGCGCCAAAGAAGTAGTCGGTGAATCCCGGGGTGTCGTACACCAGCCCCCGGTAGGCGTCCATGCTGGCCTCGGACAGCTCGGCTGCCGCGTCCAGAAAAGCCCGTGTGGCGGGTTTGGTGGGTTGCAGCAGGGTGGCTTCCAAAGTGGCGGCGACCAGGGTTTCCAGATTGCGGCGGCCGATTTCGGGGTTGGCGAATTTGGCGCCAATGACTTCGCCTTGCTCGGTCAAGCGGATCTGACCGCGCACGGTGCCGGGCGGCTGCGCCAAGATGGCTTGGTAGCTGGGGCCACCGCCCCGGCCCACCGTGCCACCTCGGCCGTGGAACATGCGCAAGGTGATGCCGTGGCTGCGTTCGAGTTTCTCAAACAACTCGACCAGCGCGATCTCGGCGCGGTAGAGCTCCCAGTTGCTGGTGAAGATGCCGCCGTCCTTGTTGCTGTCCGAATAGCCCAGCATGATGTCTTGCTCGCCGCCCGAGCGCTGGATCAGCGCGGCCACACCGGGCAGGGCATAAAAGTCGCGCATGATGGGTGCGGCGTTGCGCAGGTCTTCGATGGTCTCGAACAGCGGCACCACGATGAGGTCGTTGATGGCGTCACCGTCCAGCGTGCCGCGCATCAGGCCCACTTCTTTTTGCAGCAGCAAGACTTCGAGCAAATCGCTCACGGTTTCGGTGTGGCTGATGATGTAGTGGCGGATCGACTGCTGGCCAAAGCTGCCGAGCATGCGCTTGGCGGTTTCAAAAATGGCCAGCTCCGACACGGCATGTTCGCTGTAGTCGGCACCCGGCACGCGCAGCGGGCGGGCATCGTTCAGCAGGCCCAGCAGCAGGGCTTGCTTGGCGTGTTCGTCGAGCTGGCTGTAGTGCTTTTCGACACGGGCTGTCGTCAACAGTTCGGCCACCACTTGTTCGTGTTGGTCTGAACTTTGGCGCAGGTCCACCGTGGCCAGGTGGAAGCCAAACACTTCGACGGCGCGGATCAGCGGGTGCAGTCGCTGGGCGGCCAAGGCCTCGGCGTGGTGGCTGCACAGAGACGCTTCGATCACGCGCAGGTCGGCCAAAAAGGCCTCGGCACTGCCGTAGGGGTTTTGCGGGGCCACGGCGTGACGTGCGGCGTCGCCACCCGTGAGGCCTTTGAGGGTGGCGGCCAGGCGCGCGTAAATGCCCGTGAGCGCTCTGCGGTAGGGCTCGTCCTGGCGGTGTTCGTTGGTGTCGGGCGAGCGCTCGGCCAAGGCCAGCATGTCGGGGCCAAAGGGCACCAACATGGCCGACAGGGACAATTCGCTGCCCAGGTAGTGCACCTCGGTCAGGTAATGGCGCAGGGCCACATCGCTTTGACGGGTCAGCGCGTGTTCCAAGGTTTTCGCGGTCACATTGGGGTTACCGTCGCGGTCACCGCCAATCCACTGGCCCATGCGCAAAAAGCTGGCAATGGGCTGACCGGGCAGGGCTTCTTCCAGCTCGGCATAGAGCTTGGGGATTTCGCGCAAAAAAGTCGCTTCGTAGTAACTCAGCGCATTTTCAATCTCATCCGCGACGGTGAGCTTGGTGAAGCGCAGCAGGCGGGTTTGCCACAACTGCATCACTCGGGCACGGATTTGTTGCTCATTGGCTGCCAGCTCTTTGGGGGTCAGTGCGTCCTTGGCGGCATTGACCGCAGCGGCGCGGGCCTTGATGGCATCGCGCTCGGTCAGCAGGTGGGCAATGTCGCGCTCGGCGTCCAGAATGCTTTTGCGCTGCACTTCGGTGGGGTGGGCGGTGAGCACAGGTGAGACGAAGCTGGTGGCCAACATGTCCGAAATGCTTTTGGGCGTGATGCCCGCCCAGCGCAGGCGCTGCAGCGCCACGTCGATGCTGCCTTCTTGGGTGTGGCCTGCACGTTCGTGGATGGCGCGGCGGCGGATGTGGTGGCGGTCTTCGGCCAGGTTGGCCAGGTGCGAGAAATAAGTGAAGGCGCGGATCACGCTCACAGCGCGGTCGCCAGGCAGGCCCTTGAGCAGCTTTTTCAGCGCCTTGTCGGCTTCATGGTCGGCGTCGCGACGGAAAGCCACCGACAGCTTGCGGATTTGCTCCACCAGTTCATACGCTTCGGGGCCTTCTTGCGTGCGGATCACGTCGCCCAAAATGCGACCCAAGAGGCGAATGTCTTCGACCAGGGGGCGTTCGCTGTCGCGTTTGTCGGTTTTGCTGGCGCGAGCGGCGGTTTTGGCGGGTGCTGCGGCGGTGTCTTTGGGGGCCTGTTTCATCGAGAGGTGTGCGGTGAAGGGTGTTTCGGCAAGGGGGTGTGCAGCGCTTGTGGCGCCGTGCCTCATGCTAGCATCGGCCAGCCCTGATTAATTACCAACCGGTTTCATCTTGATGAGGCCTTTTTGCCGGGAAATCCCACGTGTCCAAGCCGCAAGCACCCCACATCGTCATCGCCACCCGTGAAAGCCGACTGGCGCTGTGGCAGGCCGAGCATGTCAAAGCTTTGCTCGAAGGCTTGGGCTGCACCGTGCAATTGCTGGGCATGACCACGCAAGGCGACCAGATCCTGGACCGCAGTTTGAGCAAAGTGGGTGGCAAGGGTTTGTTTGTGAAAGAACTCGAAGTGGCCTTGCACGAAGGCCGCGCCGACATCGCGGTGCATTCGCTCAAGGATGTGCCCATGGACATGCCCGAAGGTTTTGAGCTGGCTTGCGTGATGGCGCGCGAAGACCCACGTGATGCTTGGGTGTCTTCCACCTATGCCCGGCTTGAAGACTTGCCGCAAGGCGCGGTGGTGGGCACATCGAGCCTGCGCCGCACGGTGCTGCTGCGTGCCTTGCGCCCCGATTTGAAGATCGAGCCTTTGCGCGGCAACTTGGACACCCGTTTGCGCAAGCTCGACGAAGGCCAGTATGCGGGCATCGTGCTCGCAGCGGCAGGCCTCAAGCGCTTGGGGTTGACCGACCGCATTCGCCATATTTTTGAAACCACCGAGATGCTGCCCGCCGCAGGCCAAGGCGCCTTGGGCATTGAAATTCGCAGCGACCGCGCTGATTTGCGTGCCTTGCTGGCGCCGCTGGCCGACAGCGTGACTTGGCAGCGCGTGGCCGCCGAGCGGGCCGTGAGCCGCGCCATGGGCGGCAGCTGCTCCATGCCTTTGGCGGCGCACGCGGTCATGGACGGTGGTGCGCTCAAGCTGCAAGCGGCCTGGGGCGACCCGCAAGGCGACACCACCTTGGTGACGGCGGCGTCGGACATCGCTGCGACGGACTTGCCTGCAGCCGAGGCCTTGGGCCTGCGCGTGGCGCAGGCGCTGCAGCAGGGCGGGGCGCATTAAGCCGCCATGTCAGCCCTGACCACGGTCCTGGTCACCCGCCCCGAGCGCGAAGCCGGGCCTTGGGTGCAGGCCTTGCAGGCCGAAGGCGTGCAGGCCGAGGCCTTTGCCTTGATCGAGATTGCACCGCTGCCCGATGTGCAGGCATTGCAGTCGGCCTGGCAGCTGGTGCCCCAGTGCTTCGCGGTGATGTTTGTCAGCGCCAATGCGGTGCGCTTTTTCATGGCCGCTCAGCCTGCAGGCGTGGCCTTGCACGCTTGCCGCGCTTGGGCCACCGGTCCGGGCACACAAGCGGCCTTGCTGGCGGCGGGATGGCCTGCAGACCACATCGATGCACCCCCTGCCGATGCCCAACAGTTCGACTCGGAGGCTTTGTGGGCCGTCGTGTCTGAAAGCGCCCGTGCAGCCAAGGCGCAGGCTCAGGCTCAGGCCACCGTTTTGATCGTGCGCGGGGCAGACGCCACAGGCCAGCTGGCCGGGCGCGACTGGCTGGCCCAGCAGATCGAAGACGTGGGCCTGAAGCTTGCACAGACCGTGGCCTATGTGCGCCGCGCACCGGCCTTGTCCGATGCGCAGCAAGCCCGGGCACAACAAGCCACGCACAGCGGTGCGTGGTGGCTGTTCAGCAGCTCAGAGGCGGCGGTGCATTTGCAGCAGGCTTGCCCGGGGCTGGACGTGTCCACGGCACAAGCTTTGGCCACCCACCCACGCATTGCCGAGCGTTTGCGCCTGTCGGGCTGGGGGCGTGTGCATCTGGTGCCTGCGTCACTGAAATCGCAAGCTGAATCGATAAAATCACTTTCATGACCTCCATGCCCGATCAAGCACCCGCCCCTGAAACCGCAGCGCCTGCTGCCCCTTTCCTGCGGCACTGGAAAATCTGGCTGGCGCTGGGCGTGGCCGCTGTGGCTTTGCTGGTGTCGGTGGCCTTGTGGCAAAAACTCTCTCGCATTCAAGAGCAGCTGGCGCGGCAAAGCGCCGATGCCGGTCAGCAGTCGCTCGAAGCCAAAGCCTGGGCCAAGCAGGCGCAAGACACCGTCAAGGACAGCGCCGCTCGACTGGGGCTGGTCGAGGCCCGCTTGGGCGAAGTGGCCCTGCAGCGCAGCCAGCTGGACGAGTTGATACAAAGCCTGTCACGCTCACGCGATGAAAACCTGGTGGTGGACATCGAAGCGGCCTTGCGCATGGCTCAGCAGCAAGCCCAACTGACCGGCAGCGCCGAGCCTTTGGTGGCCGCCCTCAAATCGGCCCAGCAGCGGGTGCAACGCGCGGCCCAGCCGCGTCTGGCCCCAGTGCAGCGGGCCCTCGAAAAAGACCTGGAGCGGTTGAACGCCACCCCCGCTTTTGACCTGCCCGGCTTGTTGATCAAGTTGGACGAGGGCGTGGCCATGGTGGACAGCCTGGTGCTGGCCAATCAGCAACTGCCCGCGCAGATGCCCCAGCCCAAAGTGGATGCCCAGGGCGCGCCTGTGGCACCTTCTTGGTGGATGGCAGGGTTGAACCGTTTTGGCGACCAGCTGCGTGATTTGGTGCGTGTGAGCCGCATCGACTCCCCCGATGCCGCCTTGGTTTCGCCAGAGCAAAGCTTTTTCTTGCGCGAAAACCTCAAACTCAAGCTGCTCAATGCCCGTTTGGGTTTGCTGGCCCGGCAAAAAGACGCGGCCCGCAACGACTTGGGCTCGGCTGCGGTCATGGTGCGCCGCTACGCCGATGGGACCTCGCGCAAAACTACCCAAATGCTTCAATTGCTGGAGCAAGCGGGTGTGCAAATGAAGTCCAGCGAGTTGCCGCGCCTGGAGGCGTCGCTGACCGCCTTGTCCACCGCTGCGGCAGGAAGGTAAGTCCATGCGCGCAGCTCTGTGGCTATTGAGTTTGTTTGCACTGGCCTCAGCCGGTGCATGGCTGGCTGGCAACAACCAAGGCACGGTGACGGTGTTCCTGTCGCCTTACCGTGTGGACCTGTCGCTCAATTTGGTGCTCCTGGTCTTGGCTTCGGTGGTGTTTTTGGTGGTCGTGGCGCAGCAAGCCTTGGCCGCTTTGTTCGCTTTGCCTAAGCAGGCGCAGCGCTGGCGTTTGCAGCAAAAAGAGCGCGCCGCCCATGCGGCTTTGCTCGATGCGATCAGCCACTTCATGGCCGGGCGTTTTTTGCGGGCCCGCAAGTCGGCGCAAAACGCCCTGGAAAAAGAATCCGCCATGCAAGCGGCCGGCTTGACGCTGGACCATGCGGTGTCCTTGCGCACACTCTCCCACGTCTTGGCGGCCGAGTCGGCCCACGCTTTGCAAGACAAGGCCCTCCGGCAGCACCATTTGGCCCAAGCCGTCATGCAAGCCCAAGAAGGCACGGCTGCCGAGCGACAGACGCTGACCGAAGGCGTGCAGTTGCGCGCGGCACGCTGGTTGCTCGATGACCGCGACGCCAAGGCCAGTCTGGACCGTCTGCAAGAGTTGCCCACCGCTGTGGGGCGCCGCATGGTGGCCATGCGCTTGTTGCTCAAAGCGTCGCGTTTGGCGGGGCAAACCGCGCAAGCGCTCGACACCGCGGTGCTGCTGTCCAAGCACCGTGCCTTCTCGCCTGCAGCAGCCGAGAGCCTGGTGCGTGGCTTGATCCTGGAGTGGCTCACGCAAGTGCGTGACGCAGAGGGTGTGCAAAAGCTCTGGCAAAAATTGAACCCCAGCCAACGCAAGATGCCCGATGTGGCGGCCGAAGTGGCCTTGCGCTTCATGGCCTTGGGCGGGGCGGCGGCCACAGCCCGCTTGTGGTTGGAGCCATTGTGGGCACCGATGCAGGCAGGTGCCGCCGACTGGTCTCCTTTTCAACAGCTGCGCGTCGTGCAAGCGCTGGAGTTGAGCCTGCCCGATCCGCAAGCCGCCGATGCGCGACAAAGCCTGGCCCGTGTGGAGGGTTTGCAACAGGCCCAGCCGCGTGATCCGCGTTTGCAGTACCTGGCGGGCATGGTGTGTTTGCGCCACCGCCTGTGGGGCAAGGCCCAGGCCTTGTTGACGCAAGCGGCCAAGGGCTTGCAAGAGCCTGAGCTGCAGCGCCGCACCTGGTTGGCGCTGGCCGAATTGGCCGAACAACGCGAAGACGCTGCCGCCGCCGCGCAGGCTTGGAAGCAAGCCGCCTTGGTCGGCGCCTGAACCGCTTGGGTTTTGATCGGCGGCCCGCGGTGAACCACGCTGCTTTGCCCCGGGTGCTGATTGTGGGCGGCGGCTACACCGGCGTTTGTTTGGCGGTTCAGTTGGTGCGGCAAACCGCGCAGCCCTTGGCCATCACCCTGGTTGAGCCGCGTGCCCAGTTGGGGCAAGGCATGGCCTACTCGACCACCGACCCTGATCACCGCCTGAATGCACCCACTTATGTGCACACGGCCATCCCGCAAGAGGCCTGGCATTTCACCCGTTGGTGTCAAGCGCAAGGCTTGAATCAAACCGACCCCCATGCCCTGCATGCCGATGGTGCGCGGTACATGCGCCGATCTGACTTTGCGCGCTATCTGGCCCAGACGCTGGAGGCCCACGCTCATGGGTCGGTCAATGGCTGCCAGATCTCGCATGTCCAAGACGTGGCCGTGGACGCGCAGCGCACCGCCACGGGCTGGCATTTGCGCACACGAGCTGGTCAGGTGATTCAGGCGGACATGCTCTTGTTGGCCACTGGCAACCCGCCTTTGCGCTTGCCCCCACCGTTTGCAGACGCTTGGCGGGATCACCCTGCGGTGATCGAAAACGGTTTGGACACCCAGCGCCTGAAGGCCATCCCCTTGGATGCGCGGGTCTTGGTCTTGGGCGGCGGATTGACCGCGCGTGACGCCCTGGCCACTTTGCTGGGCCAAGGCCATGCGGGCCCTCTGGTGGTGATGTCCAGGCGTGGCTTGATGCCCAAACCGCAAGGGCCGGTGTTGCCTGTGCTGACCCAAATCGACTCCCCCGGAGTGCTCGACCAATTGCCAGGGGGTGTGCTCATGGACCGATTGGCCAACCCCGTCCCTGACTTTTTGCAACAAGCGGGGCCTGCGCCAACCGTCAGGGCTTTGCTCAGAGCGCTTCGCCAACGCATGGCGCAGGTCTCGGTCGAAGGCGTGGGCTGGACGGTGCCGTTTGATGAACTGCGCGATGCTTTGTGGCAGTTGTGGCCGCGCTTGCCGCTGGCACAAAAGCACAGGTTTTTCCAGCGCTTGCGGGTTTGGTACGACGTGCACCGATTTCGCTCGGTGCCACAAACCGACACCGCTGTGCAAAAGGCCTTGGCCGCTGGCCAGTTGCAGTTTTGGGCAGGACAGGTTCAGGCAGCGGCCCAGGCCACATCGGGCCCCGGTTTGCGTTTGAGCCTTTCGCGCAAAGTCGATGGACAGCGGCAGCACAGCGCCGAAACATTCGATGTTGTGGTCAATTGCACGGGCCTGGACACGGCGGCGGGCCTGGCTGAAAACCCCTTGCTGCAGAGCTTGACCGCGCAAGGCCATGTGCGCCTGGACGATGTGCGCATGGGCTTGGCCGTGGATGCCCAGTGCTGCGCCTTGAATGCGGCAGGGCAGGCGCAAGCCGATTTGCGCGTGGTGGGTCCCGCCACCTTGGGCACCTTCGGAGACCCCATCGGCGCCATGTTCATCGGTGGCCATGTGGCCCGGACGGTGCCGGACATGCTGCGGGTTATACAAGGCGCATGAAAAAAGCCGAACCCAGGGGTTCGGCTTTGGGGGGCGACGCTGATGTGATCAGCGCATCACGCTCAGAAAGGCAAGTTCATGTCTTTCAGGTCTTTGCGTGTCTCCACCAAGACCAGCGGACCCTCGTTCACGACCACGGCGGGTGGACGCTCGCGCGGCACATGCACAGGCTTGGGTTCGGCGGCGATGGCCGCTTGCACCGCTGCGATCTTGTCGGCGTCGGAGTTGACCCAGACCAGACCGGAGGTTTGCGCGATGTCTTGCAGGCTTTCCAGCGGCAAGGTGTAGCTGGCCACTTTGGGCAGACCGCGTGAAGGCTGGGGGGCAGCGCTCGGTGCAGCGGCAGACACTTGCGTGATCACTGGGGCGGGCACCACTGCTGCAGGAACCACTGCAGCGACAGGGGCCGCAGGCGCTGCTTCGGGCGTGACCACAGCTGGGGTTTCGGCAGCAGCCGTGGCCTGCTGTGGGGCGGTTTCGGCGGCGGCTTGCTGTGCACGCTCGAAGTAAGAGCGCTGTGCGGGGCGTTCTTGTTCGGTCACCTCAGTCGCGGGGGCGGCATCGTTGATGGCGTTGTCGCTGGCGTTTTCGCTGCCGTTGTCTTGGCGGGCTTCGCCAGCGCGTTCGCGGCGGTCGCGGCCATAACGGTCGCGTGAGCGGCGTTCACGGCGCTCGCCGTTGTTCTCGGTCTGCGCGGCGTTGTCTGCGGGCGCTTCCTGGCCTTCGATGGCCACGGCGTTGTCAGCCGTGTTCAACTCGCCTGGGGCTTTGTCGTTGTTGCGGCGTTCGCCGCGTTCACGGCGGCCTTCGCCGCGTTCACGGCGACCTTCGCCACGTGGTGCGCGCTCGGTGCGCACTTCGGTGCCATCGGCGGCCAACTCGGCTGGGGCCTCGTTGCGGTTGTTGTCACCGCGTTCGCGGCGACCTTCGCGGGGCTGGCGCTCGCCAGCCGAGCGCTCTGTGCGCTCGCCACGTGCGGGGCGGCCTTCGCCATCACGCACTTCGTTGCGGCCTTCACCACGGCGACCACCTTCACGGGGTGCGCGGGCTTCGCCTTCGGGGCGCTCAGTGCGATCGCCACGGCGGCCATCACGGCGACCGTCACGGCGGCCATCGCGGCCACCTTCACGGCGCTCACCATTGCGCTCGCCGTTGCGGCCTTCGCGGGTTTTTTCGTCTTTCTTGTCGGCCACGGCGGGCTTGGCGGCTTCGGTGCTGCCACCGAACAAGCGCTTGAGCCAGCCAAAGAAACCGCCGCTGGCAGCGGCAGCTTTCACGGGCGCTGCCGCTTTGACTGGTTTGGCGGCCACAGGCGCTTCCACCTTGACCGGCGCCACTGGCGCGGGGGCGTCAGGCAACACGCCTTTGATGACCGGCGTTTGCTTGTTGGTGGGCTCTTGTGAACGGCGGGTCACGGTGGTGGCGTCTTCGACGATCTCGGCCATCTTGTAGCTGGCTTCAATGCGGTCCAAGCGCGGGTCGTCGTGCTTCAAGCGCTCGAGCTTGTAGTGCGGGGTTTCCAGCGACTTGTTGGGCACCAGCAGCACGCTGATGCGTTGCTGCAATTCGATTTTGGCGATCTCGGGGCGCTTTTCATTGAGCAAGAAGGCAGCCACTTCGACGGGCACTTGGGCGTGCACGGCGGCGGTGTTGTCCTTCATGGACTCTTCCTGGATGATGCGCAAAATTTGCAGTGCCGAGCTTTCGGTGTCACGGATGTGGCCAGCGCCGCCGCAACGTGGGCAGGGGATGGACGCCCCCTCGCTCAATGCAGGCTTCAAGCGCTGGCGGCTCATTTCCATGAGGCCGAACTTGCTGATGGTGCCGAACTGCACGCGGGCGCGGTCTTGGCGCAGCGCGTCGCGCAAGCGGTTTTCCACTTCGCGGCGGTTCTTGCTCTCTTCCATGTCGATGAAGTCGATCACGATCAGGCCGCCCAGATCGCGCAGGCGCATCTGGCGGGCCACTTCGTCGGCGGCTTCCAAATTGGTGCGGGTGGCAGTTTCTTCGATGTCGCCGCCCTTGATGGCGCGGGCCGAGTTCACGTCCACCGACACCAAGGCTTCGGTGTGGTCGATCACAATGGCGCCGCCCGAAGGCAGTTGCACGGTGCGTGCATAGGCCGATTCGATCTGGTGCTCGATTTGGAAGCGGCTGAACAGCGGTGCGTCATCGCGGTAGCGCTTCACGCGGGGCGCGAATTCGGGCATCACGTGGCTCATGAACTGCTGAGCTTGTTCGTAGATGTCGTCGGTGTCGATCAGGATGTCGCCGATGTCGTTGTTGAAGTAATCGCGGATGGCGCGGATCACCAAGCTCGACTCTTGATAAATCAGGAAAGCGCCTTTGCCTTGTGCAGCGCCGTCGATGGCGCTCCACAGTTTGAGCAGGTAGTTCAGATCCCACTGCAGCTCGGGCGCGGAGCGGCCGATGCCAGCGGTGCGGGCGATGATGGACATGCCCTTGGGGTATTCCAGCTGGTCCATCGCTTCTTTGAGCTCGGCGCGGTCATCGCCCTCGATGCGGCGGCTGACGCCACCGCCACGGGGGTTGTTGGGCATGAGCACCACGTAGCGACCGGCCAGCGAGATGAAGGTGGTCAGGGCTGCGCCCTTGTTGCCACGTTCTTCTTTTTCGACCTGAACCATCAGTTCCTGGCCTTCGCGGATCACATCGTTGATGCGGGCCTGGCTGACGGAGACGCCTTCGGCAAAGTATTGGCGAGAGATTTCCTTGAAGGGCAAGAAGCCATGGCGGTCTTCGCCGTAGTCCACAAAGCAAGCTTCCAGCGAAGGCTCTACGCGGGTCACGACCGCTTTGTAGATGTTGCCCTTGCGCTGTTCGCGGCCTTCGATTTCGATTTCGTAGTCGAGGAGTTTTTGTCCGTCGACGATGGCCAAGCGGCGTTCTTCAGCCTGCGTAGCGTTGATCAGCATCCGTTTCATGATGCATTCCTTCTTTAATCAGTGTCGCGCGGGTGGTGCAGTACTTTGAAGCACGCACACGAGCGATTTACAACCGACCCTCTAGGGGTCCACGTTGCCAAAGCTGACGCTCGAAACGAAGGGAATTGCCGATGGTGACCGCCATTCAGCTGCGCGTGAGCACAGGAATGGGGATCGTGGCGCGTGGATGGGGCGAGTGGAAAGTTGTGCAGAGATTCGTCCACTGCCGGGGGCTTCCCCCGGTGTCCAAGACAAACTGCCCGGCACGCGGCGTGACGACAGAGCTTGGCTTTGTGAGCCACTCCATCCACATCAGCAAAGTTCCGAACAACACAAACATCTCGCTTTGATCCGTTCAGCAGCCTTCTGAGGCTGCTGAACTTGGGGTATTCCGTATCTGGGTTTCTGAGCGTCGGCCCAACCTCCGGGGCGATTGGCCACTGTCGGCGTTGGCCTTCAGTCTGCAAATCGTGCCGGTGGTGGCATCGACCTTCTGGTTTGGCGCGGTGGTGGTGGACTAAACTCCTGTCCTCAGGAATTCATTTCCATTTGAATCAACCACTTACAGCCAATTGCCAGTGAATCACATTATAGGGGCCGAATCTGCTGCGGCGACGCCCGCCGTCAAATGGTTGTTGGTGGACGAGGAATCTGCCGGTCAGCGTTTGGACAACTTTTTGATGCGCCACCTCAAAGGGGTGCCCAAAACCCATGTGTACCGGATCATCCGAAGCGGCGAGGTCCGCATCAACAAGGGCCGCGCCAGTGCGGAAACCCGGGTGGAAAACGGCGACGAAGTGCGCCTGCCGCCGGTGCGCATTTCCGACAAAGTGGCCGAAAAGGCGGCCAAGCCGGCCCCGGGACGAGAATTCCCCGTCCTTTTAGAAGACGATAGCCTCTTGGCGATCGATAAACCTGCCGGGGTCGCGGTGCATGGTGGCTCGGGCGTGAGCTTTGGTGTGATCGAGCAATTGCGCCAGGCCCGCCCGCAAGCCAAATTGCTGGAGCTGGTTCACCGGCTGGACCGTGACACCAGCGGCATTTTGCTGGTGGCCAAAAAGCGCAGCGCTCTGAAAAACCTGCAGGACCAGTTCCGAGAACGCGAAACCGGCAAGACCTACTTGGCGCTGGTTAAAGGCGAATGGCCCGCCAAACTCAAGGTGATTGACCAACCGCTGCACAAGTTTTTGTTGCCCGATGGCGAGCGGCGCGTCAAAGTGACCACCCCGGAGGATCCGGACGGCATGCGCTCGATCACGCTGGTGAAGGTGTCGCGGCGCCTGGCCGGTGCCACGTTGCTGGAGGTGACCATCAAAACCGGGCGCACCCACCAGATCCGGGTGCACCTGGCCAGCAATGGCCATCCGATTGCTGGTGACGACAAATACGGCGACTTTGAATGGAACAAGGCGCTGCCCAAGCAGGGCCTCAAGCGGATGTTTCTGCATGCCTGGCGTTTGCAGTTCAACCACCCCGTCTCGGCCGAGCGTGTGGCCTTGCAAGCCGATTTGCCCCCTGAACTGAAAGCCTACGTTGACCATGTCCAGCTCAAGACCCCGTCAGTTTGATTTGATCGCCTTCGACTGGGATGGCACCCTGTTCGACTCCACGGCCATCATCACGCGTTGCATCCAGCGGGCCGTGGTCGATGTGGGCGGGCAAGAGCCCTCCCGTGAAGCGGCTTCTTATGTGATCGGCATGGCGCTCATGCCTGCGCTGGCCCATGCTGCACCGGACGTACCTCAAGACAAATACCCCCAGCTGGGTGAGCGTTACCGGCACCATTACATGGCGCACCAAAACGACATCAGTCTTTTTGACGGTGTCTTGCCCTTGCTCCATGCCTTGAAGGCGCGGCACCATTGGGTCACGGTGGCCACAGGCAAGAGCCGTCAGGGCTTGAACGAAGCCTTGCGCGACGTGGCCCTGCGCGATGTGTTCGATGGCTCACGCACCGCCGATGAAACCGCGGGCAAACCCAGTCCCTTGATGCTGCACGAGTTGATGCGTGAATTTGGCGTGGAGCCCGAGCGGACATTGATGATCGGTGACACCACGCACGATCTGCAGATGGCCTTGAACGCCGGTTGTGCCAGCGTCGGTGTGAGTTATGGCGCGCACGAACCCGAGGCATTCCATGTCTTAAAGCCACGCCATGTGGCCCACAGCGTGCAAGACCTGCACGACTGGTTGTTGCAACACGCTTGAAGCGGGGGTGTTCATGGACGCGACGATCCCTTTGTGCAACAGCGCTGACCTGGTCAACGGTGGGCGGGCGGTGCCTTTTGACATCGTCTATGCAGGACAAACTTGCCGTGCATTTGCCATCCGTTACCAAGGTGGTGTGTACGCCTACCTGAACCGTTGCACCCATGTGGCGATGGAGATGGACTACCAACCCGATCGATTTTTTGACAACACGGGCCGTTGGTTGATGTGCGCCACGCACGGGGCCACTTACCAGCCCGACACAGGGGCCTGCTCGGGCGGGCCTTGCCGTGGAGGCTTGGTGAAAATCGAGTTGTCAGAGCGCGATGGCGTGGTTCACTGGCATACTGCCTACAACTTGAAACCTGTTGAATTTTGACCATGCAAGACCCTCGCGAACCCCAGTTCACCACGACCTCGGCCGATGCAGCGCCTGCGGTTGACCGCAGTTGGGAGCGCCGCACCTTGGAGGAGCTGGCCTTTGCCACTTTGCATGAGCAAAAAACGGCGCGCCGCTGGAAAACCGCTTTGCGCTTGGCCTGGTTGTTCTTGATCGCCCTGATCGCTTGGCAAGCTTTCAGCTACAACTCGCCCTCGACCAGCCCCAGCATGCCGCACACGGCCATGGTGGCCATCAAAGGCGAGATCGGTGGGGAAGGCGAGGGCAGCGCGGAAAACGTCATGGCTGCCATGCGCAGTGCGCTGGAAGATTCGGGCTCGCAAGCCTTGGTGTTGTTGATCAACTCGCCTGGGGGCAGCCCTGTTCAAGCTGGTTTGATCAACGACGAAATCCGCCGCCTCAAAGCGCTGCACAAAAAACCGATTTACGCGGTGGTGGAAGAGTCCTGCGCATCGGCTGCTTATTACATTGCGGCAGCTGCCGACCAAATCTTTGTCGACAAGGCCAGCATCGTGGGCAGCATTGGCGTTTTGATGGACGGCTTTGGGTTCACCGGATTGATGGACAAATTGGGTGTGGAACGCCGCCTGATGACGGCTGGCGCTAACAAGGGTTTTCTGGACCCGTTCAGCCCGCAAACCGAAGCCCAGCGCAAGCACGCACAGGCCATGCTCGATCAGATCCATTCCCAGTTCATCCAGGTGGTCCGTCAGGGGCGGGGTGACCGCCTGAAAGAAACGCCTGAGATGTTCAGCGGCTTGTTCTGGAGCGGTCAACAAGCCGTGGACATGGGTTTGGCCGACGCTTTGGGCAGCTTGGATGGCGTGGCCCGTGATGTGGTCAAAGCACCGGACGTGATCGATTACTCGCGTCACGAAAACGTGGCTGAGCGCTTGGCCAAGCGCTTTGGTGCCGCGATGGGCGAGGGCGCTGTCCACGCCTTGCGCATGGGTTCGGCACTGCGCTGACCCTTCAGGGCCCGATGGCGTAAACCGCGGGCGTGTGACCATCAGGGCCTTGCAGGCCCTTTTTCCATTGCGCGACGGTGTGACTCTGGATGCGCGCTGAAGGCAAGGTCAGGCCGCTGGCGATGGCCAAGCGCGTGCCGCCTTGCAAACTTTGCAACAAGCCGCTGAGCATGGCGGCGTTGCGGTAAGGCGTTTCAATCCATAGCTGGGTCTGGCCGGTTTTGTGGGCCAGCGATTCGAGCTGTTTGAGCCGCGCGGCCCGCTCGCCGGCGTCTTGTGGCAAGTAGCCCACAAAAGCAAAGTTCTGGCCATTCAGGCCGCTGGCAGCCAAGGCCAGAAGCAATGACACGGGGCCCACCAACGGGATCACACGCAAGCCCAGATCGTGCGCGGCCCGCACCACCGAGCTGCCCGGGTCGGCCACAGCGGGCATGCCCGCTTCGCTGATCAGTCCGATGTTGTGGCCCTTCAAAGCGGCGGCCAGCAAGGGTTTGCCATCAAAGCCCGATTGGTGGTCGCCTTTTTTGTGCACGTGGCGCGGCAGTTCAGTGATCTGTTGCTCGGCCAGCGGTGCCGCCAACGGGTGTGATGCGTTCACGCGCTTGAGGAAAGCCCGTGTACTTTTGGCGTTCTCGCACACCCAGTGCTGCAAGCTGGCCGCAACGGCCAGGGTGCTGTCGGGCAGGACATCGCTCACTGGGGCTTGTTCGGCGCAGCCAAAGTCCAGTGGGGTGGGCACCAAAAAGAGGCGACCTGGGGTTGGCGTGGCGTTCACAGCAGTTTCACTCCAGCTTGGCGCAGCAGACGTGCGGTGCGGATCAAGGGCAGGCCAATGAGTGCGGTGGGGTCGTCGTTGTCGATGGATTCGAGCAAGGCAATGCCCAAGCCTTCGCTTTTGGCACTGCCAGCGCAGTCATAGGGCTTCTCGGCTTGCAAATAGGCCTCGATTTCATCATCGCTCAGGTCGCGAAAGACCACACGCACAGCGGCCAGATCGACCGCTTCAAAACCGGTGGCCAGACACACCACGGCCAAAGCGGTTTGAAACACCACGGTTTGGCCGCGCATCTGGCGCAGCTGTCGCACGGCACGGGCGTGCTCGCCTGGTTTGCCCAAAGGCTGGCCCGCCAGATCGGCCACTTGGTCAGAGCCAATCACCACCGCATCGGGGTGTTTGGCGGCCACAGCTTTGGCTTTGGCCAAGGCCAGACGCAAAGCCAGATCGCGCGGCGATTCGCCAGCAGCGGGTGTTTCGTCCACATCAGGGGCGGCCACCGAGAAGGGAATGCGCAGGCGTTCCATCAATTCGCGGCGGTAACGCGAGGTCGAACCCAGCACCACCGGGCGCTGGTCGCCGGACAACAAAACAGGAGGGGTTGCGGAAATGCTCATGGGGGGATTCTCTTACACTGCAGGCATGGAAAAAAAGTTGGACCCCTCGCATTTGGATGTCGTGGCCTTTGCCCGCGATGGCGCAAACCTCCAAGGGCAGTCGCCCTTGGGCACTTTGCCGCGTTTGCTCGACGAGCAGTTTGCCGGTGACTTGCAAGCGGGCCAAGTGCTCTGGCGCTTGATGGGGCGTTTGGTGCCCCAGTCGGGCGGTGCCGATCAGATTTGGCTCGATTTGCAGGCCTCGGTGGATTTGCCCATGCAGTGCCAGCGTTGCTTGACGCCGGTACTAGAGACGGTCGAGGCCGAACGCTCCTTCCGGTTTGTGGCCGATGAAACCACGGCCGCGGCGCTGGACGATGAGGCCGAAGAGGACATTTTGGTGATCAGCCGAGATTTTGATGCCCTGGCCTTGATCGAGGACGAGTTGATTTTGTCTTTGCCCTTGGTGCCTTTGCACGAGGTCTGCCCCAAAGTCATGCCCATGTCGGCGGTGGACCCGGAGTTTGAATCCGAGTCGGCCAAACCGAACCCCTTTGGGGTTTTGGCCGGACTGAAAACGGGCAAGTCTTGATCTTTTGCTCGGGTCTGTTCAGCGGCTCTGGCTTAGGCTATAATCGATGGCTTCGCTCAGTTCTTTGCTGGGTGACCACTCTCATCAACCAGAAGCTGCGTTGTATTTGCGCGGCCTCCAAGCTTCCAAGGAGCCATCATGGCTGTTCAGCAAAACAAAAAATCGCCCTCCAAGCGCGGTATGCACCGTTCGCACAATGCACTGAACGTGCCTGGCATCGCTGTGGAACCCACCACCGGCGAAACCCACCTGCGTCACCACGTCAGCCCCAACGGTTTCTACCGTGGCCGTCAGGTGCTGAAAAACAAATCCGAAGCCTGATCGGCGTCAGCCCTCAGCCTCCAGAGGCCCGGCGCTACTTTTAAAGTAGCATCGGGCTTTTGTTTTTGTGGTCTTTGATTTGTTTATTTCTGTTTTGAGCTCAAGGATGCCATGACCTCGCCTACCCCGATCACTGTGGCAGTCGATTGCATGGGCGGTGACCACGGTCCGCGCGTCACGCTGGCTGCATGCCGACGCTTCCTGTTGACACATCCCGATGCCCATTTGCTTTTGGTGGGGCGTCCGGAGGCCTTGAGTGCTTTGTCGGATCCTCGCGCCCATGTGGTGCCCGCCACCGAAGTGGTGGAGATGGACGATCCGCTGGAAATTGCACTGCGCAAGAAAAAAGACTCCTCCATGCGCATCGCCATCGAGCAGGTGCGCGATGGCAAGGCGGGTGCTGCCGTCTCGGCAGGCAACACGGGCGCTTTGATGGCCATTGCCCGTTATGTGCTCAAGACCATGGACGGCATTGACCGCCCAGCCATTGCAGGCCAAATGCCCAACTTCAAAGGTGGCGGGACCACCATGCTCGACCTGGGGGCCAATGTGGACTGCACACCAGAGCACTTGCTGCAGTTTGCGGTGATGGGTTCGGCCTTGGTTTCCGTCCTGCAGGACAAGCAAAACCCCACGGTGGGTTTGCTCAACATCGGTGAAGAAGCCATTAAGGGCAATGAAATCATCAAAAAAACTGGCGAATTGTTGCGATCTGCAGGCAATGCGGGTGATTTGAACTTCCACGGGAACGTGGAAGGCAACGATATTTTCAAAGGCACGGTCGACATCGTCATCTGTGACGGCTTTGTCGGTAATGTGGCCCTGAAGGCCAGCGAAGGCTTGGCCACCATGATCGGTGGCTTCCTTAAAACTGAGTTTTCTCGCAATATCTTCACGAAGATTGCAGCCATTTTGGCTTATCCAGTCTTATCTGCATTTAAAAATCGTGTTGATCATCGCCGTTACAACGGTGCGGCTTTGCTGGGCTTGCGCGGGCTGGTGTTCAAGAGCCACGGCTCGGCCGACGAGATTGCTTTTGAGACAGCCTTGAACCGGGCTTATGATGCAGCCCGAAACCAATTGCTGGATCGCGTTCGTGAACGCATCGCGCATGCCGCCCCCTTGTTGATGGGGGCGCAAGCCGATCGGGCAGAAGCAGCGGTCACCACACCATGAGAATTTATTCCCGCATCTTGGGCACGGGCAGTTACCTGCCCGAAAAACGCCTGACCAACGCCGACCTGGCTGCCGAGTTGGCGCAGCAAGGTGTTGAAACCTCTGACGATTGGATCGTGGAGCGCACGGGCATCCGTGCCCGCCACTTCGCTGCCGATGCCCAAGGAAGCAGCGATCTGGCAACCGAAGCTGCGCGCAGGGCTTTGACCGCCGCAGGCATTTCTGCCGACGAGCTTGACCTGATCATTGTGGCCACATCCACGCCAGACATGGTGTTCCCCTCGGTGGCGACCATGGTCCAGCACAAACTGGGCACCGCAGGCTGTCCTGCATTTGACGTGCAAGCGGTGTGCAGTGGCTTCATTTACGCACTGACGATTGCCGATTCGATGATCCAGTCGGGTTCGGCCAAGCGCGCCTTGGTGATTGGCGCGGAGGTGTTCAGCCGCATCCTCGACTTCAAGGACCGCACCACCTGCGTGTTGTTTGGTGACGGCGCAGGCGCGGTCATTTTGGAAGCTTCCGACAAGCCGGGCATTTTGGCCACTGATTTGCATGCCGATGGCAAGCACAAGGACATCCTGTGCGTGCCCGGTCACGTCAACCGGGGCAGCATTTTGGGTGACCCCGTCCTCAAGATGGACGGCCAGGCCGTTTTCAAGCTGGCGGTGGGCGTGCTCGAAGAAACCGCCCGTGCCAGTCTGGCCAAAGCCAACCTGACCGATGCCGACATTGATTGGCTGATCCCTCACCAGGCCAACATCCGCATCATGCAAAGCACCGCCAAAAAGCTCAAGCTGAGCACCGACAAGGTGGTGGTGACGGTCGATCAGCACGGCAACACCTCGGCCGCTTCGATCCCGCTGGCGCTGGACACCGCCGTGCGCGATGGCCGCATCCAGCGCGGTCAGACCCTCATGCTCGAAGGCGTGGGTGGCGGCTTCACTTGGGGCTCGGTGCTCCTGCGTTATTGATTTGACAGGCTCGGGTCAGCGATGCTCGGCACGCTCACCCGGATTCTTTACAGATACCCAATTTGCACATGACAACATTTGCTTTTGTTTTTCCCGGCCAGGGCTCGCAATCTGTGGGCATGCTGGACGCTTGGGGTGATCATCCCGTGGTGCTCGAAACCCTGAAAGAAGCCTCGGACGCACTGGGCGAAGACGTGGCCAAATTGATCCATGAAGGTCCCAAAGAAGCGCTGGCCATGACCACCAACACCCAGCCCGTGATGTTGGTGTCGGCCGTTGCTGCTTACCGTGCCTGGCTGGCCGAGGGCGGCGCCAAGCCTTCCGTGGTGGCGGGTCACTCCTTGGGTGAATACAGCGCCTTGGTGGCTTCCGGTGTGTTGACTTTGACGCAAGCCGCTCCCCTGGTGCGCCTGCGCGCTGCCGCCATGCAAGAAGCCGTGCCCGTGGGCGTGGGCGCGATGGCCGCGATTTTGGGCCTGGCTTCCGACAAAGTCATTGAGGGCTGTAAACAAGCCCAAGCCACATTTGCCGCAGACAGCGTTGAAGTCGTGGAAGCCGTGAATTTCAACGATGCAGCGCAAACCGTGATCGCGGGCAGCAAGGCTGCAGTCGATAAAGCCTGCGAAGTGCTCAAAAGCATGGGCGCCAAGCGTGCACTGCTCTTGCCCGTGTCGGCACCTTTCCATTCGAGCCTGATGAAGCCGGCAGCCGAAAAGCTGCGTGAGAAGCTCGCCACACTGACTTTGGGTGTGCCCCAGATTCCGGTGCTCAACAACATCGATGTGGCCATCGAATCCGATGCCGACCGCATCCGCGACGCGCTGTACCGTCAGGCTTTTGGCCCCGTTCGCTGGGTCGAGTGCGTGCAGGCCATCAAGGCCCGTGGCGTGAGCACCCTGGTCGAATGCGGCCCCGGCAAGGTGCTGGCGGGCATGACCAAGCGGATCGATGCTGAATTGAATGGCGTGGCCTTGTACGACCCCGCCACCCTGTCTGAAATCAAAGGATTGCTGGCATGAGCGAAGCCCAAAAACAAATTGCACTGGTCACCGGTGCATCGCGCGGCATTGGGGCATCTATTGCCTTGCATCTGGCGCAACAAGGTTTTGTGGTCATTGGCACCGCCACCAGCGATGACGGTGCTGCCAAGATCAGCCAGGCCCTGTCGGCCTTCCCCGGCAGTCGCGGTGCGAACTTGAATGTCAATGACGCGGCCGCTGGCGAAGCCCTGATCGATGCCATCGTCAAAGAGCACGGCGGCCTGCAAGTGCTGGTCAACAACGCGGGCATCACCCGCGACACCTTGGCCATGCGCATGAAAGACGATGATTGGGATGCGGTGCTCGACACCAACCTCAAGGCAGTCTTTCGCATGAGCCGCGCGGTGATCCGTCCCATGATGAAGCAGCGCTATGGCCGCATCATCAGCATCACCAGCGTGGTGGGCGCCTCCGGCAACCCCGGCCAGGCCAACTACGCCGCTGCCAAGGCCGGTGTGGCGGGCATGACCCGTGCGCTGGCACGCGAGTTGGGCAGTCGCAACATCACCGTGAACTGCGTGGCCCCTGGTTTCATTGAGACCGACATGACCGCGAGCTTGCCCGAAGAACAACAAAAAGCCTTGCTGGGCCAGATTCCTCTGGGCCATTTGGGCAAGCCTGAAGACATCGCCCACGCGGTCGCGTACCTGGCCGGAACGCACGCGGGCTATGTCACAGGTCAAGAATTGCATGTCAATGGTGGCATGTTCATGGCCTGATTTTCTGGAAACCCCTTCCAGACAGGTAAAATCTTCATTTTTCACAACCCTCAGAGGGACCCCATGAGCGATATCGAAGCACGTGTCAAGAAAATCATTGCTGAACAACTCGGCGTTGAAGAGTCACAAGTCACCAACGAAAAAGCCTTTGTGGCCGATCTGGGTGCCGACTCCTTGGACACAGTGGAACTGGTGATGGCACTCGAAGACGAGTTTGGCATCGAGATTCCTGACGAAGACGCAGAAAAAATCACCACGGTGCAAGCTGCGATCGACTACGCCCAAAGCAAGAAGGCCTGATCGACGATGACCCGGCGCCGCGTTGTTGTCACGGGTTTGGGATGCATCAGCCCCGTGGGCAACACGGTCGCCGATGCATGGTCCAGCCTCATTGCCGGTCAGTCCGGCATTGCCCCGATCACACGTTTTGATGCTTCAGCCATAGCTTGCAAGTTTGCGGGTGAAGTCAAGAACTTTGATCTTGAGTCCTACATTTCGAGCAAAGAAGCTCGGACGATGGACCGTTTTATCCACTTCGGCATTGCTGCAGCAACACAGGCGATCCAAGACGCCGGTCTGCTGACAGGCGAAGCCCTGACGGAAGACGAGGCCTGCCGCATTGGTGTGGTGATTGGTTCGGGCATCGGCGGCTTGCCGCTGATCGAAGACACCCACACCGAATACACAGCGCGCGGCGCGCGTCGAATTTCTCCATTTTTCGTGCCAGCCTCGATCATCAACATGATTTCAGGTCATGTCTCGATGCGCAGTGGTTTCAAAGGCCCCAATTTGGCCGTTGTGACCGCATGCACCACAGGCTTGCACAGCATTGGCGAAGCCGGTCGTTTGATCGAATACGGCGACGCGGATGTGATGATTGCGGGTGGCTCCGAAGCTTGCGTTTCGCCCTTAGGTGTCGGTGGTTTTGCCGCCATGCGGGCCTTGTCGACACGCAATGACGACCCCACAGCGGCTTCACGTCCTTGGGACAAAGACCGAGATGGTTTTGTCTTGGGCGAAGGTGCTGGCGTGATGGTGCTCGAAGAGTACGAACACGCCAAAGCACGCGGCGCCAAAATTTATGCCGAGCTGGGTGGTTATGGCATGAGCGCTGACGCCGGTCACATGACCGCGCCGAGCATGGACGGCCCACGCCGCGCCATGATCAATGCGATGCGCAACGCCGGCGTCAATGCCGACCAGATCGATTACCTCAACGCTCACGGCACCTCCACGCCGCTGGGTGACATCAACGAAACCAATGCCATCAAGGCGGCTTTGGGCGATCATGCGTACAAAACCGTGGTCAGCTCAACCAAGTCCATGACCGGTCACCTTTTGGGTGGTGCAGGCGGTATTGAGAGCGTGTTCACCGTGTTGGCTTTGCACCATCAAAAAGTGCCACCAACGATCAACCTGCTCAACCCCGATCCCGAGTGCGATCTGGACTACTGCGCCAACACGGCGCGCGACATGAAAATCGACGTGGCCCTGAAAAACAACTTCGGCTTCGGCGGTACCAACGGCTCTCTGGTGTTCAAACGCATCTGACGAGTCCAAGTCAAGGTTCGCGCCATGCACAACGCCCCGCCTGTGGTTTACCCGGTGGGGCGTTTTGTTTGGGGAGCGCGCTTGAGCTGGCTTTTGGCAGTGCTGTCCGCAGTCGCTTTGTTGGCTTGGCGAGAGCTCAGCCAGAACAAGGGCTTTTTAGAGATCATGGCGCTGATGTGTTGGCTCATCTCGGTGACCACTGCCATGGTCTTGGCGAAACGCGATTTTCTTTCTGAAGGTCAACTGCTCTGGGATGGTCAGGGCTGGCATTGGCAAGATCTTCAGCGCCATGAACACCCCGTTCATGTGCACGTGTTGCTGGACACGGGGCACAGCCTCTTTGTGGTTTGCCAAGGTTTAAATGCCCCTGTTAGAGCCCCCCTTCGCCGACAGTTTGCTTTGCTCCATCGCGCCACCATGCCCTTGTCTTGGCATGGTTTTCGTTGCGCTGTATATTCGCGCCCCATGGGCGATGCAAGACCTGAGCTCAGGCGCGCTTCGCCGCTGAAAATATGAGTCTTCACACTGGGCGCAACACTGCGCAGGGTTTCAAATCAAGGGATGAATCGATGTTGAAAATGGCATTGAAGAAATATGCACTGGCCATGTCGGGCGCTTTGCTCTTGTGGGGAGCTGCTGGTGTTGGCTTGCCTCAAGCAGCCTGGGCTCAAAATGCCGCATCAGCGGTGCGCGGCCTGCCCGATTTCACAGAGTTGGTGGAGCAGGTGGGTCCATCGGTGGTGAACATAAGGACCTTGGAAAAGGTGCGCACCAATGCGGCAGGCGCTGGAGGTCCAGACGAAGAAATGCAGGAGTTGTTCAGGCGCTTTTTTGGCACCCCCATGCCCAATGTGCCGCGCCAGTCACCCCGGCCCAATCGCCAACAATCGCCTGAAGAAGCACAACCTCGCGGTGTAGGCTCGGGTTTTATCCTGAGTTCGGATGGTTTCATCATGACCAATGCCCATGTCGTCGATGGCGCTGATGAAGTGATGGTGACGCTGACCGACAAGCGCGAATTCAAGGCCCGCATCGTTGGGGCGGACAAACGCACCGATGTCGCAGTGGTCAAAATTCAGGCGACGGGTTTGCCGGCCGTCAAAGTGGGCGATGTCAGTCGCCTCAAAGTGGGCGAGTGGGTCATGGCCATCGGGTCACCATTTGGGCTTGAAAACTCGGTGACGGCCGGCATCGTGAGCGCCAAGCAGCGTGACACGGGCGAGTACCTGCCCTTCATTCAGACCGATGTGGCGATCAACCCTGGCAACTCAGGCGGCCCATTGATCAACATGCGCGGTGAAGTGGTGGGCATCAACAGCCAGATCTATTCCCGCTCGGGTGGGTTCATGGGCATTTCCTTTGCCATTCCGATGGATGAAGCCATTCGCGTGAGCGATCAACTGCGGGCAACAGGCCGTGTGACCCGCAGCCGCATCGGTGTGCAGATTGCACCGGTGACCAAAGAGGTGGCCGAGTCGATTGGCTTGGGTAAAGCACAGGGTGCCTTGGTGCGCGGCGTGGAAGAGGGTGCCCCTGCCGACAAGGCGGGCATTGAGGCGGGCGACATCATCACCAGGTTCGACGGCAAAACGATCGAAAAAATGTCGGACCTGCCGCGCTGGGTGGGCAACACCAAGCCGGGCACACGCGCGCCGATCACGGTGTTTCGCCGCGGTGCCAGCAAGGAGCTGAGCATCACGGTGGCCGAAATCGAAGCGGAAAAGGCCGAGGCCCCTGTCACTGAGAAAAAATCCGCTCCGACGAAAGCTTCCAGTTTCGGGTTGGTGGTCAGTGACCTGAGCGCCGCCCAGAAAAAAGAGGCGCGGGTGCGCGGGGGTGTGGTGGTCGACAGTGCCAGTGATGCCGCAGCGCGAGCGGGAATTCAAGAGGGCGACCTCATCCTGGCCGTGGCCAATATGGAAGTGGTCAATGTCAAGGAGTTCGAGTCGGTGGTGGCCAAGCTCGACAAAAGCCGTCCGGTGAGCTTGTTGATCCGCCGGGGCGATGCCGCTCAGTACGTCTTGATCCGACCTGCCAAATGAATGGGCGCGGTGATTGTCAAGAGCCCCGCGGCTTTGCTGGGTTATTTCCACCGGGTTCAGGGGGGATAGAAATATTTTTTTCGACCATGGATGTCAATCTTTGCATGTGGGCGAACGCTAACTTCTATGGGTTCTCATAACGAATTTGGATAAAATCAGACGTCTTGACCATGAATTCATGGCATATCAGACAGGTACGAATTCACGATGCGAGATTCACCGGATGAATCCACCGTTGATTCACAGACCTTCCACAAGTTGTTCCATGAAATATTCGATGGCTTGTGCATAAGTTGTGGATAATTTTCATGTTGCACAGCAGCAACGACCGGTCTGAAGCGATTTGGGGGCTTTGCGAACCAGGCAATTTGCCTACAATGAAGTCCCAACTATCGCAGTTGCCATAGATTGTTGGTTCAGGGCGCGTCATTCAAAAGACGCGCCCTTTTTTCTTTTTCGGATCATTGATCCACACCTACTTGCAGACCTTCGTTGATGAATCACATCAGAAATTTTTCGATCATTGCGCACATTGACCACGGCAAATCCACGCTGGCCGATCGCTTGATTCAGCGTTGCGGAGGTTTGGAAGCGCGTGACATGGAAGCCCAGGTGCTTGACTCGATGGACATCGAGAAAGAGCGCGGCATCACCATCAAGGCCCAAACCGCTGCGCTGCAATACAAAGCCAAAGATGGCCAGATCTACAACCTCAATCTGATCGACACGCCTGGACACGTGGACTTCTCTTATGAAGTGTCGCGCTCGCTGTCGGCCTGTGAAGGTGCTTTGTTGGTGGTCGATGCCAGTCAAGGCGTGGAAGCGCAGACCGTGGCCAACTGCTACACCGCACTCGATTTGGGCGTGGAAGTGGTGCCGGTGCTCAACAAGATGGATTTGCCCAACGCCGATCCTGACAACGCGCGAGCAGAAGTGGAAGATGTGATCGGCATCGATGCGACAGACGCGATTCCTTGCTCGGCCAAGACCGGCATGGGCATTGATGAAATCTTAGAAGCCATCGTGGCCAAGGTGCCTGCGCCCACAGGCAACCCTGACGCGCCTTTGCGGGCGATGATCATCGACAGCTGGTTTGACAGCTACGTCGGTGTGGTCATGTTGGTGCGCGTGGTGGACGGCCAGCTGCTCAAAAACGAACGCATCCGCATGATGGCCAGCAATGCTGTCTATGAAGCGGGCAGCCTGGGTGTGTTCACCCCCGCCAACCAGCCACGCGACGCGCTCAAGGCCGGTGAGGTGGGCTACATCATCGCGGGCATCAAGGAGTTGCAGGCCGCCAAAGTGGGCGACACCGTGACGCTGGAGAAAAAGCTGCCCAACAACATGGGCCCCGCCACTGAAGCTTTGCCTGGTTTCAAGGAAATCCAGCCGCAGGTGTTTGCCGGTTTGTACCCGACCGAAGCCAACCAGTACGACGCCTTGCGCGACGCCCTCGAAAAGCTCAAGCTCAACGACGCCTCGCTGCACTACGAACCTGAAGTGTCGCAAGCGCTGGGTTTTGGCTTTCGTTGCGGCTTCCTCGGTTTGCTGCACATGGAAATCGTGCAAGAGCGTCTGGAGCGCGAGTTCGACCAAGACCTGATCACCACCGCACCCAGCGTGGTCTATGAAGTGGTCAAAGGCGACGGTGAAGTCATCATGGTGGAAAACCCCTCCAAGATGCCCGATCAGGGCAAGCTGCAAGAGATCCGCGAGCCCATCGTGACGGTGCACCTGTACATGCCGCAAGACTATGTGGGCCCCGTCATGACGCTGGCCAACCTCAAGCGCGGCGTTCAGATGAACATGGCCTACCACGGCCGGCAAGTGATGTTGACCTACGAGATGCCATTGGGCGAGATCGTGCTCGACTTTTTTGACAAGCTCAAATCGGTCAGCCGAGGTTATGCCTCCATGGACTACGAGTTCAAGGAATACCGTGCGTCGGACGTGGTCAAAGTCGACATCATGCTCAACGGCGAAAAGGTCGATGCGCTGTCCATCATCGTGCACCGCACCCAGGCGCAGTACCGCGGTCGCGCCGTGGCGGCCAAGATGCGCGAGATCATTTCCCGCCAGATGTTCGACGTGGCCATCCAGGCGGCCATTGGCGCCAACATCATTGCCCGTGAAACCATCAAGGCCTTGCGCAAGAACGTGTTGGCCAAGTGCTACGGTGGCGACATCACCCGCAAACGCAAACTGCTCGAAAAACAAAAAGCGGGTAAAAAGCGGATGAAACAGATTGGCTCGGTCGAGGTGCCCCAAGAGGCGTTCTTGGCGATTTTGCAGGTGGAAGATTGATGCAGTTTTTGACGTCTTTGGTGTTGGCCGCTTTTGTCGGCTATGCCGGCAGCTGGTACCTCGGTTTCATCGAGGGCAACTTCGCACTGCTCTTGTTCATGGCCACGGTCATCACCGGGGTCTACTGGTTGGCCGAGCGTTTCGTGTTCTTGCCGCGCCGCCAACAAGCGGCTGAGCAACTCGAAGCGCAAGCCGCCCAGCGCCGCCTTGATCTCAACAAGATGGGCATCGAGAAAATCGACACCGACATCCAGGACGCGCGCGACAAGCTGCTGATGCAGCCTTGGTGGCTCGATTGGACGGCGGGCCTTTTCCCCGTCATTGTGGTGGTGTTCATCTTGCGCTCGTTTTTGTTCGAGCCCTTCAAGATCCCTTCGGGCTCGATGATCCCGACGCTGCAAATTGGCGATTTGATCTTGGTGAACAAGTTCCACTACGGCATTCGCTTGCCGGTGCTCAACACCAAGCTGACCGAAGGCACGCCTGTGCAGCGCGGTGATGTGATGGTGTTTCGCTACCCACCCAAACCCAGTGTGGACTACATCAAGCGCGTGGTGGGTGTGCCGGGCGACGAGGTGGCTTATCTGAACAAAAGGCTCACCCTCAATGGCCAGCCCATCGAGACCCAAGCCTTGCCCGATTATTTCGACGAATCGACCATGCGCTACTTCAAGCACTTCAGCGAGAAGCTGGGCAGCAAGCCGCATCAAGCGATCATGGACAACGACCGTCCTGCATTTGTGCCAGGTGTGGACCCTTTCCCCTTCAGTGAAAACTGCCAGTACACCGTCGAAGGTGTGCGCTGCAAAGTGCCTGCGGGCCACTATTTCATGATGGGTGACAACCGCGACAACTCGGCCGACTCCCGTTACTGGGGTTTCGTGCCCGATGCCAACATCGTGGGCAAAGCCTTCTTGGTCTGGATGAACTTTGGCAACCTCAAGCGCATCGGCGCTTTTGATTGATGGCGCTGCCCATGTCCGAACTCCTGTCCGCTTTGCAAATTCGCCTGGGTTACGCGTTTCGCCAGCCTGGCTTATTGCAGCAGGCGGTCACGCACCGCAGTTTCAGCGCAGATCACAACGAGCGCCTGGAGTTTTTGGGCGACTCGGTCTTGAACCTGTCGGTAGCGCACATGCTGTATGTGCAGCTGGCGCAACTGCCCGAGGGTGATTTGTCCCGTGTGCGGGCCAACTTGGTCAAGCAAGACACTTTGCACCAATTGGCCAAGACGCTGGACTTGCCCTCTGTGATCCGTTTGGGCGAGGGCGAGATGCGCTCTGGCGGTCAAAACCGGCCTTCCATCTTGGCCGATGCCTTGGAGGCCATCATCGGGGCGGTGTACTTGGACGGTGGCTACAAAGACGCCCAAGCCTTGGTGGAGCGCTTGTTCGAAAAAGTGGACATCAAACCCGACATGCAAGCGGTGGGCAAAGACCCCAAAACCGAATTGCAAGAATGGCTGCAAGGCCGCAAATTGGCCTTGCCCAAATACACCGTCATCGGCACCTCGGGTGCCGCCCATCGGCAGGTGTTTGAAGTCTCGTGCGAAGTGACCGAATTGCGAAAAACAGAACAAGGCACGGGCGCATCGCGCCGCGCAGCCGAACAGGCCGCAGCCGCGGCCATGTTGAACACCCTCAAATCAGAAAGCGCCGCATGAGCACCGACAAGAAACCTGGCGAAGCCGAGCGCACCGCGCATGAACAGATCGTGCGCCGCCCGGTCCAGATCGCTGGCGTGACCATCCAGCCGCGTGACAGCGCAGAAGCTGCCGCGTTGCCCGTGGAGCCTCTGGCCGCACCTGTGGCCGTTGAGGGGCAGCGCTGCGGCCTGGTGGCCATTGTGGGCAAGCCCAACGTGGGCAAATCAACTTTGCTCAATGCCTTGGTGGGCCAAAAGATCAGCATCACCTCGCGCAAGGCCCAGACCACGCGCCACCGCATCACCGGCATCCGCACGCAAGGCGCCAACCAGTTTGTGTTTGTCGACACGCCCGGCTTTCAGACCATCCACGGCACAGCGCTCAACAAGTCGCTGAACAAAACCGTGGTGGGCGCGGTGGGCGATGTGGACCTGGTCTTGTTCGTGGTCGAAGCGGGCAGCTTCACCACGGCAGACGCCAAGGTCTTGGCCCTGCTCAAGCCCGGCATCCCGGTCTTGCTGGTGGCCAACAAACTCGACAACGTGCACCGCCGCGGTGACATCGCCCCTTGGTTGGGCGAGATGCAAGAGCGTCACGCCTTCACCGAGTTTTTTCCCATGTCGGCCAAGCAGCCCAAAGACATCGAACGCTTGCTCGGTGTTTGCGAGAAATACCTGCCCGAGCAAGCCTGGTGGCACGGCGAAGACGAACTCACCGACCGCAGCGAGAAATTCCTGGCCAGTGAAATGGTGCGCGAAAAGCTTTTCCGTCTGACGGGGGACGAACTGCCTTACACCTCCACGGTGGTGATCGACAAGTTTGACGAAGAGCCCGGCCGCACCTCCAAACGCATGCTGCGCATTGCGGCCACCATCGTGGTCGAGCGCGAAGGCCACAAGGCCATGGTGATCGGTGACAAGGGTGAAAAGCTCAAGCGCATCGGCACCGAGACCCGCATGGAGCTGGAAAAGCTATTGGACGCCAAGGTCTTCATCGAGCTGTGGGTCAAAGTGCGTTCGGGCTGGGCCGATGACGAAGCCCGCGTGCGCTCCTTCGGCTACGAATAAACACCCCACATGGCGACCCAACGGATCGCGGATGAGCCAGCTTATGTGCTGCACCGCTACGACTGGAGCGAAACCAGTCTGATCCTGGAAGTTTTCACTCGCCACCATGGCCGTGTGGCGGTGGTGGCCAAAGGGGCCAAGCGCCCCAGTTCCAGTTTTCGTCCGGTGCTCTTGCCCTTGCAGCCCTTATCGCTGACCTTTGGCGGTGACGGCGACATCCGCACCCTCAAGTCGGCCGAATGGGTGGGTGGGCATGTCATGCCCACGGGTGAGGCCCTCTTGTCGGGCTACTACCTCAATGAGTTGCTCATGCGCTTGTTGGTGCGCGACGATGCGCACGCACATTTGTTCGAGGTCTATGCCGCAGCGGTGCGTTTGCTGGCCAGTGGCGAGCCCAGTGCGCTGCAATGGGCCCTGCGCGGCTTTGAGCTGATCTTGCTCAAGGACATTGGCCTCTTGCCCGCGCTCAATGCCCAGACCCTCACCCTCAAATCCTTGGGGGACGATGAACACTATGCCTTGGTGCCAGAAGCAGGCCTGCAATGGGTGCCGGCCGATGACCGCCATGCGCTGACGGGCCGCCA
Organism: Limnohabitans lacus; assembly: GCF_030053395.1. Taxonomy (GTDB): domain Bacteria; phylum Pseudomonadota; class Gammaproteobacteria; order Burkholderiales; family Burkholderiaceae_C; genus Limnohabitans_A; species Limnohabitans_A lacus. Next base: position 6,052 of record NZ_JASGBH010000007.1, on the reverse strand, counting down.
GTGGCTGGCGCTGCAAGCCGCTTTGGACGACGTGCATCCGATGACGGCTTTGGTGCGCGACTGCGGCGACTTGCTGATCCAGTTACAACGCCCCATGCGCCTAATGCTCAACTACCATTGCGGTGTGGGTGCATTGCGCACCCGCCAAATGATGCTGGACCTTCAAACCTTATGACCCATTCCTCCTCCAACGTGGCCCTGTCGGTGAACGTGAACAAAGTGGCGCTCTTGCGCAACTCGCGCCACCTGGGCATCCCCAGCGTCACACGTGCGGCCCAGCTGTGCCTGCAAGCGGGCGCACAGGGCATCACCATCCACCCCCGGCCCGACGAACGCCACATCCGCGCCAGCGATGTGAGCGAGCTTCACGCCCTGATGCAAGCCTGGCCCGACAGAGAATTCAACATCGAAGGCAACCCCTTCCACAACCTGATGGACCACGTGCGTGCCGTGCGTCCACACCAAGTGACCTTTGTGCCCGACAGCGAAGGCCAGTTCACCAGCGACCACGGCTGGACTTTCCCGCAAGACGCCCAGCGCCTCAAGCCCCTCATCGATGAGTGCAAAGCGCTGGGCGTGCGGGTGAGCCTGTTCATGGATCCTGTGCCAGAGCAAATGGCCGCTGCCCGTGCTGCGGGCGCCGACCGCGTGGAGCTGTACACCGAGCCTTATGCGGCCACCTGGGGCACGCCCGACAACGCCGTCCAGTTGCAGCGCTATGCCGATGCAGCGCAAGCCGCCAGCCAAGCCGGTTTGGGTCTCAATGCAGGGCATGACCTCAACCGGGACAATTTGCCGGCCTTTGTGACCGCCGTGAAGGGCTTGCAAGAGGTTTCGATTGGTCACGCCCTGATCGCCGACGCGCTGGAGATGGGCTATGCCGCCACGGTGCAGGCTTATCTGGCTTGTCTGCACAAATGATCTACGGCATCGGCACCGACATTTGCGACATCCGCCGCATCCAGGCCAGCCTGGACCGGCACGGCGAACGTTTTGCCGCCAAGGTCTTGTCGGATGCCGAAATGGCGACATGGAAAGCCCGCAGCACCCGCTGGCCCGAGCGCGGTGTGCGTTACCTCGCCACACGCTTTTCGGCCAAAGAGGCCTTCAGCAAAGCGATTGGCCTGGGCATGCGCATGCCCATGACTTGGCGCTTGTGCGAGGTCGGCAAACTGCCCAGTGGCCAGCCGGTCATCGTGCTGCATGGGGTGCTCAAGGATTGGTTTGAAGCCAAAAACCTGAGCGCCCACATCACCGTGACCGACGAATCGGAATACGCCGCCAGCTTTTGTGTGGTGGAAACCCGCCAGCCTTGAAATCCCCTTGTTCACCCCGAACTGCCTAGACAAGCCATGAGCATTCACGCCCCCCTGATTTTGGACATCGAAGCCCACAGCCTCAGCGCCGTGGACCGCCGCCGCCTGGCCAACCCCTTGGTGGGCGGCATGATCCTGTTCGGCCGCAACTGGCAAAGCCGCTCACAGCTGAGTGATTTGTGCGCCGACATCAAAAGCATCCGACCTGACTTGCTGATTGCGGTGGACCACGAAGGCGGCCGTGTGCAACGCTTTCGCACCGACGGCTTCACGCATTTGCCCAGCATGCGGGCGATTGGCGAAATGTGGGGTCATGACGACCAAGGCCAACCCGGCTCGGGTGTCCTCAAGGCCTGCGAAGCGGCCACTTCGGCGGGCTTCGTTCTGGCCAGCGAATTGCGGGCCTGCGGCGTCGATTTCAGCTTCACACCCGTGCTCGATCTGGACCACTTGGATGTAGCCCCCACGCAAGGGCACGCCCTTGCTGCCCCCCAAGGGGGCTCGGGAAGCTTGGGGCGGCCCGGCGCTTCCCGAAGCGGAGTCATTGGCGACCGCGCCTTTGCCCGCGACCCGCGTGTGGTGAGCCTCTTGGCCCGCAGCCTGATGCAAGGCCTGTTGCAAGCCGGTATGGGCAACTGCGGCAAGCACTTTCCCGGGCACGGGGCGGTCAAGGCCGACTCGCATGTGGCGTTGCCCATCGACAAGCGCAGCCTCAAAGCCATCCTGGCCGACGACGCGCAGCCTTACCGATGGCTCACCAGCGTGCTCACCGCCGTGATGCCTGCGCATGTGATCTACAGCAAGGTCGACAGCCGCCCGGCTGGTTTTTCGCCGCGCTGGCTGCAAGACATCTTGCGCGGACAACTCGGCTTTCAGGGCGTGGTCTGCACCGACGACCTGTCGATGGCGGCTGCCCGCCAGATGGACGGCCGCACCCTGAGCTACACCGAGGCGGTGATCACCGCGCTGCAAGCGGGCTGTGATCTGGCGCTGTTGTGCAACCGCTCCGCCGTCAACGCTGGCGCTGAACTGGACGAGGTGCTCGACCAATTGGCCGAAGCCCAAGTCAAAGGCCACTGGCAGCCCAACGAGGTCAGTGAAGAGCGCCGCCTGAACCTCTTGCCCCGCTCGCCCGCTCGGGCTTGGGACGAATTGGTGCGTTCGGCTGATTACATGCAGGCGCTCGACCGGCTGCCTTGATTTTTGAGAAAGATGCTTGTGGAAACCTTGATGCGCTGGATCTTGCGATTGCTGTTGACCCTCTTGGGAATGCTGCTCTTGGTGGGTATGTTGGCAGCACTTGTGCTTTATGTCGTGTATGCCTCTGTGCGCTGGCTCCTCACTGGACGCAAACCGCAGCTTGCCATCGTTTGGCAGCAATACCAAGGGATGCGCCAGCGCTTTCAAAGTGGTGCCGGGCCCACCTCTTCCGATGTGATCGATGTGCAGGCGCGTGAAGTGCGCGAAGACTTGGTGGGGCGCAATGCACCCAGGGAAAACCCGTAGTTCATGCAATGCATGAAGAAAAATTCATCAAGCATTGGCAACAGCAGTTCACTAAAAGTAATATTTAAATATACCTAAATTTCTTCTAATAAAACTTAAATATTAATTTACATTAAAGCTCCCTTGTCAGACCGAAGGAGCTTAGGTGGATCACTTTGTAGAGCGTCCCGCGTCGTTTGTTCGATGCATCCAAAAATGGGTTGGCGTTTTAGGGGGGCTTGGCTTGGCCACCTCTTTGTTCGCACAAACACCCGTGCAAAGCAGCGGACCCGCTGCACCTGTCATGGAGGTTTTCGGTGAAAAATTCGCCTCCATCAAACCAGCTCCCCTGAACCAATCACGCATCATCATTTACCGCATGCGGTCTGTGGGAACCTTAGAGCCGGTCAATGTCTATCTGGCAGGGCGTTATCACACGTCATTGCTCAAAGGTGGTTACACCGAGTTTTGTTCAAGCCCTGGCAAGGTGGAGATTCATGCTGTCCTGAATGACGCGCAATATCAGCATATGGGCAACACCACGCCGGTTCAGCCCTGGTCATTCCAAGCGGGCAAAACCTTGTTTCTCAAAGTGGCAGAAGCTCCAAACGCTTGGGGTGCCTTGATTGAGGTCTCCAGCGAACAGGCGCGACGCGATCTGACGGAGACCGCCCAGCAAATTCACACGGTCTCCAGAGCACCTCTTGTACAGCCTTGTCAGACCCCGGCAACCGTGACGGCCGTAACTGCCTTTGCAGCAACTCCTGCACCAGCCGTGTTGGCCGCGCCAGTGGTGGTGCCTGCGCCCAAAGTTGTGCCGTCCCGCTTGTATGCACTGGAAACCGATGCCTTGTTTGAGTTCGGCAAAGCCGACTTCAAAGCGTCGAGTTTCAACGCGATTGAAAACCTGGTCCAAAACCTGCTGCGCGATTACAGCAAAGTCGAGCGTATCCGCGTGGTGGGCCATACCGACGCCATTGGTTCAGCCAAACTCAACCAGAAGCTGTCCTTGAAGCGTGCGCAAGTGGTTGCTGATCAGCTCAAGTCCAGAGGCGTCCATCCGACGCGGGGTTTCAAAGTGGAGGGTTTAGGCGAAGAGCATCTGATCAAAGTCAGTTGCGGCAGAAAACGCACGCCTGAAAACAAAATTTGTCACGCACCCAACCGTCGCGTTGAAATTGTGGTCACTGGCGCCAAGCGCTAAGCCTTCGTGAAACCCAATAACAAATACACCTTGAACGATGAAAAAATCCTACAAAGTCAAAATTAACCATGGCTCGGAGAAGTCCACGACGGTTGATATCCCAGCCGCCGCTAACCAGCCGGTCAAAATCAAGTCACAGCCTGCGGCAAAGTATTTGCTGGTTGATGAAACCACAGGCATGGCACCTGACAATATCCGGGCCAAGCGCATTGGCAAAGATTTGAGTGTCAGCTTTTCGGGCTCCAATGCCACGGACCTGTTGATCACCGACTATTTCGAAAACACCGTCCCCGACTTCAATGCTTTGATCGGAGAGGCGGAAGCTGGCGTTTACCACGCCTATATTCCAGAGTCTGGCGCGACATCGTCAACGGTGGCTAGCCTGTCTGATGGCGGCAAGTTCGTGGGTATGGCGCTCGGCGGTGAGCCCGTGGTGGCTTCGGGTGCCGCTGTCGGGGTCTTGACTGCAGCAGGCTTCAATCCCATTTGGGCAGCTCCTTTGGCTTTGGTCGGGGCAGGTGGTGGCGGGGGCGGTACAGGCGCAGGCGACACAAAGCCACCCAAAGTCACGGCAGCCAAGTTGGCGACCGAAGATGACACGGGCGTGAGCAACAGCGACAGCATCACCTCGGACAACACCCCCAGGTTGCTGATCACCGCAGATGCCGATGCAGTCAGCGCCACAGTGACCATTGCAGGCAAAACGTACACCTCAACGACCAAGAACGATCAGGGTCAATTCGTGGTGCAGATTCCGGATGACGGGGCATTGGCCAATGGGGAGGTGACGTATTCGGTGGTGGTGAAAGATGCGGCAGGGAATGTGTCTGAATCGTTGGCGGGCCCCTCGTTTGTGGTGGACAGGTCAGCGGACAGTGACAACCAAAGCGTCTCGGTGCAGATTGGCTCTATCGATGCGGATACTGGTGTCAGTCCGTCTGACTTCAATACGTCGGACAACACCTTGACTTTCAAAGGGACGGTCACCAACACGTTCGTAAAGAACGGGGATCTTGTTGAACTGCAACTGCTGGACTCAACAGGTAAAGTGCTGGCTTTTCAATATGTGGAGCCTGTCAATACGGGTGGGCAATGGGGGTGGTCATGGGATAACTCGGCCCAGAAGTTGGCCGATGGCACCTACAAGCTGAAGGCACAAGTGGTGGACAAGGCAGGCAACGCGGTTGGGGCTGAGCTTGTTCAAAAAGAGATCACGATTGACACCAATGCCAATCCGGATACCAATTCGCAATTTACCATTGCGGTGACGAAGCTTGATCAGGACTCAGGCGATTTGGTTTCAAATCCAAATGCAGGTTCAGATTATTTAACCAATCAAAGAGCGCTCACTTTCCATGGAAACATCGGAAACAGCAACACTGGTTTCACAGGCAAAGTCCGGGTTCAAGTTTTGGGTACGGATGGCAAAGTCAAGTCGCAGTCTTACGTCGATGTTGAAGCCAATGGCGCATGGACTTACAACAACACTAATCAAATATTGGGTGGTGAAGGAGCCAATACCCAATATGTGCTCAAGGCTTCAATCGTTGATTTGGCCGGCAATATTCTGAAATCGACGGATCAGTCGTTCACGGTGGATTTGAAGGCCCCAATTTTCTACAGTGAGGGTGCCCAGACATTTACTGATCATATTCGCTATCAAAGCTTGAAGCTGATAGCAGGCAGTCCAACTGACGTCGCGGAGGCTGGTACTTTTTCGTACTCCTCCGTGATTCCGATTGCACAAGGTGACGCTATAACGGCATTCGATAAGGATCGTTTTTCGATTTCTTATACAGATCTCGCAGGAAATATCTACAGCGTAGTTAACAAAAATGAAAGGTGGGAGTTCCAGCTTCAGTCAGCAGTGATAGAGGTGAAACCGTCGTCGTCTCCCTCTCCCTCTACATTCAACAATGATGAACTCCCTGATGGCCACCCAAATTCCCCCACTTATGGCCACCTCAAACTCCCCCACCTGAATTGATCGGGGACAGGGTCTCAACGCCGACACCGTCGGCACCTGTGGGCAGGACGCATGTTCCGG
>NZ_JASGBH010000006.1 GCF_030053395.1 Limnohabitans lacus | reverse complement strand
AGTTCGCGCAGCAGCAAAGGATTCAAACCAATGCCGCTGCAAATCTCAACCCTCAAGTTTTGGATTAACCTTGAACCCTTGGACTACTTCCAATTGATTGGTACGGCCAGAGGGGGCAGGTCAACCGAACAGATCACCTCCACGCTGCGGCCATAGCGCTCACGGAAGTAGTCGCTGATGGTCAACAAAGTCATGCGGTAGAGCTTGGCCGCGAAAAACAGGCCCACCAAGATCAGGCAGCTGCCTGCGCCAAAAGGGTCTTCCACCACGCCATGCAGGCCACTGTTGACGAACTTGGCTGGGATGCCCAACACCGTCTCAGAGCCAAACCAGGTGGCAAAGGTGGTGGTGATGATCATGGCCAGCGGTAAATGCCGGCCTGCAATGGCGAAGTCGGCAGAGCTTTTCACGCGCTTGGCGGCCACCAGGCCAATCGCGATGGTCACCAACAGGTAGGCGATCACGAGGGTCAGCAACACGGCAATGTCTCCTTGGCGAAAAAATCAGTACAGCTGCAAATGCGACCAAACTTGCAGGCCCAGCAAGCTGACCAAAAAGCCCATGCCGATGTAGAGCAAGGTTTGCAGCAGTTTGTTGGTGCGGCGCTGCTCGGCCAGCAGTTGCTCCAACTGCTTGGCGTCGTGTTGGCGAGGCTGCTTGAGGTAGTCGTGAAAAAGGCGCGGCAACTGTGGCAGCAACTTGGCGTAATGCGGCGCCTGGGCTTTGAGCTCTTCCCACAGTTTCTTGGGGCCGATCTGGTCGAGCATCCATTTTTCGAGGAAAGGTTTGGCGGTGCTCCACAGGTCCAGTTCGGGATCCAGCTGTCGGCCCAAGCCTTCGATGTTGAGCAAGGTTTTTTGCAAGAGCACCAGCTGAGGCTGGATCTCGACGTGAAAGCGCCGCGAGGTCTGGAACAGGCGCATCAGCACCATGCCCAGCGAAATTTCTTTCAGGGGCCGGTCAAAGTAAGGCTCGCACACCGCACGGATGGCCGCTTCGAGTTCGTCCACCCGCGTGTCGGCAGGCACCCAGCCGGACTCGATGTGCAGCTCGGCCACGCGCTTGTAGTCACGGCGGAAGAAGGCGGTGAAGTTTTGCGCCAAATACTCTTTGTCGTATTCGGTCAGCGTGCCGACGATGCCAAAGTCCAGCGAGATGTAGCGGCCAAAGGTCTCGGGCGCCAGACTGACCTGGATGTTGCCCGGGTGCATGTCGGCGTGGAAGAAGCCATCGCGAAAGACTTGCGTGAAAAACAAAGTCACGCCGTCCCGCGCCAGCTTGGGGATGTCCACACCCGCTTCGCGCAAGCGGTCCACATGGCTGATGGGCACGCCATGCATGCGCTCCATGACCAACACCTCGGGCTGGCAATAGTCCCAGATCATCTCGGGGATCAGCACCAGGTCGAGGCCTTCCATGTTACGGCGCAGTTGCGCGGCGTTGGAGGCTTCGCGCACCAAGTCCAGTTCGTCATTGAGGTACTTGTCGAACTCGGCCACCACCTCGCGGGGTTTGAGTCGTTTGCCGTCGGCGCTCAGGCTCTCCACCCAACCGGCCATCATGCGCATGAGGCTCAGGTCTTTCTGGATGACCGGCAGCATGCCAGGGCGCAAGACCTTGACGGCCACTTCACGCAGCTCGCCTGACTTGCTGCGCAAGGTGGCAAAGTGCACCTGCGCGATCGAGGCGCTGGCCACGGGCTCGCGCTCGAAGCTCTCAAAAATATCGTCCACCGGCTTGCGAAAGGCCCGCTCGATGGTGGCCACAGCAATGTCCGAACTGAAGGGCGGCACGCGGTCCTGCAGCTTGGCCAACTCTTCAGCAATGTCCAGCGGCAAAAGGTCGCGCCGGGTGGACAGCACCTGGCCAAACTTCACAAAGATGGGACCCAAGCGTTCCAGCGCTTCGCGCAGACGCACAGCACGCGGCGAGCGCAGATCGCGCCCCACCGACAAAACGCGGGCCAACAAGCGGATCCAGGGCTTTTGGAAGCTGGAGAGCACCAACTCGTCCAGGCCGTAGCGCAAGACGATGAAGACGATGAAAGCGCCGCGGCCGATGCGACTCATGCGGCGCTACCGGAAACGATGTCGGTGCCGGGGCGCTTGGCCACGAAGCCGCGCAAGGCCTCCATGGCTTTGCGTGCGGCTTGGGCCAAGGTGTGTGCCAAGGCATCCCCCACCAAGCGGGCCAGGTCCTCCTCGGCGTCCCAGCGCACATGGTCAATCAGCCAATTGATTTCAGCGGCCAGTTGCACATCGCCTTCGATGCGCACTTTGGGCTTGTCGCCTTTGGCCAGGGCTGAGGCCAGTGACACGGGCGATGCTTCGGTCACCGTCAGACGCAGGTCAAAGCCCTCAAAGCGGCCACGCTCCAGGAGACCTGCCGGCGTGGGGGTCAGTTGCAGCAGGATGCGGTCCCAAACCAGTTCGATGCGCTGGCCTTTTTGGCGGGCCAGACGGGCCATGGCCTCGGGCTCGCTTTGCAGCACGTGGTTGAGGAACAAAACCAGGCGGTTGACCGACTCATCGACCACCCAGGCGGGCGGCTGAAAGTTGGCGGCCAATTGCGGGAGAGCCTGCGCGGCCCAAGAAAAAGGGGACTGTGTTGCCATAGTCCCCGATTATTCCCGAAAGACAAGCCCTGTATGAGGGCCTGTGCTTTATTGCAGCGCTTGAACGCCAGCGACCAGCCAGCCGCCACCGTTCTTGGGCTTGGTCATGTTCCAGACTTCGCGGAAAGGGCTGGGGCCAGAAGATTCGTCCTCGCGGATCACGCCATTGAACTCAACGCTGGCCAAGTAAGCCTCCGCCTGCTCTTCGATGCCCAAGAGCTGGGCTTCGAGCATGACGACTTCGGTCTTGTTGGGCTGACCGGGGAACTGCGCTTCGCGCTCGGCCAGTTGGCTGCGGATCTCGGCCACCATGCTGTCGGTCATCATGGAGCGCAAGGCGGCAATGTCCGAGCGGTCCCAAGCATCTTGCAAAGTGACGAAATTGCGTTTGGCCGCGTCAACAAAACCAGCCACATCAAAGCCTGCGGGGATGCCCCAGGTTTGCGCGCCGCTCAAAGGCGATTCGTTCAGGGCGGAACCGATCATGGAGCCACCGGTTTGGGCAGCGGCCGAGCCATCGAAACGGGCAGGCTCAGACTCCCAAGGGCGGGCCGACGCATCGTTGCCGACTTTCTCCGGGTTGTATTGCTTCAAGGATGCAGGCTGCTCGGCCGTGGCGCCTGCGCCTTGGTAGGCCAAGCCACCTTGCTGGGCTGCGGCACCTTTGCGTCGCATGATCATGCCGATCACGGCCATCACGGCCACACCGATCAAGACCATCATCAGCACGTTGCCAAAGGCTTCACCCATGCCCAAGGAATGGGCCAGCCAAGCCAGGCCCAGGCCAGCGGCCAAGCCGCCCAACATGGCGCCCCAAGGCTTCTTGGGTGCGGCAGCCGGTGCTGCAGCTGTTGCCGGTTTCGCCGCAGTGGGCGCAGTCTGCTGCGCAGGCGCTGCGGGCTGTTGCGGACGCACCGCTTCCCGCTGCGTCACTTGATTCGATTGCTGACCGATGGATTTGCCACCACCCATGCGACGGGCAGCTTCTGCATTCAGACTGCCCAAGGCCAAAAAGGCTGCGAGCAAAAGGGTCAAGAACTTGTTCACGGTGTCTCCAATGGATAACAGACTCATACAACAGGCATCAGCACTTGATACCTGCATGCAAGGCTACCACCCCGGCCGACAAATTGTGAAAATCCACATGGCCAAATCCGGCCTTTTTCATAAGGGTTTTCAACTCTTCCTGACCAGGATGCATACGAATGGATTCAGCCAAATAGCGGTAACTGTCGGCATCCCCGGCCACCAACTTGCCCATGTGGGGCAGGATCTTGAAGCTGTACCAGTCGTAGATTTTCTCCAGCGGCTTGGCCACTTTGGAAAACTCGAGCACCAGCAATTTGCCGCCCGGCTTGAGCACGCGGCACATCTCTTTCAAAGCCACATCCTTGTGCGTCATGTTGCGCAAACCGAAGGCCACGCTCACCACATTGAAATGGTTGTCCGGAAAGGGCAGCTTCTCGGCATCGCACACCAGCGTAGGCAAGGCGATGCCGTGATCGACCAAGCGGTCGCGCCCGGTGCTGAGCATGGCTTCGTTGATGTCGGTGTGCACCACGCGGCCAGTGGCGCCGACCTTCTTGGAAAAGGCCATGGCCAAATCGCCCGTGCCGCCTGCGATGTCCAGCACCTGGTCACCCTCTTTGAGGTTGGCGACCTGCACGGTGTAGGCCTTCCACACACGGTGTAAGCCCATGGACATCAGGTCGTTCATCACATCGTATTTGGACGCAACCGAGTCAAACACGCCACGCACGTGCTTGGCTTTTTCTGTTTCATCGACGGTCTTGAAACCGAAATGGGTGGTGCTCATGGGGAATGCTCAATGGTTGTGACCACAGCTGCTGCCGCCTTTGACAGGCATGGGCGCATCGCGGTCGGTGCCTGCCGCTTGCAGACGCTCTTCGTATTGTTGCCACAAAGCGGCTTGCTGGTCGCCCAAAAAGTACAGGTACTCCCAGGTGAACAGGCCCGAGTCGTGGCCGTCCGAGAAGGTCGGCTTGACGGCGTAATTGCCCACGGGCTCTATCTCGATCACAGAGACTTGGCGCTTGCCGGTTTGCAGCACTTCCTGGCCCGGGCCGTGGCCCTGCACCTCGGCAGAGGGCGAGTAGATGCGCATCAGCTCGAAAGGGATGCGGAACTGCGCCCCATCGGAAAAGCCAATCTCCAGCACCTTGGTCTGGCCATGCACGGTCAGGGACTCGGGCGTGGGTGTTTCTTTTGTCAAGCCGGCCATAGGGCGCTCTCCTGCGTTAAACCAAGACGCGCTCAATGCCACCGGCATTGGCTGCGCTGACGTACTCGGGCATCCAGTTCTCGCCCAAGATGTGTTTGGCCATCTCGACCACGATGTAGTCGGCTTCGAGCAGGCCGTTTTGCAGATCGTCACCGTAGCGCGACAGGCCTTGCAAACAGCTGGGGCAGCTGGTCAGGATCTTGACGTTGTCCTGGGGGCCCACCGCGCCACTGGCACGCAGCTCGGCTTCACCCTTGCGGATCTCTTCCTCTTTGCGAAAGCGCACTTGGGTCGAGATGTCAGGGCGCGTGACGCCCAAGGTGCCCGACTCGCCGCAGCAGCGGTCAGATTTGAGCACCTGATCGCCCAGCAAGCCTTTGACGGTCTTCATCGGCTCTTGCAACTTCATCGGAGAATGACAAGGGTCGTGGTACAGATAGGCACCCTGCGATTCGAGCTTGATGCCTTTTTCGAGCAGGTACTCGTGGATGTCCACAATCCGGCAGCCGGGGAAGATCTTGTCGAACTCGTAGCCCTGCAACTGGTCGTAGCAGGTGCCGCAGCTGACCACCACCGTCTTGATGTCCAGGTAGTTGAGCGTGTTGGCCACGCGGTGGAACAGCACGCGGTTGTCGGTGATGATTTTCTCGGCCTTGTCGAATTGGCCCGAGCCCTTTTGCGGGTAGCCGCAGCACAGATAGCCCGGCGGCAACACCGTCTGCACACCCGCGTGCCAGAGCATGGCCTGGGTGGCCAGACCCACTTGGCTGAACAGGCGCTCAGAGCCGCAACCGGGGAAATAGAACACCGCTTCGGTTTCCGATGTGGTGGACTTGGGGTCACGGATGATCGGCACGTAATCGTTGTTCTCGATGTCGAGCAAGGCGCGTGCGGTCTTCTTGGGCAGGTTGCCCGGCATCTTTTTGTTGATGAAGTGGATCACCTGCTCTTTGATAGGCGCGCTGCCCACGGTGGCCGGAGGTGCGCTGGTCTGCTTGCGGGCCACGCCCTTGAGCAGGCCCGACACAAAGCGCTGGGCCTTCATGCCCACACCCACCATCAGCGTGCGGGCGAGCTTGATGGTTTCAGGGTTGGTGGCGTTGAGCATGAACATGGCCGCAGCGTTGCCGGGCCGGAAGCTTTTTTGCCCCATCTTGCGCAGCAAGTTGCGCATGTTCATGGTCACGTCGCCAAAATCGATCTTGACCGGGCAAGGTGTCAGGCACTTGTGGCAGACGGTGCAGTGGTCGGCCACGTCTTCAAACTCTTGCCAGTGCTTGATGGACACGCCACGGCGCGTCTGCTCTTCGTACAAGAAGGCTTCGACCAGCAGCGAAGTGGCCAAAATTTTGTTGCGCGGGCTGTAGAGCAAATTGGCACGCGGCACGTGCGTGGCACAAACCGGCTTGCATTTGCCACAGCGCAGGCAGTCTTTCACGCTGGCAGCGATCTCGCCAATGTCCGACTGCTGCATGATCAGCGACTCGTGGCCCATCAGGCCAAAGCTGGGGGTATAGGCGTGCGACAAATCGGCCGCATGCACGTCGTCGCCCAGGTCGGTCAGGGCTGCGCCGCGCAGCAGCTTGCCTTTGTTGAAACGCCCTTCGGGGTCCACTTTGGCTTTGTAGGCGGTGAAGTTGGCCAACTCGGCGTCGGTCAAAAACTCCAGCTTGGTGATGCCAATGCCGTGTTCGCCTGAGATCACGCCGTCCAGACTGCGGGCCAGCACCATGATGCGGGCCACCGCTTCGTGGGCCGTTTGCAGCATCTCGTAGTTGTCGGAGTTGACCGGGATGTTGGTGTGCACATTGCCGTCACCGGCGTGCATGTGCAGCGCCACCCACACGCGGCCCTTGAGCACGCGCTGGTGGATGGCGTTGACCTCGGCCAGGATAGGCAGGAAGGCCGCACCCGAGAAAATGTCTTGGAAAGCGGGACGGATTTGGGTCTTCCAACTGGCGCGCAAGGTGTGGTCTTGCAGCTCGGGGAACAGGCTTTCCACATTGCTCAGCCAGCCTTGCCACTGGTCACGCACACTGCGGACCACGGCCAAGGCCTGGGCCACGCGGTCTTCGAGCAGCTCGGCCGAAGGGATCTCGCTGGCGTCGTCTGACTTGCCCAGGGGCAGGTTGCCGCGCTCCAAAAAGCCCTCCAGCTCAGCGCAGAACTTGAGTTTGTTGCGCAAACTCAGTTCGATGTTGATGCGCTCGATGCCGTCGGTGTACTCGGCCATGCGCGGCAGCGGGATCACGACGTCTTCGTTGACCTTGAAGGCGTTGGTATGACGGCTGATGGCGGCGGTGCGCTTGCGGTCGAGCCAGAATTTCTTGCGGGCCTCGGGGCTGATGGCGATGAAGCCTTCGCCGCTGCGCGAGTTGGCGATGCGGACCACTTCGGAAGTGGCCTTGGCCACGTCGTCGGCATTGTCCCCGGCGATGTCGCCGATCAGCACCATCTTGGGAAAGCCACCGCGCTTGGACTTGGTGGTGTAACCTACGGCGCGCAAATAACGATCGTCCAAATGCTCCAGCCCAGCCAGCACGGTGCCGGTGCGCTTTTGCTCGGCGAACATGAAGTCCTTGATCTCGACGATGCTGGGAACGGCGTTGCGTGCGTGGCCAAAGAACTCCAGGCACACGGTGCGGGTGTGCTCGGGCATGCGGTGCACCACCCAGCGGGCGCTGGTGATGAGGCCGTCACAGCCTTCCTTTTGCACGCCGGGCAGGCCCGAGAGGAACTTGTCGGTCACATCCTTGCCCAGGCCTTCTTTGCGGAAGGTTTTGCCCGGAATCACCAGGGTTTCGGTGCGGATCGGGGTTTTGCCGTCGGCTTTGAAGTAGCGCAACTCGAACGTCGCCACTTCGGCGTCGTGGATCTTGCCCATGTTGTGGTCCATGCGGACCACGTCGAGCCATTCGGCGTCGGGCGTGACCATGCGCCAGCTGGCCAGGTTGTCGAGGGCGGTGCCCCACAACACCGCTTTCTTACCACCAGCGTTCATGGCGATGTTGCCGCCAATGCAAGAAGCTTCGGCCGATGTCGGGTCCACTGCGAACACAAAACCACCGCGCTCGGCGGCATCGGCCACGCGTTGCGTGACCACACCGGCTTCGGTGTAGATGGTCGGGATCTTGTGCGCGATGCCGGGCAGGTCGACCATCTCGACCTCGGTCATGGCTTCGAGCTTTTCGGTGTTGATGACCGCGCTCTTCCAGGTCAGCGGAATCGCGCCGCCAGTGTAACCGGTGCCGCCGCCGCGTGGGACGATGGTCAGACCCAGGTCAATGCAGCCTTTGACCAGGCCCGCCATTTCGGTCTCGCTGTCGGGGGTCAGCACCACAAAGGGGTATTCCACGCGCCAGTCGGTCGCGTCGGTCACGTGGCTCACGCGCGAGAGGCCGTCGAATTTGATGTTGTCCTTGGCCGTCAAGCGCCCCAAGGTCTTTTGCACCTGGCTGCGCAGCTTGGCGCGGTTGGCAAAGCGCTCGTTGAACTGCGCCACAGCCTGCCCTGCCAAGTCCAGCAACTGAGCCACCAAGGCATCGCGGGCCGCATCGGCTTCGGGGGTGCGACGTTTTTGCACTTCGCCCAAGCGGTGCTGCAAGGCGTCCACCAGCAATTTGCGGCGACCAGGGTTGTCCAGCAGGTCATCTTGTAAGTAAGGGTTGCGCTCGACCACCCAGATGTCGCCCAAGACCTCGTACAACATGCGGGCAGAGCGGCCTGTTCGCCGCTCCTGACGCAGCTGGTTCAACAGATCCCAAGCCTTCTCGCCCAGCAAGCGCACCACGATTTCGCGGTCAGAAAAGCTCGTGTAGTTGTAGGGGATCTCGCGCAGGCGCGGCGCATCGGCGTCGGCTTGCATCAAATGTTGGAGCGTGGTGGGTGCATTCATAGGGATAGGCGCGGTCAGAGGCGTTGTCAATACGCATTCAGCCAGACACGGAAACTGGCTTGAACCCGGCTGAGGGTGAATGTTACCGCAGTGCAACAAACACGCGCCGTTGGCAGGGGCACCCCACGGGCAAACGGCGGGCTCTATCGTGCATAGTCATGGCCATGAACTCCTGTGATGGTCTTCGCTGGCCTTATCCGCGCTGGATCGCCCACCGGGGCGCTGGCCAACTCGCCCCGGAAAACACCCTGGCTGCCTTCAGGCTGGGTGCCACGTTCGGCTTTCGCATGTTCGAGTGTGACGCCAAGCTCAGTGCCGACGGCGTGGTGTTCTTGATGCACGACGCCACGCTGGAGCGCACCACCAATGGTCAAGGCATCGGTGGAGACCAGCCCTGGCAAGCCCTGTCGCAGCTGGACGCAGGCGGCTGGCATTCAAACGCCTTTGCAGGCGAGCCCTTGCCCACCCTCGAAGCCCTGGCACGCTTTTGCCTAGCCAATGGCCACCTGCTCAACATCGAGATCAAACCCACCCCGGGCACCGAAGCGGTCACAGGCCAAGCCGTGGCGCAATTGGCAGCGCGGCTGTGGCAAGCAGCCGATGTGCCGCCCTTGCTGACCTCGTTCAAACCCGAGGCGCTGGCGGCGGCCCAGGCGGCTGCTCCCGCATTGCCTCGCGGCTTGCTGATCGATACCTTGTGGGATGGCTGGTTCGAAAAAGCCCTGGCACTCCAGTGTGTGGCCGTGGTCGCCAACCACAAGCTGTGGGACCGAGCTACCGTGGCCCATGTGCAGGGTGCAGGCCTCAAATGCCTGAGCTACACCGTCAACGAAGACAAGGTCGCCCAGCACCTGCTGGGCCTGGGCACCGACGGCATCATCACCGACAGGGTGGACCTCTTTTCACCGTCCTGATCGCCTCCCGCGCGCACGCATGCCAATTGACCGACGGGGCTCGCTTGAACGCTTCGGCAAACCCATGTTGAGTCAGGCTTGGACAACCACTTTCTGACTGCAAAGCCCCTGCGCCGGGCTTGACCCCCTGCACAAGCGATTGCGGCGCATCCCCCCCTTCAAGGAGATCGGTCAGCCACTGGACGAGTCCGCCTCATCGTTCGCCCGAATTCGCTACTGATCGCTGCTGGCGGTTTGAGTGCATGACTTCATCGCACGCCCTCCCCGCGCACATCGATGCCCTTGCTCACCTGAAATGGCAAACCCTTATAGAAGAATGTAGAATTAGAACTTTATTGCGCTTTAATAAAATATATATAGCATTTTAGAAATGTTAATTTTCTGGCTGAGCATGAATGAGACCCCTTACAAAATGAACTCCCAATGAACGCCAAGTCATTCAAAACGGTCTTCTCCAAACGCCTGGGCACACTGGTTGCTGTGGGCGAACATGCCAGCAATCAAGGCAAAGCCAATGGTGCTTGCAACGCCGCTGCCCTGCCCTACTTGAGTTGGGTCGGCGCTGCAGTCCACTACCTGATCGCGCCTTTGACCCTGTGTGCGGGCTTGGCAGGCATGGCCTGTGCCCAAACCCTGTCCTCCACCGCCTTGCCCACCGGCGCACAAGTCAGCGCGGGCTCGGCCAGTGTCAGCAGCGCCGGTGCGGCCATGACCATCACCCAAGCCTCGGATCGCGCCGCCATCAACTGGCAGTCCTTCAACATCGGCCAAAACGCCTCCGTCACCGTGGCCCAGCCCTCGTCCTCTTCGGTGCTGCTCAACCGCATTGGGGGGGATGCCCCCTCTCAGATCTTGGGCCGTCTGTCGGCCAACGGCCAAATCGTGCTGGTCAACCCCAACGGCATCACCTTCGGCAAAGACGGCTCCGTCTCGGCCTCTGGCCTGACCGCCTCCACCTTGGGCATCTCCGACGCCGACTTCATGGCCGGCAACATGAAGTTCAGCCGCAATGGCGCCTCGGGCGCCATCGTCAACCAGGGGGAGCTGCGCGCTGCGCCCGGTGGCTATGTGGCCTTGCTGGGCGCTGTGGTCAGCAACGAAGGCAAGATCTCCACCCCCCAGGGCAACACCTACTTGGCCGCTGCCGAAGCGGTGAAGATGCCCGTGACCGGTTCGGGCCGCATCAAGCTCGAACTGAGCCCCTCGGCCATGGCTGCAGCGGTCTCCAACAGCGGCACCATCGTGACCGAGGGCGGTCAGGTGTTCATGCAAGCCAGCGCTGCAGCTGGGGTGATGGCCTCGGTCTTGCAGACAGGCAGTATCGACACCTCGGGCGAACAAGGCGGCAAGGTCACGCTGCTGGCAACCTCACCTTGCGCGGCAATAACAGGGCGTCAACAAGCAATGTGAATGAAGCGGTTTACATCGCTTCTGGCCTTCAAGCGATGGCTGGCGGCAACATCGTCCTGCAGGCCGAGACCAACAACCCAGGCACCAATGCCATCAATGTGATTTCGAATTACGCCACAAGCTGGGGGACACCGAACACGGGCGCCATCAACGGAAATATGACCTTGCAAGCGACAGGTGATGTGCTGATTCAATCGAATACAGGTGGCATTGCGCTCAACAACCAATTGCCCAACACCTTGACCAGTGGTTCCTTGACATCAGAAAACAAGATCACCGGCAGAAACGTCACCATCGACAACACTGGCGCGGGCATGGCCACGGGCGCAGGCACCGGCCAGACGGGCACAGGCGGCACACAAGGCGCAACCTTGGGGTCTGGCAGCATCAATCCAACCACAGGTGCCATCGCCAAAGGCAGTGGTCAAGCCACTGGAGGCATCGGCATCAACTTGGCCGACAACCGCGCCATCACAGCCACGGGTAATGTCAACATTTATGGGAAAACCTTTAATCAATACAGCAAGGGTACTTACACCGTTCGTTCTGCGGCCAACATCACAGCAGCCAACTTTTCCATCCAAGCAGACGGTTTCATCATTGGCAACTCAACCCCGGAAGGGGGTGGTCTTTTGCTTGTCAACGGTTCGAGCATCACAGGTACGGCTACATCGGGCAGCAATCTGCTGCAAGGGACATGGAGCAGTTTGTGGGGACCTTCGAGCAGCGTCAAGATCGGTGACTCCGCCAGCAGCACGGTGACGTTGATTGCGGCCAGTGGTTCCACTTTGGCTATCAATGGCACCAACACCGCCTCCGAAAAAGCGGCTTCGTTCGCCACGTATGGCATCTTCACCCAAGGCACCGTTAACACCCAAGGCGCCATGAGCTTGACGGGCAGCTCCATCGTAAACCATGGTATTTACTTTAATGGTGCCCTCAACCACTCGGGTGGTGCATTGAGTTTGAATGGTTCAGCCAAACCCAACCAGAGTTTTGATTCGAACAAAACCAATCCCATAGATGCTGGCGTTTACATCGGTAAGGAACTGAAGGTCATCGATGCCAGTAATTTGGCGATCAATGGCAGTTTCGTCACCACTGTGGGGGCCTCACAAGATGCCACTGCCACCGGCTACGGGGTGTTCACGAGTGGCACCGGCTTGCTCACGGGCAATGGTGGTACTCTGAGCATCACCGGCACGGCCGCTTTGCCCGAAGTGGGCACGACAAAAACCCAGGGCATTTATGCAGGCGGGGCGATCAGCGGGTGGGGCAGCACCGCTTTGCTGGGGCAAAACGCAGCAAGCTCTAGCCTTGCTGCGGTGCAGCTGGCCAGCAACATCAACGTTGGCGCAAACGCATTGAGCATCTTGGCCAATGGCGGCCAAATTTTCCAAGGCAGCGCTTCAACACTGACAGCCGGTCGCGTGACCATTGACAACACGGGTGCAGGTCGCACCAGCCTGTTTGCCGACCCCACTGCCACGCTCAATATTGCCAATGGTGCCTCTTTTGGTGGCAGCATTGCGGCAGACGGAACAGTGACAGCAGGCTCACGATCGGCCGCCATCACATCAGGCGCTGGCGTCAACCTCACCGGTGCGGTGGCAGCCTCTGGCCATGTCGCGATTCAGGGCGCTTCTTCGGGCAGCCACGGGGTGTCGATCAGCAGAGCCATCACCAGCAGCGGCGGCAAAATCACCATCGGTGGAGACAGCACCGCGTCCTTGGCATCCAGCGGAGTGTTGCTGACCAATGGCACCAACACTATCAACGCTTTCGACACCTTGACCATCACGGGCAACAGCAATTCGTCGGCCGGTGTCAACGTGGGTGGCGACATGAGCGGCAAAAGCATTGACGTCACCGGTACGTCTTACACGCAATCCACCAATTTACCCGCCTTGCCGGGTGTGCAGACAACTGGCACTCGAAATTTCACGGCCACCAACGGGAACATCACCCTTTTTGGCAAAAACGTCCTCACGAACCGCAACAACCTGACCACCTCTTTGGTGGGCGGGCTGCAGATCAGGGGCTCGACCAATTTTTCAGCCACCCACAACGGGGGCAATGGAACGATCACGCTCAAAGGACAAGCCAACGACACCCTGGGCTACGGGGTGTTGATTCATCAACCAAACTGAGCCAAGTTTCACGTCAAATATTGAGCCACTTGGTTATTGATATTTCTTTACTCGTTTGTGGATAAGTCTAGGGGCATCGCTGCTTCTTCAACTCCTTTCATCGACTTTGTTCGAATGCTCTTTGACCCCTTCGTCTTTGCGCTAGAGCTCCTGAATCGCCAACTTTGATTACCTGTTTCAACACTTCAAAGATTTGCTTAGTCGTTCTGCGATCTCGCTTATTGCGATGTACATCTGCTTTAAGCCACAGCACAAGTTGCTCTTTATAAGGCTCCAAGATCGAAGTAGAGGGCACTCTTCTTCGATAGCGAGGCTCAACCATATCGCCTAAAGCGAGCCAGCGCGAAGCTGTGTTGCGGGCAATTCCAACCCTCTGGGCTGCTTCACGAACTGATACGCCTTCACGTAGTACCAGACGGCGCAATTTGCTAAGTGTTCCCACGTTGATCACTCCTGCACACCCTGCCTAAAAAATTAGCAGGATATGTTGAACGTGGCTCAAACTCTGTCGTGAAAGATGGGGGAAATGGCTCAATTTTGAAAATAAACCAACACTTTGAACAACGCCACCGCACCCCCGTGCGCCTGATGGCTTGGGGCTTTGGGCCCCGTCAAGCCCAGTCCAGCCTCGCCCAGGCGCAGGTCATCCGCATGTCCTTCCTGAGGTGAACCATCCATCACTTGAAAATGCTTGGACACTTCAACGGCGCCAACCTTTGTGCATGGCCCATTCGGCCGTTGCGGCCACCAAGACCAACGCCATGTAGGTGCTCATTTTCCCGTCTTGGCCTTGCAAAAACAAACCAGCCAGGAGCACCAGCACACCCGCCACAGCGTGCACAGCCATGCGGTGGCGCACAGGCCAAGCCACGCCACCCATGACCCAACGCCCAGCCAAGGGCATGAGCAAGGCCATGGCCAGTGCGGGCAGCACGAAGTTCAACAAATGCAGAAGCAGGAGCCAGACAGTCATAAGGGTTGGAAATCGGTCATTGCCCACGTCACGCGGTGTGACGGGTGGCGCTCAGATTGTGCCCTGAAAGACCTCTGGACTCGACGGGGGTCTGAGCCCGCAAGGGGCTTCCTATAATCGAAGGATGGCTGTCTGGACCCTGGGTTTGAACCACACGACTGCGCCGCTCGATCTGCGCGGCCGTTTTGCGTTCGCCGTGGACCAGTTGGCCCCCACTTTGCAGGGTTTGCGCAGCCAACTGGCCGAACGCACAGCCCAGACGCCCGAAGCGGCGATCCTGTCCACCTGCAACCGCACCGAAATCTATTGCGCCGCCGATCAGGCCGCAGCGAGCGACACCTTGCAATGGCTGGCCCAAACCGGCGGCGTATCGGCACAAGAGTTGCAGTCGCACACCTATTTGCTCGAAGGCAACGAAGCCGCACGGCACGCTTTCAGGGTGGCCAGCGGGCTCGACTCGATGGTGCTGGGCGAGGCCCAAATCCTCGGACAACTCAAGGACGCGGTGCGAGCCGCCGAAGAAGCCGGTGCATTGGGCACCACGCTCAACCAGTTGTTCCAACGCACTTTTGCCGTGGCCAAGGAAGTGCGCACCGCCACCGAGATCGGTGCCCACTCCATCAGCATGGCAGCAGCGTCTGTGCGCCTGGCCAGCCAACTGTTCGAAGACATCCAAGACATCCAGGTGCTGTTTGTCGGCGCGGGCGAGATGATCGAGCTGGTCGTCACCCACTTTGCCGCCCGCCAGCCCAAAGGCATGGCCATTGCCAACCGCAGCATGGAACGCGGCGAAAAGCTGGCCGGACGTTTCGGAGCGCAGGTGATGCGCCTGGCCGAGCTGCCCGACCGCCTGCACGAGTTTGACGCCGTGATCAGCTGCACGGCCAGCACCTTGCCCCTGATCGGCTTAGGGGCGGTCGAGCGCGCCCTCAAAAAACGCAAGCACCGGCCCATGTTCATGGTCGATCTGGCGGTGCCGCGAGACATCGAGCCCGAAGTCAAATCGCTCGAAGACGTCTACCTGTACACCGTGGACGATCTGGCCAGCGTGGTGCAGGCCGGCCAAGCCCAGCGCCAGGCGGCGGTGGCCGAGGCCGAAGTCATCATCGATGCTGGGGTGCAAAGCTTTCACCACTGGCTGGTGCAACGCGACAGCGTGCCACTGATCCAGCAACTGCACAGCCAAGCCGACAGCTGGCGCGAAGCCGAACTGGCGCGTGCCCGCAAGCTGCTGGCCAAAGGCGACGACCCGCAAGCCGTGCTCGAGGCCTTGGCCAAGGGCTTGACCCAAAAGATGCTGCACGGGGCACTGGCCGAACTGCGCAGCGCCGACCCGGCGCACCGCGAGCAAACGACGCAAGCGGTGCAGCGCCTGTTTTTGCGGCAAGAGCGTTAGCGTTGATTTTGTAGGTCGGAGCTTCAGCTCCGACAAAGTCTTGGTGCCATCCGGGCGCTGCTCGTCGGAGCTGAAGCTCCGACCTACAAAAATCTGATCGCATGAAACCCTTTCTCATCCAACAACTTGAACGCTACGCGCTGCGGCTGACCGAGCTGGATTTTTTGCTGTCGCGCGAAGACATCATGGCCGACATGACGCAGTTCCTCAAACTTTCGCGTGAGCACGCCGAAGTCAGCGCCGTGGCTTCGCGCTTTGCACGTTTTCAGCAGCGCAGCGCCGATTTGGCCGCTGCCCAAGCCATGCTGGGTGATGAGGATTTGCGCGAGATGGCAGAAGAAGAAGTGACCAGCGCCAGCGCCGAGCTGCAAACGCTGGAGGCCGAACTGCAGCGCATGCTGCTGCCCAAAGACCCCGACGATGCACGCCCCGCGTTTGTCGAAATACGCGCAGGCACCGGAGGCGATGAATCGGCCTTGTTTGCCGGCGACTTGCTGCGCATGTACACGCGCTACGCCGAAAGCCAGGGCTGGAAGTGCGAGATCGTGTCCGAATCGGTCAGCGAGCTGGGCGGCTACAAAGAAGTCGTGGTGCGCATCGAGGGCGAGCAGGTTTACGGCGCTCTGAAGTTCGAGTCGGGCGGTCACCGCGTCCAACGCGTGCCCGCCACCGAAACCCAAGGCCGCATCCACACCAGCGCCTGCACCGTGGCGGTGCTGGCCGAACCCGACGAAGCCGAGGCCATCAAAATCAACCCCTCAGACCTGCGCATCGACACCTACCGCGCCAGCGGTGCGGGCGGACAGCACATCAACAAAACCGACTCGGCCGTGCGCATCACCCACTTGCCCACCGGCATCGTGGCCGAATGCCAAGACGGCCGCAGCCAGCACAGCAACAAGGCCCAAGCCCTGAAAGTGCTGACGGCCCGCATTCAGGAAAAAGACCGGGCCGAGCGCGCCGCCAAAGACGCGGCCGAACGCAAGAGCCTGATCGGCAGCGGCGATCGCTCGGACCGCATCCGCACCTACAACTTCCCGCAAGGACGCCTGACCGATCACCGCATCAACCTGACGCTGTACAAACTGCTGAGCATCATGGAAGGCGACTTGCAGGACGTGGTCCATGCCCTGCAGTCCTACGAAGCGGCCGAGCAATTGGCGGCCCTGGAGATCGGCGCCGCATGAACATCGCCCAAAGCCTGCAAAGGGCCCAGACCCTAGGTCTGGCCCGCATCGATGCACAGTTGCTGCACCTGACCGCCTTGGGCCGCGATCCCCACGACCGCGCCTGGTTGCTTGCCCACGACAGTGATGCCCTGCCCGAGGATGTGGCTCAGCGGCTGGACGATTGGCTGCGCAGGCGCCTGGCCGGTGAGCCCATTGCTTACATCACTGGGTTCAAGGCGTTTTTTGGTCTGAACCTGCAGGTGGACGAACGCGTGCTCGACCCACGCCCGGACACTGAAATTCTGGTCGAGTGGGCCCTGGAGCTCTTGCCTCCCAACACCCCACACCGCGTGTTGGACCTTGGAACAGGCAGCGGTGCTGTAGCGTTGGCATTGCAACACCAGCGCCCGGCCTGCGCTGTGACCGCGGTGGACGCCAGCGCCGATGCCCTGGCGGTGGCCAGCGCAAATGCCCAGCGTTTGCAATTGCCCGTGCAATGCGTGCAAAGCCACTGGATGGACGAGCTGCCAGGCCCGTTTGAGCTGATCGTCTCGAACCCGCCCTATGTGGCAGACGGCGACCCGCATCTGAGCGCCCTGACCCACGAACCCCTGAGTGCCCTGACCAGCGGCGCCGATGGCCTGGATGACATCCGACTGATCATCGCCCAGGCGCCCAGCCGCCTTTGCCACGGGGGCTGGCTGCTGCTGGAACACGGCTGGGACCAGGCGCCAGCGGTGCAGGCACTGCTGCGCGAGGCGGGTTTTGTGCAGGTGCAGTCGCGCCGCGATCTGGGCGGGATTGAGCGGTGCACGGGTGGGTTTTCCGAATCAGAGGGATAATCAGCCCATTCGAAATCGGCCACATTTGGAGTAATGACCATGAGCGACACCCAACAACGCATCGACGAACTCGTCAAAGGCAACGACATCACCCTGTTCATGAAGGGCAGCGCCAGCTTTCCCATGTGCGGTTTTTCAGGCCGCGCGATCCAGATCTTGAAGGCCTGCGGCGTGGACCCCAAGACCGTCAAAACAGTGAACGTGCTGGACGATGCCGAAATCCGCCAAGGCATCAAGGAATACAGTAACTGGCCCACCATCCCTCAGTTGTATGTCAAAGGTGAATTCATCGGCGGCTCGGACATCATGATGGACATGTACGAGTCGGGTGAATTGCAGCAAGTCATCAACGGCCAAGCCTGAGTCACCTCGCCCCTCGAAAAGAACCACCTTCGGGTGGTTTTTTTTGCGCTCAATCGACGCTGTGGCGCCACAATTGCTGCGCCGCCAGCACCGCCTGCGGATACGGCGCTTGCCCGCGAGAGCCGTTGTAACGCCCCAGGGCCATGAACACATCGCCGCCTTCTCGATCCAGGTAATGCCGCAAGATCACGCAGCCAAAGCGCAGGTTGGTCTGCAGGTGAAAAAGCCGACCTTCGTGCCCATCACCGATCGACCGCGCCCAAAAGGGCATGACCTGCATGAAGCCCCGGGCACCGGCCGAGGAAATGGCGAATTTGCGAAAAGCACTTTCCACCTGTACCAGACCCAAAACCAAGGACAGGGAGAGCCCTGCCCGGCGGGCTTCATACCAGAGGGTTTGCAAAAACTCCTGCCGCTCTGCCGGGTGGCTTTGAAAGCGCGCCAAGCGTGGGCTGCAGGCCGCTTGCCATTGGGCGTAGGCCTGTTGCTCGGCCACGGTGGGCAGCACGGGTGTGGGCGGTGCAGCATCGGCCACAGCCGCGCTCAAAGCCGTTCGCACCGCGTGCGACAAAGGCTCTTCAATTTGCGAGCCCGCATGGGCGGTCCATGGACAGGCCGCCAAGCCAAGAGCCGCGATGCGCTGCAAGGCGCAGCGACGGTCGAGCACTTCAGGGGCCGCTGGCATGCCCCAAACGCTCAAGCCGACAAGCGGGCTTGAACGTGCGCGAGGATGTCCGCGGTGCTGACTTTGCTGGACTGCGCATCGCGGCGGTGCTGGTACTCGACCACACCGTCTTTCAGACCTTTGTCGCCGATGGTGATGCGGTGCGGCACACCGATGAGTTCCCAGTCGGCGAACATGGCACCGGGGCGCTCGCCTCGGTCGTCCAAGATCACGTCCACACCAGCGGCCAGCAAGCCGTTGTAGACGCGCTCGGCCTCTGCCTTGACGGCTTCGCTGCGGTCCATGCCGATGGGGCAGACCACGGCGGTGAATGGCGCGATCGCGTCGGGCCAAATGATGCCGCGCTCGTCGTGGTTTTGCTCGATGGCCGCTGCGGGCAAGCGCGTCACACCAATGCCGTAGCAGCCCATTTCCAAGAATTGCGGCTTGCCGTCTTCGCCCAAGAAGGTCGCATTCATGGCCTTGGAGTATTTGGTGCCCAGGTAGAACACATGGCCCACTTCGATGCCGCGCTCGATGGCCAACTCGCCTTGGCCGTCGGGCGACTTGTCGCCAGCCACCACATTGCGGATGTCGGCCACCAGCGCAGGCTCGGGCAGATCACGGCCCCAATTGACGCCGGTGATGTGGAAGTCTTCTTCGTTGGCGCCGCAAATCCAGTCGGCCATCACGGACACGTCGCGGTCGGCCACCACATGCACGGGCTTTTTCAGATTCACCGGACCCAGGTAACCGGGCTTGCAGCCAAAGTGGTCTTCGATCTCGCTCAGGGTGGCAAAGCGGAAACCGCCTTCCATGCCGGGCAGCTTGCCCACTTTGACTTCGTTCATGTCGTGGTCGCCGCGCAAGAGCAAGAGCCAGACTTGCGACTTCACGATCTCACCCTGCTCGTTCAGGGTGTCGGTGGCCAACACCAACGATTTCACGGTGGTGGACAAAGGCACATTCAGCAAGGCGGCCACGTCTTCGCAGGTGCTCTTGCCGGGCGTGGGCGTCTTGGTCAGCGCTTGCGTGGCTGCGCCGCGCGGCTGGCTGGGGGCCAAAGCCTCGGCCTTTTCCATGTTGGCGGCGTAGCTGCTGCTCGGACAGTACACGATGGCGTCTTCGCCCGTGGCGGCGATCACCTGGAATTCTTCAGACAAGTCGCCGCCGATGGCGCCGCTGTCCGCCGCCACCGCGCGGTAGGTCAGGCCAAAGCGGTCAAAAATCTTGCGGTAGGCACCGGCCATCACTTGGTAACTGGCCTTGGCGCTCGCCATGTCGCGGTCAAAGCTGTAGGCGTCTTTCATGATGAACTCGCGGCCACGCATCAAACCAAAACGAGGACGGCGCTCGTCTCGGAATTTGGTCTGGATTTGGTAGAAGTTTTTGGGCAGCTGTTTGTAGCTGCGCACTTCCTGGCGCACCACATCGGTCACAACTTCTTCGCTGGTCGGTTGGATCACAAAGTCGCGGCCGTGGCGGTCCTTAATGCGCAAGAGCTCAGGGCCCATCTTGTCAAAGCGACCCGTCTCTTGCCACAGCTCAGCGGGCTGCACCACGGGCATGGTCATCTCGATGGCGCCTGCGCGGTTCATCTCTTCGCGCACGATGGCCTCGACTTTGCGAATCACACGCAAACCCATGGGCATGTAGTTGTAGATGCCAGCGCCGAGTTTCTTGATCATGCCGGCGCGGGTCATCAGCTTGTGGCTGACCACTTCGGCATCGGCTGGCGCCTCTTTGAGGGTGGAGATCAGGAATTGAGAAGCTTTCATCGCGACGAACCAATAAAACTGGGGAAATCAGGGAAACATCCAAGAGCCAAGGCCTGTGCGGTGTGCATAATGGACACAATTTAAAAATTTGGGGTTGATTATGCTTGACCGTGAAGGCTTTAGGCCGAACGTCGGCATCATTCTGCTCAACCAGAAAAACCAGGTGTTCTGGGGCAAACGCATCCGCACCCACAGCTGGCAGTTTCCGCAGGGCGGCATTGACCGGGGCGAAAGTCCCGAGCAGGCCATGTTCCGTGAACTGCACGAAGAGGTGGGGCTCCATCCGGAGCATGTGCGCATCGTGGCCCGCACCCGTGACTGGTTGCGCTATGAAGTGCCAGACCGCTTCATCCGCAGGGATGCTCGCGGCTTTTACAAAGGCCAGAAACAGATCTGGTACCTGCTGCAGTTGGTCACGCACGACCACCACCTGAACCTGCGCGCCACCGACCACCCCGAGTTCGACGCTTGGCGCTGGAACGATTATTGGGTCCCGCTCGACGTGGTGGTTGAATTCAAACGCGGTGTGTACGAAATGGCGCTGACTGAACTGGCGCGCTTTTTGCCGCGCAACGACCGTCAAAACCGGTACCTGCGCGGTGGTCCTCGTGGCCCCCGTGAAGGCTCAGAGATGGACCCGAGCCATCCCGAAATGCAGCCCCCCCCTCACATGGAGCTGCCGCCCGGTGCCAGCTTCGACCCGAACCCGCAAGGCTGAGCTTTGCAAGTCACAAAAAAGCCCGCTGTCGCGGGCTTTTCATGTTTTGAGTGATCGCTCAGCGGCTCAAGATCAGGTTATCGCGGTGCACCATCTCCGGTTCGGCGGTGTAGCCCAACAAGGCCTCGTATTCATGCGACGGCTTGCGGCACAGCAAGCGGGCTTCGGCGCTGGCGTAGTTGGCCAAGCCACGGGCGATTTCTTGGCCCTGCTCGTCGCGGATGGCGATCACATCACCACGCGAGAATTCACCCGCCACGCCGGTCATACCAATCGGCAAAAGGCTCTTGCCTTCGGTCAACACCTTGTGGGCTGCGCCGGCATCCACCGTCACCGAGCCACGCAACTGCAGGTGGTCGGCCATCCATTGTTTACGGGCTTGCTGCTTGGCAGTTTGTGCCACCAGCAAGGTGCCCATGTTGTCACCTTGGCAAAGGCGCAGCAAAGCATCGGGCTCGCGGCCCCAGGCGATCACGGTGGAGGCGCCTGACCCTGCGGCACGCTTGGCCGCCAAGATCTTTGTGATCATGCCGCCCTTGCCGATGCTTGAACCTGCGCCACCGGCCATGGACTCCAACAAGGGATCGCCAGCACGGGCCTCGTGCACAAAAGTGGCCGAAGGGTCTTTGCGCGGGTCGGCGGTGTACAGGCCTTTTTGGTCGGTCAAGATGACCAGCACATCGGCTTCGACCAGGTTGGCCACCAAAGCCCCCAAGGTGTCGTTGTCGCCGAATTTGATTTCATCGTTGACCACCGTGTCGTTCTCGTTGATCACGGGCAACACGCGGTGCTGGAGCAAGGTGAGCAAGGTCGAGCGGGCGTTGAGGTAACGCTCACGGTCGGCCAGGTCGGCATGCGTGAGCAAGACCTGGGCGCTGCCCATGCCGTTCTCGCGCAGCTTGGTTTCGTACATTTGGGCCAATCCCATCTGACCCACCGCGGCGGCGGCCTGCAAGGCAGGCACTTCGCTGGGGCGGGTGGTCCAGCCCAAGCGCTTCATGCCTTCGGCAATGGCACCGCTGGAGACCATGACCACTTCTTTGCCTTGCGCGCTGAGCAAGGCCATCTGACGGCACCATTCACCAATGGCCGCCTCGTCCAGGCCGCGGCCTTCGTTGGTCACCAGGCTGGAGCCCACTTTGACAACGATGCGCCGGGCATCGCGCAGCAGGGTGGATACGGCAGGAGTGGTCATAGCGGGTCTTTGGCTTGGGGATCAGCCGATTTTCGGCAGCTGATCACCAGGCCCTGTTATTCGGAAGGCAACGGCTTGAAACGGGGATCTTCGGCATCGGGCTCTTGCGGCTTGTCCTGCTCCTTGAAGCGCGGGTCAATGTCCACCGGGCCTTGCTCGATGATTTGCTGGGCACGGATGTGCTTGTAGATCTCTTTGATCAAGGGCTCGCAGCCTTCGCGGGTCAGCGCCGAAATCTCGAACACCGGACCCTTGTAGCGCATGCGCTTGATGAAATCCTTGACCCGGGCTTCGCGCTCGTCTGCAGGCACCATGTCCAGCTTGTTGAGCACCAGCCAACGGGGCTTGTTGTAGAGCTTGGCATCGTACTTTTTCAGCTCGGCCACAATGGCCTTGGCTTGCTGGACCGGGTCCACATTGTCGTCAAACGGCGCAAAGTCCACCACATGCAAAAGCAAGCGGGTGCGCTGCAAATGGCGCAAGAACAAATGGCCCAAACCAGCGCCTTCTGAGGCGCCTTCGATCAAGCCTGGCACATCGGCCACGACAAAGCTTTGCTCCGGGCCCACACGGACCACACCCAAATTGGGGTGCAAGGTGGTGAAGGGGTAATCGGCGATCTTGGGGCGGGCGTTCGAAACGGCTGCAATGAAGGTCGACTTGCCAGCGTTGGGCATGCCCAGCAAGCCCACATCGGCCAAGACTTTGAGCTCGAGCTTGAGCTCTTTCTTTTCACCGAGCCAGCCCGGTGTTTTCTGGCGCGGGGCGCGGTTGATGGCGCTTTTGAAGCGCATGTTGCCAAAGCCGCCATCACCGCCCTTGGCGATCATGATGGTCTCGCCCGGCACCAGCAATTCATACAGCACTTCGCCGGTTTCGGCGTCGGTGATGATGGTGCCCACGGGCATTTTGAGGGTCACGTCGTCGCCCGCAGCGCCGAACATGTCGGAGCCCATGCCGTGTTGGCCGCGCTTGGCTTCGTGGCGTCGCGAGTAGCGGTAATCGACCAAGGTGTTGAGGTTCACGTCGGCATAGGCATACACGTGCCCGCCGCGGCCTCCATCGCCCCCGTTCGGGCCACCGAATTCTTTGTACTTTTCATGGCGGAACGAGACGCAGCCGTTCCCGCCGTCACCTGCGGCGATGTCAATATAGGCTTCGTCAACGAACTTCATGGGTTTTCCAGTGTAGCTTGGGGCCCGCCATCACCAGCGGGGCGGGCCAAAATGCGAAAAGCCCCGGCTTGCGGGGCTCCTCTTCGCAATGGGCGGGACGGGCTTAAACAGCCGGGGTCACGTTCACCATGTGCTTGCTCAGTTCGCCTTTGGTAGAGAACGACACGTGGCCGTCCACCAGGGCAAACAAAGTGTGGTCCTTGCCGATGCCGACGTTGCTGCCTGCATGGAACTTGGTGCCGCGTTGACGAACGATGATCGAGCCAGCGCTGATCAGTTCACCACCGAAAGCCTTGACACCCAGCATCTTTGGCTTGGAATCACGACCGTTGCGCGTAGAGCCGCCGCCTTTTTTCTGTGCCATGACCTATTCTCCTCAGGCAGCGATTGCACCGATTTGCAGTTCGGTGAACTGCTGACGGTGACCCTGACGTTTTTGATAGTGCTTGCGACGGCGCATCTTGAAGATGTGCACTTTGTCGTGCTTGCCATGAGCCACCACAGTGGCTTTGACTGTGGCGCCGGACACCAGGGGCGTGCCGATCTTCAGGTCTGCGCCGTTGCCGACTGCGAGAACTTGATCAATCACGATTTCCTGGCCAACGTCCGCAGCAATCTGTTCTACTTTAATTTTTTCGCCAGCGACAACACGATACTGTTTGCCACCGGTTTTTATGACCGCGTACATAAATGACCTCTTTTGAATGGAAGTTTCCAAGGGCTGATCCCCAAGGAACCGAAGATTTTAGCACGATCCAGAGGTCAAAAGCAATCCCTCAGCCAGGTGTTCCCTTTGCAAGCCAGCGCCACGTCATGGGCTGTCCCTATAATTGTGTCAGTTTCAGCCCATTTTTCTGACCTCAGCCCCAGACTGAGGCCTCAGCCGGATTTTCACTTGTCTGCCTCCGAAAACAGCACCGCCGCCGTCCTTGCCCTGGTCGCCCCCGACATGGCCGAGGTGGACCGCGTCATCGCCCAGCGCCTGGACTCCGGTGTGCCCTTGGTGGGCGAGGTGGCCAAGTACATCATCTCGGCCGGCGGCAAGCGCCTGCGGCCTGTGCTTTTGTTGCTGACCTGCGGGGCTTTGGGTTACACCGGCGCACAGCGCCACAACTTGGCCGCCGTGGTCGAGTTCATCCATACCGCGACTTTGTTGCACGACGATGTCGTCGACGAATCCACCCTGCGCCGCGGCCGCCCGACCGCCAACGAAAGCTTTGGCAACCCGGCCAGCGTGCTGGTGGGTGACTTTTTGTACTCCCGCGCCTTCCAAATGATGGTCGACGCAGACAGCATGCGCGTGATGCAAACCCTGGCCGATGCGACCAATGTGATCGCCGAAGGCGAGGTCTTGCAGCTGATGAACATGCACGACGCCTCCCTGGACGAAGAGGGCTATCTGCGCGTCATCCGCTCCAAAACCGCCAAATTGTTCGAAGCCAGTGCGCGTTTGGGCGCCATCCTTGCGGGCAGCCCTGCCGCGATCGAGACCGCCTGCGCCGATTTTGGCCAGGCCCTGGGCACCGCCTTTCAGGTGATCGACGATGTGCTCGACTATGACGGCAACGCCGCCGAAATGGGCAAGAACCTGGGCGACGACTTGCGCGAAGGCAAAGCCACTTTGCCCTTGATTTTGGCCATGCAAAAAGGCACGTCTGAGCAAAGCCAGACCGTGCGCGAAGCCATCGAGACAGGCAGTGTGGACCGCTTGAGTGAGATCGTGGCCATCGTGCGCGAAACGGGCGCCCTGGAAGCCACACGCAACGCCGCCGCCACAGAAGCGCAACGCGCCATCGATGCGGCCCTGCAACTTCCCGACAACGCACACCGACAGGCCATGGTCGTGCTGGCGTCGCAATTGCTCAATCGCCGCACCTGAGCCCCAAAGGCCCTCCCCTGCCAAGCCGCTGAGTTCAGCGGCTTTTTTGTGGCCAAAAGCTGGCGCACCATTTACAAAGCTACGCCCTCAGACCATCATGCGCTGACAGAGGTATTCATTACCCAGGGAGGAGACATGCCAGAAAACGCTTTTGGCCGCGCGGCCCCCAGCGATGACGCGCCCGTGGTCCAGTACGTTCAGCAGTTGCTCGAGCAAGCGGTGAGGCTCAAAGCCTCGGACTTGCACTTTGAGCCCTACGAACACCATTACCGGGTGCGCATGCGGATCGATGGCCAACTGCGCGAAATGGCCATGCCCCCGATGGCCCTCAAAGACCGGCTGGCTTCGCGCATCAAGGTGCTGTCCAGGCTGGACATCGCCGAAAAGCGCCTGCCCCAAGACGGGCGCATGAAACTGCACCTGCCCACGGGCCGAGACATCGACCTGCGTGTGAGCACCCTGCCCACCTTGTTTGGCGAAAAACTGGTCATCCGGGTGCTTGATTCGGCGCAGGTCCAGCTTGATTTGCAGCAACTGGGCTACGAAGCCGAAGACCTGGATCGCTTGGTCCAAGCCATTCACAAGCCCCACGGCATGGTCTTGGTGACAGGCCCCACAGGTTCGGGCAAAACCCAATCGCTCTATGCCTGCCTGAACCTGCTCAACACCGCCGAGGTCAACATCGCCACCGTGGAAGACCCCTGCGAGATCCAGTTGCCGGGCATCAACCAGGTCAATGTGCAGGACAAGCCCGGACTGACCTTTGCCGTCGCCTTGCGGGCCTTTTTGCGACAAGACCCGGACATCCTGATGGTTGGCGAAATCCGCGACTTGGAGACCGCCAACATCGCCGTGCAGGCTGCGCAAACCGGGCATTTGGTCTTGTCCACCCTGCACACCAACGATGCCCCGGGCACCTTGGTGCGGCTGCGCAACATGGGCACCGCCAACTACAACATCGCCGCCAGCGTCACGCTGATCACCGCGCAACGCCTGGTGCGGTGCCTGTGCCCACTTTGCAAGCAAAAAACCACTTTGCCAGCAGATGCCTTGCTTCAAGCAGGACTGTCCGCCAATTGGCTGCCTTCAGACACCGTCGATGTCTACACACCCCAAGGTTGCGAACACTGCCACAAAGGCTTTGCAGGACGAACGGGCATCTTTCAGGTGATGCCGATGAGCCCTGCCATGCAAGCGCTGGTGCTGGGGGATGCCGGCGCCCAAGTGCTGGCCCTGCAAGCCCAGCGCGAGGGCGTGCCCAGCCTGCGCGTGGCAGGCCTGCGCAAAGTGATGCGCGGCATCACTTCGCTCGAGGAGGTGCTGGCCGCGACGCGCGAAGTCGAGGGAGACAGGCCATGAATACCTTTTCATGGAGCGCCCACGACGCACAAGGGCGCAGGGGTCAGGGCAAAGTCCAAGCCACCAGCGCCGCATTGGCGCAAGCCCAGTTGCGTCGTCAAGGCTGGCAAGAGGTGCAAGTGCAAAGGCTGTGGTGGAACACGGCAACGCCAGTGCGCACAAGGGACGTGGCGCAAATGACGCGCCAGTTGGCCGCCTTGCTCAAAGCGGGCGTGCCTTTGCTTCAGTCTTTACAGATGCTCTCGCGCAGCCTGCCCTCGGTCACATTGACCGAGGTGGTCCAGTCCTTGCAAAAGGATGTGGCTGAAGGACAAGCTTTGCACGTGGCACTGGCCCAACACCCATCACACTTCTCAGGCCTTTACATCAGCATGGTGCAAGCGGGCGAGTCGGCCGGCATTTTGGACGCCTTGATGGAACGGCTGGCCCAAACGCTCGAAAAAAACGAAGCCCTACGCTCGCGCATGCGATCGGCCTTGACCTACCCGGTGGCCGTGTTGGTGATCGCCAGCGCTGTGCTCGTGATGATCCTGGTGTTCGTGGTGCCAGTGTTCCAGGACGTCTTCAAAAGTTTCGGCGCCGAATTGCCTTGGGCCACGCAAGTGGTGGTGGGCTTGAGCGAGGCTTTGACCACTGCCGGGCCTGCCCTGTTGGCGGCCATGGTCTTGGGGATCTGGTGGCTGCGTCGACCCGCTCAGCGCGATGCGACATGGCAGGCGTTGCTCCAAAGCAGCTTGCTCAAAACGCCTTTGGTGGGCGCTTTGATCCAAAGCGCCGTGGTGGCCCGGTGGTCGCAAACCTTGTCGGCACTGCTGGCAGCTGGCGTGCCCTTGGCCGAAGCTTTGGGCCCCGTGGCGCAGGCCAGCGACCATCCGGTGTATGAACGCATCACGGGGCAATTGCAGCGGCAGGTGGCCCAAGGCAGCAGCTTGAGTGAGGCCATGGGCCGCACAGGCCGCTTCCCACCCATGATCGTGCAGCTGTGCAACACAGGGGAAGAAACCGGGTCGATGGACACCCTGCTGGCGCGGGCAGGCAGCCTGATGGAAGCCGAGATGGACGACCGTGTTAACGCTTTATCGAGTTTGCTCGAGCCGCTGATCATTGTGGTGCTGGGCGGCCTGATTGGCGGTATTCTTGTGGCCATGTATTTGCCCATCTTCCGCCTGGGTCAGGTTTTTTGACATGCCCATCGACTTTTTCAGCTGGACCTTGATCGCGCTGTTCGGTCTGGTGGTCGGCAGTTTTTTGAACGTGGTGATCCACCGCCTGCCGCGCATGCTGGAAGCCCAATGGGCGGCCGAAGCCCGCGAACAGGCTGGCCTTGAGGCCGCAGCCGAGGCCCCCTACAACCTGGCCTTGCCCCGCTCGCATTGCCCGCACTGCCAAACACCCCTGCGTTGGTGGGACAACATCCCGGCCCTGAGCTACCTGTGGCTGCGCGGGCGCTGCCGTCAATGCCAAGCGCCGATCGGTTGGCGTTACTTGGCCGTTGAACTGCTGACCAGCGCTTTGTTTGTCTGGAGCTTTGCGGCCAACGGCGTGAGCGCCAGCGCCATGGCCTGGGCCGGATTTGCCGCCGCCTTGGTGGCCTTGGCAGCCATCGATGCCGACACCACCTTGCTGCCCGATGCCATCACGCAGCCGCTGGTGTGGTCGGGTTTGCTGGCTGCCAGCTTGCAGTGGAGTGCCCAAAGCCTGAGCCAGGCCTTGTGGGGTGCGGTAGCCGGCTATCTGTTCTTGTGGACCGTCTATTGGCTTTTCAAGCTGCTCACCGGCAAAGACGGCATGGGCCAAGGCGACTTCAAACTGCTGGCCGCCCTGGGCGCTTGGCTGGGCTGGCCTTCATTGGTGTCGCTGGTGCTGATCGCGTCCCTCACGGGCGTGGCCGGCGGCTTGCTCATGCGGGCACGCGGCCAACTGTACGAAGACGGCTATATTCCTTTTGGGCCGTTTTTGGCCTTTGCAGGTTTGTGGGTCATGGTCTGGGGGCCCCTGCCTGGTTTGCAGCTTTAAACCATGAATTCACAACGCATTTGGCGCATCGGCCTGACCGGTGGCATCGGCAGTGGCAAAAGCACCGTGGCCGGCTTGCTGGCCCGTCACGGCGCAGCCGTGATCGACGCAGACGCGATCTCCCGCAGCGTGACCGCCACCGGCGGACGGGCCATTGCAGCGATTGCCCAAGCGTTTGGCCCACAAATGGTGGGGCCAGACGGCGCCATGGACCGCCAAGCCATGCGGGATCGCATCTTTCAGGATGTGCAAGCCAAACGCCAACTCGAAGCCATCATTCACCCCTTGGTCAGCCAGATCACCGCCGAGCAAGCTCAACACGCCTTGGACACCGGCCACCGCTGTCTGGTTTTTGATGTGCCCTTGCTGGTGGAGTCGGGCGAACGTTGGCGCCGCCAAGTGGACCGGGTTCTGGTGGTGGACTGCAGCACCGACACCCAGCGCCAGCGGGTCATGGCGCGCAATGGCTTGCCCGTCCAAGACATCGACCGGATCATCACCCAGCAAGCCAGCCGAGCCCAACGCTTGGCCTGTGCAGACGTGGTGATCGCAAACGAAAGCTTGAACTTGCTTGAATTAGAGGCGCAAGTCTCCCAAGTGGCCGCTGACTTCGGGCTATGATTGCGGGCACTGGAAGACGCCGCGTGATACTGTACGAATACCCCTTCAACGAACGCATCCGCACTTATTTGCGGCTGCAGCAATTGTTCAACCGCTTGGGCCAATTGATGGCCCGCACCGAAGCGGTGGACCACCACTTCGCTTTGACCACTTTGTTCGAGATCATCGAGGTGGCTTCACGCTCGGAACTCAAGTCGGACGTGCTCAAGGATTTGGAGCGTCAAAAACAGTTGTACAACGGCTACCGTGGCAATCCGGCCATCTCCGAAAAAGCATTGGACGGCCTGATCGCACAACTGGACGAGCACTTTGAAGCGCTCAACGAAGTCAGCGGCAAGATCGGCATGGGTCTGAGCGACAACGATTTCCTGATGTCCTTGCGCAGCCGCGTGGTCATCCCCGGCGGCACTTGCGAGTTCGACTTGCCTGCTTATCACGCCTGGCAGCACCACGATGCGCCAAGCCGCATCGCAGACCTGAGCCAATGGAGCAGCCCCTTTGCACCCCTGGCCCAAACGATCCAGCTGCTGCTCAACATGCTGCGCGAATCGGGCACCAGCCAAAAAGTCATGGCCACCGCCGGTCAGTTGCAGCAGAACCTGCCACAAGGCCGCACCTTCCAGTTGTTGCGCCTGAAAATCGATCCCGCGCTGAACATCACCCCCGAGATCAGCTGCAATCGCCTGCTGGTCGTGATTCGGATGATGCAGCAGCAAAGCGATGGCCGCCTGGTCGCCACCGCCGAAGATGTGCCCTTCGAGATGTCTTTGTGCGCATGAGCGACGCCCAGCAGCCCGAACCGATCCAAGCCCGCCAAGTCCGCTGCCCCGGCTGTGCGGGCCCAAGCCTTTACAGCAGTGCCAACCCCTACCGTCCGTTTTGCAGCGCCCGCTGTAAAGGTGTGGACTTGGGCGCTTGGGCCAGCGAAGAGTTCCGCATGCCTGAAGACAGTCCGCCAGACAACGAATTTGGCGACCCCAGACTGCAATGAAACACTGACGCCTGCATTTTCTGCAGGCCCCAATGCAAAAAGCCCGCTTGCGCGGGCTTTTTGCTGTCTGCCGATCCAGTGGATCAGCGGAATTTGGATTGGGGCACCACTTTCAAATCGCCTTCGAGCGAACCGACATAAGCCGACAGGGCTTTGAGTTCGGCGTTGGAGAACTGCTTGGCAATGCCGCCCATGACGCCGTTGCTGCGGCCCCAAGTGGATTGGTTTTCCACTTTGTAGGACTTCAAAGCGACAAACAAGAAATCTTTGTGCTGGCCAGCGATCTTGGGGTAGCTGGGGTCCACAGGCTTGGAGAAGTTGTCGCCGTGGCAAGACACGCAAGCGCCTTTCTTGAGCAACTCGGCCACTTTGGCGTCTGGTGCTGCGGGAGCGGCGGCCACGGCTTCGGTCTTGCCGTGCTGTTCGTAGTAAGCCGAGATGTCAGCGATGTCTTGATCGGTCAAGCTGGCCGCGATGCCGCGCATGGTGGGATGCTTGCGATCGCCTTTTTTGTAGGCGGTGAGTGCGGAGGCAATGTACTTGGCGTTTTGACCGGAGATCATCGGGACGCGATACACCTCTGGGAAGCTGGCCTGGTAGCCTTTGATGCCGTGGCAGCCGATGCACATGGCGATCTTTTGCTCAGCGGCTTTGGCGTCACCCTTGACTTCTTGAGCGTGGGCGGAAATGGCGGTCACAGAGGCGACAGCCAGAGCGAACATCGAGGACAACAGCTTGTTCATTTTGCTTAGACAATCCAAATGATTGATAAAAATCAAATGCGGATTATATCGGGCTGGCCCTCATAATCCTGACAAGTTTTTTCCCGCTGACCAAGAGACCCCCATCATGAAATTTCAAGGTACCGAAAAATACGTAGCCACCCAAGACCTGATGCTGGCCGTCAACGCCGCCATCACCCTCAAGCGCCCTTTGCTGGTCAAGGGTGAGCCCGGTACCGGCAAAACCATGCTGGCCGAGGAAGTGTCCGAAGCGCTGGGCCTGCCGCTTTTGCAGTGGCACATCAAATCGACCACCAAGGCCCAGCAAGGCCTGTACGAGTACGACGCCGTGAGCCGTCTGCGCGACAGCCAATTGGGCGAAGAAAAGGTCAAGGACATCGAGAACTACATCATCAAAGGGGTGCTCTGGCAGGCCTTCACCTCCGAAACACCTGTGGCCATCCTGATCGATGAAATCGACAAGGCCGACATCGAGTTTCCAAACGACCTGCTGCGCGAGATCGACCGCATGGAGTTCTATTGCTACGAGACGCGCCAGCTGATCAAGGCCAAGACCCGCCCACTGGTGTTCATCACCTCGAACAACGAAAAAGAATTGCCCGACGCTTTCTTGCGACGCTGCTTCTTCCACTACATCAAGTTCCCTGAAGCGGAAACCATGAAGCAGATCGTGGACGTGCACTTTCCCACGCTCAAGAAAGATCTGCTGGCCCTGGCCCTCAAGACCTTCTACGACGTGCGCAACCTGCCAGGTCTCAAGAAAAAACCCTCCACCAGCGAACTGCTCGACTGGCTGAAACTGTTGGTGGCTGAAGACATCCCCCTCGAAGCCCTGCAAAGCGCTGACCAAAAGGTCTCGGTGCCTCCTCTGGTGGGCGCCTTGCTGAAGAACGAGCAGGATGTGACTTTGTTTGAGAAACTGGTTTTCATGAACCAGCGCAACCGCTGAGAGGCTGGCCATGTCTGCACGAAAACTGCTGCTGGAAGGCCTCTCGGATGCCGTCGGCTTTGTCGGCGGCGCGGTCGCCGGTTACTGGATCGGCCAGCTCTTGGGCTGGAACATCTTCAGCGCCGGCTACAACAACGCCAGCATCGGCGCGATCTTGCTGGTCGGACTGGGCGGTGGCGGCGGTTTGCACCTGGCGCGGTTTTGGCGAGCCAAGCAACAACAAAATAACGACAAGGCATGAACGCCTTCGCGTCACCCCTCACCCTGACCGGCCAGCATGTGCGCTTGGAGCCCTTGTCGGCCACGCACCACGATGCGCTGGTGGAGGCGGTGCGCGACGGCCAATTGTGGCAACGCTGGTACACCGCGATTCCAGCCCCTGAGGGCATGACCGCCGAAATCCAACGCCGCCTGGACCTGCAGGCCCAAGGCAGCATGTGCCCTTTTGCCGTGATCGATCCGGCCACAAGCCAAGCGGTCGGCATGACCACCTACATGAACATCGACGCGGCCAACCGCCGCGTGGAAATCGGCTCCACCTGGTACCGCCAAAGCGTGCAGCGCACACCGCTCAACACCGAGGCCAAGCGGCTCTTGCTGAGCCATGCCTTTGAACAACTGGACTGCATCGCGGTGGAATTCCGCACGCATTTCTTCAACCAACAAAGCCGCCGCGCCATCGAGCGCTTGGGAGCCAAACTCGACGGCGTGTTGCGCAGCCACCAAATCAATCCGCACCCTCTGGCTGCTGGCACACTGCGCGACACCTGCGTGTACAGCATCATTGCCAGCGAGTGGCCCACGGTGAAAGCGCACCTTGGCCATCTGCTCAGCCGCTCCAGCATCAAGGACCCATCGCCATGCTGATCGATTTTTTCTACACCCTGCGTGCTGCCAAAGTGCCGGTTTCGGTGCGCGAGTTCCTCACACTGCTCGAGGCGCTCGAGGCCAATGTGGTCGGCCCCGCGTCGGATGCTTGCAGCATCGACGATTTCTACCACTTGAGCCGCACGGTGCTGGTCAAGGACGAGAAACACTTCGACAAGTTCGACAAAGCTTTTGGCGCCTATTTCAAGGGCGTGGAGATGTTGACCGACTTCACCAAAGACGTCCCGCTCGACTGGCTGGAAAAGATCTTGCAAAAAGAGCTCACGCCCGAACAAAAAGCAGCCATCGAGAAGATGGGCTGGGACGAGCTGATGGAGACGCTCAAAAAGCGCCTCGAAGAACAAAAAGAGCGCCACGAAGGTGGCAACAAATGGATCGGCACCGGGGGCACCTCGCCTTTTGGCAATGGCGGCTACAACCCACAGGGCATCCGCATTGGCGGCAAAGGCGGCAACCGCAGTGCCGTCAAGGTTTGGGACCAACGCGCCTACAAGGACTACGACGACCAACAAGAGCTGGGCACGCGCAACATCAAAGTGGCGCTGCGCCGCCTGCGCCGATTCGCACGCGAAGGCTCAGTGGAAGAGTTA
Source organism: Limnohabitans lacus (assembly GCF_030053395.1). Classification (GTDB taxonomy): domain Bacteria; phylum Pseudomonadota; class Gammaproteobacteria; order Burkholderiales; family Burkholderiaceae_C; genus Limnohabitans_A; species Limnohabitans_A lacus. Next base: position 184,671 of record NZ_JASGBH010000006.1, on the reverse strand, counting down.
GACCTGGACGGCACCATCCGCAAGACAGCGGCCAACGCGGGGTACCTGGACATCCTGATGCGCCCAGAGCGCCACAACAACGTGAAGGTGCTGCTGCTCATGGACGTGGGCGGCACCATGGACGACCACATCGCCCGGGTGGAAGAAATGTTCTCGGCCGTCAAAGCCGAGTTCAAGCACCTGGACTTTTATTACTTCCACAACTGCGTTTACGACTTCATGTGGAAGAATAACAAACGCCGCTTCGCTGAGAAATTCGCCACCTGGGACATCCTGCGCAAGTACAACAAGGATTACAAGCTGATCTTCATCGGCGACGCCACCATGAGCCCCTATGAGATTTTGCAAAAAGGCGGCAGCGTGGAATACAACAACGAAGAAGCGGGCGCCGAATGGCTGCAGCGCTTGACACACGCCTTTCCCAAATTTGCCTGGATCAACCCCGAGCCGCAAGGCGTCTGGCAGTACCGCCAGAGCATCTCCATCATCCAGCAGCTGATGAGTCAACGCATGTTCCCCTTGACCCTCAAGGGTCTGGAAGATGCCATGCGTTTGCTGAGCAAGTGAGTCGCGCTCTTGGCCTTCGAACCCTGATTTTGGCGTGCACCTTGTGGTGCACGCAGGCCTTCGCCCAAACGGCCGAGCCTTTGGCTTTCGAGCTGCGCATCGAGGCCAACGACAAAGACATCGCGCCCTGGATGGCGCAGCACTTAGGTTTGCAGCGCTACAAAAACCTGACCGACCTGGACGATCAGGAAATGGCCAAGCTGCTGCGCGATGCCGATGAGCAAGCCCGCGAATTGCTGGCCACGCAAGGCTACTTCAACCCCCAGCTGCAATGGCAGCTGGTCGCCACCCCCAGCGCCACCCACCTGCGCCAAGTCGACCTGAACATCGATGTGGGTCCTTTGGCGCGCATTGCAGCAGTGGACATCCGCTGGCAAGGCGACATCCTTGACCGGCCTGAAGCCCGCAAGCAACGCGAACAGGTGCTCACAGAATGGGCTCTTCCTGTCGGACAAGATTTCAGCCAAAGCCAGTGGAGCCAAGCCAAAACCCGGGCCCTGCGCCTGGTGCAGGCAGAGCGCTACCCGCAAGCACGCATCACCGACAGCCAGGCCGATGTGGACGCGCAGACCAACCAGGTACGGCTGTCGATCACCCTCGACTCGGGCCCCCAGGTCCACATTGGACCCTTGGTCATCACAGGCACCGAGCGCTACAGCGCCGAGCAAGTGGAGCGCTTGTCGCACCTGACACTTGGCGCGGTGTACAAACAAAACGATTTGCTGCTGGCGCAGCAACGCCTGGTGGTCAGCGGTTTTTACGACGCGGTGTTCGTCTCGCTCGATGCCGAAGGCGACGTGTCCGCCATGCCCATCAAGGTGGAACTGAAAGAAGCACTGCGCCAAAAATGGGTCATGGGTGTGGGCGTGCGCAGCGACAACGGGCCGCGTCTGACCGCGGAATACACCCAGCACCGCATCCCCGGCCTGGACTGGCGGGGCGTGACGAAACTGTCGGTCGACAAAGTGCAGCAAACCTGGGGCCTGGACCTGCTGGCGCCCCCCGATGCCAGCCTGTGGCGCTGGAACGGCTCGGCCCAACTCGATCACCAACAACTGGTGGGTTACGACGTGACCAGCCAACGGTGGCGCTTTGGCCGTACCCAACGCGAAGAGCGCACCGACCGTTCGTATTACGCGCAATACGACGCCGCCACCAGCACAGGCGCCTTGGTCGGTCAACGTGAATCGGTCAGCGCCAACTACGCCTGGACGTGGCGACGCCTTGACAGCCTGCCCTTCCCCACCCAGGGCCTGGCCGGCAGTCTGGAACTGGGCACAGGTCTGAGCTTGGGCGCTGAGCGTGAACCCTTCACACGCTGGTTGGCGCGCGGCATGTACCTGTTGCCACTGGGCCGCGAATCAGGCCGACTGGCCATCCGTGCAGAAGCGGGCAGCGTGATCAGCCGCGACACCTCGGGCTTGCCCACCACACAGCTGTTTGTGGCCGGGGGTGACAACAGCGTGCGCGGTTACGCCTTGTCGAGCATTGGTGTCACGCAAAGCAATGGCGCGATCGCTGCTGGCCGCTACATCAGCACCGGCAGCATCGAGTGGCAAAGACCCATACGCTGGGACCAGCAACGCACCGACTGGGAAAGCGCGGTGTTCGTGGATGCAGGGGCTGTGGCTGACCAGATGAGCCAACTCAAAGCCCAAATCGGCTACGGCGTGGGTGCGCGCTGGCGCAGCCCGATCGGGCCTTTGCGCATGGACCTGGCGTATGGCCAAGCGGTGCACAAATTGCGCCTGCACTTGAGCGTGGGCTTTGTCTTTTGATGCACAAGACCGACACCGACACACCCACCCAAGGGCCCAAGCGCCTCAGGGTTCGCCGCTGGCTCAGCGCCTCGGCCCTGACCGTGCTGGCGTGCGGTGCTGTGGCTTGGGGTGCTTATGGGTGGGCAGGCTCTGCAGGCTCACTGGCCAGCATCTTGCGGCTGGCCGCATGGCTCATGCCTGCAGGCCAAAGCCTGAGCGCAGATCAAGTGACCGGCAGCCTGCGCCATGGCGGCCGTGTGGGCCAGTGGCATTGGCAACAAGGTGCCTTGCAGGTGCAAGGCGAGCACACAGAGATCTCGCTGGACTGGTCCAAGCTGTGGCTTGGCCAACTGCCCCTGACCCGACTGGGCATGGGCAGCTTGCGCATCAACGATCAAAACCCGGCCAACCCAACGAAGCCGCTCACGCAACTGCGCTGGCCGTTGCACGTGGTCTTACCTTGGCAGATTGACCATCTGGCGTGGGCTGGCCCACCGGCTTTTCAAGCTTCAGGGCTCAAAGGCCATTACGCCTACAACGGGGCCGAACACCAGCTGCAGCTGGAACCTTTTGACGTGGCGCAAGGCCGCTACAGCTTGAATGCCCAACTGCAAGCGGCCTCACCCATGGCGCTGCAAGCGCAATTGCAAGGACAGGTCATCACCAGCGCAGGCGCCAGGCCCTTGACCCTGTTGGCGCAAGCGGCTGCACAAGGCACGCTGGCAGGCGCTGACGCCGCTTTGGCGCTGAGCGCCGAACTGCAACCGGCCACCGGCAGCGCAGGCATGCGCCTTCAAATGCAGGCGCGCATTCAGCCATGGCAAGAACAAGCGATCGATCAGGCCAGCGCCCAAGTGCAGCAACTGAACCTGGCGGCCCTTTGGCCTGGGGCCCCCCAAACGAGCTTGTCGGGCCAAGCGTCCATCGCACCGCAAGGCCCCACATGGCACATCCTGGCCGATCTGAAAAACCAAAGCCCCGGCCCTTGGAACCGCCAAGCCCTTCCCCTGAGCCAGTTGTCAGCCCAGCTGCAGCGGCAGGCCGATGGGCTTTGGCAAATCCAAGCGCTGCAAGCGCACATTGCCAAAGGCCGGGTGCAAGGCGAGGGCCAGCAAACCACTGCCGGCTGGACGGGGCGGGTCCGCATCACGGGCATCCAGCCCGATCAATTGCACAGCGCCTTGGCAGGCAGTGCCTTGGATGGCCAAATCCAAGCCCAGTCGATCGACGCTCGCACCGTGGCCGTGCAGGCCGACCTGACCGCCGACCGCAGCCCTCAAACACGGGCTGGCCTGCAGTGGGAGCGACTGCATCTGAAGGGCCTTTGGCAAGCCGCGCTGTGGGACATCCAATCGCTGGACGTGCAAGCCGCTGACGCCCGCCTGCAAGGGCAGTTCAGCTACAAGCCCACGCAAAAAACGGCGCAAGGCCAGCTGAAGTGGCAATCGCCCGGCCTGCAAGCCCAGGCCGAAGGCCTGCTGGCCCCTCAGCAAGGCCAGGGCCACATCCAACTCGACATCAGCGATGCCACCGTGGGCATGGCCTGGCTCAAGCGCTGGCCCGGTTGGACCGAACGGCTCCAAGGCTGGCAGGCCAGTGGTCCGGCACACATGCATGCGCAGTGGCAAGGCGGCTTCCAACAGAGCGACACGACGGTGCAGTGGCAAACCACACTGCCTCGCCTGACGGCACAGGCCAACAGCGCGGAACCTTTGCGCTTGCAAAAAGGCCAAGTCCAAGTGCAAGGTCGCTTGTCCGCACTGCAAGTGAACATCGATGCGCAGGTGCTGCGCGGCGCACAAACTTGGCGCCTGCAAACGCAAGCGAGCGCCGGCAGCTCAGCCTTGTCGGCCCTGGATTGGCAAGGCCAGATCGACAGCGCAGCACTGCAACTGTCCACACCCGAACAAGCCTCGCCCTGGAAAGCCCAGTTGAGCAGCCCAGTGCCTTGGCACTGGACCGCCACCGCCTTGGCCCAACAGCTGCGCTGGCAAGCCGGACGCGTTGCTTTGCAAGGCCCCATCCCAGGACAAGCGGTGCTGCAGTGGGATGCCGGTCAATGGCAAGCCAACGCAGCCCCAAAAGGCGCTGCATGGCCCACCACCATGGCCTTGTCGGCACGCATCGACGCCCTGCCCATGCGCTGGCTGCCCACCGGCTTTGGGCCCGAAGTGGAAAGTGATTTGCTGCTCAAAGGCCAAATCCAGCTGTCTCAAACGCCTGCACTGGCGGTGCGGGCCAAGCTCGAACGCAGCAGCGGCGATTTGCGCATCAACGCCGACAACAGCCCCAAGCAACGCATCAGCGCCGGGCTGCGAGAAGCCAGCATCGCCCTGAGCATTGACGATGCGCAGGCGGTGATGCAGCTGAACTGGGACAGCGAACAAATGGGGCGACTGCAAGCACAAGGCCAAAGCCGCTTGAGCCACGACGCCCAGGGCTGGCACTGGCCCGATCAAGCACCGGTCTCGGGGACCTTGAAGGCCCAGCTCCCGCGCGTGGGGGCCTGGTCCTTGTTGGCGCCACCCGGTTGGCGCGTGCAAGGCACCCTGGACACACAACTGAGCCTGAGCGGCACCCGAGCAGACCCGCAGTGGGAAGGCCAAGTGCAAGCCGACAACCTGGCCGTGCGCTCGGCGGTGCAAGGCATCGAGTTCAGCCAAGGTCAATTGCGGGCCAGGGTGCATGGCCAGCAAGTAGACCTAGAGCAATTGAGCCTGCGCGGCGCCGGTGCACAAGGCGGGCAATTGCAAGCGCAAGGCCAACTGACCTGGCTGCCACCCACAGGCGCCGCCAACGCATCCCCACTCGGTCAGGTGGACATGGTGCTGAACATGCAGGCCAAGGCCCTGCGGGTGAGCAACCGCGCCGATCGACGTCTGGCCATTTCGGGCCAAGTCAAGGCGCAAATGCACAAGGGCCAATTGCAATTGCGCGGTCTGGTGCAAGCCGACCAAGCCCTGTTCATCCTGCCCGAGGACAGCACCCCCACATTGGGCCAAGACGTGGTCATCACCGACAAACGCCGCGCGCAAGTGGCGGCCACTGACACCGCGCCCTCGGCGGGTACATCCATCTTGGGCACGCCCGATGTGCAAGTCACGCTGGACCTGGGGCCCGACTTTCAAGTGCAAGGGCACGGCTTGACCACCCGCTTGGGCGGCAAAGTGAATTTGATCAGCAACGCCGCCAGCAAAGGCACCCCGCGCTTGGTGGGCGAAGTCAACACCGAGGGGGGCCGCTACAAAGCGTATGGCCAACAGCTGAAAATCGAAACGGGCTTGCTGCGATTCAATGGCCCCTATGACAACCCGCTGCTCGAGATCCTCGCGATCCGACCCAATTTGTCGCAACGCGTGGGTGTTCAAATCACCGGCAGCGCCATGACGCCCAAGGTGCGTTTGTATTCCGACCCCGAGATGCCCGATGCCGACAAACTGGCCTGGCTGGTGCTGGGGCGCTCCGGGGCCAACGGTGGCGCCGAATCGGCCGTCTTGCAGCAAGCCGCGCTGGCCTTGTTCAGCAGCAACGGCAAAACCCTGGGCAGCGAAATGGCGGGCGCCCTGGGGCTGGACGAGATCTCGCTGGCCAACGGCAGCCGCAGCGATATTGGCAACAGCGCCACCGCCACAGGCGCCGCCGTCACCTTGGGCAAACGCTTGTCCAAAGATTTCTACCTGGTCTATGAAACCAGCTTGAAAGGCACCTTCGGTAGCTTCTATGTGTTCTACGACCTCTCTCGCCGCCTGACCCTGCGGGCGCAAACCGGGCAAGACAACGCGCTCGATTTGATCTACACCGTGCGCAAGGATTGAGGACGGGCCAAAAAAGGGGGCAGGTGTCGCCTGTAAAATCGCCACACCGCCACCGTAGTTCAATGGATAGAACTCTCCCCTCCTAAGGGAGTGATACAGGTTCGATTCCTGTCGGGGGCACCACACAGCCAAGCACCACGCAGCCAGCCCCCAAGCCACTCAGCGCGAACGTGGTTTCAACGCCCCATCCGCTCATCCAACAGGCTTTGATATTGGCTGCGCACACCAGGTGCTACCACCTTGGGGAACACGGGCACAAATTGGATGCGATCGCCTTGCGCCAAAAAGCCTTCAGCCCAGGCACCACAGAGCACGCCCTCTTCGCGCAAAGAAGCGTCCTTGGCCAACCAGGCAGCACGCATGGCCTGCACAGCATCGCTTCGTTTTTGAAGCACCGTCTCCCGCGTGCTGGCGCTCACCGGTTGCGGCAACTCCTGCAAATGCACGCGGGTGAAGATGTCGGTGGCTTTTGCGTGTTGGGCCGCCTGCTGCGCATCGTGATTTGGACCTTGCCCCAAGACTGCAAAGATGGCTGCGCAGTGCAGGGTCTGCGTGGCCAGCCGGGTTTCTTGTCCGATCGCGGCGCTACAACAGCCCACAAGTGTCACGAAAATCAGGGCCAAACGGGCTGTCAATGTCGTCATGTGTTTCCTTATTTGATCCAGCACAAACTTCATGCACACGCCCCATGGGACTTGCGATAAATCAATCTTCAAACTTTCACACGGCAGATCATGGCTGCACATGAATTGAAAGGATGCTCCATGAAAATGTTAATCGATCTTTTTTCGACGGACTACGGCCTGATGAGTTTGGGTGTGATCGTGTTCATGCTGTTGATGGCCGTATTTTTCTTGCGGCTCTTCCTCAACAAAATGAACAAGTCCGTGTGATTCACTTCATCGTGAATGGATGACAAATGCACGCCACTTTGTCTAACACCCCATGCAAGGCATGCACGATTTGATCAAGACTGAAAAGCCCCGATTTCCTGGGCCTGCATTTCAGCATTCAGTTGCATGCTTTGCTCACGGACCAATTGACCCAAACTGATGGCACGCAACTGTTTGAGCACTTGATTGTTGAATTCAGCCCATATTTCACTTTGCATGGATCGACTGATCCAATGGTCATCTTGATGCAAGGCATCATCCACGGCCAGTGCAATATCTGCGAGGCTGATGTCATCCGCATTCAAACGCAAGGAATAACCACCGCCAGGGCCTCGCGTGCTTTTTACAAGTTGCTGCCCCAGCAATTTGCTGAAAATTTCTTCCAGACTTGTGATTGAAATTTTGTGTCGTTCACTTATTTTTGAAATTGAGACGGGACCTTGCTGATGCTTCAAGGCAATTTCAATCATCGCCGTCACAGCAAAAGCTATTTTTGAACGCAAACGCAACACTTTGATCTTTCACACAAAACGATCAAACACCCATGACTTGTGATGTGAAGGCCGATATTCAGCCTCAAGCCTTCAAAGCCAGCAGGACTTCGTCCAGCATCTTCTTGGCATCGCCAAACAACATGCGGTTGTTTTCTTTGTAGAACAAGGGGTTGTCCACGCCCGCATAGCCGCTGGCCATGGAGCGCTTCATGACGATGCTGGTGCGGGCCTTCCAGACTTCCAGCACCGGCATGCCGGCGATCGGGCTGGTCGGGTCGTCTTGCGCAGCAGGGTTCACGATGTCGTTGGCGCCGATCACGATGGCCACATCGGTCTCAGGGAAGTCGTCGTTGAGCTCGTCCATCTCGAACACGATGTCGTAGGGCACTTTGGCCTCAGCCAGCAACACGTTCATGTGGCCCGGCATCCGGCCCGCCACCGGGTGGATGCCAAAGCGCACATTCACGCCTTTGTCGCGCAGTGTCTTGGTGATTTCAAACACCGTGTGCTGGGCTTGGGCCACGGCCATGCCGTAGCCGGGCACCACGATCACGTTTTTCGCGTCGCGCAGCAACTCGGCGGTTTCGGTCGCCAAGATGGGGCTGACTTCACCTTGGGGCTCGGCTGCTTCGCCCGTGGGCTTGGGCGCGGCAGCTGTGGTGCCAAAGCCCCCAGCGATCACGCTGATGAAGCTGCGGTTCATGGCATTGCACATGATGTAGGACAAGATCGCACCGCTGGAGCCCACCAAGGCGCCGATCACGATCAACAAGTCGTTGGAGAGCATGAAGCCGGTGGCCGCTGCGGCCCAGCCGGAATAGCTGTTGAGCATGGACACGACCACCGGCATGTCGGCACCGCCAATGGCCATGACCATGTGGATGCCAAACAGCAAAGCGATGGCGGTCATGATGATCAGGGGCACCATGCCTTCTTGCACCGTGTGGGCGTTCATGAACTCGCGGCCAAAGTAAACCACTGCGATCAAACCCACCAGGTTGAGCCAGTGGCGAGCGGGCAAGAGCAAGGGGCTGCCACCAATGCGACCGGACAACTTGCCAAACGCGGCCACCGAACCCGAGAAGGTCACCGCACCGATGAAGATGCCGATGTAGATTTCACCGGCGTGGATGGCGTGCGCTGCGCTGTCCAAATTCTTGGAAGCTTCGGGGTCCACATAGGTGGCGTAACCCACCAGCGCTGCGGCCATGCCGACCATGCTGTGCATCAGCGCCACCAGCTCGGGCATTTGGGTCATCTGCACTTTGCGCGCAGCGTACAGACCGATGAGTGCGCCCACCAGCACGGAGCCCACGATCATGGGAATGCCCTCGGCCGTGACTTGCGGGCCGAAGATGGTGGCCAGCACGGCCAAGCTCATGCCGATCATGCCGTAGAGGTTGCCGCGCCGTGCGGTTTCCTGGTTGGACAAACCGCCCAGGCTGAGGATGAAGAGAATGGTCGCGCCGATGTAGGCGACCGTGGCCAGACTTGCAGACATTCAGGTTCTCCTTCTTCTTATTTTCGGAACATCGCCAGCATGCGCTGGGTGACGGCAAAGCCGCCAAACATGTTGATGGCCGTCAGCACCAGCGCCAAAGCGGCCAAGATGGCGATCAGCGTGTTGGGCCGTCCGGCTGCGGCCATGGGCGAAATCTGCACCAGCGCGCCGATGGCAATGATGGAGCTGATCGCGTTGGTCACGCTCATAAGCGGGGTGTGCAGCGCGGGCTTGACGTTCCAGACCACCATGTAGCCCACAAAGCAGGCCAAGACAAACACCGTGAAGTGCGACAAGAAAGCAGCGGGCGCATAGGCACCCACCAGCACCAGCAGCACAGCGGCGACCGCCGAAACGATCAGCAACTGACCCACTGGCATGGGACCGGACGGCTCGCCGTGGCCGTGGCCTTTTTTGGCGACTGGCGCGGCAGTGGGCTTGGGAGCCGGCTTGGGGGCCACCACCAAAGGTGGCGCAGGCCAGGTGATTTCACCGTTCTTGATGACCGTCAGGCCCCGGATCGCGTCGTCTTCCATGTTGACGTTGATCACGCCGTCTTTGGTCTTGCACAGCTCTTCCGTCAAGCGGAACAGGTTGGTGCCGTACAGCGTGGACGACTGACGCGCCATGCGCGAAGCCAGGTCGGTGTAACCCACAATCGTCACGCCGTGCTTGACCACGGCCTTGCCGGGTTCGGTCAACTCGCAGTTGCCGCCTTGCTCGGCGGCCATGTCCACGATCACGCTGCCGGGCTTCATGCTTTGCACCATCTCGGCGGTGATCAGCTTGGGCGCGGGTTTGCCAGGGATCAGCGCGGTGGTGATGATGATGTCGCACTCTTTGGCCTGCTTGGCGTACATCTCGCGCTGCGCGGCCTGAAAGCCTTCGCTCATGACCTTGGCGTAACCGCCGCCGCCCGAGCCTTCTTCTTCGTAGTCGACCTTGACGAACTCACCGCCCAGCGAAACCACCTGGTCGGCCACTTCGGCGCGGGTGTCGTTGGCGCGCACGATGGCGCCCAGGCTGGCAGCCGCGCCAATGGCGGCCAAACCGGCCACACCGGCACCGGCGATGAACACTTTGGCGGGCGGCACTTTGCCCGCGGCCGTGATCTGGCCGTTGAAGAAACGGCCAAAGGCATTGGCCGACTCGACCACAGCGCGGTAGCCACTGACACCGGCCATCGAGGTCAGTGCGTCCATCTTCTGGGCACGGCTCAATGTGCGGGGCAAGGCGTCGATGGACAGCGCGGTGACCTTTTTGGCGGCCAGCTGCTGCATCAATTCGGGGTTTTGGGCGGGCCACAAAAAGCCGATCAAGGTCTGGCCTTCGTGCATCAGCGCCACTTCGTCGGCGGTGGGGGCACGCACCTTGAAGACGATGTCGCTGCCGCTCCACAGGGCTGCGGCGCTGGGCGCGATGGTGGCGCCCGCTTCGGTGTAAGCGGCATCGGACAGGTCGGCCAACTCGCCCGCACCTTGCTCGACCACCACCTCAAAACCGAGTTTGACCAGTTTGGTCACCACATCGGGGACGGTGGCCACCCGTTTCTCACCCGTGAATATTTCTTTTGGCACGCCAATGATCATGATTAGTCTCCTTGAGCACGGCATGAAAACCACGCATCAGAACGAAAAAATGGGGACTCCCTGGAGGGAGTCCCCCAACTGGGCGCGAGTACCAAACGCGCCCATTACCTCACCCCATTAATATATAAGAGATTACTGATCAATAAATGACTTAAATCAATTCACAGGTACCGCCCCGCCATCGCATCCAAGGAAACCGGTTTGATCTGACTGCCGCGACCAGCGCAGCCAAAAGCCTCAAAACGCGCCTTGACAATGCCCGCTGCCGCATTTTTGGCAGCCGCTAAGGCTTTGCGAGGATCGAACTCCGAGGGCTGCTGCGCAAACACCTGGCGCATGGCACCGGTCATGGCCAAGCGGATGTCGGTGTCGATATTGACCTTGCGCACACCGCTTTGGATGCCACGCACGATTTCTTCGACCGGCACGCCATAGGTTTCCTTGATGTCGCCGCCGTATTGGCGAATGATCTGCAACCACTCTTGCGGCACGCTGGAGCTGCCGTGCATCACCAAATGCGTGTTGGGAATGGCGGCATGGATGGCGGCAATGCGGTCCATGGCCAAGATGTCGCCTGTGGGCGGACGGGTGAACTTATAGGCACCGTGACTGGTGCCAATGGCAATGGCCAGCGCGTCCACACCGGTTTGGGCCACAAAGTCCTTGGCCTGCACGGGGTCGGTCAGCATCTGATCATGGCTGAGTTTGCCTTCGGCACCCACGCCGTCTTCTTCGCCCGCTTCGCCAGTTTCCAGAGAGCCCAGGCAGCCCAATTCACCCTCGACCGACACGCCCACGGCGTGGGCCATCTCGCAGACCTTTTGCGTCACGCCCACGTTGTACTCGTAGCTGGCGGGCGTCTTGGCGTCGGCCATGAGCGAGCCGTCCATCATCACGCTCGAAAAGCCCGAACGGATCGACTGCTGGCACTGCGCGGGCGTGGCGCCGTGGTCTTGGTGCAAAACCACCGGAATGTCGGGGTGTGTTTCGATGGCGGCCAGCACCAAATGGCGCAAATACGCCTCACCCGCGTATTTGCGGGCCCCGGCCGAAGCTTGCAAGATGACCGGGCTGTCGGTGGCTTGCGCCGCCTCCATGATGGCCTGCACCTGTTCGAGGTTGTTGACGTTGAAAGCGGGAATGCCGTAGCCGAATTCGGCCGCATGGTCGAGGACCTGGCGCAATGAAACCAATGCCATGAGGGGGCTCCTTGAAAAATGAAAAATGAAAAGAGGTCAGTCCGCCGCTGCGCGACGGCTCAGAATTTCGATGGCGGGCAGGGTTTTGCCTTCCAGGATCTCCAAGAACGCACCACCGCCGGTCGAGATGTAGCCCACCTGCTTTTCAATGCCGTACTTGGCAATCGCCGCCAGCGTGTCACCACCGCCCGCAATGCTGAAGGCGCTGGACTCGGCAATCGCTTGGGCAATCACCTTGGTGCCGTTTTCGAAGGCCGCAAACTCAAACACGCCCACCGGGCCGTTCCACACAATGGTGCCTGCTTGCTTGAGCTGCGCGGCCAGTTTGGCCGCAGTCTCTGGGCCGATGTCCAAAATCATGTCGTCGTCGGCCACTTCGGTCGCTTTTTTCACCGTCGCTACGGCGTCGGCTGCGAAGGTCTTGGCCACCACCACATCGGTCGGGATCGGCACCTCGGCGCCACGGGCCTTCATGGCTTCAATCACGGCTTTGGCTTCATCCACCAAGTCCGCTTCGGCCAGGCTCTTGCCGATCTTCAGACCCGCTGCCAGCATGAAAGTGTTGGCAATGCCGCCACCCACAATGAGCTGGTCCACGTTTTGCGACAGGCTCTTCAAGATGGTCAGCTTGGTGGACACCTTGGAGCCCGCCACGATGGCCGCCAGTGGCCGCTTCGGGTTGGCCAAGGCTTTGCCAATCGCATCGATCTCGGCGGCCAGCAGAGGGCCTGCGCAAGCAATAGGCGCAAACTGCGCGATGCCATAGGTTGTGCCTTCGGCGCGGTGGGCCGTGCCAAAAGCGTCGTTCACATAGATGTCGCACAGCTGGGCCATTTGGCGGGCCAGCGCTTCGTTGTTTTTCTTCTCGCCCTTGTTGACGCGGCAGTTTTCGAGCAGCACGACCTGACCAGGGGCGACAGAAACACCGTCCACCCAATTGGCGACCAGCGGCACATCACGACCGAGCAACTCGCCCAAGCGCTTGGCCACTGGGGCAAGCGAATCTTCGGGCTTGAATTCACCCTCAGTGGGGCGGCCCAAATGCGATGTCACCATCACGGCAGCTCCAGCGTCCAGCGCCATCTGGATGCAAGGCACGCTGGCGCGGATGCGGGTGTCTTCGGTGATGCTGCCGTCATCGGCTTGCGGCACGTTCAGGTCAGCTCGAATGAACACGCGACGGTTTTCGGCAAAGCCGCTTTTGACCACATCGGCAAAACGTAAGACTTTCATCGCGCACCTCCTGCTTGGCCGGACACCACGCGGGCCATTTCCAGGCACTTGTTGGAGTAACCCCACTCGTTGTCGTACCAAGCCATCAGCTTCACAAAGGTGCTGTCGAGCGCCATACCCGCTTCGGCATCGAACACGGAGGTGCAGACCTCACCCCGGAAATCCGTAGACACCACTTTGGCTTCGGTGTAACCCAACACGCGCTTCAAAGCCCCTTGGCTTTGCGCCTTCATTTCGGCGCAAATCTCGGCGTACGTGGCAGGCGTGGCCAACTCCACCGTCAAGTCGACCAGCGACACATCGCTGGTGGGCACCCGCACCGACACGCCCGTGAGCTTGCCCTTGATCTCGGGAATCACCACGCCCACGGCCTTGGCTGCGCCCGTGCTGCTGGGGATGATGTTTTCCAAGATGCCGCGCCCGCCACGCCAGTCCTTGTTGCTCGGGCCGTCCACGGTTTTTTGGGTGGCTGTGGTGGCGTGCACGGTGGTCATCAGGCCACGCTGGATGCCCCATTTGTCGTTCAGCACCTTGGCCAAAGGGGCCAGTGCGTTGGTGGTGCAGCTGGCATTGCTGATGATGGCTTGGCCCGCATAGCTGGCGTGGTTCACACCAAACACAAACATGGGCGTATCGTATTTGGAGGGGGCAGAGATGACCACTTTTTTGGCCCCTGCGGTCAAGTGTTTGCCAGCACCTTCTTTGTCGAGGAACAAGCCCGTGGCTTCGATCACCACATCGGCACCCACTTCGTTCCACTTCAGATTCGCAGGGTCGCGCTCTTGTGTCAGGCGGATGCGTTGGCCGTTCACGATCAGGGTGTTGCCTTCAACCGCCACGTCGCCATCAAAACGGCCATGCACGCTGTCGTATTGCAGCATGTAGGCCAGGTACTCGGGCTCCAGCAGGTCATTGATGGCGACGATCTCGACGTCATCGAAATTTTGCACCGCCGCGCGGAACACCATGCGGCCAATGCGGCCAAATCCGTTGATGCCAATTTTTGTGGTCATAAATTTCCCTCTTCATTCAAAACAGTTGAACTTCAAATACTTCTGGGCCGTTGTTTGTGTAGGAGCCCACCCTATGGGCGATACAGTCAAGGGCGTGTTCCACGCCCATCGCCCACGGGGTGGGCTCCTACAAAATCACAACAGCGCCGAAAAATCCTCGATCACGCGGTCCGGCGCACACGCGTGCACCGACTCGCCCATGTTGTAGCCATAAGGCAGCAACCAGACCGGCACACCCGCATTGCGGGCGGTGGCCGCGTCGATCGACGAATCCCCCACAAACAGCGCTTGGGTGGCCTTCAGGTCCCAACGCTTCAAGCAGTCCACCACGCTGGTGGGGTCGGGTTTTTTGACCGGGAAAGAGTCGCCACTGACCACCACGTCGAAAGCAGCGTGCAAGTCGTGCACGCGCAGCACGGTGTCGGTGTAGCGGCCTTCCTTGTTGGTCACCACCGCCAGCTTGCAACCGCGCGCCCGCAGAGCCGACAAGACTTCGCGCACCTGCGGGTACAGGTGGCTGCGTGTGCCGCAACGGGCTTGGTAGTAGCGGTCAAAGATCGGCAGCGCTTGCTTCAGATCTGCACCTTTACGCACGGCTTCCACTGGCGTACTGGTGACACTGGCCAACGCCTGGATCAGCAGCTCTTTGGTGCCGTGACCGATCCAGTCGTTGACTTGCTGCTGCGATACCTCGGGCCAATCGAAATAGCGCAAGGTGTCGTTCACCGCGTCGGCGATTTCGGGCGCGGTTTCGACCAAAGTGCCGTCGAGGTCAAAGAAATAGGCTTGTGGAGTTTGCATTTTTTGCTCTTTGCAAGGGGCAGGCGGCTCAATTGTCGGAAGGCACGATGTGAGCAGGCAAGGTGTCCGCTTGGCGGTGGGTGTGGCGGTGCACCAAGGTGCGTACCGCTTCACACACACGCTCGCTGGTAATACCAAAGTGTGCGTACAAAGCGGGTGCTGGGGCTGATTCGCCAAAGCTGGCGATGCCAATCACCATGCCCGTGCGACCCACATATTTGCGCCAGAAGTCGGGGTGCGCCGCCTCTACAGCCACGGTGGGCAAACCCAGCGGCAAGACCATGTCCTGGTAGGCCTCGCTTTGCCGGTCAAACACATTGGTGCAGGGCATGGACACCACCCGTGTGGCCACACCTTGGGTGGCCAAATCAGCTTGCGCTTTCATGGCCAAAGAGGTCTCGGAACCTGTGGCCACGATGATGGCTTGGGCACCCGGCATATCGCTCAGGATGTAGCCGCCCTGGCGCACCTTGGCCGCATCGGCGGTGTCGGTCAGCAACTGCGGCAGGTTCTGGCGCGACAGCGCCAAAGCGCTCGGGCCATCGCGGCGTTCCACCGAACAGGCCCAGGCCACAGCCGTTTCCAAGCCATCGGCGGGCCGCCACACATCCAGCCCCGGGATGATGCGCAAGCTGGGCACATGCTCCACGCTTTGGTGCGTGGGGCCATCTTCGCCCAGGCCAATCGAGTCGTGCGTGAAGACATGGATCACGCGCTTTTTCATGAGCGCTGCCATGCGGATGGCATTGCGCGAATAGTCCGAGAACGTCAGGAATGTGCCGCCATAAGGGATGTATCCCCCATGCAGCGCCATGCCGTTCATGATGGCGGCCATGCCAAATTCGCGCACGCCATACGACAGGTGGTTGCCCCAGGTGTCGCGGCCCGCTTTGGTGCAAGTCTTGAAGTTCGTCAGGTTGGAGCCCGTCAGGTCGGCACTGCCGCCGAAAAATTCGGGCAACAAGGGGGCCAACACATCGAGCGCATTCTGGCTGGCTTTGCGGGTGGCCACGGCATCGGGCTTGGCCACGATGGCGGCCAGGGCTTTTGCCAAGCCTTGGGCATAGGCCTCGCTCAAATCGCCTTTCATGCGGCGCTCAAACTCAGCCGCCTCTTGCGGGTAGCGGCTTTGGTAGGCGGCAAAACGCTCGCGCCATTGGCTTTCGGCGCGCGTGCCACTGGCGCGGGCATCCCAAGCACTTGCCACATCGACAGGCACTTCAAAGGGGGCATAGGGCCAGTTCAGCGCTTCGCGGGTGGCGGCAATTTCGGCAGCGCCCAGCGCGGCGCCATGCACATCGTGGGTGCCCGCCTTGTTGGGTGAGCCCATGCCGATCACGGTTTGGCAGCAAATCAGCGTGGGTTTGCCGTTGGGGCTGTGGGCTTGCGCCTTGGCCGCTTCGATGGCGGCGTTGACCGCTTGCGGGTCATGGCCATCCACCTTAGCGATCACGTTCCAGCCATAGGCTTCAAAGCGCCTGGGCGTGTCGTCGGTGAACCAGCCTTCCACATGGCCATCGATCGAGATGCCGTTGTCGTCGTACAGCGCCACCAGTTTGGACAAGCGCAAGGTACCCGCCAGCGAACAGGCCTCGTGGCTGATGCCTTCCATCAGGCAGCCATCGCCCAAAAACACATAGGTCATGTGGTCCACGATGTCCAGGCGCTGACCATCTTCCTCGCGGTTGAATTCATCGGCCAACATCTTTTCGGCCAGCGCCATGCCCACAGCGTTGGTGATGCCTTGGCCCAGTGGGCCCGTGGTGGTTTCCACACCGGGGGTGATGTCCACTTCCGGGTGGCCAGGGGTCTTGCTGTGCAGTTGACGAAATTTTTTCAGCTCGTCCAAAGCCAAGTCATAGCCCGTCAGGTGCAGCAAGGCATAAATCAGCATGGAGCCATGGCCGTTGGACAACACAAAGCGGTCGCGGTCGGCCCACTGCGGATTAAGGGGGTTGTGCTTCAGGTGCCGGTTCCACAGCACTTCGGCGATGTCGGCCATGCCCATGGGCGCACCGGGGTGGCCTGATTTGGCCGCTTCGACGGCGTCCACGGCCAGCATGCGCACGGCGTTGGCCATGCGGCGGGCCATCTCGGGGGTGGGTTGATTGGCAACGGTGTTCATGTGATTTCGCCCCCGTTTCAAGCCAAGCCCAAAGCGCGTTTGCGGCGCTCCATCATTCGCCACACGAACGGTGTGAAGATGAGTTGCATGGCGATTTCCATCTTGCCGCCAGGCACCACGATGGTGTTGGCACGGCTCATCCAAGAGTCGTTGATCATGTTGAGCAAATAGGGAAAGTCGATCCCTTTGGGGTTGGCAAAACGGATCACCACCACGCTTTCATCGGCCGACGGAATGTCGCGCGAGATGAAGGGGTTGGAGGTGTCGACCAAGGGCACACGCTGGAAGTTGACATGCGTGTGCTCAAACTGCGGCACGATGTAGTTCACATAGTCAGGCATGCGGCGCAAGATGGTGTCGGTCACCGCCTCAGTGCTGTAGCCACGCTGGTGCTTGTCGCGCCAGAGTTTCTGAATCCATTCCAGGTTGATGACGGGCACCACGCCCACGCGCAAATCGGGGTGCTGCGCGATGTTGTGCTCGGACGTGACCACGGCGCCGTGCAAGCCTTCGTAAAACAGCATGTCG
This sequence comes from Limnohabitans lacus, assembly GCF_030053395.1. GTDB lineage: Bacteria > Pseudomonadota > Gammaproteobacteria > Burkholderiales > Burkholderiaceae_C > Limnohabitans_A > Limnohabitans_A lacus. The sequence goes on along the minus strand of NZ_JASGBH010000006.1, from coordinate 167,153 downwards.
GTGTCGTTCGGCAGGTCTTCCCAGGGTGTGAAAGTGCCGGGGTCTTGTTGATAAGGTGCGGCCTCTTCGGCGTTGTGCAGGTATTTGCGTGACTTGCCTTGGCCCGTGGCACCGTAGGTGCGAAACAGGTTTTCAATCTCACCAAACAGGTTGTTTTCGGCGCTGAAGTGGCTGAAATGTTTGTTGCCCTCTTTTTCTGCAGCCGCGCCACGTTGCTTCATCTCTTTGCGGTCAAAACGGTGAAAGCTGTCGCCTTCGATGATGGCCGCCTTCACACCTTCGCGGCGAAAAATGTTGGAAAACGTGCGTGTCACCGTCGAGGTGCCTGCTCCCGAAGAACCGGTGATGGCGATGATGGGGTGGCGTTCAGACATGGGAATCTCCTTGTAATTTTTTCAATGGTTTGGCGAACGGACTCGGCCGCTCAGTCGCGGAACAGGCTGCGCTCGGCAAACAGTGGCGCAAAGCTGTCTTGCTTGGGCGGTTCGGCGTGGTAACGCTCGATGCGCTCGACCTCGTTTTTGGAGCCAAACACGAGGCCAATGCGCTGGTGCAAGCTGGTGGGCTGCACACTCAACATGGGGACTTGTCCCGTGCTGGCACGGCCACCGGCTTGTTCCATGATGAAGCCCACCGGGTTGGCTTCGTACAGCAGGCGCAAGCGGCCGGGCTTGCTCGGGTCTTTGGTGTCACGGGGGTACATGAAAACCCCGCCACGCATCAAAATGCGGTGGGCTTCCGCCACCATCGATGCGATCCAGCGCATGTTGAAGTCTTTGCCACGCGGGCCGGTTTTACCGGCCAGGCATTCGTCCACATAGCGCTTGACCGGGGCTTCCCAGAAGCGGCTGTTAGAAGCGTTGATGGCAAACTCGTTCGTGTCTTCTGGCACACGCAAATCGGGATGCGTCAGCATGAACTCGCCCATCACCGGGTCGAGTGTGAAACCGGCCACACCGTTGCCCACGCTCAGTACCAGCATGGTGGTGGGGCCGTACAAGGCATAACCGGCGGCAATCTGGCGGGTCCCCGGTTGGAAGAAATCGGCTTCGGTCAAGGGCCCACCCTCGGCGGTGGCGTCGGGCGCACGCAGCACGCTGAAAATGCTGCCCACCGACACGTTCACGTCGATGTTGCTGGAGCCGTCCAGTGGGTCAAACACCAGCAGGTATTTGCCCCGGGGGTGTTGCGCTGGAATGTCGTAGGGCAAATCCATTTCTTCAGAGGCCATGCCCGCCAAGTGACCGCCCCACTCGTTCATGCGGATGAACAGTTCGTTGCTCACCACGTCCAGCTTTTTCTGGGTCTCGCCTTGCACGTTGATGCTGCCGCCAGCGTCAGCCGCGTGGTTGCCATACATGTCGGCCAAAGCACCATAGGCGACCGATTTGGCAATGGCTTTGCAGGCCATGGCCACATCCAAAATCAAGGCATTGAAGTCACCACTGGCATCGGGAAAGCGACGACGCTCTTCGATCAGGTATTGCGTCAAGGTGGGCGTGGTGCGGGGACTCAAGGACATGGGGTCAACACTCTCTGAAGTTGTAAAAATTCGGGAACTCGGAATCTGACTCAAGCCACAGCGGCTTGCTTGAGGGCTTGCATCACCCCGCGGTAGCCCCCATCGGCATCGGGCGCACCGAACACGGCGCTGCCCGCCACGCAGGTGTCGGCACCGGCCGCCACGATCTGGGCGATGTTGTCGGTCTTCACACCGCCGTCTACCTCCAGCACGATGGATTGGCCACCCCGCGCCGCATGGGTGTTGATGCGCTGGCGGGCCGCTTGCAGCTTGGGCAAGGTCGAGGGGATGAATTTCTGGCCGCCAAAACCGGGGTTCACGCTCATGAGCAAGACCACGTCCAAGCGGTCCATCACATGGTCCATCCACTCCAACGGCGTGGCGGGATTGAACACCAGGCCCGCTTTGCAACCGTGGTCGCGGATCATTTGCAAGGTCCGGTCCACATGGCGGCTGGCTTCGGGGTGAAAGGTGATGATGTTGGCCCCGGCTTTGGCGAACAAAGGCACCAGCGCATCGACCGGCTCGACCATCAAATGCACATCGATCGGGATCTGGACATGCGGGCGGATCGCCTCGCACACCAGTGGGCCAATGGTCAGGTTGGGCACGTAATGGTTGTCCATCACGTCAAAGTGCACCCAGTCCGCGCCTGCGGCTTCAATGGCGCGGACCTCTTCGCCCAAACGGGCAAAGTCGGCGGACAAGATGGAGGGGGCAATGCGGACGGTGCTCATGCGGTGACCTTGAAAGCGGTGTGGTGCCATTCACGCAACTGCGCCAGCCCCACGCCCTGCAGGCTGGGGACAATGCGCAATGCGCCTTTGAAATCGTGCTCGGCAGTGAAGTCGTTGGGGGTGATGACCGTGGACAGACCTGCTGCCATAGCGGCGCGCAGACCGTTCTCGGAATCCTCAAACGCCAGGCAATGCTCGGGTGCCAAACCCAAGCGCGAGAGGGTTTGCTGGTAAACCATCGGGTCTGGTTTTTTGCGCGGCGCGGTCGAGGCATCTTCGAGCACCGAAAAATGCTGCTTCCAGTCGGGGCCGATGGCTTGGCGCAGCAAGGCCGCGATGTTGACGGGCGAGGTGGTGGTGGCAATGGCCAATTTGAGCCCTGCCGTACTGGCGGCCGACAGCAGCGCCAGCACCCCCGGGCGCATCTGTACCGCGCCGTCTTGCACCGCTTGCTCGTAAGCGGCGGTTTTGATCTCGTGCAGACGGTCAATGGTCTCCTGCATGCCCGCGCCGCTGATGTCCTTGGGCGGATTAGCCAAGGTTTGCCAATACGCCTTGATGCGCTCTTTGCCTCCAGACACCGCCAACAAGCGGTTGTACAGCGGCACATCCCAGCGCCAGTCCAGCCCCCCCTCGACGAACGCGTGGTTGAACGCCGCCAAATGCGCCATTTCGGTTTCGGCGAGGGTGCCGTCAACGTCAAAAATCAAAGCCTTGAGCATGGGATGGAGACCTACATGTAGCAGAAGGCCTCCACTTTAAAAAGGACTGACGCTCAGGACAATTCAATATTCGCAATTCATTAATTAAGTAATAGCTTAATATTTACACCTTCAGGACAAGCCAAAAACGAATCAACAAGCCCCCCAAGGTCGAACTAGATACCTTGAACCGATATGCATTTTTCAGACAAAACCCTCGTTAGAAAACTGGCCATCGTGCTGGTTTTGAAACTCACCGTGCTGATGGCGCTGTGGTGGTTTTTTGTCAGGGAAAACCGCGTGGCTGTTGACGAGAACAGCGCAGCCACGCAACTGCTGACCTTCACGCCCGATACAACCCCAAGGACCCAACCATGATCTCTGAACAACTGGTGGATCTGTCGCGCCTGCAATTTGCAGCCACTGCGATGTACCACTTTCTTTTTGTCCCGCTGACGCTCGGCATGGTCTGGCTCTTGGTGATCATGGAAAGCGTCTATGTCATGACGGGCAAGGTCATTTGGAAAGACATGACACGGTTTTGGGGCAAGCTGTTTGGCATCAACTTTGCGCTTGGCGTGACGACGGGCATCACACTGGAGTTTCAGTTCGGCACGAATTGGGCGTATTACTCACATTACGTGGGCGACATCTTTGGCGCCCCCCTGGCCATCGAGGGTTTGATGGCTTTCTTCCTTGAGTCCACCATGATTGGCCTGTTCTTCTTTGGCTGGGACCGGCTCAGCAAGACACAGCACTTGCTGGTGACTTTGCTCATGGCGGTCGGAACCAACCTCTCGGCGCTGTGGATTTTGATTGCCAATGGCTGGATGCAAAACCCGGTGGGTGCAGAGTTCAGTTATCTGACCATGCGCATGGAAATGACTGATTTTTGGGCCGTGGTTTTCAACCCAGATGCACAGGCGAAGTTTGTCCACACGGTGTCGGCAGGTTATGTCACCGGTGCCATGTTTGTACTGTCCATTTCAAGCTGGTATTTGCTCAAAAAACGCGATGTGGAGTTTGCCAAACGCAGCTTTCGGGTCGCTGCCGCTTTTGGTCTGGCGTCCGTTTTGAGTGTCATTGTGCTGGGTGACGAGTCAGGCTACACCGTGGGTGAAGCGCAGCAAACCAAAATGGCCGCATTGGAAGCCATGTGGGAAACCAAACCCGCACCAGCAGGGCTGACCCTGGTGGCCAGCATCAATGAAGCCGAGCAAAAAAACAACTGGGAGGTCGAAATTCCCTGGGTCATGGGCCTGATTGGCACGCGCTCTATCAGCAAGGAGATCCCCGGCATTCACGACATCAAAGCCAAGAACCGCCTGCGTATCCAAGAAGGCATCATCGCCGTCAATGCGCTCGAAGCCCTGCGCGCCAATCGTGACGATACAGTGGCCAAGCAAGTGTTTGAACGCCATAAGGCAGATCTGGGCTTTGGTCTTTTGCTGAAGAAATACGTGAACGATGTGAACGCTGCCACCCCGGACATCATCGACCGTGCGGTCAATGACACGGTGCCTCGCGTGACCCCCATGTTTTGGGCATTTCGAGCCATGGTGGGGCTCGGCTTTGCCATGCTTGTGCTGTTTGGCCTGGCGTTCTGGAGCACACTGAAGATGACCTGCATGGAAAAACCCTGGTTGCTCAAAACGGCGCTGTGGATGTTGCCAGCCCCTTGGATCGCCTGCGAATTGGGTTGGTTTGTGGCCGAGTACGGCCGCCAACCCTGGACGATTTACGGCGTGCTGCCAACCCATCTGAGTGTCTCCACACTCAGCGTGAACAGCTTGTATGGATCACTGGCAGGGTTTATTGGCTTTTACACCGTGCTGTTGGTGGTCGAGATGTACCTCATGGTCAAGTTCGCACGCATGGGCCCTGGCAGCTTAGGCACGGGACGCTATGAGCACGAAACACCTTTGCACGCATAACAAGGACTCGCCATGATGGATTACTCAACCCTCAAGATCATTTGGTGGCTGCTGGTCGGTGTGCTGCTGATCGGCTTTGCGATCATGGACGGGCACGACATGGGCGTAGGCACCTTGCTGCCCTTTGTGGGTCGCAACGATGTCGAACGCCGCGTCGTCATCAACACCGTCGGTCCGCATTGGGACGGCAACCAGGTCTGGTTCATCACCGGTGGCGGGGCCATTTTTGCGGCATGGCCCTTGGTCTATGCCACCGCATTCAGTGGTTTTTACTGGGCCATGCTGGTCGTCTTGTGGGCCTTGTTCTTCAGGCCCGTCGGTTTCGACTACCGCAGCAAAATCCACAACGCCACCTGGCGCAGCACTTGGGACTGGGGTTTGTTCATCGGAGGCTCAGTGCCTCCACTGATCTTTGGTGTGGCGTTTGGCAACTTGCTGCAGGGCGTCCCCTTTCAGTTCGACGCTTATTTGGTCTCCACCTACAGCGGCAACTTCTGGCAACTGCTCAACCCCTTCGCCCTGCTCGCAGGAGTGGTGAGCAGCGCCATGATCACCATGCAAGGCGGTGCCTATTTGGCCCACCGCACGGAAGGCGTGATTCAAGAGCGGACCATCAAGGCCGCCACTGGCGCTGCATGGCTCATGGTTGCAGCGTTCGTTGGCGCAGGCTTTTGGCTGCAAAGCATCGAGGGCTACCGCATCACATCCACGATCGACATGAATGCTTTGCCAGACCCCCTGTCCAAAACAGTGGTGCGCGAGGCGGGTGCCTGGATGCGCAACTACACACAACAACCGCTGCTGTGGCTTTTGCCTGGCTTGGCCGTTGCCGGCGCACTGGTGACGTCCCTGCTGCTGCGTCTGCGCTACACGCTCAGTGCATTCGTCACGTCTTCGTTGGCGCTGGTCGGTGTGATCGGAACAGCAGGAGCGTCCATGTTCCCATTTGTCATGCCTTCGAGTTCCATGCCCAATGCCAGCCTCACGGTGTGGGACAGCGCCTCCAGCCAACTCACCTTGAGCCTGATGTTCTGGGCCACTGTGATTTTCATGCCACTCATCATCGGCTACACCTCTTGGGCGTACAGCGTGATGCGAGGCAAGGTGACAGCGGCCTACATCCGAGAAAACGACCATGCGGCCTATTGAGTCAGCGCTGATTGGCCTGCCTGTAAAACTGAAAAAGGAATTGACATGTGGTACTTGACCTGGGTTTTGGGCGTCGGCTTTGCCGTGTTGCTGGCCATCCTGAATGCCATGTGGGGCGAGAACGAAGAGGCCCGCACAGCCGCACGCCAACAGGATGCGCCATGAGCCCATCCATGGCCCGGGCCGCCGAAGCTGCACCCGCCAAAGGCACTGCGATGCACTACCCCTGCTTGATGGTGGGCCTGCTGATCATGCTGACAGGCACCCTCTACCCTTTGCTTTTCACGAGTGCAAACGGCAAAGCACATCACGGCTTGGCCATGGCTTTGTTTTGGGCCATGAGTGCGGGCTTGGTGCGCGGTGTTGGCTTTGTGCCCAGAGCGTGGGGCTGGAAACTGCTGTTCAGCGCTTGGTCTTGTGGGGTGGCGCTGGGTCTGGCTGCTTATTTGCGCTGGAGCACCTTTGCAACGCCATGGCTGGGCTGACAGGATGACCCTGCTGTCAGGCTTCGCTGTGGGTGTGGTCTGTGTTTTGGGCATGCGCTACTTGGCTCATGCCCTGATCTTGCGGGGTCTGCGCGCGCCGCGCCTACCGCACCTGCAAACGCCTGCCGACCAAGGCTATCGCTGCGCTGAGGTACGCCTTCCCACAGCACGGGGGCAACTGTTTGCCTGGTTTGTACCGGCGAACTCATCAGGCCCATCTCCTGCGGTGGTGGTCATTCATGGCTGGGGGGCCAACGCCAGCTTGATGCTGCCAGCACTTCAACCACTGCATTCTGCGGGTTATGCGGTGCTGCTGGTCGATGCCCTGTGCCATGGCCAAAGCGATGGTGCCGCCTTCACCTCTTTGCCGCGTTTTGCCGACGACATCGCGACGGGCCTGGACTGGCTGAAAGAACAAGCCTCGGTGGATGCGGCCCGCTTGGCCATCATGGGGCATTCGGTCGGGGCGGGCGCTGCAATGCTGTGCGCCACTCGTCGCTCCGACGTGCGCGCCGTCATCAGCATGAGCGCGTTTGCGCACCCTCAAGACATCATGCGCAGCTTCCTGCAGGAAGCGCGCATTCCTTATCTGCTGGTGGGTTGGTATGTGATGCGGCATGTGCAACGGGTCATTGGTGCACGGTTTGATGACATTGCCCCCGTCAAAAGCATCCGCCAATTGCACTGCCCGGTGTTGCTGGTCCACGGCACCGAAGACAGCGTGGTGCCCATTTCTGACCTGCACCGTTTGATGCAAGCTGGGGCAGCAGGCCAGGTGCAGTGCCTGTGCGTGAACGGTGGGCACGATCCCAGCGCGGCCTTTGAAGCAGCGGACTTGCAAGCGCTGACCGGCTTTTTGCAACAAGCTTTTGGTGTGGTGCAGGGGTGCGAGTTGTCCCCACTTAGAAAGCCCATGTCTGAACGACCGGCCTGAGAAAATGTGCACCCACTTCGGCGGCCTTGACTCGAAACAACACAATCCATGAAAAATTCACACCCCATTCCCCATGCACACCCCGAGACCGTTGCCGACGATTTGCCGTTGTGGGGCCACGAACTGGACCTGATGGACGCCTTGCTGCCCTTGCACACGGGCCAGTTTGTCGAGCTGGGCTGCGGCGGCGCGCGGCTAGCACGTGAATGGCTGGCGCGTCATGCGCAAGCGCACATCACCGCGCTCGAAGTGGACGCGGTGCAAATGGCCAAGAACTTGCAAACCGTCACAGATCGACTGAACTTTGTGAGTGCAGGCGCGCAAGCCATTCCGATGCCCGCACTGCATTTCGATGGTGCCTTGATGCTCAAGTCGCTGCACCATGTGCCCTTGCCAGACATGGATACGGCCATGAGCGAAGTGGCGCGGGTGCTCAAGCCGGGTGGCTGGTTTTATGTGTCGGAGCCGATCTACGCCGGTGCGCTCAACGAGATCGTGCGCCTGTACAACGACGAAGGCCTGGTGCGCCCAGCGGCCCAAGCCGCGCTCGACCGTGCTGTGGCGCAAGGCCTGTTTGAGCCGGTGTCAGAACACCGTTTTGCACAAGCGGTGCACTTCGCCAACTTCGAAAGTTTTGCCCAGCGCATGCTCTACCCCAGCTTTGCAGACCACCGCGTCACGCCCGAGCTGTTGGCCAAAGTGGCGGCTGCCTATGCACCACACCAGCATGAAGACGGGGCCCACTTTGTGCGGCCCATGCATGTGCGACTTTTGCGCCGCTGCGCTTAAACGGGCTCGGATGGGGCCAAGGCCATCACCGCTTGGTGGTGCGTCAGGAACACCTGACCACTCAACTCCGCCAGCAAATGGCTGCGCTTCAACCGGTCGTGCACGGGGCCCTTGACCTCGGACAGGTGCAGCTGCACACCCGAAGCCTGCAAACGGGCGTTGATGGTTTCCAGGCTTTCGAGTGCGCTGGCGTCAATGTCGTTGACCGCCGAGCATTGCAACACCACATGCCGCACACCTGGCCGCACAGCCACCTGGGCCGCGATGGTGTCTTCGAGGAAACGGGCGTTGGCAAAGTACAGGCTTTCGTCCACGCGCAGGCCCAAAATGCCCGGCTGCTCCAGCACGACGTGACGCAGCACATTGCGGTAATGCTCGGTGCCCGGCACCTGCCCCACCACCGCGATGTGGGGTCGGCTGGTGCGGTACAGCAGCAACAGCACCGAGGCGCTCACGCCCGCGATCAACCCGGCCTCCACACCCACCGCCAAAGTCAGGCCAAAGGTCAGCAACAAAGCAATGAAATCGGCCTTGGCGTAATGCCAAGTGCGGGCAAACACCCCAACATCGACCAAGGTGAGCACGGCCACCATGATGGTGGCGGCCAAGGTGGCTTGGGGCAAATGAAAGAGCCAAGGCGTCAAGAACAAAGCCGCCAGCGCCAGCCCCACAGCGGTGAAAATGCCTGCGGCAGGCGTGCGTGCACCCGCATCAAAATTGACCACCGAACGCGAAAACCCGCCCGTGACCGGAAAGCCGCCGGAGAGTCCCGCGCCCAAATTGCTCAGGCCCAGCGCACGCAGCTCGGCATCGGGGTCGATGCGTTCGCGCCGCTTGGCCGCCAAAGACTGCCCCACCGACACCGACTCCACAAAGCCCACCAAGGAAATCAGCAAAGCGGGCACCCACAAAGCCTGGGCCAGCGCCCATGGGGCGGCCCACCCACCTGTCGATCCACCCGGCAGCGTGAGCGGCGGCAAGCCTTGCGGCACCGTGCCCACCACCCGTACACCCTGCTCGGCCAACTGCCACACGGCTGACAAGGCAATGCTCAAAAGCAGCACCACCACCGGGGCCGCCTTGGCCGCCAAATCGGCCGCGCCCGCAGACACCCCCAAGCGCTTGAGCCCGGGCTTGAGCTGACGGCGCACCAATAGCAGCAAAGCCAAAGCGCCCAGCCCCATCGCACTGGTCGGCACATGCAGGCTGGACAAGTTGTGCCACAGCTGCGGCAGCAGTTGCAAGAGGTTCTCGCCGTGCAGGGGCACACCCAACAAATGTTTGAGCTGGCTGGCCGCGATCAGCAAACCCGACGCCGAAACAAAACCCGAGATGACCGGGTGGCTCAAAAAGTTGGCCAAAAAGCCCAACCGCGCCGCGCCCATCACCAGCATGAGGGCCCCGCTGAGCAGGGCCAGCATCAAAGCCGCCTCGGTGTAAGCCACGCTGCCTTGCGCCGCCACCGCGCCCACACTGGCCGCCGTCATGAGCGAGGTCACCGCCGCAGGCCCCACGGCCAAGGTGCCGCTGCTGCCCATCAAGGCGTAGAGCACCAAGGGGGCCATGCTGGCGTACAAACCTGCCTGTGCAGGCAAGCCCGCCAACAGCGCATAGGCTAGGCTTTGCGGGATCAGCATCAGCGTCACCACCACAGCGGCCACGCCATCGGCGGTGAGCAGCGAGCGGTTGTAACGTCGCCCCCAATCCAGAATGGGAAACCAGCGCTGCAGTGCGGTGGGTGTGGACACGGCGTTCATGTTTCAAGCCTTTGCGCGGAACAAAGGCCCCACAAAAAAGGCCCCAAACGGCACAAAAGCGGCCATCACGAGCAGCGGTACGGCATGCGCACGCAGATGCCCTTTCCAGGCATAAAACAGGACCATCAGCACATAGGCCACAAAGGCCGCGCCGTGGATCGGCCCCATGAGGCTCACCGCCTCGGGCATGCCTGCCAAACGTTTGAGCGGCACAGCCACCAGCATCAAGAGCAGCAAGGTGGCGCCTTCGGCCCAGGAAGCCAAGCGCAAAGGACGCAAGACCGCCTTCACAGTGCGTCCACCGGGATCTTCAGGTAACGCTGGCCGTTGTCTTCGGGCGGCGGCATTTGACCTGCACGCATGTTCACCTGCACCGAAGGCAAGATCAGCACGGGCATGGACAAAGTGGCATCGCGCTTTTCACGCATGGCCACAAACTCGGCCTCGCTCACGCCTTGGTGCACATGCACATTGGCCTTTTTTTGCTCGGCCACGGTGGTCACGCATTGGGGCTGGCGGGTCTCGGGCGGGTAGTCATGGCACATGAACAGCTCGGTCTTGTCCGACAAGCTGAGCACTTTCTGGATCGACTGGAACAACACGCTGGCACTGCCCCCAGGAAAGTCGCAGCGTGCCGTGCCGTAGTCGGGCATGAACAAGGTGTCGCCCACAAAGGCCACCTGCCGCGCAGGATCGACACTGGCATCTGTGACCACATAGGTCATGCACGCTGGGGTGTGGCCGGGGGTGTGCAGGGCCTGCGCCTGCAAGGCACCAATCTGAAAGGTCTCGCCATCGCTCAGCAAGCGGTCGAACTGGCTGCCGTCGCGGGCAAATTCAGTGCCCGCGTTGAACAGCTTGCCAAACACGTTTTGCACCGTGGTGATGTGCGAACCAATGGCCAATTGGCCGCCCAGCTGCTTTTGCAAATAAGGCGCTGCCGACAAATGGTCAGCGTGCACATGCGTCTCCAAAATCCACTGCACACGCAGGTCCAGCGCCTTCACACGCGCCACCAACTGGTCGGCGCTGGCGGTGCTGGTGCGGCCCGACTTGGGGTCGTAGTCCAGCACGCTGTCGATCAAGGCGCACTGCCGGGTGCTCAGGTCGGCCAAGATGTGGCTGAAGGTGAACGTGGCCGGATCAAAAAACGATTCGATGTGCATGTGGGCTGTACTCATGGTGGCTTCCTTGGCGGTGGAACAACAAAGGTCCTTGACACCCCCTGCCGCTGTGCGGCAAGGGGGCAAGCCTTCAACTTAAAGAGACTTGGTCGAAAAATACCAGTCCTTCATGGCGTAACCCTCGCCTTTGCGCTTGGCAATGGCTTCGGGTGTTTTGGGCGGTGGCACGATCACGTCGCAACCGGGGGTCCAGCCCTCGGGGGTGGCGATCTTGTGGGCATCGCTGGTCTGCATGGCTTGCAACAAACGCACAAACTCTTCGATCGAGCGGCCGTTGCTCATGGGGTAGTACACCATGGCGCGCAGCTTGCCTTCGGGGTCAATGAAGAAGGTGGCGCGCACAGCTTGAGTGTCGGCAGCGCCGGGGTGGATCATGCCGTAGGCCTGGGCCACTTCCATCTTGATGTCGTCGATGATGGGGAAAGGAATCTCCACACCGAAGTTGTTCTGAATGCTTTGCATCCAGGCCAAATGCGAGTAGATGCTGTCGATCGACAAGCCGAGCAATTCGCAGTTCATGCTCTTGAACAACTCGGCACGCTTGGCAAAACCGATGAATTCGGTGGTGCACACAGGTGTGAAGTCGGCAGGGTGAGAGAACAAGATGAGCCACTTGCCTTTGTAATCGGCGAGGCTTCGGGGGCCGTGGGTGGTGTTGGCGCTGAAGGCGGGAGCGGCTTCGTTGATGAGGGGCATGGACATGGCGGGTTTCCTTTGAGGTTGACTATCGGTTTTAGAAATCGAGAGATTTATTCAATCGACAGGGTCAACTGTACATACCCCAGCAGGTATTGGGTATGAGTTATCGCAATGAATGGCATAGTCACAATTGCGGTCGTGAAATCGACAAAATTGATCCATCACAAGCCCTCAAGGTCTTGGCCATGTATATCCACTCCTCAATGCTTGGCTGGCGCTGCGGCTTTGGTCGCCGCGTCAAAACCGCCCTTGGCCTGCCACTCTGTCAAGCCGCCTTGCAAGATGCGCACGTTCTCCCAGCCCGCCACGCGCAGCGCAAAACCGGCCTGGGCCGACAATGACCCGGTGTTGCAATAAATGAGAACGGGCTTGTTTTTGGGGATGGTATTGCGCTTGGCCAGCACCTGTCGCCAATCCATGTTGACCGCGCCAGGAATGTGCCCCTTGGCAAATTGCGCCGGGTCACGCGCATCGATCACCACCATCTTGGGCCACTCGTCTTTGGGAATTTGTTCGGCAAAAATCACACCGCCACCGTAGTCCACAAACTCCAGATAGGCCTCCATCTCGTCGGTGGCAATGACTTTGTTGTCGGCGTGGGCCGCGGAGGCCAACAGCAAGCTGCCAGCGCTGGCGGCGGCAAGGGCGAGGGTACGCAAGCGCATGGGTGTCTCCACTTCGTCAGGTAATATCAGTCAAAACGAATATTGTCGCTGAACGGCAGCAAAAACACCCACAAAAGCCTCGGCGCACATGTCCAGAGACAAAAATTTCACGGCGCTGTTGCTCACGCTGGCTTTGCACGCAGCCGTGTGGCTGCTGGCCAGTGGCTACCCGTTCCAACACGTCAGCCCACCGCAAGCGCCCAAAACAGCCGAAAAAATTGTCTTTTTGGAGTTGATCCCGCCGCCGCGCCAGCCGCTGCCTGAACCGCCATCAGCGCCCCCCGCCAAACTCCCCACAACACCCATCACGGTGCCCCCGCCCGACACTGCCTTGGCGGCTCAGGCTCCGGATCCGGCCCCAGCGCCCTCGCCCGATCGCCCCCGCGCCAGCATGGCCGCGCCCCCACCACCCACCGCCGAAGAATGGGCTTTTGCCGCCCAGTACACGAACAAAAACAGCAAGGGCTACCGCTACAGCTGGGGCCAGCAACTGCGCAGCATGATGGGCACCGCTGTTGAGGGCCCCGACCAGGGCGTGGTGCGCTTTCGCATCGAGATCGCCCCGGATGGTCGCTTGACGCAATTGCAAACGCTGTGGACCACCTCGGCCAAGGCCGAACAACTCGCCCGCCAAGCCATTCAAAACATGCCGCCGCTGCCGCCCACCCCCACGGGCAAGCCGCTGGTCTTTGACAAGACGATTTCGTTTTCACCTTTTGCCAACGACGGCCCCCCCATTTACAGGGACGACTGCAAGCCCGAGCCGCCCGTGTTCCGCAACCCCTTTGCTTGGGACGGGACAACGCCCCAAGTGGTGGCAGCGCCCACCCCGACCGCCCCACTGGACCCGCAAGCGCTGGCCGACTGCCTGCGCCAGCTGCCCAAAGACAGCGTCGAAGCCGAAAGCGCCCGCGATCAGCGCGTGATGGACCGATGGGGATCGAGCAGAACGGGAAAACCTGACCAGTGAGCGCTTCAAGGATTGGACTCAAAGTCCACAAACACACGGTTCATATTGGCGCGGTGCAGCTCGTCAAAGTTCTGCAGGTGTTTGAATTGCACAGGCGCCGCATGGGTATCGAGGGTCTCGCTCATGGACTCCATATTGCGCGCCGCTGAACCCACTTGCGTGATCAGAAAACGGTAGTAGTCACCCGTTTCTTTTTGCGCTTGCGCCATGTCGGTCACGCGGCCATGACCGGGGACCACGTGCCGAGGCGCGAGGGTGCGCAAACGCTCAAAACCCTGTCCAGTCAAGGGCAGTTGTTGTGCAATTTCCACTTGGCTTCGTGGCCCATGGCTTTGGCGAAATCGGGCACTTTACACCGCTCGACTTCTGCCGGGTCCTGCGCAGCAGGCTGATCTGAGGCCTTGGCCGCTGGCAGCGCTGCAGGCACTGCGCGGGCCATCTCATGCGACACCACCACCGCCACAAGCATCGCCAACAGCACCAAGGGCACCACATGGCCCCCGCCCAAACGCTCGGTCGTTGGGGGCACGTATTCACAAGCGCCACCCGGACACAAACGGGCTTGTTCGGCATTGAATCGGTTGTAAACCCTGCAACCGATGCAGATGCCAAAAGCGCTCTCAAAAAACAAGAGCATCAAACACACAGCACACACCAGCAAATTAACCGGCCCCACAACGCCCTTGACCACCACCAGCACCCACATGGTCAGCGCCAGCACCAAACCAATGGCCCAAGCAAAGCGCTTTTGGGGCGCACCCGTCCATTCGGGCTGTTGGTGTCGCACCAGCCATTGGCCGATCACCAAGCTGGGTGCATAGGCCGGGTTGATGAACAGGCGCACCACAAAGTCGAACAAAAAAGCCAGCACAAACACACGTGTTGGCGCAAAGTTGCCGCTTAACCAAGCGTTCATGAACGCCACCATGGCGAAGAAAAACAAAATGCCCGCACCCGCACGAACCGCCCGCTCATTGAGCACGGGCACCGCATATTCAGGCTTGACCTGACCGAAAACAAAAAATGGGAATGGCATGCAAAAAACCCTTTCTGGAGCGTACCCAGGGATTGTCGCCTGCGCAGCTGCAGAGGCTTCAGCGCGTCAGCTTGAAAAACAAACTGGCCAAAGTCTCTGGCAGTTGGGCCATGCGGTCGACCAAGGTGAAGTGGTCACCAAACACATGGCGCACACTCGCTTCGTGTGCAGGATGCAACTGGATGCACCATACAAAGACGCCTTGGGATTGCAAGCTGTGCACCACTTGGCGGGCGTCGTGCATGAGATAGTTCGGATCCGTCACATCCACGTCAGAGGGTTCGCCATCGGTGAGTACCAACAAAATTTTCTTGGTGCTTTTGCGTTTGATCAGCGTTCGTGCGGCATGGCGAATGGCCACGCCCATGCGGGTGGAGTAAGCGGGCTCCAGCGCGGCCAATCGGGCCTTGACAGGATCTGCCCACGGCTCTTCAAAACCTTTGATGTGCATGTAGCGCACATCGTGTCGAGTGTTGGAATGAAAACCGCCAATGGCCAAAGCGTCGCCCAACTGGTGCAATGCCCACGCCAGCAAAGCCACCGACTCTTGGCTGATTTGCAAAACGGTTTGGTCCGAACCCGGCGCTTTTTCATTCAGCGACGCCGACAAATCCATCACCAATTGCACACTCACATCACGCTCAACAGGTTTAATGTGTTGCTCCACGCGGTGACTCGGGATGTGGCCCGTTTTCAGGTCGATGTGCGCGGCCAAGGCCACATCCAAGTCCAGCTCACTGCCATTTTCCAAATGCCGCTCGCGGGTGCGACCTTGGGGTTTGAGTTGATCGAGCAAACGTTGCAAACGTTTGGAAAGTGCAGCATGACGCAGCAACAACTGGTCAATGTCTGCCGCATGGCCGGGGGGGTGCAGGTATTCAAACACCCTCACCCAGTCGGGGCGCTCACTGCCAGCCAAATAATCCCACTCGGGGTAGAGCTGCGGCGGCAAACTGTGCAGCTCTTCATCAGCCACACGTGTAGGGCTAGGTGCGGTGTCTTCTTCGTCACCGTTTTCAATGAATTGCCAAAGGTGGCGGTTGTCGTCACGCCAGTCCACTTGCGTGTGTTCGAAATGCACTTGCGCCTGCGCATCGCTGGGGCGGCGTGTGCGAGCCACAAACTGCAGCGCCAACTGCGCTACTTGGGCCGTGCGTACTTGCCCCGTGACAACACCCTGCTCGGCATCTGTGCCCTGCCCTTGCCCATCGACCAAGGCCATGAAACGATCACGCCACTCGCGCAGTTGCGGGTCTTGCACCTCAAAGCGTTCATCCAACACGCTGCGGCTCCACACACTGAGGCGGTGCAGCACACAGGCGTGTGTGGCCTCGTTGCAGCCGCCTTCTTGTACGGGTGGGTACAGGGCCAGCAAGTTCTGTCGTAGACCGGGCCACGTGCGCATCAATATCCAATCGATGCGGGTGTCCTCAAACCACTCCACTGCAAGCCTTTGCATCGGGCTCCAGTTGTCGGCAATGCAGGGCGTGGACCACTGGATGTGTCCCGCCATGTGCATGAGCATGAGGCGGTAACGGTCCAAGGCGCTGACGCCATCACGCGCATCCAACACATCCGGCAAGCCCATGGCGTAGCTGGTCCCTTTGTCGGTGGACTCCAACAACAAACAGGGCAACACCGATACGGCCTGCACCCCATGTTCTTCGCTCATTTGAGCAGTCGGCAGGGGCAACACATGCGCTTGCAATTGCCACATGGCTTGCAGGCTCAGGCTTAACGTGCGCTCGGCATCACGCAACAAAGTGCCGTGGCGTTCACGCTGCAACACAGCCAAACTATCTGGGCTACGTAAGGCAAAGTAGTCTTCTTTTTGGGGTGGGTGGTGCGCATACGCACGCGCTCCAAAATCCACCCACGCTTGCCAGCCTGACAAGGACAGTGTTTGCAACAGTCGCGGGGCTTGCAAGAGCAACTCCGGCAAACCCGCGCTGGGCAAGGTCGCTTGTCGGCCATGGATAGAGCCGGTGGTGCGATCCATGAAATGGCCCACCGTGTGCAAATACGCTTGCAACACAGACAAACCACCCAAACGCTGGGCCACAGGCCCCAAGCTGGTGAGTAAGTGAGTCATGGCAGCACTGTTGGGCGACTTGTTCATGCGCAGCAACAAGGCCATCACAACCTCGAAGGCTTGCTCCGCATCGCTCTCGCCCAAAGCTTCCACCACTTCAGGCCAATAGGTCAGCCATGCCAGCACAGGAGCCGCACCACGGCCGAGTTTGCCAAGCTGACGCCCGCCCTGCCAAAAGGCTTGCAAAGAAGCAGGACTCAGACGGGCGATGGCTTCATGTGCGCAGGCTTCAAACACCGGGCGCACGGCGGGCAAGGCACAGTCCAAGGCTTGCCACCCCGCCAAAACTTGGGTGTCATGTGCCCAAGGAGAGTTGGGGTTGGGGGTGGGGTCAGCCTCAGCAGGCATCGATGGCATGGTCCAGGCTTTGTCGGATGTCCAAGTCATCGGTGATGGGGCGCACCATGGCCATGCGGCAAGCGTCGCGTGGTGCAACGCCTTGGCGCATCAACTGTGCCGCATACACCAGCAAGCGTGTGGACACGCCTTCACTCAGGCCGTGGCCCTTGAGTGCACGGGCTGCTCCCGCGATGCGCACCAACTGCGTGGCTGTGGCTATGTCGATGCCAGTTTCACTCACCACGATTTGAGCTTCCAAATCGGGCAAGGGGTAATCAAAATCAAAAGCCACAAAGCGTTGTTTGGTCGAAGGTTTCAAATCCTTCATCGCGCTTTGGTAGCCGGGGTTGTACGAAATGACCAATTGAAAGTCGGGGTGGGCTTGCACCACCTCCGCTTTTTTGTCGATAGGCAAACAGCGGCGGTGGTCGGTCAGTGCATGAATGACCACCGTGGTGTCTTGCCGTGCCTCCACCACTTCGTCCAAATAACAGATCGCCCCGATGCGGGCCGCTTGGGTCAGCGGCCCGTCAACCCACCGCGTGCCCTGGCTGTCGAGCAAATAGCGGCCCACCAAATCGGAAGCCGTCATGTCCTCGTTGCAAGCCACCGTGATGAGCGGCTTGCCCAAGCGCCAAGCCATGTGCTCCACAAAGCGCGATTTACCGCAGCCCGTGGGGCCCTTGACCATGACGGGCAAACGCGCTGCATAAGCGGCTTCATACAAAGCCAACTCATCGCCTTGCGGGTGATACAGGGGTTCGCTGGTCATAGGGGCTCCTGTTTTTGGACGTGAGGCTCGACTTACTTGTGTGCCGACAACTTGTCGCGCCAGCCTGGGAAGAGCTTGTCAGCGTCGCCGGGGAACGAAGCGAACGCACGGGCGAACTCTTTGTGTTCTTTGGCGAACTCGATCGGATCAGCACCCGACTTCCAGCACTCATACGACTGACGCAGAGAAATCGCGCCAGCAGCTGGGCTGTCGATGTGGCCATAAGAGCCGCCACCGGAGGTGTTGATCACGTTACCGTGTCCCAAGTTCTTGAAGAAGCCTGGCAAACGCAGCGCGTTCATGCCGCCCGAGATGATGGGGGTGGTGGGCTTCATGCCGTACCACTTTTGGAAGTAGACAGGTCCTTGGCACTCGTCGCGCTCGATCATGTAGGCGATGAGTTTGTCGTCGTTCTCACCCTCCATCTTGCCAAAGCCCATGGTGCCAACGTGGATGCCGGACGCTCCTTGCAAGCGGCTCATCTTGGCGAGCACAAAAGCGGTGTAGCCGCGCTTGGCGCTTGGGCTGGTCACAGCGCCGTGGCCCGCGCGGTGGTAGTGCAGGTATTGGTTGGGGTATTGGCGGCGGGCCGTGGTGATCATGCCGGGGCCACCTACGTAGCCATCCACCAAGAAGGCCACTTTGTCGGCATCAGGGCCGAAGGCTTCCAAGATGAAGTCAGCGCGAGCGCACATCTCATAGTGGTCATCAGCGGTGATGTTGGCCGAGAACAGTTTGGCTTGGCCGGTTTCGTCTTGTGCACGCTTCATCGCGTCGACGACCAATGGAATGGTCTTCTTCATGGGCGAGAACACTTGGTTGCCCTGAGGCTCGTCGTTCTTGATGAAGTCGCCACCCAACCAGAATTGGTAAGCCGCTTGTGCAAACGGCTCGGGACGCAGGCCCAACTTGGGCTTGATGATGGTGCCGGCAATGTAGCCACCGTCTTTGACCGGACGGCCCAAGATGCGCCACATGTCAGAAATGTCTTTGCTCGGGCCGTCGAACAACTGAATGGCCCGCTCAGGCATGTAAAAGTCGTGGATCTTGGCGTGCTCGATGTCGCCCATGCCTTGGTTGTTACCAATGACCAGCGTCAGGAACGACACCATCATCATGCGGCCATCGGTCACGTTGCGGTCGAACAGGTCGATCGGATACGCGATGCGCATGTCCTCGGTGGCTTCGTCGATGTGGTACACCAAGGCGTCGAGGCCTTTGGTGAAGTCGTCGGTGGTTGAGACCTCAACGTTTGTGCCGGTGGAAGATTCAGCAGCAAAGTGCGCTGCAGCTTCCAAGTAGCCATAACCCGATTTGGGCTTCATTTTGTAGGCCACCAGGATGTGGCGACCACCTTTGATGAGGTCCTCTTCCTTGAGGCTCAGGTCGGAATAACGTGCGCTTTGGTCCATCTTCAGTCTCCAGTTGGGTTGTTTGTCAGGGAATGTCTGGACTGTAAAAAGCTTGAGCAATAAGGTAAATTCAATATTTATCGCAATCCAATTAAGAAATTCCTGAATGAAGAATGCCACCTTCCGTCAATTGCGTGTGTTCAACGAAGTGGCCCGCCACCTGAGCTTTGTGCGTGCCGCCGAAAACCTGCACCTGACCCCACCGGCCGTGACCATGCAGGTCAAGGAACTCGAAGGCCATGTGGGCATGCCCCTGTTTGAGCGGCGCGGCAAACAAGTGAGCCTGACCACCACGGGCGAATACATGCTCGTCTACACCCGCAAAATTTTGGCCACCATCAAAGATGCCGAAGACGCAGCGGCGCGGCTGCAGCGCGCCGAAACGGGCGTACTCACCATCGGCATGGTCAGCACCGCCAAGTACTTCATGATGAAAATGCTGGCCGAATTCCGCAGCAAACACCCTGGCGTAGAGCTCAAACTGGCCATGGGCAACCGTGAGCAATTGGTGCAAATGCTGCAAAACAACGAAGTGGACATTGCAGTGATGGGTCGTCCTCCCAAAGAGCTGCAGACCCGTGCTGAGCCTTTTGCGGCGCATCCCCATGTGTTTGTCTCCACGCCTGGGCATCGCTTGGCACAACGCGGCCACTTGAGTGTGGAGGACCTGCGCCCTTACGACTTCATCGTGCGCGAGCCTGGATCAGGCACCCGCGTGGCGATGGAAAAATTCTTCGCAGAGGCGCGTGTCGAGCCTCGGCTGCAAATGCAACTGCACAGCAACGAAACCCTCAAACAAGCCGTGATGGCAGGCCTGGGACTGGGCTTTGTGTCGCTGCACACCATCGGCTTGGAGTTGAGCCAAGGCTTGATTGCTTTGCTGGATGTGGAAGGTGCGCCCGTGGTTCGTGCTTGGAATGTGGTGCACACCCAATCCAAAATGCTCTCACCCGCAGCGGAATCGTTTCGCTACTTCATGCTCGAACAAGGCGAAAAACAATTGGCCGATCAATTTGGGCGATTCCTGCCCTTTTGACCGGCCACGCGCTTGGCTTACTTTTTGTCTTTGAGCTTGACGATGCCCATCATGTCCATGACCATTTTTTCGTAGAACGGCTCGGACGTGCCTTTTTGCATTTTGCGCATGAAGTACTTTTCAAATGCCACTTTGGCCAAGTGAACCCACTTGCCTTCGGCAAACCAGCTCACATTGCGTGGCGGGATCTGCGGCAAGGCCACAAAAGCAGCGCCCGTGTCGCCAAAGTCAGCCAGGCACACGGTATTCCAAGTGGCTTTGTGCGACGGCTCTTTCCCGTCCAGCATCTCGCGAATGTTGTGCGCCGTGGCCGTGACCATCGACTCGATCATGAAACCCGTTTTGGGCGTCCCCACCGGAATGGGCGTCGCTTCCACAGGCGGGATCGCCACACACACACCCACACTGAAAATATTGGTGAACTTGGGGTTGCGTTGGTGTTCATCAATCGTGATGAAGCCCCGCGGATTGGTCAGGCCTTCGATACCAAACACCGCATCGACGCCCTTGAAGGCCGGCAACATCATCGAATGCTTGAACGGCAGCACATGTTCTTTTTTGGGTTGGCCGTTGTCGTCATGCTCGGTGACAAACATGTGGCCATCTTCGATCTTGGTGGTCTTGGCATTGCAAATCCACTTGATGTGGCGGTCGCGCATGGCCGACTCCAGCAAACCCTTGGAGTCCCCCACCCCACCCAAACCCAGGTGGCCGATATAGGGCTCTGAAGTGACATAGGTCATGGGCACCTGGTCGCGGATTTTGCGGCGCCGCAGATCGGTGTCCATGATCATGGCGTATTCATAAGCAGGGCCAAAACACGAAGCGCCTTGCACCGCGCCCACCACGATGGGACCCGGATCGGCCGTGAATCTGTCCCAATTGAGCTTGGCGGTTTCTGCATGTGAGACATGGCAAATGGACTGCGAATAGCCGTCTGGTCCCATGCCAGGGATTTCATCAAAAGCCAATTTAGGACCCGTTGCAATCACCAGATAGTCGTAATCGACCACTGTGCCATCAAGCAATTCAACTTGCTGACGTTCAGGATGAACACGTTGGGCACCTTGCGCGATCAACTCGATACCCTTGCGCTTGAGCGTTGGCGCGATGTCCAGCTCAATATCTTTGCGCTTGCGCCAATCCACTGCAACCCAAGGGTTAGAAGGAACAAAATGAAATTTTGCAGACTCGCTGATGACCGTCACACGGTCTTCGGCTCGCGCCTGCTCTTTCATTTCAAATGCCATGGGCATGCCACCAATGCCTGCGCCAATGATCACGATGTGGGCCATGTGTCTGTCTCCTGTTGTTCGAGGTCTTGATGATCCGCTCGGGTGACTCACTCAAATTGACCTGAATCAAATTCAGGGTAGATGATTACCCGATGACCATCGATTCTCATGGAACGCTGTTCGACTCCCCTCAAATATTCATAATCGCTTATATTTAAAGCTTTGAAAGCCTACACATGATTTTTAAATTAATTTCAACCCTTGCAGCACTGATGCTGGTGGCATGCTCATCAGCCGCCGATGCGGACAAAGTCTCCTTGGACGACGCACGCAGTCAACATGAAGCGGGTCAAGTCACGCTGATCGATATCCGCGAGCCCCAGGAGCACCGCACTGGCGTTGCGGCAGGCGCGGTCTTGCTGCCCATGAGTCAACTGCCTCAAAAACAAATGCTGATCCCGAAAAACCCGGAAAAGCCTGTTTTGCTGATCTGCAACACACAAAACCGCTCCAAAGCCACCTTGGCTGCGCTCAAGCAACAAGGCTATCAAAACATCCGCTATGTCGAAGGCGGCATGAGCCAATGGGCCGCCAAAGGCTGGCCACTTTCACGACCACAACCCTGAACAAGGACGACAAGATGGATGCCTTTCAAGACCACTACCCCGAGAACGTCGCACACTGCTACGGCTGCGGACACCTCAATGCGCACGGCCACCAGATCAAAACCGTTTGGGAGGGCGACGAAACCGTCACCCATTTCCAGCCCGAGACGTACCACACCTCCGTGCCGGGCTTTGCTTATGGGGGCCTGATTGCTTCTTTGATTGATTGCCACAGCACAGGCACGGCGGCGGCAGCCATGTACCGTCAAGAAGACCGCGACATGGATTCCTTGCCTGCATTTAGATTTGTCACCGGCTCATTGCATGTGGATTTCCTCAAACCCACACCGCTGGAGGGCGAGATGGTCATTCGCGGCCGAGTCAAAGAAATCAAAGGCCGAAAAGTGGTGGTCGAAACCACGGTCTTTGCAGCAGGCATCGCGACTGCACGCGGCGAAGTGGTGGCTGTTCAAATGCCCGAAAGCTTTGGCCAATCCCCAACCCAGAAAGAAGTCGCATGAAATTCATTCAAGACTATTGGCCCATGATGGCTTTGGCACTTTGGTTTGGCTACAAATGGTGGAATGCCCGACGAGTCATCGCCTTGCTGCCGCAACTGAAAACGCAAGGGGCCATCCTTTTGGATGTGCGCTCAGAAGCCGAGTTTGCCTCCGGCAATGCGCCCGGCACCCGCAACATTCCGCTCAATGAATTGGGGCAGCATTTGGGCAGCATTCCGAAAACTTCACCCGTGGTGGTGGGATGCGCCAGCGGCACGCGCAGTGGCATGGCCAAATTGGTGTTGAAAAAGAACGGCTACCAACGCGTTTACAACATCGGTGCATGGCGCAATTTCATGTCCTGAACACCGAACAAGGCATTGCCATCATGATGAACAGCCAACAACAAAAAGAGTTTTTGGAGGCCACGGCCTGGTTGCGCCCAGTCACACGCTGGGCTGCAGCCTTTTCCATTCGCTGGTCGGGTATTTTGCCTGCCGGGATCAGGAACTTGCCATTGAAAATGGTCAAACGGATTTTGGCGAATTACCAAACACGAATGAGCTCAGGCTGTAAGACGCACCGCTGATGCGTCTTACAGTGGATCAACGCGGTTGACCAAAATCGAGGTTGTTGCAAGCCTCGCACTCGTCCTTAAAAATGCCCATCTTGACCAGCAAGGCATGGACCTCACAACCGAGACAAAAGCCCAGAACCGTCTCCATCCACATGAAGCCCAGGCACACCCAAACCATCACCAAAGGCAGCCAGCGAGGTAAATATTGTTCGGTCGTGGGCAGCACCTGACTTTGAAAAATGAAGTTGACCGCTGCGGCGAACTTCTCAGGGTGAAAAAACACAAGACAGACACTGATCATGGAGGCCCCGATGGTCCATGCAAACCGTTTGGGTGCCAGAGGTTTCCACAAAGGACGCGCCTTGCGAGCCAGCAAGGTGGACAGCCAGATGGTGGGAGACAGGTAGGCCGTTTTGACACTCATGCCCGCCAGCATTTCAAACAGGGCATAAAACAACAACCAGGTTTGCACGGTGTAGTCGTAGGTGCGGCGTACGGCTTCGACCATGTATAGGATTCGGTTGTCAAAGTCGGTTTCAAACGTGTCCTTGATCACGTCCCCGGTCACGATCCAGCGACTGCCGAAAACGATGTCCCACAAGGTGAAGGCCATGAAGATCGGAATGGCCAGCATGATGCCTGCACGAATGCGCACAGCCGTGTCATTGATGAATGGCGTCATGTCGTCACGGCTTCTGAACCACAGCAGTGACCAAGAATTGACAGCTTGAGTATTTGGATTGGCCATGTGTCTCCCCTTTTTTTAAACACGTCAGAAGGCGTCTTTTTCGGCTTCGAGGTACGCCAAGCTGATGTATTTGCCGATGTTGCCGTCAAAGCCCTGCATGGTCTTGGCACGAGAGGCGACTCTGGGGTCCTTGAGCACCATGCTGCGGGCATCGGACTCAGACTTGCCATCCTTGACCGCTTGCAAGCAAGGCTCCCAGATGCCCGCCATGAACTCGCCATAGCTTTTGAGAAGATCTTTGGCGCCTTGACCGTGGCCAGGCACCCAGAGCTGATTACCAGCTGCAGCCATCAGGGTGTTGTAGTACTTGAATGTGCCCGCATAGGAGCCTTCGTCCATGTTCGCAATGCGGTTGCCCATGGCGATATCGCCCACGGCGGTCAGCTTGTCTTCCACCACCTCCACACACAAGTCGGATGGCGTGTGGGCCGTGCCGTAATGGTGCATCCGGAAACTCACATCCCCGATGCGAATGACTTGTCCTGGCTTGACGATCGTGTTGGGCAACACCACTTCGGTGCCCAGAGTGGATTGATTGGTCCAGCGCTCCATGAGACTGCGCCACAAATTGCCCTCAGCCCCTTTGAGCTTGTCAATTGTGCTGGACAAAGCATAAATCGGCAGCTGCTTGCCGTAGGCTTTGACGAAGGCATGGTTGCCCAGCCAATGGTCGCCATGGTAGTGGCTGTTGAAGACCGCGACGACCGGCTTGTCTGTCACTTTGCGAATCATGCGGATGGCCATTTGACCAATTTGCAACGAAGCTCCCGAGTCGATCACCACCACGCCGGCAGTGGTCACCACGAAGATCACGTTGGACATCATTCCGCGGTTTTCGGGGGTCGGAAAACCGTCGGGAGAAAAGATCATCCAGACATGCGCAGACAGCTGTTGGGCTGGAATGTCCGTCACCGGCGGTCCTTCAATGAAGTCCTGCGCCTGTTGCGCCAACAAACGGGCCTCAGGCCAAAGTGCCACACCGCAGGTCGCTGCAGTGGCCATCAACAAATGTCTTCTTTTCATGGCGAATCCCCTTCAACTGCAGCGCTGTCAGCCGAAATTTCGGCTGACAGCGCCCTCATGCCTGATCAAGCGACATAACCCTGATTGGGCAATCCGCCTGTGATCTTGGGCGCATTGAGTTTGCGCGGTTTGATGCGACCACCTGGCTGGGTCTTGAGCCAAGTCTCGACCACTTCCCACACTTGCTTGTTGCCTTGCGTGCGCGCTTCTTCGGCCACAGGGGCCCAACCGGCCACCTTGTATTTTTTGCTGGCTTCGATCAATTGACCGTTCAAGCGCATGTCGCCAATGCGGGTACCCATCTTGCCCAGTGGGTTGCAGCTGTAGCTCAAGCCGCCCACGCGCACCATGTCACCACCTTGCTGGTAATAAGGGTCGGGGTTGAACAGGTTGTCGCAGACGTCTTCCAAAACCGTCTTGATGGTCTCACCCGTCATTTCGGTCACCGTGGCATAGGAGTAGGTGGTCGCGGTCATGTCCAGCAACCACTCGCGTGTGATGTCCTGGCCTGGCAGCAAAGAGGTGCCCCAACGGAAGCCGGGCGAGAACGCGATCTCCGCGCCTTGCACGTCCAGCAAGGCATCCACCAAAAGTTGGTCACCCGTGCCGTTGAAGTTGCCACGACGGTACAGCAAGCCTTCCGAGATGCCGAGCTTCTCGGACAACTTGGCTTCATAGGGCGCACGGATCTTGGTGATCAAGGCATCCATTTCCTTGTCGGCAGGCAGCATGTTCGAGAACACGGGCAGCAGCTTGTATCGGAAGTCGCTGACCTTTTTGTCTTTCACATCAAAGTCGAGCACGCCCAAGAACTTGCCGTTGGAGCCCGCATTGGTGACGATGGTCTTGCCGCCCTTGTTGGACACCAGGCTGGCCACCGGCATGCCGTCGTGGGTGTGGCCGCCCATGATGGCGTCGATGCCACTGACGCGGCTGGCCATTTTCAAGTCCACGTCCATGCCGTTGTGGCTGATGACGACGACGACCTGAGCACCTTTGCCGCGGGCTTCGTCCACCATTTTTTGCATGTTGTCGTCCTGGATGCCAAAGGCCCAGTCGGCAACCATGTAGCGGGGGTTGGCAATCGGCGTGTAGGGGAAGGCCTGGCCGATGATGGCGCAAGGCACGCCATTGATCTCGCGAATCACATAAGGCTTGAACACGGGATCGCCAAAGTCATTGGTCTTGACGTTTTGCGCGACAAAGTCCACTTTGCCTGCGAAGTCTTTCTCAACAATTTCCTTCACACGCTCCATGCCCAGGGTGAATTCCCAGTGGCCCGTCATGACGTCCACACCCAGCAGTTTGCAGGCGTCGACCATGTCTTGGCCATTGGTCCACAAGCACGTGCCTGAACCTTGCCAAGTGTCACCGCCGTCGAGCAGCAATGCGCCTGGGCGGCTGGCCTTCATGCGCTTGACCAAGGTGGCCAAATGCGCAAAGCCACCGACTTTGCCGTAACGCTTCGCTGCTTTTTCGTAATCGAGGTAAGTCAGTGCGTGCGCTTCTGCCGAGCCCGGACGAATTTTGGCCACTTTGAGCAAATGCTCGCCCACCAAGTGAGGCAAATTGCCCTGCATGGAACCAATGCCCATGTTGATGCTCGGCTCACGGAAATAAATGGGCTTGAGCTGCGCATGGCAATCGGTCATGTGTAAGAAAGACACATTGCCGAACTTGGGGATGTCGTACAGGCCATTGGCGGCGGTCGCCGCACTGGCTTCCGAAAACTTGCCCATGCTCATGCCAGCCATGGTGCCGGCGCCCATCACTTGGATGAATTCACGTTTGGTCAGATTCATATTTGCATTCACTGATGTATTGGTGGCAAAAAAACCCGGACAAGCCGGGTTTGAAATTCATTATTGGTTAACGGGTGACTTGGGGTCGAGCAACAAACCCACAATGTGGCGAACTTGCGTTTCGTTCAAGATGCCCATGTGACCTGCGCGCGGCATGTTGGAGCAAGCGTTGTAGGCCTTGGAGTTCCAGATCTTGCCCCAGGTGTATTCCACAATCGGCTTGCTTTCTGGACTGTTCGGGTCAGTCACACCACGGATCTTGCCGTAGTTGTAGAGGCTGGGGCCAATCGTGCCGAAAGAGATTTCCTCTTTGCTGATTTGGTGGCAGTTGTAGCAGTTGCCGCCGTTGACAGCATCTGCCTTGTCGCTCCACGTCAATCCTCGACCGCTTTGCGCGATTTTCTCGCCTTCCTTCCAGTCGCCGATGAATTTGCCATCCGAGGGCCATTTGATGGCCTTCAAATTGACTTCCTCAAGTGCCTTGGCTGTTTTTTCATCAAGCGGCTTGCCTGCCACATCGGCATCACTGCAGGCACGATTGGTTTCATCCGTCGCCGTGATACGTTCAACTTTTACATGGCTTTGGTCACGAAAAGAGGCTTTGATGATTTTGTCTGTCAAGGTATTGAGCTCGGCCACCGAAGGGCCTGAGGCGCAACCCACAGCCACCAATGCCGCAGTCAGTGTTGTCAAAATAAGGCTGGTTTTTTTGTTCATGAAGAATCTCCTGTTCGGATCAACGCTTGATGGCTGGTGCAATTGACGCTGCACCTTTGGCATTCACACCCAAGTAAGTGGACAGCGCGATCGTTGCATCACTGCCAAAACCTGGATAGGGAAAGCGTTGCTGACGATAACAATCGTTCAAGCGCAACTGCATGCTCCACATTTGCCCATTGGACACACGGTAAGCAGGCCACGCTGCAAAGCCAACCCCATCGCCAGGGTTTTTGCTCAAAATGGGCAAGTCTTGTAAACGGATGCGTTTACCTTCTTCGCCATGGCATGAAGCGCATGAGAAATCATGAGGTCCACCACGTTGGAAAAACAAACGCTTGCCCACTTCGTAAAAAGTTTTCTCTTGCGCGTGCGCTTGGGACAAATTGAAGCGCTGGCCCTTGGACTCGGCGGCAATCCATGTGGCCAAAGCCGTCACATTGGCCATCTCGCCTTTGCCATAAGGCGTCTTGGCAATTTCAGCTCCATTCAAGCCCTGCAAGGTTTCCATGCAAGTCACCAAGCGTGACTCCAGATCTTGCATTCGCTGGGTATCTGCGAAATAACGGGGCAACTCGACAAAAGCACCCTTGACCACGCCAGGACCTTTACCCAAATCGCATTTTTCCAGCGAAGCATTCTTGGGTCCCCTGGCTTTTTTCCAGAGGTCTTCGCCTTTGGCTTCAAACAAGTCCGCTGGATTACCGTCCTGCAACATGGCACGGTATTCGTCAATGCCCTGGCTGGCCGTTTTTTGCGCCATAGTTGGCGTCACAGACAGTGCCAAGACTGCTGCAATGGAAAGGATTGATGCTTTTTTCATTGTCACCTCTGTTGATGTTTTTAAATGCAAAAAGGGTGAAGGAAAACTTCACCCTTTTGAAGAAACAAACGATATCAGGAAACTGTGGCTTCGTCTGTACGGGTATCACCCTTGTTGTCTTTCCAAGTCACGGCGACTTTGTCGCCGGCTTTGGCACCCTTGATGGCAAATTGCATGAAGGGGTTCTTGGACACTGCTGGGCCCCATTCAGCGGCCAAGACTTGCTTGCCGTTCAAAGAGGCGGTGACTTCTTGGATGAACCAAGCTGGGACCAACTTGCCAGCAGCGTCTTTGCGCTGACCGGATTCCATCTCGTGGCTCATGAGAACACGGACGGTGGCTTTGTCGCCGGAGGCTTGGGCACGAATGCGCATTGGATCTGCCATTTTTTTCTCCTAATCTTTCAATGATTCTGTTGAAAAGCAATTGGGGGATTAACCGCCGCAACCACCCAAAGTGACTTTGACTTCTTTTTTGGCAAACAAAGCCTTGCCGTCGGCCATGATGGCCACTGCGTAAACGTCAGACGACTGGCCCATCTTGGCGCGGGTCGCGAAGTTGGCTTCAACAGCATCGCTCACGTGGAACATGGCCACCAAAGCAGCGGGGTTCTTTTCGACCAAGATCAACAGTTGCTTGACGCCGGGCAAAGATGTGCTGGCACCCAAGGGAACCACGGCACCGTTTTCTGCGATGTCCGGACCGGTGATGGTGACGTCTTTGCTTTCAGCCATGCTGGCAGCACCAAAGGCTTTGGCTGCGTCCTGCACGGATTTGGCATCGAAGGCAGCCTTGTTGAAAGCTGCTTGAGCGAACTGGGGGAAGCCAGCCGAAGCCAGCAAGCCGGCAACCACTGCGCTTTGCTTGAGTGTCTCGCGACGAGTTTGCATCTGAAATCTCCTTGATGATTGAATGATGCTAGTGAAATTGGTTCAGCAATGTTACGGGAATATCCCGTATCACTTGCTGGCCCCCTTGGAAATCCATTCGGCAATCTTTTTGGCGTCTGCATCGGGCAGTGTTTGTGGTGGCATGGGGATTGGACCCCAGACACCAGAACCACCGGCCTTGATCTTGCCTACCAAATAGTCAACTTTGCCCGCGTGCTTTTTGGCGATCTCATTGAAGCCTGGGCCGACCACTTTCTTGTCTACACCATGGCAAGCCGTGCAGCTGTACTTATTCAGCAAGGCGATGGCGGCTTTGGCCTCGGCGTTTTCGGGCTTGGCTGGAGCCGCTGCTGCTGGCGCTGCAGCTGCAGGCATACCGGCTTTGGCTTCAGGCTTGGTCGTGTCAACACCAATTTGCTGGCCAACCAAGCGGTTTTGCTCCGCCAAATTGCCATGGGCATTGCGCGCAAAGTCAGGTAAGAACGAAGCCACTTTAGGCTCAGGCGTGCAGTCTTTCATGCACAGCTTGTTGTCCGTATCAGGCTTCTTAACCCCACCGAACTCCTGACCTGGCCACATGGCGTGCTTGGTCGTCATGCCGTTGCGGTTAGGCATGCGGTTTTGCACGTCGGCAATGTTCTTGTCTGACAACACAAAGTCATCAGGCACCACATTGGCCAGATTGAGCAAGAATGCAGTGACCGAATAGACCTCTTCCGTTGTCAACGACTTGGGTGCGGTCCAAGGCATGGCGCGGTTGATGTAGTCCCACAAAGTGGAGACCGTGGCCACCTTCATGATGGTGGTGCGGCCTGGGTAGTCTGAACGGTTCAAGTTGGCCACGCGACCGGTCTTGACGTCTTCGGCCGTGGTGCCGCCAATCAAGGGGCTGAACACCTCGCCGGATTCACCGAACACACCATGGCAGTGGGCGCACTTGCCTTCCCACACGTCTTGGCCCTTGGCCACAGAGCCTGAACCTGCAGGCAGACCTTTGAAGTCCGGACGGACATCGATGTCCCACTTGGCGACTTCCTTGGGGGTTGCTGCGCGACCCACACCAGGGTATTTGGGCGACTGCGCCGCAGCCAAACCCGCCACGGCCAGCAAGGCGACCGTCAAAACGGCATTACGAAACCTGGACATTTTTCACCTCACCGTTTTCTTGTACCAGCCACGACTGAATGGCGTTGTTGTGATAGATCGAACGCGTGCCACGCACGCCGCGCAATTGCTGATAGGTCGGCTGCACATGGCCTGTTTCGTCCTGTGCGCGGCTTTGGATGATGGCGGGCTTGCCATCCCAGACCCAATCGAGGTTAAAGCGAGTCAAAGCTTTGGACAGCACTGGTGTCTCCAGGCGCGCCTGGCGCCAGTTGCGGCCACCGTCGACCGACACATCCACCCGCTGGATCTTGCCCTTGCCCGACCAAGCCAAGCCGGTGATGTTGTAAAAACCTTTGTCCAGCAAGACCTGACCGCCGGAGGGCGTGGTCACCACGCTCTTGACTTCCTGGAGGTTGGTGTACTGGCGGTGCAAACCACCGGGTTGCAAATCGATGTAGTGAATGGCCTCATCCTTGGCGGCATAAGGCTTGTCACCCACTTCGATGCGGCGCAGGTACTTGACCCAACTCACACCTTGCACACCTGGCACGATCAAACGCAGGGGATAACCGTTTTCTGGGCGCAGCATCTCACCGTTTTGGCCATAAGCCACCAGCACTTCACCTGAAGTGATCAAGCTCATGGGGATGGTGCGGGTCATGGACGATCCATCACCACCTTCAGCCAAAACGAATTTACCGTTTTTCAAGTCAGCGCCAGCCAACTCGAGCAAAGTGATCAAGGGCACGCCCGTGAACTCACTGCATGACAGCATGCCGTGGGTGTATTGCACCGTAGGCACCGCCACATTCCCCCAATCGACCGCTGTGTTGGCACCGCACTCGATGAAGTGGAAACGCGACACCGATGGCAAGCGCATGATCTCGTCCATGGTCAACACCATGTTCTTTTTGACCATGCCGTTGATCATGAAGCGGTGCTTGGACGGATCGATGTCCCACCAGCCTTGGTGGTGACGCTCAAAATGCAAACCGCTGGGCGTAACGATGCCAAACAAGGACTGCAATGGCGCAAAGGACACCGAGGCTTGTGTGGTTTGCGTCAAACCAGGACTTTGGCGGCGCTGCAGGTTGGCCTCGAATTTGGAGGGCTTGCCGTAACCTTCAACGGCTACGCCTTGTCCCAAACCTGTTGCATGCTCAGGCAAATTCAGAATATTGGGATCACCACCCTCGGTGGGCACAGGATTGCCCTGAGCCATGGCCATGGGTGCCGCCGCACCAGCAGCAGCGGCTGCAAATGCATTGCGAATGAAATCGCGGCGGCCTTTTTTGCCTTCGGCAAAGACCTCCTTGATACCACTTTGGGTCAGGAAGTTCTCTGGTGCTTTTTGCACCCTTCCCGAGTTGATGCTGTCTTCTTTCACACAAACTCCTCGTTTTGAGTTGTCAATCCACGGCTGCAGCAATGGCTTTTTGCGTGCACACGGCACGACAAACCATCGCCGCAGATTCGTCTGCAATCCGATAAAACATTTGGGCCCCTTGCCGACGCTTACCCAGCACACCCGATCTGTACATGATGTTCAGATGTTGGGACATATTGGGTTGCGCAACATCAATGTTCTCGAGCAACTGACCCACATTCTTCTCACCCTGGCACAACTCGCTGATGATGCGTAAACGGATCGGTGTCGACAGAACAGCAAACAATGCAGCCGCCTTGTCAAAAACCTGATCGATTTCATCGCTCATGCGGTGCTTGCCATTAAGTTAGTATATTCGGATGTGCGAATATATACGATAAACGAAGTATCTGAACCAGAAATTACAAAGCGATGCCCACTTGATCAGGACAAACCCTGATCAAGCGGGTCATCCAACTCAGTAGCGGTAGCTCAGCATCATTTGGTAGTTGGTCTGGCTGTGGCTGATGGTCAAAGGCATCTGCCCTGATGTATTGACGACAGTCACGGTTGGCGCATGTGAAATCGCGGCATCCACGCTGACCGCCTTGCTGACCTTGTAGCCAAAACCAGCGGTGTAATGATTTTTGACAATGGCTGGGAACAAGGGGTGCACATACCCATCAGGAATGGGGTTCGATGAATGGTTGTAGCCCGCACGCAAAGTCCAGGCTTCATCCAATTGGTAGGCACCACCCAAAGCGACAACCGTTTGGTCTTTCCAGTTTTGAGGCATGGTGAAATTGAGACTTCCGCCCATTGCCGCGCTGTCGTAGCGCATAGAAAAGCCCTTCATCACGCTTGACCAACCGATGCGTTTGACATCTGCTGCCACCATCAGCTTGGGGCTGGCTTGCCATGCCAGACCCACTGTGGTGGATGCCGGCATCTGAAAGTTGATCACCGAAATTTTTCCGGTATCGGAAAAAGCCCCTTGCCCCATGTCCGGTGCACTCATGCTCGCACCGGTCGCTGCTGTCGTCATGTCACTGAGGTTGGTCTTGAGATGATGACTCACGCCCAGTGACAGATCTTTGCTTGCTTGAAAGACCAGTCCTAACTTACCAGTCCAACCAGAGCCTTTGGCAGCACCCGTGAATTTATTGGAATTACTGAAATCAATACGTGCCCAAGGAGCTCCAGCCAGCATTGGAGCAGCCATAGCAATAGGGTTCGAACCACCCGTGACCATGCCATCCAACTGTGCACCACTGGCGGCCATTTTCATGTCCAAGCTGGCCCATGTGTAGTCGAGCGAAGCACCGAGATTCAAATGTTCATTGACCTTCAAGGCCACCGGGAAAATCACACGTCCCACAGCCAACTCAGAGCGCACATCCTTGCCGGTTTGCATGGCCAAGAAAGTATCAGCACCGTACTCCGTTCCCATGCCACCTTGACCAAAGATACCCACACCCCAGGTCATGCGGTCGTCTTTGCGTACCCAACCCATGGCCGGCATCACATAGGAAGTGCCACCGGATGAAGCGGTCGGCATGCCCGTCATGCTGGATTTGACGTTGGGACCCAACACACCCAATGCCACATCGAGACGCGAACCATTGGCACCCAACTGCAAAGTTGCAGGGTTGTTCATCATGGCCGCCGTCCCATTGTCAAATGCTGTGGCTGCACCGCCCATGGCCAGAGATTGCGGACCATAACCCTCCATCAACATGCCATTGGTGGCATGGGCTGACCAAGAAGCCAGCAGCAAAGCAGAAGCAGCAACGGTGGCGCGCAATGTGTGTTTTGTTTTCATGGTTTGTCTCCTCGTGTTGGCTTAAATCAGAACTCACCCTTGGAGCCGCGCTCCATCATTTCCCAAATGGTGTCGCGAACAGCGCGGGCCTCTTCCTTCAGGGGTGAAGGCAGCTGACGGCCCATCTTGACCATCATGTCCATGTTGAGTGTGTACATCCACAGGCCATCTTCTTTCTCAACCAATGAGATGCGGCAAGGCAAGTAAGCGGCCATGTGTGGGCTGAAATCCACCATGCGTCGTGCTGTGGTGGGGGTGCAGAAGGAGTAGACCGTCAGCAGTTTTTGTTTTTGGCCAGTACGGGCCTCGAGTTCCTTGGACAAGGGCAGCGTGCCCACGTCTTTCATGTTGCGCTCGGTGGCCACTTGTTTGAGCACTTGCTCCACTTCATTGGCCGTGACGCCGGCCTTGACCTTGCGCTCCCAAGTGGTCGCCACAGCGATGTCACCATTGCCATCTACCCAGCGATCCCACATGCGACCAGCCTCTGCAGCCGCGCCGGTCTCGAGTTTGCCCATCGTGCTGATGGTTCCACAACCCGTCAGCCACACAGAACTGGCCAACACGCCCCACTTCACCCAGGTCCAAGATTTGCGCATTTTTATCTCCTTCAGATTTGCAACATTTGAACGCTGACCCCGCACCACCGCCGGCCCAGCGTTTGATTCAAATCATCAGAGACATTCGTTGAAACTGATATAGGAGATACCCTATATAAGCAAAGATTTATTTAAACTTGTAGTAGTTCTTGTTCAAAACAGCGGCCACCGCATTGACCTCTTCGGGAAACATGCCCATGTTCAGCTCGGTGTTGCATTGTTCGACCATGCCACGCAACAGGCCTGCCGTGTTGATACGCCCCTTGGGTTTGTAAATGGCACTGCCATCGCCCGGGACCTTGGACGCGTGGCACTCAACGCACTTGTTCTCATCGATCAGTTTTTGACCTAATTTCAAATCTGCGCCATGAAAAATAGACGGCTGTGCGTGCAACCCTGCGCACATGCCTGCGAACAAGACATACAAAATCCATCGAGCAGGTGTCAGCATGCGATGTCTTCCTCAAAAAAAACGCTCTTCAGTTGCCCGAAGAGCGGATTACAAAAGCCACGAATACCGATCGTGCTTTCACAACTTCAACACCCAATTGGCAAGCAATTGGACAGTGCGATCACTTGGCACCCGCCAAAATCCAAGCAGCCAAGGTGTTGGCGTCAGCTTCGCTCAATGCGGCTTGTGCAGGCATAGGAATGGGACCCCATTTGCCAGAACCACCGGCTTTGATGCTTTTAGCGACAGCAGCCACAGCATCTTTCTGACCTGCGTATTTTTTGGCCACTTCTTGGTAAGCAGGGCCCACAACCTTCTTGTCCACTGCATGGCAAGCCATGCAGGCGTTTTTCTTAGCCAGATCCAGATTGGCAAAGGCAGGCGCGGCGAACAGTGCAGACACGGCGACGATTGCAGAAACCAGTTTCATGAGAACTCCTTGATTAAATATAAACAAGCGCTAATTTAACGCAAATTCAGTTGTTTCGAACAAAACGCTGATCGAGAACGATCAGGGATTTCACCGATTTCGGCCACCCAGCCAAGAACCGAGAAATCCAAAAAGAACTCCAACGCCAGCCCTGGCGTCACACGCATTGACCGCAGGCCACAGGGCAAGCGGGATTGAACGCGCCAAATTGAAACAGCGCCATCATGCCTGGTCGCTCATTCGTAGGACGGTTGTTCAGGCCGAACAACGGCCTTGCCTGCGGCCACCCACGCGTCATACCCGCCCGCAATGGACGCCACATTCAAATACCCCATGGCCTGCATGGTTTGCGCCGCCAAAGCTGCTCGCCCACTCGTCTTGCAATACACCACCACTTTGATGTCGCGTGCAGACAGCGCAGGAGACGCACTGAGTTTGAACTCCAGCAAACCACGGGGCATCAAGACAGCCCCGCGCAAGTGGCCCGCAGCGTACTCATCTGCTTCACGAACATCCAACAAAACGTCCGCAGCAAGCATCGCTTGTTCGGCCTCATGCAAAGAAATTTCTTGCGTCATGTTCTTGGCTTGCGTCACCAAATCGTGTGCTGTTTTCATAAGTCTTTCTCAATGTTGTGGCGCTGAAGTTGCTTTGAGGTTTGCATCCATGCCACCCTTGGCTTTCCATTCTGCATACCCACCCTGAAGGATGCGAACATTTTCCCAACCTGCTACGCGCAAGGCAAAACCGGCTTGTGCCGACAAACTCCCAGTGTTGCAATAAACCAAGACAGGTTTGTCTTTCGGGATTTGATCTGACTTTGCCAATACTTGTCGCCACTCGATGTGGATGGCGCCAGGAATGTGGTCTTTCACGTACTGCGAACCATCACGTGTATCGATGATGAGCATCTTGGCGTATTCAGCTTTGGGGATTTGTTCGGGGAAGATCGTGCCCCCACCGTAGTCCACAAACTCCAGATAAGCCGACATCTCATCCGCAGCCACTGCTTTGTGGTCTGCGGCCCAAAGAGTCTGGCTGGCAAAAGCGCCGCAGCACACGCAGACACTCCAGAAGGCGCGGCGTAAGTTTGTGGTGATCACGATCCAATCCATAAGTTTTCACGAATATACTCATTTTTTATCATCAGCGTTTGCGCTTCAACACAGGGCGCACAAAACCATGTCCGCATTCAACAACCCACAACACACTTGGGACCAGCGATTTGCCTCGGAGCACTACCTTTTCGGTGAAACGCCCAATGCCTATTTGCGCAGCCAAGCC
Organism: Limnohabitans lacus; assembly: GCF_030053395.1. Taxonomy (GTDB): domain Bacteria; phylum Pseudomonadota; class Gammaproteobacteria; order Burkholderiales; family Burkholderiaceae_C; genus Limnohabitans_A; species Limnohabitans_A lacus. The sequence continues at coordinate 130,961 of NZ_JASGBH010000006.1, read as the reverse complement.
ATGCACCTGCATGCAGGCTCAGCGCTGGCCGTCGCAGACGGAGAAGGCCGCAACGGCGTCTGGTTGGCGGAACAGGGCCTCAAGGTCGACGCCTTTGACTTCTCAGAAAATGCCCTCCGCAAGGCAAAACGATTGGCCGAATGCCGCCAGCAATCGGTTCATTGGCATTGCTGCGATTGGCAATCATTTGCCTGGCAAGACGCACATTACGACAACGTGGTGGGAATTTTTTTCCAATTTGCCAGTCCGGCCGACCGTCAGTTGCTTTTTACCAAGATGGACACCAGCCTGAAGTCGGGCGGGACGCTGATCATTCAGGGCTATACGGCTGCACAGTTGAAGTTCAACACTGGTGGCCCCGGAAAACTCGACCATATGTACGATGAGCACATGATGAAAGAAGCTTTCCCGAATTACGACATCATCGATTTACAAACCTATGAAGCTCAGATCGATGAAGGCACAGCCCACAAAGGCATGTCGGGCTTATTGGGCTTGACCGCCCGAAAACGCTAAGCCCAATGATCGCTTCAAGCTGTCAGAATTTTTTCATCGAGGATTTCATAACGCCGACCTTGTTTATCACAGGCTTTCAAAGCGCCGTCGCGCACCAAACCCGAAATTTCACGGCTCACGGTTTCCAGCTTCAAATCCAGCATGGCCCCCATATCGTCACGCGCAAAAAATGAAGTGAACTGTGGCCGATCAGGATCACGCATCTTTAAGGCCAGACCGGCCACGCGCTGACGCGCAGTCCCAAAGTTCAATTCAGCCAGCCAGTCGTCTGCATCCTTCAAAGCTTGCTGCCACTTTTGCATCAACCTCAAATGCAAGCGAGGCGAAGTGCCTGAAAGTTGAGTGATCACCGACAAGGGAATCCTGCAAACACTGATGTCGACCATGGCCACAGCCTCACAGTCATAGCGCCCTGTACCCAATGACTCGAGTCCGATGACATCCCCTGGGCGCAGCACCCTGACAATTCGTTCTCGACCATCAACTGTCGATCGCACCAATTTGACGGTGCCTTTTCTCAGTGTGTACAGCCCTTGCGCCGTTTGCCCCTCGGTGTACAGAACCGAATCCGATTGAAACACCATATCGTCGATAGGTGAGTGCATCTCACTGAAGTCTTGCTCGTTGAGATCGGCAAACAGCACCATGTCACGGATGCCACAACTGCGACAGTCTGAGATGCCTTTCCAGGCAGATTCAATGCGAATGGGAATCATGGGTGATGGGTCAATCAAGGAATCTCTTGCGGCATCTCAAAAGCCATGCCAAGTGGCTCACAACGTCAAAGAGCCTGGCGTCCTTTGAGGATGCGTTCATCCAGATAGGGACCGTAAAAATCTGGCAGATAGCCGCCCTCCATCCGCTCAGCGACTTCTTTGCCTCCCGGTCCAAAGAAAAGCAAGGTCGGTGCAATGGAGATGCGCCATTGTTTGATCAATTGATCATGCGTGGTGGCACGCCCCTGGAAATCCAACACGGGCAGAGGACTGCGCATGTCCAGCTGGACGATGGTCGCTCCTGCCTTTTGCATGGGCACCAAATGGCTGCTGCGGGCAACACGGCAAAACGGACACCCCTCCAGACTCACCATGACAATCAAGGGTTGCTTTTGCTGCAATGCCCTGCTCAATTCAACTTGCAAAGAGGACGGCGAAGGCAAGCTCGCGGGCAAGGCAGTTTGTGCTGCAACTTCATTGAACGCCAACAAAGTGAGCAGCCCCAAGAAATGGCGTCGTTGAAACACTGCATTCAAAGTGGTCTTGTTCATGAAGGTCGATCGAAAAACCAGGAAAATAGCATTGTTTGCCGCGAAATTTAGGCAACAGCAAATATAAGTAATTATCGAATTATTGGAGATCACTGTGAATCTTGCAAGCCTGTTGGAAACTTGGGGTGATGCCAATGTCTTGGCAGCTGGGGGCGTACTCATTGGCTTGGTGTTTGGTTTTGCGGCCCAACGTACACGTTTTTGTGCGCGTGCGGCCGTGCTGGAATGCTGCGAAGGTCAGGCTGGCGAGCGTTTGAGTGTCTGGTTGTTGGCTTTTGGCGCTTGCTTGTTCAGTGTGCAGCTGCTGGTCAGCATGGGCTGGCTCAAGCCTTCGGTCTCTCGCTTCATGGCGCAACCGGGCAGCATTTCAGGCGCAGTGCTGGGCGGTTTGTGCTTTGGTGCGGGCATGATCTTGACGCGTGGCTGTGCCAGCCGATTGCTGGTGTTGTCGGCCAACGGCAATTTGCGGGCGCTGCTGTCTGGCTTGGTTTTTGCCGTGACGGTGCAAGCCACCGTGGGCGGCTGGCTGGCACCTTTGAAATTGCAATTGACGCAACTGTGGCCTGTCGATGGCGGACCCTCGCGTGATTTGCTGCAGGTCACCGGCTTGGGTCCTACTGGCGGCTTGGTCCTGTCTGCCTTGGGCTTGGTGATCGGCCTGGCGTTCTTTTTGCGCCATCACGCAGGCCGCTGGGCATTGGGTCTGGGTGCCGCCTTGGCGGGAAGCACCATCGCGATGGGCTGGGGCTTGACCCAGGCCATCGCATCTGCCTCGTTTGAACCCGTGGCCGTGCAAAGCCTGAGCTTCAGCAGTCCCTCAGCCGAATGGCTGATGCGTGTGCTGTCCACAGCCAATGCCGCCAGCTGGGGCTTTGACACCGGGGTCTTGCCCGGCACTTTCTTGGGCTCCTTGATCGGCGCCTTGGTCGGCCGCGAGTTCAAACTGGAAGGCTTCAAAACCGAGAACAAATTGGGCCACTACCTGACGGGGGCCATCTTGATGGGCTTTGGTGCCGTCTTGGCCGGTGGTTGCACCGTGGGCGCTGGCATGACGGGCGGATCCATCTTTGCACTGACAGCATGGACGACGCTCATCAGCATTTGGGCAGGCGCTGGTCTGGCATGGCGTCTGAGCAAAAGCATGGGGTGGGCCATCTAAGACCTGACACTGACCTTGATCAAGGCCCCATGGCTGGCACACCTTAAGATATACATCATTCAATAATGATGTAACTGGAGTTTGCCATGCCCATGGCCCAATGGTTGGAAGCCTACGGAAACCCCACGGTCCTGGCCACCGGCGGTGCGCTGATCGGCGGCTTGTTTGGGTTTTTTGCGCAGCGCTCGCGTTTTTGCCTTCGTGCAGCCGTGATCGAGTTTTGGCACCGCCGATTTGGCGACAAACTTTCGGTGTGGTTACTGGCCTTTTCCTCCGCCGTCATCGCCGTACAGCTCATGGTCTTGATGGGCTGGCTGGACACCCACAACGCGCGTCAAATTGCGGCCACGGGCAGCCTGTCGGGCGCCCTCATCGGCGGTTTGATGTTTGGCGTGGGCATGGTCATGACACGTGGCTGTGCCAGCCGCTTGTTGGTGCTGTCGGCCAATGGCAATTTGCGCGCACTGTTGTCTGGCCTGATCTTTGCCGTCACGGCCCAATCAGCACTCTCCGGCGTTTTGTCCCCTGTGCGTTTGGCCATCAGCGCTTGGTGGACCGTTCCAGGCGGCGCAGCGCGTGACCTGTTGGCCATTACAGGTCTGGGGCACGGCGCAGGTTTGGCCATGGGCGGCGTGTGGTTGATCGCTGCTTTGTATTTTTCTTGGCGCTCTCCCCAGCGCAGTTTTTGGATGTGGGTGGGCGGCATCGGCACCGGGTTGATGGTGGCGGCTGCCTGGGGCTTTAGCCAATGGGTGGCCCGTGAATCTTTTGACCCCGTGCAAATTCAAGGCCTGACTTTTAGCGGTCCTTCTGCTGAATGGCTCATGCGCGTGGTGCAGTGGCCTTGGCCCCCGATCGGCTTCGAGTTCGGGTTGATGCCGGGGGTTTTTCTGGGATCTCTGATGGGCGCCTTGCTGGGCAAGGATTGGAAGCTGGAAGGCTTCACCGATGGCTACAGCATGCGCCGCTACATTGGCGGAGCCATCTTGATGGGCTTCGGATCGATGCTCGCAGGTGGGTGCGCTGTAGGCGCTGGCGTCACCGGTGGCGCCATCTTCGCGCTCACTGCATGGGTGAGCCTGATGGGAATGTGGGCAGGCGCAGGGTTGACCGATCGCTGGTTGGATGGTGGGCCAACAGCGATTGTCAAACCTTCTCAGGCGATGCCGGTATCAGGTTTGACCGCCCCCTGAACGCAAAAAAAATCATTTGCCGCTCAAGTACTCGGCAACAGCCGCCATTTCCAAGGGTGTCATTTTGCTGGCAATCGCATGCATCACAGCGTTGTCATTGGTGCGCTCACGCTGATTAAACTGCTTGAGCTGGGTTTCGGTGTAACCCGCATACTGCCCAGCCAATCGAGGCAACGCTGCCGTGCCCTTAGCCTCTGCTCCGTGGCAGCTGGCGCAAGCGGCCAGACCGCTGTATTTATTGCCTTTGTGATAAATGAACTTCCCCACCGCGGCCAACTCCGCATCTTTAGGTGGCTCCACAGCTGGATTTTGCTTTTCAAAAAATTTGCCCAGCGCCACCATCTCATCCGGGGTCAACTTGGCCACCATGTCGGCCATGGCCGTGCTCTTGCGCTTGCCATTTTTGAAATTTTCAAGCTGCTTGGCCGTGTACTCCCAATGCTGTCCCGCCAGGCGGGGAAACACTTCGCTGGAAGATTCGCCTTCGGCACCGTGACATACAAAGCAGGAACCGCCCACGATTTTTTTGGCACGGGCTTCATCCGCTTGGGCCTGGACCGAACTGCCCAGCACCGCAGCGCCGAAGAACACAAGCGCCTGAGTCAGCAGGCGGATGGAGTGGAAATGTTTTTTCATGAAGGATCTCGATCCACAAGGATTACAAGAAGAATCGTCGTAAAAAAACGCCGCGGCCTGACGACTGCGGCGTTTGCTCAGTGACCAATCAAGCCAGCGTATCAGCCCAGATGTTGCGTGCCCAAGCGAGGGCGTAACGGCCTTCCAGTTCATTGGCCGCGCTGGACACGCCACCCGAACCTGGCACAGTGAGCATGGTCTTCTTATCCGCATCGTAGCGGTGCACGCTGGCCACGTGGACCACGTCCTCCGAGCTGACAAAACTGTAGCAAGTGTTGTTGTAGATGGGCTGAGGGTTGACCTCTTTGCCCATCAACAATGCCACCACGGCAGCAGCACAAGTCTTGCCGTGTTGGTTGGCCATGTGACCTGACTTGGGCATGCCCGGTGCAATCTGGATCGAATCACCCAGCACGTGCACATTTTTGGCGGCTTTGGACTCAAAAGTCAGGAAGTCGACTTCGCACCAACGCTTGTTGGCCGTTGCCAAACCTGCATTGACAGCAATATCCCCCGCGCGCATGTCGGGGATGACATTCAGCACATTGGCCTTGATGTCGTCATTGAACTCGAACTTGAGGGTCTGGGTGGCAGCATCCACATCCGTCACACGGTGCTTGCCACGGTACTCCACGATCCCTTTGTAGCGCTCAGCCCAAGCCTTTTTGAACAAAGGCCCTTTGGAGGTCACATCGTCGTTGGCATCCAAGATCAGCACCTTGCTCTTGGGCTTGGCCTTGGTGAAATACTCAGCCACCTGACAAGCACGCTCGTAAGGACCGGGCGGGCAACGGTATGGGGCCAACGGAATGGACATGGCAAACACGCCGCCATCGGGCATGGCTTCCAGTTGTTTGCGCAAGGTCAGGGTTTGCTCACCCGCTTTCCATGCATGCATGACTTTATCCTTGGCACCCGCTTTCGCCATGCCGGGCAGGTTTTCCCACATGAAATCCACCCCAGGGGACACAATCAAGCGGTCATAAGTCAACTCGGTACCACCTGCCAACTTGACGATGCGCTTGTCGGCATCGATCGAGTTCACGCGATCTTTCATCACTTTGACACCATGACGCTTGGTCAGGTTGTCATAGGGGGTGGTGATGTCGTTGATGGTTTTACTGCCCCCAATGACCAAGTTGGAGATGGGGCAAGAAATGAAAGCGTCGTTCGGTTCGACCAGCGTGACCTGGATTTTGTGCTCGGACCACAAGCGCAGGTATTTGGCGGCCGTTGCACCCGAATAACCACCACCGATGACCGCCACTTGGGGGCCACTGCCGCCGCCCATGGTGGCACAGCCGGAAACCAAGCCCAAGGCTCCCATCGCGGAACCGGTCTGCAAAAAATGACGTCGTTGCATGGCTGTAATTCCTTATTTCTTTTGAGCGGCAAAGTAGCCGGCGATGGCAACAATTTGCTCGTCGGAATAACCCTTGGCAAGTTGGTGCATGAGTGTCGCGGGTTTGCGTCCGGCCTTGAAATCCAGCATTTTCTTGACCATGTCGTCTTTGTTGGCGCCCGCCAAGGACTCCATACCGGGTTGGGCACGACCGTCGGTGCCATGACACGCGGCACAAGAGGCCGCCCAACTGCGCACATGCGCTGGGTCAACCTGGGCTTGCGCCAAGCCCGACATCACCATCAGCGCAGTGGCGGTCAAAACGTATTGGATTTTCATGAGTTCTCCTGAGGAAAATGAATGCCGACGCGCGACGAAACGGCATCAAGGACGTAAATACACAAAGCCTTCTTTGGCTTGCAATTTGGCGACTTCGGCAACACCTGAAGGCACAACCTTGGCCTCCATCAAGACTTTGTCAGCTGAAATTTTGCGGGCCGTCAAGGTGTTGTTACATACCCGAAACTCCACGCCTTTGCCCACCAATTCGCTGACACTGCCTGCAAAAGGTTGATCCATCTGGTTGGTCGCACCATCCAGCAAAAAGTCGATGCCCAAGCCATGAGTCACCACCACGATTTTGGCCTTTGGATCGGCATTGAGGTGATTCCGTATATTGCCAATGGCTCTGGACGCCTGAGGAATGCCCTCACTCAAGTGATAAACCACCTTGATGTCTGCCCATGTCAATGTGCATGCCAACAAAGCGGCTGCCAAGAAAATCAATCGTTTCATTCGTGTCTCCTGATGAACTGATATTAGCCGTTCCCAATCGAAACCGAGGCCCGTAATAACCCGACTCGAAACTGACGATCAACTTTCAATGTCGGTCTGTTTGCATACGGCACGGCAAATGTTGACGATGTTGTCGTTGACGATGCGGTAATAAATTTGGACACCTTCTCTGCGCTTGTCTAAGACACCCGCCAAATAAAGGGTGTTCAAGTGTTGAGACATGTTTGGTTGGGTGGTATCGATTTCACTCAACAGCTCCCCCACATTTTTTTCGCCACTGCACAGACAACTGATGATTCGAAGGCGCATGGGCGCCGACATCACACGAAAAACTTCTGCAGCTTTTTCAATTTGCGCGTCTGAAACGGCAATGGGTTGGTCAAGCGCAGATTGGGGGGTCGTTTTGACCATGGAGCTTCCCGTCGGATTTCACTAACAAGGCTCGATTGTGGCTTAAAACCAATCCGTCCATTCACCTGACGGGTTGCAGAACCTGAACCCGAACACGTCAAGATCAAGGGTTTACCCCAGGATTGGTGTTGATTTATCTCAAGACAGATTGCCGTGCACAAAACAACCATATGGACACTCTCAAATTTATTGAAACATGAACATGAAACGCATTTCAGCTTGGCTCTTGGGACTCGGTTTTGCTGGCGTGGCTTTTGGCCAAGCCGCGGTCATCCCTGTCGGAACGGCTCTGAACATTTTTGACAACCAAAAAACGGTGGTCGTCAAAACAGCCAAGGGGCCCGTGGAGATCACGCGCGTCATGACTGCAGCAGCCAAAAACGGCGGCACCTTGCAACCATTGGTTCCTGTCCCTGGCGTTCATCCCGTGGGCGAAATTGAAATTCTGGAAGCTTTGAGCGACCGCAACGCTCTGGTCGTGGACATGCGCGACAGCAATGACCGCGTCAAAGGCACGATTCCTGGCTCTGTGGGCATCCCCTACACGGAAGTGGCTGCACGGCTGAACGAATTGGGCTGCCAAAAAACAGGTACGCAGTGGAACTGCACGGCTGCCAAAAAGGTTTTTGCATTTTGCAACGGCCCCGTTTGCCCTCAAAGCCCCATGGCCATCCGTGCGATGACACGCGACGGCTTTCCCGCCGACAAAATTTATTACTACCGAGGCGGCATGCTCGACTGGGACGCCTTGGGCTTGACCATGGTGAAAGACGAGTTCTGAGTCAAGACTCGAACACCTAAATCTCCAACCCCTGCGGCCCCTTTCATCGGGGCCGCAGTCGTTTGTCACAGGCTCATTCCACATGAATGCACACCATCTGCCCACTGACGATGCTTTGCGACGTGAATTGCACAACGAAGTGCACGCCAGACCCTCTGCGCGGGTTCGATTGCCTGCACTGATCGTGTATGTCGCTGTATTGAACGAGGGCATCCGCAGAGAAACGGAATGTCAGCACTTACGCGCCTTGCCAGGACAAGAAAACCTGTCAGACGCTCAGATCCGTGGCAACTTTTTACGCCTTCGCTGCGAGGGTTTCACCCTCAAATGGGAGCGCCACACAGAATTCACGCGGTACACGATCATTCAGGCCATGCCAGCGCACGCGACATGGGGGAGCCATCTGCCGGACATGGCACAACATGTGGCAACCGGCACACCCTGGTTGCGAGCGATTCCTGGCAAGACCGTGGCCGCCATCCAGTTGGCCATGTTGACCGAAGACATGGTGGAGGCATCCGTCCTTGACAAGGCCCAGCAATGGCTGGGCGAAGGCACCATCATTGGCTCACGCATGGGCAACAGCGCCGAACGTCCTTCTCATTCAATGCTGTTGACGAATTTACGCATTGGCGCCGATGGTTTCGAACGCATGCTGGTGTTGGCGCCAGCCGATACACCCGAAGGCCGAGCAGGTCGAATTTCGCAGCGGGTGTTGGAACTGGAAACCTACCGGCTCATGGCCCTGCGCGGCCTGCCGATTGCCAAACACCTCGCTTCTGCGCTGGGACAAGCCGAAAACCGTTTGGCTGACATCACCGCCCGACTGGAGTCCAAGCAGGAAAGCGATCAAACACTGCTGGACGATCTGGTGGCCTTGGCGGCCCACGTGGAACGGGCCACAGCGGAACATGGCTACCGGTTCTCGGCGACTCGCGCCTACAACGCGATTGTTCAGGAGCGAATAAGCGAGTTGCGAGAGCGGCCCATTTCAGGCACGCAGACTGTGAGTGAATTCATGCAAAGGCGTTTGGCCCCCGCCATGGCCACAGTTGTGGCCACTTCTCACAGAATGGCTGCGTTGTCGGAACGCATCACGCGTACCAGCGCACTGCTTCGCACCCGTGTGGACATTGCCGCTGAAGTGCACAACCAACAGCTTCTGGAAAAACTCACACGTGGACAAGCACTTCAGTTGCAACTGCAATCCACGGTGGAAGGCTTGTCCATCGCCGCCATTTCCTATTACGTGGTCAGCCTGATCCTCTATATCGGCAAAGCACTCAAGGCCACGGGACTGCCCATCCAGCCTGAAATCATGACGGGCATGTTGACGCCCGTGGTGCTTTGGATTGTCTGGAAAACGGTGCAGCGCATCCACGCACGCTTGCATACGAGTGACTGATGCCCCTTGACGTGCGAGACGTCAGGGGCTTTGCACTTTCACGCCTGAGCAGGCGCGAATGCATCCCATGCGGCCAGCGCTTCGGCCGTGTACATCAAGGCCGGGCCGCCGCCCATGTATACGCAAACGGTGAGCATTTCTTCCAACTCCTGGCGTGTGCAAGCTAGGCGGCGTAAAGCCTTGACGTGAAAGCCGATGCACCCTGAGCAATGCTGGGTGATGCCAATGGCCAATGCGATCAACTCTTTGTGCTTTTCACTCACAGCACCTTCGGCCATGGCCGATTTGGCCAGCTGGCCAAATCCTTGCATCGCTTCCGGTTGAGCTTTACGCAAGCCAGCCAATGAGTGGTTGATGTTCTGGATCAAGGTGGGGTGATCAAACGTGCTCATGGGATTTCTTTCAGGGTTGAATCACAAACGGTCAATCGGCAAGCCGCATTGCATGGACACGGCGCCTGCAGAGCCGCCGTTGGTGACTTGTTGGTAGCCCATTTGCTGCATGAAGCTGCAGGCCATGCCCGAGCGGCCGCCCGAGGCACAGCACAAAATCACTGGCGCCGATTTGTCGGGCACCGCCTTGGCAATGTCGTCGGCCAAACGGTCCAAAGGAACGTTAACCGAACCCCGCACGTGGCCGGTCGCGAATTCGCCCGGCGAACGAACATCGATGATCAATGGGGTCGAAGATGAAGTGGTCATGTGAAGGTGGATGGAAAGTGATCGGGATCCGTTCAACGCTGAAGTGCTGCGTTCACGGCTTGAAGTTTTTGCGCGTCCAGTTGGCCCGCCAAGGCATGCAAACGCAACTGCCCCATCAAGAGATCAATGCGCGCTTGCAGCAATGTCAGTTGTCCGGCACTGGCGTCGTTTTGTGCATTGAGCAAATCCAGCGTGGTGCGATCGCCCACCTGACGGCCCAACTGGGTGGCGTCGAGTCGGGCCTGGCTGGCCTTGTCGGCCGCCTCAAGTGCAGCAATGCGTGCTTGTCCACTTTGCACGGCAAGCCAAGCCGCACGGGTCATCTGGCTGACCTGCAAGCGGGTACGCTCCAACTCGGCCTGCGCTTTGGTTTGCAAGTGCGTGGCTTCTTGCAGCTTGGCACTGCGCCAGCCCCCGGTGTACAGCGGCACATTCAACATCACGCCCACCATCTGCTGGTTTTGCGTGTTGCTGGCTGCGCCAAAATCGCCCGTACCGCTGATGCGATCGCGTGAGGCTTGCGCCACCAAGTCCAGCGTAGGCGCAGCCAAGGCAGCATGCTTGCGCACCTCTTGCTGCGCCACTTTGTCCTGAACTTGCTGCAGCGCCATCATGGGGTTGCCCTGTTCGGCTTTTTGCAGCCAGACCGAAAGGGCATCGGATTCGCCCAGCACATCAGAACGCTTGGGCGCTTTCAGGGTCATGGCCGCAAGCGGAAAACCGGTCACGTCGGTCAACACCTGGCGGGCCATGTCCCGCTCGTTGCGTGCGGCAATGGCCTGTGCACTGAGCGCTTGTGCACGAGCTGTGGCTTCATGGGTGTCGGTGACGGGGGCGTCTCCGATGGCAAAGCGGTCTTTGGCTTCGGTCAGCGCCTTGTTGACGGCCAATTGCTGCTGCTCAATCAGCGCCAGACGCTGCTCTGCCAGCACCACGTCAAAGTAACGTTGCGTGGTCTGCAGCATCCAGTCTTGCTGGGCCAACTGCCATTCGTGTTCACTGGCCTGAGCGGCCAAATCCAACTGCGCACTTTGGGCCTCGCGCTCTCGGTTGTAAAGCGCTTGCTTGGCACTCAGCGCCCAGCGGGTTGCTGCCCCCCCGTTGACGGAAGTTGCAAAACCCGAGCCACGGATGGGCGTTGCGCCGGGCATCACAAACTGCGCACCATTCATCTGACTTTGCGCACTGGCCCAACCCGCACTCGTTGACAAAGCCAGCGCAGGTCGCCACAGGGCATTGGCCTGATCGTGCTTGGCCGATCCCGCCGCACGACTGGCTTGGCTGATGGCGCCTTGAGGGTCATGCTTTTGGGCCGCCTCCCAAACCTGAATGAGGTCGGTGGCCAAAGCTGTCGAGGCACACAAGGCCAAAACAGCACTCGCCAGCAGGGTGCGTGGGATCATGGTTTCACTCCTTTAGTGAGGACAGATCAGCAACCGGACTGCACGCCCATTTTGCGCAAGATGGTTTCCATCAGGCACCACTGGGTCAATGCACTTTGCAGCAGGTTGGCGCCCACAAAGGCGGTGAAGGCCAGCCACCAAGGGCTCACAAAAATCGGGCTGCCCTCGATGCCCAGCGCCAAGGACAAAAGGATGAAAGTGCCAGCGACGAGGCGAACGATTTGCCATGTTTTCATGATGAAGATCTCCGAGAGGTTAAAAAATCAAAGGGTTTCGTACTGACGGCGGTAAGCCATGTAGTACAGCGTGGGAATCACCACCAGCGTGAGGATGGTGGACACAAAGATGCCAAAGATCAGCGAGATGGCCAGGCCATTGAAGATCGGGTCATCCAAGATGAAGAAGGCGCCCAGCATGGCCGCACCGCCCGTGAGCATGATGGGCTGTGCACGGGTGATGGCCGACTCGACAATGGCCCGTTTGAAAGCCATGCCTTGTTGGACTTGCAGGTTGATGAAGTCCACCAGCAAGATCGAATTGCGCACGATGATGCCGGCCAGCGCGATCATGCCGATCATGCTGGTGGCGGTGTATTGGGCATTCAACAAGGCATGGCCTGGCATCACGCCAATGATGGTCAAGGGGATCGGCGCCATGATGATCAGCGGCGTGAGGTAGGAGCCAAACTGCGCCACCACCAACAAATAGATCAACACCAAGCCCACCGCGTAGGCAGCGCCCATGTCGCGGAAGGTTTCGTAGGTGATCTGCCACTCGCCATCCCACTTGAGGGCGTAGCCGCGCCAGGCATCCGAGGGCTGGCTGATGAAATATTCGTTCAGGCCTTGCGCATCGGGCGTCTGGATTTTCTGAATCGCACTGCGCATCTGGAACATGCCGTACAAAGGGCTGTCGAGCTTGCCGGCCATGTCGGCAGTCACGAAGTTCACCGGCAACAAATCCTTGTGGATCACCGGCTGCTCACGTTCGCTGTCGCTGATGCTCACCAACTCGCGGATCGGCACCAACTTGCCCGAGGCACCGCGCACCGTCAGCTGCAGCAAAGCCGACAAATCGCCATGCCTTTCCGCGGGCAGTTGGATCAAGGCCGCAGTGGGGTACTTGCTGCCGTCGTGCAGATAGGTGGTGGCTTCACCGGCCAGCCCCGCGCGCAAGGTCGTCACGATGGCCTGCTGGGGAATGCCAAGCGCTGCGGCTTTGCGGCGGTCCACCAGCAGCAGCTTGCGAGGAGCGGGGGCAATGCTGCTGTCGTCCACGTCCACCACGTTGTCGGTCTTCTCAAAGACAGCCCGAACCGCTTTGGCCACGCTGCGGCGACCTTCGGCATCTGGCCCGTAAATCTCGGCCACGATGGGCGCCATCACGGGCGGGCCAGGCGGCATTTCGACCACTTTGACATTGGCACCGAAGCGCTGACCGATGGCCTGCAAGTCGGGGCGCAAGCGGGTGGCAATGACGTGGCTCTTGTCCGAGCGGTGGTGCTTGTCCACCAGCTTGACCTGCATATCGCCCACCTCGCCGCCCGAGCGCAGGTAGTACTGACGCACCAGCCCATTGAAGTTGATCGGCGACGATGTGCCGGCATAGGACTGGTAATCGGTCACTTCGGGCTGCTGCGCCAGGTGGGCGCCCAACTCGCGCATCACGGCGGCGGTCTCTTCCACCGGCGTGCCTGCGGGCATGTCCACCACCACTTGAAACTCCGACTTGTTGTCAAACGGCAGCATCTTGAGCAGCACCAGGCCCGTGGCCGGCAAGACCAAAGACAAAGCGATCAAACCGGCAATGCCCAAGCCCAAGAGTTTGCGGTTGCGTGCACCCTGCTCCTTGTGCAGCAAGGGCTCGAACACGCGCTCGAACAAAGGACCCAGCTTGGCGGCCAAGCCGGTGGGCGCAGCATGAACATCGCCTGAATGGGCGGGCTTCATCCAGATGCGCGCCAACCAGGGCGTGACCACAAAGGCAATCGCCAGCGACAGCAGCATGCCCATGCTGGCATTGATCGGGATCGGGCTCATGTAGGGGCCCATCAAGCCGCTCACAAAGGCCATGGGCAAGAGCGCAGCGATCACCGTCAGCGTGGCCAAAATCGTGGGGCCACCCACTTCATCGACCGCCCCAGGAATGATCTCCACCAGCGTCTTGCCTGGGAACAATTGTTGATGGCGGTGGATGTTCTCCACCACCACGATCGCATCGTCCACCAAAATGCCGATCGAGAAGATCAGTGCAAACAGCGACACGCGGTTGAGCGTGAAGCCCCAAGCCCAGGAGGCGAACAGCGTGACGGTGAGCGTCAAGATCACGGCCGTGCCGACGATGGCCGCTTCGCGCTTACCCAAGGCGATGAACACCAGCGCCACCACCGCTGCGGTGGCAAACAGGAGCTTTTGGATCAGCTTTTGGGCTTTGTCATTGGCCGTGCTGCCGTAGTTGCGGGTTTCGGCCACTTCCACCTCATCGGGGATCACCGTGCCGCGCAGCGCAGCCACACGGTCCATCACGGCGTTGGCGACGTCGATGGCGTTTTCACCCGGCTTTTTGGTGATGGTCAGCGTCACGGCAGGGTATTCACCGCCACCGGCTTGCTGCCCCAGACCATGCATCACATAGCGCGTGGCGGGCAATGGACCTTCTTGCACCTTGGCCACGTCTTTCAAAAACACCGGGCGGCCGCTTTGCACACCCACCACCAGATCGGCCACATCGCTGGCTTGCGCCAAATGGGGGCCCGCCTCGATGCTGATGCTCTGGTTGCCTCTGATCAACTCGCCCACAGGCAAACCCATATTGGCCGACTGCAAAGCCATGCGCAAGTCTTGCACCGTGATGCCGTATCCGGTCATGCGCTCGGGCTCGATCTGCACCAGCACCGCACGATCAGGCCCACCCAGGGTCTGGACATCTTGCGTGCCTTTGACGCGCTTGATGTCCGCTTCCATGCTGTGCGCCACGCGCTCCAGGTTGTAGGCACTGGCATCAGGGCTTTTGCTGAAAAGGGTCAAGGTCACGATCGGCACATCGTCCACGCCCTTGGGTTTGACCAAAGGCTCCATCACGCCCAGCCCCTTGGGCAACCAGTCCGCGTTGTCGCGGATGGTGTCGTGCAAACGCACCAAGGCTTCGGTGCGAGGCACGCCCACCTTGAACTGCACCGTCAGGATGGCCACGCCAGGGCGCGATACCGACATGACGTGTTCCACCCCCGCTATTTTTGAAAGCACCTGCTCAGCCGGGATGGCCACCATTTGCTCGACATCGCGCACGGCCGCACCGGGGAAAGGCACCAGCACATTGGCCATGGTCACATTGATCTGGGGCTCTTCTTCACGCGGCGTCACCAGCACCGCGAAGATGCCCAGCAGCAAAGCCACCAGCGCCAGCAAAGGCGTGATCTGCGCGCTCTGAAACATGGCCGCGATGCGGCCGGAAATGCTCAAGTTTGTGGGTTCAGTCATGTGGACCTCCGCTCAACGCACAGCGCCAGCCAACTGCGGCTCAGCAGCCACCTTGTCCTTGGGACGCAGACCACTCAAGACCTCCACGCGATCACCAGACGTTTGACCCAAGCGCAGCTGACGCAAGCTGGGTTTGCCCTGCGCGTCCAACACGTACACGCCGGTCATCTCGGCACGGCGCACGATGGCACTGGTGGGCAAATAAACTCGCTCAGCACTGCCTTGGCCAGCTGCCGCACCGGGCAACCACACCCGCGCAAACACACCCGGCGCCACACCAACCATGCCAGTGGGCAAGCTCAAGCGAATCTGCCCTGTGTGCGTGACCGGATCCACGGACGGCAAAACCTGAATTTGTGAAGCCAGCTGCGGCGTGCTGTAACCCGTCACACCAGGAAATTCATAACGCACGCCTTTGGGCTGCGCTTGGACACCGGCCAACAGGCCTTGTGGCACGGCAGCGGTCACGCGCATGGCCGTGGGGTCGTACACCGTCACCAAGGGCCGGCCTGGCATCGCCATGTCGCCCAAAGTGACGGGCACATCACTCACCACACCCGCATAGGGCGCATTCACCACAAAAAAGCCTGACTGGGTTTGGGCAGCACTGTTTTGGGCTTGCAATGCCTTGAGCTGGGCCTTTGCGGCATCCCACTGCGCTTGGGCACGGTCAAAAGCAGCTTGGCTGATGTATTGCTTTTGAAGCAGTTGTTTTTGGCGCTCGAGCTCTTTGCTTGCCACCGCCAAATTGGCTTGGGCGGCCTCAACCTGCGCACCCGCACCGATCACGTTTTGGTGAGCGGCCCGGGCATCGATGCGCAGCAGCTCTTGTCCTGCTCTAACCCTGTCACCTGCCTTCACGTGCAGCGCCACGACCGCACCGGCCACCTGGGTGGACAAGCTGGTTTGCCTCACGGCTTCCACCACCGCGTCCACCGTGCTTTCGTTGTGCGTTTGGCCTGTGCTCTGCACGGTGATCACCTTCAGGGGTGGCGCGTCGGCCGCCCACAACAAGCCCTGCGGCACAAAAGCGGCCATGACCGACAAAGAAAGCAAGGTGGTTCGCATCATCGTCTTTTCCTTTTGTAATTTGCTTTTTGCTTATTTAACTGATTGATTGATTATCTAATGATACAATGAAAAAAGCCAACCGACAGGACCTGCGATGAAAAACACCCCGACACCCGATCCGACAGAGGGCATCCCCATGAAGCAGCTGCCCGAAGGCGCCTTGACGGAAATCGCGGCTTACTTTCAGGTTTTGGCTGAACCCACGCGTTTGCAAATCCTGAACATCCTGCGCACAGGCGAGCGCAATGTCGGAGAGCTGGCCCAGATGTGTGGCTTCACGGCCGCCAATGTGTCGCGCCACCTGGCCTTGATGACGCAGCAAGGCCTGGTCGAGCGCGAAAGCCGCGGCACCAGCGCCTATTACAAAATTGCCGATCCGGCCGTCTTTGCGCTGTGCGATTTGGTCTGCGGAAACATCACGCGCCAGCTTGATCGCGCAGCAGAACGCCGCGCCGCTTTCACCCCACCGGTTTGATGCGCGAAGGCTACACACAAGCTCCATCGCCCTCCGTGCCATGGCGCACCCAACACCGCCATCCACGGTGATGGGTCTTTGAAAATTTGCAGCGCCAGAGGGGAAAAGGTCACTTTGGCACTCTATAATCGACGGTTTCGTGTGGGACCATAGCTCAGTTGGTAGAGCAGCGGACTTTTAATCCGTTTGTCGTGGGTTCGACCCCCGCTGGTCCCACCATCCATTGCAAAAAGCCACTTTGTGACACATCACAAAGTGGCTTTTTTCTTTGGTTACACCGGAGGCATGCATGCCCTTTTTTGTTGACACTTCGCCACCTGGTCAATGCATCTTTTGTCGCCTGATCAGCCGAGCGATCCCAGCGGCCATCGTCTTTGAAGACGAACAGACCCTGGCTTTCATGGATTTGGGCCAGGTCAACCCAGGCCACGTGCTGGTGGCCAGCAAACGACATGCCGCCACGCTGTTGGACCTGAGTGCCGAAGAAGCCGCCGCCGTGATGCGAACCGCCCACCACGTCGCAGGAGCCATAGCCATCACCTTTGACCCACCGGGTCTGACGCTGCTGCAGGCCAACGGCCAAGAGGGTGAGCAAACCGTGTTCCATTTCCACATGCACGTGGTGCCCCGCCACTCAGGCGACGGCATTACCCTGACCTGGCCCCGCAAAGAGCCAGCGCGAGAAGTGCTGGAAGACCACGCCCGCCGGTTGCGCCAAGCGCTCGCGCCTCAATAGAAGAACCACGGTGTTCAATGTCTACGCATCCAAGTCGCGCAAGCGGATGATGTCCTGTCGCAGATCATGAGCCCAGGCCCGTCGGTCGCGGCCCTTGGCGGATTGAGGCTCACCAAAATGGACCACGGCGATGATGCGCGATGAGGTGAGCGTGCGCCAGATGGAGCCGATCAAGGTGTCGTCACCGATGTAGCAGGGCGCAAAACTGGTCTCACCCGTGGCCGCGTCGATGAACTTGAGCGACATGGGCTGCACCGGCGCTTGGGCCAAGATGGCCGACTGGAGCAGGTTGGCGTGAAAAGGCAAGATGTCACGCCCATCACTGGTCGTGCCCTCCGGAAAAACCGCCACCACATCGCCGTCTTTCATCGCATCGGCCATGTCCTTGACCATGCGCAAGGCGTCTTTGCGGTTGGTGCGCTCGATGTACAAACTCCCTGAGCCGGTGGCCAAGGTGCCAATCAGGGGCCATTGGCGGATGTCCGACTTGGCCACAAAGCGGCAGTGCCTGGCCGCGTGAATCACCGAGATGTCCAGCCAGGAAATGTGGTTGGCCACGATCAAGGCTGGGCCGTTGAGGACCGGCTGCCCCAACACTTTCAGGTGGATGTCCCACAGCGCCAAAAACTGCAGCGACCACACCTGCACGCGCATCTCGCGCTGCTCGGCACTGAGCCTTGGAAAGTGCGCGTGAATCCACCACATGCCCACGACCACATGCCACAGGCCGCGCAGCATCTTCCAGACGGCATGGATGGATTTCATCTCGCGCGCTTCAAAGGTTTGTCGGTGGGTCCCCACCCGTAGGGGCTCGCGCGCACAACGGCATCACTTGGCTTCAAAAGCCACATGCCCGCCCACCAAAGTGGTCAACACACGGCCGGGCAACTCGTAACCCGAGAACGGTGTGCTTTTACCTTGACTGCGCAGGCAATCCGGCGTCACCAGCCAGTGGCCTTCGGTGGACAACACACACACATCGGCCACACCGCCAATGGCCAGGTGACCGACGGAGCCTTGCAAGGTGTTGAGCGTGGTGCCCAGCACACGGGCCGGATCAGACGTGATGCGCGCCAGCACTTTCGGCAAATCCACGCCAGCCTCTTGACCCCACTTGAGTGCCAAGCTCCAGAGCAACTCCATGCCGGTGGCGCCGGGCTCGGCCTCGGCAAAAGGCAAGGCTTTGGCATCGGCGTCGACAGGCGTGTGGTCCGACACCAGCACATCGAGCGTGCCATCGGCCAAGCCTGCACGCAGGGCTTCGCGGTCGCGCTGCTGACGCAGCACGGGGGTCAATCGGGCACGGCTGTCGAAGTAGCCCATGTCGGCATCGGTCAAGTGCAGCGAATTGATGCTCACGTCGGCCGTGATCGGCAGGCCCTCGGCCTTGGCCTGACGAAGCAGCTCAACACCTTGCGCGCTGCTGATGCGGCACAGGTGCACGCGGGCTCGGGTGCTGCGCACCAATTCAAAAATCGTGTGCAAGGCGATCGTCTCGGCGGCCACCGACACGCCCGATAAACCCATGCGCGTGGCCAAGGCGCCACTGGCGGCCACGCCTTTGCCCAGGTGCAGCTCTTGCGGGCGCAGCCAGACCGTGAAGCCAAAGGTGCTGGCGTATTGCAAGGCGCGTTGCAGCACTTGGGTGCTGGGGATCGGCACTTCGGCCTGGCTGAAGCCCACGCAACCAGCGTCGGTCAGCTGGACCATTTCGGTCAGCACATCACCTTTCAAACCCACCGTGAGTGCGCCCAGCGGCAGCACGCGGGCCTGGTGCAGTTTTTCAGCGCGGTAGCGCAGCATCTCCACCAGACCGGGTTCGTCGAGCACCGGCTCGGTGTCGGGTGGGCAGACCAAGCTGGTCACCCCCCCGGCCACAGCAGCGGCCATTTCGCTCTCGAGCATGCCCTCGTGTTCTTGGCCGGGCTCGCGCAAACGCGAGGCCAAGTCCACCAGACCAGGGGCCACGATGCAGCCTTTGGCATCGATCACGCGGTTGGGGTTGAAGTCAGCGGGCACCTGGCCCATGGCCACAATGCGGCCCGCCGCAATGGCCAAGTCCACCTTTTGGTCAAAGCCGCTGGCGGGGTCGATGACGCGGCCGTTTTGAATCAGGATTTTCATGTTCTTGTTCCCCTCAGGCTTCGTTACCGGCCACGATGCTCATCACCGCCATGCGCACCGCGATGCCAAAGGTCACCTGCGGCAAGATCACGCTTTGCTGGCCATCGACCACGGCCGAGTCGATCTCAACCCCTCGGTTGATCGGGCCGGGGTGCATGACGATGGCGTCGGGCTTGGCCAGTTGCAGCTTCTCGGGCGTGAGGCCAAAGCTCTCGAAATATTCTTGGCTCGAGGGCAACAGTGCGCCGCTCATGCGCTCGTTTTGCAGGCGCAGCATGATGACCACGTCGCAGCCCTTGATGCCTTCTTCCAGGTTGTTGAAGACGCGCACACCCATCTGGGCCATGTCGGCGGGCACCAGCGTTTTGGGGCCGACGACACGCACCTCGGCGCAGCCCAGCGTGGTGAGCGCGTGGATGTCCGAGCGGGCCACACGCGAGTGCAGCACATCGCCCACGATGGCCACGGTGAGGTTGGAAAAGTCTTTTTTGTAGTGCCGGATGGTGTACATGTCCAGCAGCGCCTGGGTGGGGTGGGCGTGGCGCCCGTCACCGGCGTTGACCACATGCACATGGGGCGCCACATGCTGGGCGATCAGGTAGGGCGCACCCGACTCGCTGTGGCGCACCACAAAAATGTCAGCGGCCATGGCGCTCAAGTTGGCGATGGTGTCCAGCAGCGACTCGCCCTTGCTGGCCGAAGAGCGCGCGATGTCGAGCGTGTAGACGTCGGCCGACAGGCGGGTGGCGGCGATGTCGAAGGTGGTTCGGGTGCGGGTGCTGTTTTCAAAGAACAGGTTGAACACGCTCTTGCCGCGCAAGAGGGGCACCTTCTTGACCTCACGGTCGTTGACACTCACAAAGCCTTGCGCGGTGTCGAGGATGTGCGTCAGGATGTCCTTGGACAGGCCTTCGGTGGAGAGCAGGTGGATCAGCTCGCCGTTTTTGTTCAGTTGGGGGTTGTTGCGTTTGTAGAGCATGTTGTTGTCACCTCAATCAGGCTTTGTTCTCCACGTCAAAACTGAAGCGCCCTGCCGCATCGCGGGCCAGCGCCAACGATTGCGTCTCGGGCAGGGCCACGCGGGCGGCGGCAAAGTCGGCCTGCACCGGCAGCTGCCGGCCTCCGCGATCGACCAGGACCGCCAGCTGCACACGGGCGGGGCGGCCGTAGTCAAAGATTTCATTGAGCACGGCGCGGATGGTCCGGCCGGTGTAGAGCACATCGTCGAGCACCAAAATGTCCGCGCCATCGACCTCAAACGGCAAGCTGGTCTGGCCACCAGCGGACAAGCCGCGCTGGGCAAAATCGTCGCGGTGCATGACCGAAGAGACCTGGCCCGCTTCACCGGCCAAGCCCAGGTCGCGCTGCAGGCGTTCGGCCAGCCAGGCACCACCCGAGGTGATGCCCACCAGGCGCGTGTTGGCTTGGCACAGGCTGCGCACACCGCGCAGCAGCTCCAGGTACAAGGCCTCGGCATTCAGGGCGAGTGCGCTCATGGCAGGTTCCTCAAAAATTGATCCAGGATGATGGCCGCCGCCGCCGCATCGGCGTCTTTGGCGCCATAAGAATGGGCTTCGGTGGTGGTGTACCGCTCGTCCACCTCGTACACCGGGAGGCCAAAACGGCCCCGCAACTGGCGACCGAACTTGCGGGCGCGCAGCGTGTTTTCGTGTTCGCCACCATCGGGGTGGGTGGGCACGCCGATCACCAGCGCGTCGGGCTGCCACTCTTTGATTCTTTCGGCGATCTTGGCAAACCGGGCATCACCCTCAGCAGCTATGGTGCCCTGCGGGGTGGCCGACTTCATCAAGCGGTTACCCACGGCCACGCCGGTGCGCTTGAGGCCGTAGTCAAAGGCCAAAAAACTCTGCTGGTTGGCGGGAACGGCGTTATCGGGTGCGCTGCTCATGCGTGGCCCGCCTCTGGCGAGAGCATCCAGCTTTTGAGGCCCAGCAAGTCCAAAGCGCGGTCATAGCGCTCGGCCATGGGCACATCGAAGATCACATCGATCGACGCGGGCACCGTCAGCCAGGTGTTCTCGGCCAGCTCCGATTCCAGCTGCCCCTCGCCCCAAGACGAGTAACCCAGCGTGACCAGCACGCGGCGCGGGCCTGCGCCCGACGACAAGGCTTCCAGCACATCTCGGGAGGTGGTCATCTCCAGCCCCCCGGGCACGGTCAGGGTAGAAGCGTAGATCGAGCTTGCATCTTCCTGCGGATCTTCAAGGCGCATCGGGTCG
This sequence comes from Limnohabitans lacus, assembly GCF_030053395.1. Taxonomy (GTDB): domain Bacteria; phylum Pseudomonadota; class Gammaproteobacteria; order Burkholderiales; family Burkholderiaceae_C; genus Limnohabitans_A; species Limnohabitans_A lacus. Next base: position 109,228 of record NZ_JASGBH010000006.1, on the reverse strand, counting down.
TGCAGCACAAAGCCGCGCTCGGTCTGCACCGGGCCACCGTGCGAGACGGGGTTTTGCATCAGGTCTTCGCGGCGCAGCGGCAAGTCCACCTTGTCAAACAAGTGGCGCATGCTGATGTCGGCAGGTTTGTTGATGATCAGGCCCATGGCACCGCGAGAACTGTGTTCGCACATGTACACCACGCTGCGGGCAAATGTCTCGTCCTCCAACCCGGGCATGGCGATCAGGAAATGATGCTTGAGGTCAATGGAGGCACAATCGGTCATGCCCCGATTTTAACGGCCCCGCCATCTTGGTGAGGCCCAAGGGCCCACTTATTGATCCAACCGGTCAGGCTGTCATGGAAACCACTTTTTCGAGCGGCTTGGTGTGGCTTCGGCGCGACCTGCGCGTGGCCGACCATGCGGCGCTTTACCACGCGCTCAAACACTGCCAGCGGGTGCACGTGGCCTTTGTGTTCGACACCGCCATTCTGGACAAACTGCCCCGCGCCGACCGCCGGGTCGAGTTCATCCGCGAATCGCTGGTCGAAGTCGATGAACAGCTGCGGCAATTGGCCGGGCATCCCCAGGCGGGCCTGATCGTGCGCCACGGTGTGGCGCAAGACAAAATCCCCAAGTTGGCCCACCACCTGCAGGTGCAAGCTGTTTTTGCCAACCACGACGACGAGCCCGAGGCGCTGGCGCGCGACATCCAGGTGCGCGGGCACCTGGCAGACCACGGCATCGTGCTGCACACCTACAAAGACCATGTGATCTTTGAGCGCAACGAAGTGCTGACGCAGATGGGCAAGCCCTTTGCGGTGTTCACCCCCTACAAAAATGCTTGGCTCAAGAAAATCACGCCTTTTGAATTGAAGGCCTACCCGGTCGAAAAATACGCCCAGCACCTGGCCCCGCGCCCGGACAACCTGGCCCAGCCCGTGATGGCTTTGCAAGACATCGACTTTGAAGCTAGCAACCTCCAGGCCCTGAAAATCCCCACCGGCGAGTCGGGCGGCCAGGCTTTGTTGGCCGACTTTCTGACCCGCATCGACCAGTACGAAGACACCCGCAACTTCCCTGCGGTCAAAGGCCCCAGCTACCTGAGCGTGCACCTGCGCTTTGGCACGGTGTCCATCCGCCAGCTGGCCCGCGAGGCGCATGCCCGTATGACAGCTGGCAGTGCAGGCGCGGCGGTGTGGCTGTCTGAGCTGATTTGGCGCGATTTTTATGTGCAGGTGCTGCACAACTTTGGCCATGTGGGGCGGGGCGAGAGCTTCAAGCCCGAATACGACCACATCAAGTGGGAGCACGGCACGCATGCCCACAAGCTGTTTGACGCGTGGTGCGAAGCCCGCACCGGCTACCCGCTGGTGGACGCGGCCATGCGCCAGATCAACCAGACCGGCTACATGCACAACCGCCTGCGCATGGTGGTGGCCAGCTTTTTGGTGAAAGATTTGGGCATCGACTGGCGCTGGGGAGAGCGCTACTTTGCCCAGCACCTGAACGACTTCGATTTGTCGGCCAACAACGGCGGCTGGCAATGGGCCAGCTCCAGTGGTTGCGATGCGCAGCCTTACTTTCGCATCTTCAACCCGATCAGCCAAAGCGAAAAGTTCGACCCCGAGGGCAAGTTCATCCGCCGCTATGTGCCTGAGCTGGCGGCCTTGCCCACGGCAGCGCTGCATGCGCCCTGGCTGGCCAAGCCGATGGAGTTGCAAACGGCTGAGGTGGTGATCGGCAAAACCTACCCCGCGCCCATCGTGGACCACGCCGAGGCGCGTGAAAAAACGCTGGCACGGTACGCCGTGGTCAAGAAAAAAGCCGCCTGATTCAGGCGGCTGGGTTCTTCAAAGTGCAGGTCGGTGGCTTCAGCCCCGACATGGGCTTGTACGCCAAAAGCATGTCGGAGCTGAAGCTCCGACCGACCCGGGTACAAGGTCTTGTGCTACGCTTAGATTGCCACCATCTCAAAGTCTTCTTTGCGGGCCGCGCATTCGGGGCAGGTCCAGTTCATGGGCACGTCTTCCCATTTGGTGCCGGGCGCGATGCCGTGCTCGGGGTCGCCCTCGGCTTCGTCGTAAATCCAGCCGCAAATCAGGCACATCCAGGTTTTGAGTTCCATCACAGTGTCGCAATCAGAGAGTCGAATAGAATGATTTGCATTGTATCGGGCCGCGCAGCAGGCCCGGCTGAAGACCTTCTGAAGCCCATGGCACTTCGCTTAAATGACCGATCACAAACCCGACACGCCCGACACCGAAGAAGCAGACGCTGAAGAGTCAGCAGGCTTGGCCTGCATTTTGTCCTTCAATGCCAACGACCCCAGCGGCGCGGGTGGCCTGACCTGCGACGCCACCGCCATGGCCTCGGTGGGCGCGCATTGCCTGCCGGTGTGCACGGGCGCTTATGTGCGCGACACCAGCAGCATCACCGACTTCTTTGCCATGGACGACGAGGCCGTCCACGACCAAGCCCGCGCCGTGGCCGAAGACGTGCCGGTGCAGGTCATCAAGGTCGGCTTTGTGGGCACGCCCGAGAACTTGGCCATCATTGCCGAACTGGCCGATGACTACGAGGGTGTGCCGGTCGTGGCCTACATGCCCAACCTGTCTTGGTGGGAAGACGACAAGATCGACGCCTACTTGGACGCCTTTCGCGAACTGATGCTGCCGCAAACCAGCGTGCTGGTGGGCCACCACAGCACCTTGCGCCGCTGGCTGCTGCCCGACTGGTCGGGCGAGCGCAACCCCGGGCCTCGCGACATCGCCAAAGCCGCTGCCGAACTGGGCGTGCCCTTCACCTTGGTGACCGGCCTGCCCTTGCCCGAACAACACATCGACAACGTGCTGGCCTCGCCCGAGACGGTGATCAGCCATGAAAGGTTCGAGCGCATCGAAGCCATCTTTGCCGGTGCGGGCGACACCCTAACCGCCGCCCTGGCCGCCTTGCTGGCCACCGGCATGGACCTGACCGAAGCCACCAACGAAGCCCTGCATTACCTGGACCGCTGCCTGGACGAAGGCTTTCGCCCCGGCATGGGCCAGGTCATTCCAGACCGCCTCTTTTGGGCCTTGCCCGACGCTGAAGACGAGGGCGAAACCCAAGACGATGAAGTGCACCCCGGAGCGGATTACTTTGAAGTGCCCTTCAGCGAAACCAAACACTGACCTGAGAGACAAGCCATGACCGATCGCAACCAAGAACTGTTTGACCGTGCCGCCCAAGTGATCCCCGGTGGCGTGAACTCCCCCGTGCGGGCCTTTCGCGCTGTGGGCGGTACACCCCGCTTTGTGCAGCGCGCCCAAGGCGCTTATTTTTGGGATGCCAATGGCCAGAAATACATCGACTACATCGGTTCTTGGGGCCCGATGATCCTGGGCCACGGCAACCCCGTGGTGCTCGAAGCGGTGCAAAAAGCGGCGCTGGACGGTTTTTCGTTTGGTGCCCCTACAGAACGCGAGATCGAGCTGGCTGAAGAAATCCTGAAGCACGTTCCTTCGATGGAGATGGTGCGCTTGGTCAGCTCAGGCACCGAAGCGGGCATGAGCGCTCTGCGCCTGGCCCGCGGCGCTACAGGCCGCAGCAAATTCATCAAGTTTGAAGGCTGTTACCACGGCCATGCCGATGCGCTGCTGGTCAAGGCCGGCTCCGGCCTGGCCACCTTTGGCAACCCCACCAGCGCGGGTGTGCCCCCCGAAGTGGTGCGCGACACCTTGGTGCTCGAATACAACAACATCCAGCAGCTGGAAGAGGCCTTTGCCCTGCACGGCAAGGAACTGGCCTGCGTGATGATCGAGCCGATCGCGGGCAACATGAACTTTGTGCGCGCCAGCGTGCCCTTCATGACGCGCTGCCGCGAGTTGTGCACACAGCATGGCGCCTTGCTGGTGTTTGACGAAGTCATGTCCGGCTTCCGTGTGGCCTTGGGTAGCGCACAAAGCGTTTACGCCAAAGCCATTCCCGGCTTCAAGCCTGACATGACCGTGCTGGGCAAAGTGATTGGCGGTGGGATGCCGTTGGCCGCGTTTGGTGGCCCGCGCGAGATCATGCGGCAATTGGCCCCCACTGGTCCGGTGTACCAAGCTGGCACACTCAGCGGCAACCCTGTGGCCACCGCCTGCGGCTTGACCACATTGCGCGAGATCGCCAAACCCGGCTTCTGGGATGCTTTGAGCGCCCGAACCCAAAGCTTGGTCGATGGCCTGACGGGCGCTGCCGCAGCAGCAGGTGTGCCCTTCAGCGGCGATTGCCAGGGCGGCATGTTCGGCTTTTTCTTGCTGCCCGAGCTGCCGCAAAACTATGCCAAAGTGATGACCAGCGACAGCCCCAAGTTCAATAAGTTGTTCCACGGTTTGCTGGATGGCGGTGTTTACATCGCCCCCGCTTTGTACGAGGCCGGTTTTGTGAGTGCTGCCCACACCGACGCCGACATCGCCGAGACGGTGCGTGTGGCGGCTGACGTGTTCAAGTCGCTCTGAGCCATGAAGCGCGTTGCCTGCTTGATCTGCTCAGGTTGGGCCACTTTGTTGTGCGCGCCCGCACACGCCGAGTTTGAATCCAGCCGCCTGTGGGTCAACGCAGGCTTTTACTCGGCCCACTTTGACGAAGGCAAAGGCCTGCGCAATGCCAACCCAGGCTTGGGTTTGGAATACCGCATCGACGACACCTGGAGCGCCACCGCAGGTCGCTTCATCAACAGCGACAACGCACGCTCCAGTTATGTGGGGGCCTACTACCAGCCTTGGCGCTGGGGCAGCGTCAAACTGGGCGTGGTCGGCGGCGCATTCAATGGCTATCCCAAAGCCTTCAACGGCGGCTGGTTCCCGGCGGTGATCCCGGTGGCCACCTATGAATCAGGCCACTGGGGCTTGAACATGGCCTTGGTGCCACCGCTCAAAGACCGGCTGTATGGCGCGCTGAGTTTCCAGCTCAAGTACCGGTTTGTCGACTGAGGCGACTGACCCTGGCCCCAAACCGGCGATAATCCGCCCCTGCATTCACGTCCGGACCGGGCGCTTGCCTCTCCCTTTAGGACGATCCATGAAAAAGAATTTTCCCCTGCAAGCCGAAGGCAAGCACCCCGACCGCGTGCTCGAATCCGTCAAGCACGAAATCCGCAAATACTTCAAACGCGAACGCAACCGCGACGTGCCCAAGGGTGCAGATTTTTGGGACTTTGACTGCAAAGTGGGCCTGACCGAAGGCAACGCCGAGGTCGTGCGCGTGAGCGCCGTGATCGAAGCCGTGGACGCTGCCGCCAAGTCGGGCGCAGCTTCGGTGTATGTGGAGATTTTGAGCAAGCACGGGGTGCGGGTGCTCAAGCCCGGCGCCCAAACTGGCGATGACAGCGGCGCGTTCAGCGACTCCGACGACGAATGATGCCAAGGCCCCGTCAGGGGCCTTTTTCATGGACGCTCTTGGGCGGCGGCCGCCCGCAACTTATCTTTTTTGCTAGGCCGCTTGCCCTTGATGCCGCCGTTGCCTTGTGGGGCTGGGGGTTCATCGGTCGGATCAAAGCCTGCGATCTGCTCCAAGGCCAGCTCCAGGCTTTCGCGTTTGCAGATCAGCTTCCAATGCGCAAGCGCTTCGGCGGTGACAAAGCTGACCGCGTCGCCATGCGCCCCGGCGCGGCCCGTGCGGCCAATGCGGTGGGTGTAGTCGGTGGCCGAGCGCGGCAAGTCGTAGTTGACCACCACCGGCAGCATGGCGATGTCGATGCCACGCGAAGCCAGATCGGTGGTGACCACCACGTCCCAGCGTCCGGCTTTGAAGTCGTGCAGCACATCTTGGCGCGCGCCTTGGCTCATCTCGCCATGGAAAGGCGTGGCATAGATGCCCGCTTTGTAGAGCTTGTTGGCCACATGCTCACAAGCGTAGCGCGTGGCCACAAACACCAACACCTGCTTCCAGCTGTTGTCAGCGATCAGGTGGCGCAGCAAGGCGGTGCGCGATTTTTCGTCCACCGCGATGGCCCGCTGGGTGATGTCGGGCTTGTGGCCCTCAAAGGCCTCCACCGTGATGCGCACCGGATCGCGCAGCAAGTTGGCAGCCAGCGCCTCCACTTCGGGGGCGAAGGTGGCTGAGAACAACAAGGTCTGGCGCTTGGGCGGCAGCAGCGCCAGCACGCGCTGCAACTCGTCGGCAAAGCCCAAGTCCAGCAAACGATCGGCTTCGTCCAGCACCAAATGCTGCACGTTGCCCAAGTGCACCGCGTTGTGGTCCACCAGATCGAGCAAACGGCCCGGTGTGGCCACCACGATGTCAGCCCCGCCGCGCAGGCCCATCATTTGAGGGTTGATCGACACGCCGCCATACACCACCGACACCTTGAGCCCTGGCTTGTAGGCCAGGTTGCTGAGGATGTCGCCGACCTGCACCGCCAGCTCACGCGTGGGCACCAGCACCAGAGTGCGGATCGGGCGGCGGAAATTGGTCTGGCGCGGTTGCAGCACATGCTGCTGCACCAAAGGCAAAGCAAACGCCAGCGTCTTGCCCGAGCCAGTGGGCGCGGTGGCCCACACGTCAGCAGACCTCAGGACCGCCGGAATCGCCTCGGCCTGGATGGGGGTGGGGGCAAACAAACCCATGTCACCCACGGCGCGCAAGAGCGCCGGAGCCAGGCCCAGTTGTTCAAAGTTCAAAGCAGTCCTATCAATGACACGGATCAATGGCGGAAATGACGCACGCCGGTGAACACCATCGCCACGCCGCGCTCGTTGGCGGCGTCGATCACTTCCTGGTCGCGCATCGAGCCGCCGGGCTGGGCCACGCAGGTCGCTCCTGCGTCCACCACCACGTCGAGGCCGTCGCGGAAGGGGAAGAAGGCGTCGCTGGCGACCACAGTGTTTTGCAGGCTGAGCTTGGCGGCTTCGGCCTTGATGCTGGCGATGCGGGCGGAGTCGAGGCGGCTCATTTGGCCTGCGCCCACGCCCATGGTCATGCCGTTTTTGCAGAACACGATGGCGTTGGATTTGACGAACTTGGCCACTTTCCAAGCGAACAACAAATCGTTGAGTTCTTCAGGCGTGGGTTGTTTGACGGTGACGATCTTCAGGTCGGCCAAAGCCAACTCGTGGTTGTCAGCACTTTGCAGCAGAAGGCCTGAGCCCACGCGTTTGGTTTCGAGCGCGTTGCGCACGTCACCGTAATGGGCGGGCAGCGCGATTTTCATCAAGCGCACATTCACTTTGCTCTTGAACACTTCCAGCGCTTCGGCGCTGAAGTCGGGGGCCATCAGCACTTCGACAAATTGCTTGCTCACGGCTTCGGCGGCGGCTTTGTCCACAGGGCGGTTAAAGGCGATGATGCCGCCAAACGCGCTGGTGGGGTCGGTTTGGAAGGCTTTGCTGTAGGCCTCCAGCGGGTTCGCGCCCACGGCCACGCCGCAGGGGTTGGCGTGTTTGACGATCACGCAGGCTGTGGTGTCAAAGCTCTTCACACATTCCCAAGCCGCGTCGGCGTCGGCGATGTTGTTGTAGCTGAGTTCTTTGCCTTGCAGCTGCACGCCAGTGGCCAAGGACCCTGCAGCTGGGGCCAAGTCGCGGTACCAAGCGGCTTGCTGGTGGCTGTTTTCGCCGTAGCGCAGGTCTTGCACCTTGACGTATTGCTCGTTGAACTGGCCAGAGAACTGAGCCCGCTCGGGCACGTAGTCTTCGCTGAGTTTCTCGGCTTCAAAGTTCACGCTCGACAAGTAGTTGCTGATGGCACCGTCGTATTGGCTGATGCGGTTGAACGCAGCCACCGACAAGGCAAAGCGCAGTTTGTCGCTCAGTTTGCCGTTGGCTTTGAGTTCAGCCATCACGTCGGCGTATTGGCTGGCGTCGGTGACGATGCCCACGTCTTTCCAGTTCTTGGCGGCAGATCGCACCATGGCTGGGCCGCCGATGTCGATGTTTTCGATCGCGTCGGCCAGGGTGCAGCCGGGCTTGGCCACGGTGGCTTCAAAGGGGTAGAGGTTGACAATCAACAAATCGATGGTGTCGATGTGGTGCGCCTTCAAAGCCGCCATGTGTTCGGGCGTGTCGCGACGGGCCAGCAAGCCGCCGTGCACTTTGGGGTGCAAGGTTTTCACACGGCCGTCCAGCATTTCAGGGAAGCCGGTGACTTCGGCCACTTCGGTCACGGGCAGGCCTTGTTCGGCCAAGAGCTTGGCGGTGCCGCCAGTCGAGATCAGGCCCACGCCCAAGGCGTGCAGTTCTTTGGCCAGATCGACGATGCCGGTTTTGTCAGAGACGGAGATGAGGGCTCTCATGGGGACTTTCTTCAAAAATTAAAAGTAGGCAGTAGGTGGCCGAGGTAAAAGGTTTCGGCCTGGCGTATTCAAGGGCTGCGCATCAGCACAGCTCGGTTCATTTGAGGAGCTCGTGCTCCAGCAACTTCTTGCGCAAGGTGTTGCGGTTCAAGCCCAGCCATTCGGCGGCACGGGACTGGTTTTGACCTGACTGGGCCATGACCACGTCCAGCAAGGGCTTTTCAACCAGCTTGACCAGCATGTCGTAAAGGCCTGCGGGCTCGGTGCCGTCCAGGTCGCGGAAATAGGTTTCCAGGTTGCCCCGGATGCAGTGTTCTATCGATTGTGGTTCGCTCATGCCAATGTCTCCAATACCGGCTGCGCCGCCACGCGGGGCAGCCGGTCCATCTGGCTGGCCAAGCCATCCAGAAATTTCGCCACCGCGTCCAACTGCTGCTGCGCGGTCTCCAGGGTGTTCATGTGCTCTCTGAAGGCGTCGCCGTCAGGCAAGGCGCGCACATACCAGCCAATGTGTTTGCGTGCCGAGCGCACGCCGGTGTATTCGCCATACAGGCCGTAATGGTCTTGCAGGTGTTCCAACAGGGCGCGGCGCACTTCGGCCACCAGCGGGGGGGCCAGGTGTTCGCCCGTGGCCAAGAAGTGGCCGATCTCGCGAAAGATCCAAGGACTGCCCTGCGCGGCGCGGCCAACCATCACGGCGTCGGCACCGGTGATGCGCAGCACATCGCGGGCTTTTTCCGGGGAGTCGATGTCGCCATTGGCCACGACCGGGATCTTGAGTGCGGCCTTGACGGCGGCCACGGTGTCGTATTCGGCGAAGCCTTTGTAGCCCTGCTCGCGGGTGCGACCGTGCACGGTAACCATTTGCACGCCGGCGCTTTCCGCCGCACGGGCCAGGCTCAGGGCGTTTTTTTCGGCGTCGCACCAGCCGGTGCGCATCTTGAGTGTGACGGGCACGCCATGGGGCAAAGCGGCCTCGACCACGGCGCTGATGATCTCCAGTGCCAGCGGCTCGTCTTGCATCAAGGCGGAGCCCGCCCACTTGTTGCAGACTTTTTTGGCCGGGCAGCCCATGTTGATGTCGATGATCTGTGCGCCCCGGTCGATGTTGTAGCGGGTGGCGTCGGCCATCATCTGCGCCTCGGTGCCGGCGATCTGGACCGCAATCGGGCCGGGCTCACCGTCGTGGTTGGCGCGGCGTGAGGTTTTGAGCGAAGCCCACAGATCCGGCCGAGATGTCACCATTTCGCTCACCGCATAGCCCGCCCCGAACTGTCGGCACAGCTGGCGGAACGGCCGGTCCGTCACACCCGCCATGGGGGCGACGAACAGGTTGTTCGGCAAGAGGTAGGGGCCAATTTGCATGAAGGAAGGTGCGCAGGAAAAGGGATTGCTTAAAAAGGAGGCACGATTGTAATTGCTTAATATTTCAGCAACTGAAAGGCAGCTGTGTTAAGCATCAACACCTTGGCTTGAAGCACGTGTCCAGCAAGCGCAGGCCTGTGGTGGGTGAGCGGTCTATCGCCAACGAAGGCTTGCCGCCCTCAAACCGGACTTTCCACCTGCGGCAGTTTGGCATCACCAAACAAGGCGCTTGTGAATTGGCGCAGCCATTGGTGGCCTGGATCGCGGTGCAGGCGGCTGTGCCAGAACTGGTGGATCGCGCTGTCGTCCACCACGATGGGCAAGGCCCGCTTGACCAAAGCAAAGGGCCGCAGCGTTCTGTCGGCAAACCGCTCGGGCACGGTGGCGATCAAGTCGGAGTGGCTCAGCACATCGCCCAAGGCCACATAGTGCGGCACCGTCAGGCGAAAGTGTCGGCGCAGTTTTTGCTGCTCCAGGGCCACGTCCACTCTGCCGTGGCCGGTGCCAGAGGCCAGGATGCGCACATGCTCGGCCTGCGTGAAAGCGGTGAGGGTGAGCTTGTTTTTGCCCGCCAGCGGATGGGCCTGGCGCATCAGGGCAATGTAGTGTTGCCGGAACAGCGCTTGCTGGTAAAAGCCCGCCTGCAGCTGTGGCAACAAGCCCATGGCCAGGTCGATGCGGCCTGCGGCCATGTCGTCTTTGAGCGAAGCCTGAGTGACGCTGACCACTTGCAAAGTCACGCCCGGTGCGGCTTTGCCCAAAGCGTCGATCAGCACGGGCAGGAAGTACATCTCGCCCACATCGGTCATGGCCAAAGTGAAGCTGCGGGTGCTGGTAGCGGGGTCAAAGGCGGCACGCACATTGAGTGCTTGCTGCAAGCCATCCAAGGCCACAGCCACTGGCTCGGCCAATTGCAGAGCATAGGGCGTGGGCACCATGCCTTTTTGGGTGCGCAAAAAAAGCTCGTCACCCAAGCTGGCCCGCAAGCGTCCCAAAGCGCTGCTCACAGCCGGCTGGCTCATCCCCAACAGGTCGGCCACCGCCGAGACGCGCTTGTGCAGCAGCAAATGGTGGAAAACCACCATCAAGTTGAGGTCCAGCTTGGAGATGTCCATATTATTTGATTTTCAAATATTTATTATATTGAAAATCCGATTTACTTAATCTCTGCGCATCCGCATGATGCCGCTTAAGTTTTCACGAGGAGAGCGCATGCAAGAACACCCCATTCATTGGGAGACGGAAGGCACCAGCCGCGTTCCGTTTGCCCTGTACACAAATCAGGACAGCCACCAAAAAGAGCTGGAGCGCTTCTTCTACAAGAAGCACTGGAGCTATGTGGGCTTGGAAGCCGAGATCCCCCATCCAGGCGACTTCAAACGCACCGCCATCGGCGAGCGCTCGGTCATCCTGACGCGCAGCCAAGACGGTCAGATCCACGTCGTTGAAAACGTCTGTGCGCACCGGGGCATGGCCTTTTGCCGCGAACGGCATGGCAACAAAAAAGAACTGGTCTGCCCCTACCACCAGTGGAGCTACGCGCTGGACGGCAAGCTGCAGGGCGTGCCCTTTCGGCGTGGTGTGCGCCAGGATGGCAAAGTCAACGGCGGCATGCCCGCCGACTTCGACCCCAAAGACCATGGCCTGAAACAACTCAAAGTGGCCACCCGCAGCGGCGTGGTGTTCGCCTCGTTTGACCAGGATGTGGCGTCGCTCGAAGACTACATGGGACCGACCATCCTGCGCTACTTTGACCGCCTGTTCAACGGCCGCAAGCTCACCATCTTGGGCTACAACCGCCAGCGCATTCCGGGCAACTGGAAGCTGATGCAGGAGAACATCAAAGACCCCTACCACCCCGGTTTGCTGCACACCTGGTTTGTGACCTTTGGCCTTTGGCGGGCGGACAACAAATCGGAGCTGCGCATGGACGCGCACCACCGCCATGCGGCCATGATTTCCACACGCGGCTCAGCAGGCCAAGCCTCAGGCGACAAAGCCCAGGTCACGCAGGTCAGCAGCTTCAAGGAAAGCATGCAGCTGCATGACCCGAGCTTTTTGGACATCGTGCCCGAGCCTTGGTGGCAAATGGGCGATCAGATGCCCACGGCGGTGATGATGACGCTGTTTCCCAGCGTGATCTTTCAGCAGCAAGTCAACAGCGTGTCCACACGCCACATTCAGCCCGATGGCCATGGTGCGTTTGACTTTGTCTGGACGCATTTCGGTTTTGAAGACGACACGCCCGAGATGACCGAGCGCCGTTTGCGCCAGTCCAACCTGTTTGGACCGGCGGGCTTCGTGTCGGCCGACGACGGTGAGGTGATCGAGTTCTCGCAGCAAGCGTTTGAGAGCAAGCCCGAGCACCGCATGCTGGTGGAGTTGGGCGGACGCGATGTGGGCGAGACCGACCACATGGTGACCGAGACCCTGATCCGGGGCATGTACGAATACTGGCGAAAAGTGATGGAGGATTGATCATGGTGGACCTGCAAACCTGGTTCGGTATCCAGCAGCTTTATGCCGATTACGCCAGCGCCGTGGACAGCGGCCACTGGGACCTGTGGCCGGAATTTTTCACCGAGCAATGCGTCTACAAATTGCAGCCCCGAGAAAACTTTGAGCGCGGCTTTCCACTTTGCACCTTGTCTTTCACCAGCAAAGGCATGCTCAAAGACCGCGTTTACGGCATCCAAGAGACCCTGTACCACGACCCCTATTACCAGCGCCACGTGGTGGGCGCGCCCATGGTGCGTCGCGTTGAAGACGGCCGTATCCACGCAGAAGCCAACTACGCGGTGTTTCGCACCAAGCTCGACAAGGAAAGCACCGTGTTCAATGTGGGCCGCTACATCGACACCCTCGTGCCAACCCCTGAAGGCTTGAAGTTCGCTGAGCGCCTGTGCGTGTACGACAGCGAGATGATCCCCAACTCCATCATTTACCCCATCTGATCATGACCCACTGGATTGACGTGGCCGCCGAGGCCGATTTGTTTGAAGGCGCGGGCATCGCTGTGGCCCCCGAGGGCCAAGACATTGCCGTGTTCAAACTCGAGGATGGCGGCGTGCATGCCATCAACAACCTGTGCAGCCATGGCAACGCCAAGTTATGCGACGGCTTTGTCGAAGGCCATCAGGTGGAGTGCCCCTTCCACCAGGCGCTGTTTGATGTGCGCGATGGCACCGTCAGCTGCGGTCCGGCCACCGAGCCGGTCAAGTCATGGCCGGTCAAGATCGAGGGTGGTCGCGTGTTTTTGAATTTACAAACCTGAAAATCACCTCTGGTTTCAGAGGTACTGCACCGACCGCTACACTGAAGCGCATGGAACTTTGGCTCAATCAACTCCTGCAATGGCTGGCCCTGCCCGAATTCGGTCTGAGCACGGTGTTGGTCGTGTCTTTCATCTCGGCGACCTTGCTGCCCATGGGCTCAGAGCCTGCGGTGTTTGGCCTGGTCAAGCTCAACCCCGAACTGTTTTGGTCGGCCATTGCGGTGGCCACGGTGGGCAACACCTTGGGGGGCATGGTCAGTTGGTGGATGGGCTGGGGTTCGCGCAAAGTCACCAAGCGCTGGCGGGCATCGGCCAACCACCTGCGTGCTTTGGCCTGGCTGGAGAAACTGGGCCCCAAAGCCTGCCTGCTGAGCTGGCTACCGGTCGTGGGGGACCCACTTTGCGCCGTGGCCGGTTGGCTGCAACTGCCGCTGTGGCCCTGCACTTTTTACATGGCCATCGGCAAATTCGGTCGCTACCTGTTCATGACGGCTGGGCTGCTTTGGGTGTTTCCAGGGCAGTTTTGACCGTCCATGAAAAAACCGCTCCTGGGAGCGGTTTTTTTCTGATCAAAACGCGATCAGGAGCTGAACAAGAAGTTCATCACGTCGCCGTCCTTGACCACGTAGTCCTTGCCTTCGGCGCGCATTTTGCCGGCGTCTTTGGCACCTTGCTCGCCCTTGAAGGTGATGAAGTCGTCAAAGGCGATGGTTTGGGCACGGATATAGCCCTTCTCGAAATCGGTGTGGATCACGCCCGCCGCTTGTGGACCGGTGTCGCCCACGTGGATGGTCCAGGCGCGGACTTCTTTCACGCCAGCGGTGAAGTAAGTTTGCAAGCCCAGCAAGCTGTAGGCCGAGCGAATCAGGCGGTTCAGACCCGGCTCGTCCTGGCCCAGCTCCTTGAGGAACTCCAGGCGGTCGGCATCGTCCATCTCGGAGAGCTCGGCCTCGATCTTGGCGCAAATGGCCACCACGGGCGCGTTTTGCGCTTGGGCAAAGGCCTTGAGGCGATCCAGGAAAGGGTTGTTCTCGAAACCGTCTTCGGACACGTTGGCCACAAACATGGCGGGCTTGGCGGTGATGAAGAAGAACTGCTTGAGTTCGGCGCGCTCTTCTTTGCTGAAGTCGATGGTGCGCACGGGCTTGGTGTCGTTCAGCGCGGCTTGGCACTTCTCAAGAATCGCCATTTGCTTGACGGCTTCTTTGTCGCCAGAGCGAGCAATTTTGCTCACGCGGTGAATGGCTTTTTCCACGGCTGCCAAGTCGGCCAAGCACAGCTCGGTCTGAATGACTTCGATGTCGGCAATGGGATCGACCTTGTTGGCCACGTGGATCACGTTGGGGTCTTCAAAGCAGCGCACCACGTTGACGATGGCGTCGGTCTCGCGGATATGGGCCAAGAACTTGTTGCCCAAACCTTCGCCGGTGCTGGCACCCGCCACCAAACCGGCAATGTCCACAAACTCCACAATCGCCGGCACCACGCGCTCGGGCTCCACGATCAGGCTCAGCTGGTCCAGACGGGGATCGGGCACTTCCACCACGCCGGTGTTGGGTTCGATCGTGCAAAAGGGATAATTCTCAGCCGCGATACCGGCTTTGGTCAGGGCGTTGAAAAGGGTGGATTTGCCCACGTTGGGCAAACCCACGATGCCGCATTTGAGGCTCATGAAAGGCTTTCGGTGATTCGGGAGATAAGCGGCGATTTTAACGGCTGGGCCCGCCAAGCTTGGCCCTTCATGCTGCCCGTGGCCAAAGACCTGCGGGGGCTGGGGTGCCAAGGGGTCACCCGAGCGGTCTGGCCAGGTCGGCCACCTACAATGCAGCCATGGCAAACCCTCCCGATATTTGCATCCGTGGCGCCGGCATCGTGGGCCGCACTTTGGCGCTGTTGCTGGCGCGTGAGCGCCTGCGCGTGGCCTTGGTCGATGCGCCATCCCAAGCCAAGGGGCCAGATGTACGCGCCTACTCGCTCAACAGCGCAGCCCAGCGCATGCTGCAGGACCTGCGCTGCTGGCCCGACAGCCCGGCTGTGACGCCGGTGCACCAGATGCAGGTGTTTGGCGACCACGGGGGCGCACTGAATTTCGGCGCCCAAGATCTGGGCGCGGGCGAACTCAACTGGATGGTGGACGTGCCCGTGCTCGAAGAGCGCCTGGCCGCGGCCGTTCAGTTTCAGCCCCTGATTGAAGTGCTGTCCTCTCCCGTGGCCGCGCCACTCACCGTGGTTTGCGAAGGCCGTGCCAGTCAGACCCGCGCCGAGTTGGGCGTGGCGTTTGACATCACCGCTTACGAACAACACGCCCTGGCCACGCGCTTGCGCTGCGAGCTGCCCCACGGCGGTGTTGCGAGGCAATGGTTCACCTGGGGACAGGTGCCTGGCCGCACGCAAGCCCAGGCAGAGATCTTGGCCCTGCTGCCCTTGGGCGGCGAGGGTGGCCATGAAGTGGCGCTGGTGTGGTCCGTTCACCCCTTGCGCGTGCCGCATCTGCTGGGCCTGAGCGAACAAGAGTTTGCCGATGAACTGGCCCAGGCCTGCGGCATTGCCTTGGGGCCCATGACGGTGACCGCGGAGCGCGCCGTTTGGCCCTTGCAGCTGGCCCGGGCGTCGCGCTGGATAGGCGAGATGCCCGGTAGCAGCAAGCAAGCGTTTGTATTGGCCGGTGACGCGGCCCACGCCCTGCACCCCTTGGCAGGCCAAGGCCTGAACGTCGGCCTGGCCGATGTGGCCGAGCTGGTGCGCGTGATCCAAGGCAAAGAGTTCTGGCGCCCGCTGCACGATGCCAAGCTGCTGCGCCGCTACGAACGCGCACGCCAAGCCGATGTGCAGGCCATGGGTTGGGTCACCGACGGCCTGCAACGCCTGTTTGCCCAGCCCGGCCCGGTCTGGCAAAACCTGCGCAACTGGGGCATGCGCGGCTTTGACCGCAGTGGCCCCTTGAAAAACTGGATGACCCGCCAAGCCATGGGCGGCGATGCGCCCAGCGCCCACTGAACACACCACCCTCCTGCGTTTTTGACACGGAACCTGCCCTCATGACACTCATTCGCGCACTGACCCTCACTGTTTTCGCACTGGCCATCAGCCCGGTCTTCGCTCAGGAAGCCACCATCCGCAAAAGCCTGACCGAGCGCCTGCCCAACTTGCCCAAGATCGACGAGATCAGCAAAACGCCCATGAACGGCCTGTACGAAGTGCGCATGGGCAGCGACATCATGTACAGCGATGCCGAGGGCAGCTTCCTGATCCAGGGCAACCTGATCGACGTCAAACAGCGGCGCAACCTGACCGAAGAGCGCGTCGAAAAACTCTCGGCCATTGCCTTTGACCAATTGCCCCTGAAGAACGCCTTCACGCAAGTGCGTGGCAATGGCAAGCGCAAACTGGTGGTCTTTGCCGACCCCAACTGCGGCTACTGCAAGCGCTTTGAAAAAGACCTGCAAAAACTCGACAACGTGACCATTCACCACGTGCTCTACCCCATCTTGGGCGAAGACTCCAAAGTCAAATCCAAAAACATCTGGTGCGCCAAAGACAAGGCCAAGGCCTGGAACGACTGGATGATCAATGGCAGCACACCGGCTGTCGCCAGTTGTGACACAGCAGCAGTCGATGCCAACGTGGAGTTTGGCAAGAAATACCGCATCACCGGCACGCCCACCCTGTTCTTTGCCGATGGCACCCGCGTGCCCGGTGCCGTGCCGATCGCCCAAGTCGAAAAACTCCTGGCGGACATCAAATGAACCCCATCAAGCACCCTGAAGACCCCACCTGGCGTTGGATTCGTCGCCTGGGCTTTGCTGGTCTGATCCCTTTTGTGTTTTTGGCCCTGTGTCTGTGGCTGGTGGGGCCTGAGCTTCACCCATATGTGGCACTGGCCATGCAAGGCTATGGCGCGGTGATCGTGTCGTTTTTGGGCGGCATCCATTGGGGCGTGGGCTTTCGCAACGCACTGATCACCCCCCACGCACCGACGATCCATTTCACCTGGGGCGTGGCCCCATCCATCCTGGCTTGGGTGGGCGTGATGATGCCGGCCTTTGCCGGTCTGCCGCTTTTGGGCTTTGTGTTGATCGGCTGCTACGTGATGGACCGTCGCACCTGGCCTGCCGCAGGCTTGGCGCCCTGGTTGCCCATGCGATTGCAGTTGACCATCGTGGCCAGCCTGAGCTGCTTCTTGGCCGCTGGAGCGACCTGAACCCATGAACGCCTTGCACTACGCCGTGGAAGCGGCCGATCTGAACGCCCACCTGTTTCGCATCACGCTGACCATCCCGCAAGCCGCCGCCGAGCAAACCGTCTCGCTGCCGGTGTGGATCCCAGGCAGCTACATGGTGCGCGAGTTTGCCAAACACCTGCAAAACTTGCGGGCCCAACAAGGCCGCCGCCAACTGGCCTGCACACAACAAGACAAATGCACTTGGCGCATCAGCTGCCGCGCAGGCGAGCCGCTGGTGCTGAGCTACGAGGTCTATGCCTTTGACAACTCGGTTCGCACCGCATGGCTGGACAGCCAGCGGGGCTTTTTCAATGGCACCAGCCTGTGCCTGCGGGTGCACGGCCAAGAGCAGCAGCCGCACCATTTGCAATTGCACACGGTCAAAAGCCAGCCCAAGTGGCAAGCAGCCACAGGCTTGGCTCCGGTCAAGGTCGACAAACGTGGCTTTGGCCTGTATGCCGCGGCCGACTACGACGAGCTGGTCGACTGCCCGGTGGAGCTGGGCGCCTTCTGGTCAGGTGCATTCACAGCCTGCGGCATCCCGCACCGCTTTGTGGTGGCCGGCGCCATGCCTTCCTTCGATGGGGACCGATTGCTGGCGGACACGCAAAAAATTTGCGAAACCGAAATCCGCTTTTGGCACGGCTCGGGCAAAACAGCCGGACAAAAAGCCCCGTACAAAAGATATCTCTTCATGCTCAACGCCGTGCACGACGGCTATGGCGGGCTGGAACACCGAAACAGCACCGCGCTGATCTGCAACCGCAGCGACTTGCCCCGCCAAGGCGGCCCCCGCAGCAGCGAGGGCTACACCACGCTGCTGGGCCTGATCAGCCACGAGTATTTCCACACCTGGAACGTCAAGCAGCTGCGCCCCGATGCCTTCACCCGTTACGACTACACCCAAGAAAACTACACCCCTCTGCTGTGGTTCTTTGAAGGCTTCACCAGCTACTTCGACGACCTGCTGCTGCGCCGCGCTGGGCTGATCGATGACGCCACTTACCTCAAGCTGCTGAACAAGGCCATCCAGCAAGTGCAGCAAACCCCTGGCCGCCATGTGCAAACGGTGGCGCAAGCCAGCCGTGATGCTTGGGTGAAGTACTACCGCCAGGACGAAAACACCCTCAACGCCACGGTGAGCTACTACACCAAGGGCTCGATGGTGGCGCTGTGCCTGGACCTGAGTTTGCGCCAAACCGGCCACACACTCGATGCCGTGATGCGCGGCCTTTACAAGCGCTGCAAGGCGGGCCCGATGCGTGAGCAAGACCTGCTGGACGAGTTGCAAGCCCAAACTGGCCGCAATTGGCAAGCTGAGATCAAGGCCTGGGTGCACAGCACCGACGAACTGCCAGCGGCCAAACTGCTGGAGAGCCAAGGCGTTCAGATCCATGTGGAGTCGTCCAGTTTTGCTGAACGCCTGGGCCTGCGCCACAACGACAGCGCCAGCGGCGTGCAGGTCAAAGCGGTGCTGCGCGGCAGCGCGGCAGAAGCTGCGGGCATGGCCGCACGCGACGAATGGTTGGGCATCGAGGTCGGCGCCAAAGGCCAAGGCGGCAGCTGGCGCGTGAACAAGCTGTCCGACGTGCCTGAGCTCTTGGGCAAAGAGCGCAAGTTCACCGCGCTGGTCTCGCGCGACCGGCAGCTCTTGCGCTTGCCTTTCACCGTGCCGCAGCAAAGCTCAGTCTGGCGCCTCGAAGCGACCCCTGACCGCACAGCCCCCTGGCCCGCTGCCTGAAAAGCACCCCCATGTTCCGTGCATTTTTTGGCAGCAAACGCTGGTGGGTTTGGGCTTGGCTGGGCAGCGCCCTGATCTTGATGGGCACTTGGTACAAGGTGCAGCTGAGTGTGCAGATCAATGATTGGTTTGGTGCGTTTTACGACTCGGTGCAACAAGCCTTGAGCCAACCCGGCTCCATCAGCGAAGCGCGCTATCTGGGTTTGTTGCTGAGCTTCTTCCAAATCGCTGGCATCTTTGTGTTGGTGGCCGTGCTGCAAGAGTTCTTCTCCAAGCACTTCGTTTTCCGCTGGCGCACGGCGATGAACGATTTCTACATCGCCCACTGGGATCGCTTGCGGCAGATCGAAGGCGCTTCTCAGCGTGTGCAAGAAGACACCATGCGCTTTGCGCGTCTGATGGAAACCTTAGGTCTTGGCCTGATGGACAGCATGCTCACCCTGCTGGCCTTTTTGCCGATCTTGTGGACCCTGTCCGAGAAAGTCACCGCCCTGCCCTGGATCGGTCCCGTGTCGCACTCTCTGGTCTATGTGGCTTTGTTGTTTGCGATTTTTGGCACGGTGCTGCTGGCCGGTGTGGGTGGCAAATTACCGGGGCTGGAATACGCCAACCAGCGCGTGGAAGCGGCTTACCGCAAAGAGTTGGTGATCGGCGAAGACGACCCCACACGCGCTGCGCCGCCCACGCTCAAGGACCTGTTCAGGGCGGTGCGCACCAACCACTTTCGCATGTACTTCCATTACATGTATTTCGATGCCGCGAAATGGAGCTACCTGCAAGCGGGCGTGCTGGTGCCCTACATCGCGCTGGCCCCCAGCATCGTGGCGGGCGCCTTCACCTTGGGGGTGATGGAGCAGATTGCACGGGCATTCTCGCAAGTGCAAGAGTCCTTTCAGTACCTGGTGCGCAGCTGGTCGAGCATCGTGGAGCTGGTCTCGGTGTTCAAGCGCTTGCGGGCTTTTGAAAAGACACTGAAGGAAAGCTGAGCACGCATCGCCGTTGTACAAACAGTGATGCGCCTGTCATTGAAAAACCCCGACCGGTTGCCCGTCGGGGTTTTTCTTTGAGCGAAACAAGCTTTACTTGCCGCGCAAATCCACCACGCGTTTGGCCTTGCCTTGGCTGCGCTCCACGCCGCCTTCGGCTTTGAGCTCGATGGCCACGCTCGATCCAATGTAGACCTTGATCTCGTGCTGCAGCATTTTCGCGGCAGCGCGGGCTTCGATGCTGTCGGGCGCCACACCAGGCTTGGTCTCGATCAACACCTTCAGGTTGTCCATCGGTCCTTCGCGGGTCAGCACGCACTGGTAGTGCGGTGTCAGTTCGGCCCGCTTCAAGATCAACTCTTCAATTTGACTGGGGAAAACATTCACGCCGCGGATGATCATCATGTCGTCGCTGCGGCCGGTGATTTTTTCCATGCGGCGCATGGTGCGGGCCGTACCGGGCAACAAGCGCGTCAGGTCGCGCGTGCGGTAACGGATGATGGGCAGCGCTTCTTTGGTCAGGCTGGTGAACACCAGTTCGCCCATCTCGCCGTCGGCCACGGGCTCGCCGGTTTCGGGGTTGATGATCTCAGGGTAGAAATGGTCTTCCCAAATGGTGGGGCCGTCTTTGGTCTCGATGCATTCGCTGGCCACACCAGGCCCCATGACTTCAGACAAACCGTAAATGTCCACGGCATCAATCGCCATGCGTTTTTCAATCGCCGCACGCATGTCGTTGGTCCAAGGCTCGGCGCCAAAGATACCGATGCGCAGCGAGCTGGTCTTGGGGTCGATCCCTTGGCGCTCAAACTCGTCGGCAATCGCCAGCATGTAGCTGGGGGTGACCATGATGATGTTGGACTTGAAATCTTGGATCAACTGGACCTGGCGCTCGGTCTGTCCGCCGCCAAAGGGCACCACCGTCAAGCCCAGTTTTTCGGCACCATAGTGTGCGCCCATGCCACCGGTGAACAAGCCATAGCCGTAGCTGATGTGCACCATGTCGCCAGGCTTGGCACCACCCGCGCGGATGCTGCGGG
Organism: Limnohabitans lacus; assembly: GCF_030053395.1. Taxonomy (GTDB): domain Bacteria; phylum Pseudomonadota; class Gammaproteobacteria; order Burkholderiales; family Burkholderiaceae_C; genus Limnohabitans_A; species Limnohabitans_A lacus. The sequence continues at coordinate 88,362 of NZ_JASGBH010000006.1, read as the reverse complement.
CCACCACGTTGGACCAGGTGTCGATGTCTTTGAGGGTGTAGCCCACCACCGTGGGTTTGCCGGTGGTGCCGCTGGACGCATGGATACGGGCGCAGTTCTCGCGCGGCACGGCGAACATGCCAAAGGGGTAGCTGTCGCGCAGGTCCGACTTGGTTGTGAAAGGGAACTTGGCGATGTCGCTCAGGCTTTTGCAGTCGTCGGGGTGCACGCCTGCCGCATCGAACTTGGCGCGGTACACCGGCGAGTTGGCGTAGGCATGCTGCAGGGTTTGCTGCAAGCGCTTGAGCTGCAGGCTGCGCAACTCGTCGATGCTGGCCTTTTCAATCGGCTCGAGGGGAAAAACTTTTTGACTCATAAAAACTCCAATGGATCAGTTGGGACAGTTGAAAAAGACTGCCTCGTTCATTTATTCAGGGACCACACTGCCTGGGATTTGCGCACTCTTGCCACGGAACATGGCGATGACTTCGCCGTTTTGGTTGGTGACCTTCATGTCGTAAATGCCGTGCCGCCCGCTCAGGGTCTGCTCGATGCCCTCACAGGTCAGCACATCCCCCAGCTTGCCGGGCTTTAAGAACTCGATGCTGCAACCGGCTGCCACCGCGTTTTTGTTGTAGCTGTTGCAGGCAAAAGCAAAAGTCGAATCGGCCAAGGTGAAGATGAAGCCGCCGTGGCAGATCTTGTGGCCGTTCAGATGCAGCTCCTGGACCACCATGCGCATCAGCGCGCGACCTGGCTCGCAAGCCAGCAGCTCCATGCCCATGGTGTCTTTGGAAGCCACGTCGACCGCGAACATGGTCTCGCCCACCAGGCGGGCGAGCGCTTTGGGATCTGTTGTGCTCATCATTCGCCTTTGAATTGCGCGGGGCGTTTTTCGAGAAAAGCTTGCACCCCCTCGAAATAATCGTGTGTGCGGCCCAGGGCCGATTGGGTGTCGCGTTCTTCGTCCAGGTGCTGCGACAACGTGCGCGTGGTGGCCGACTGCAACAAAGCGCGGGTGGCCACCAAAGCCTTGGTGGGCATGACCGCCAGACGTTCGGCCAGCGCCAAGGCCGCGGCCAAGGCGTCGTCGGCCACATCCCAAATCATGCCCCAGTCTTTGGCTTGCTGAGCACTGAGTTTGTCGCCCGTCATCGCCAATGCCATGGCACGGGCCAGGCCCAGACGCTCCACCAACAGCCAGCTGCCGCCAGCGTCAGGAATCAGGCCGATCTTGCTGAAAGCTTGGATGAAACTGGCGTTGGGTGCAGCAATTGCAATGTCACAGGCCATGACCATGGACGCGCCCGCGCCCGCAGCCACGCCATTGACCGCCGCGATGGTGGGCATGCGCAGCGACTGCAGGCGGCGTGTGCTGGGGTTGAAAGCTTGGTCAATGATGGGGCCCGGGTCGGCACGCTCAACGCGGTTGGGGCCAGGTGTGAAATCGAAGTCCGACAAATCGGCCCCTGCACAGAAACCACGCCCTGCGCCGGTGATGACGGCTGCGCGGATGGTCGGATTGGCTTCGGCTTGATCCAGAGCAGCCCACAAGTCGTGGTGCATCTGTCGCGTGAAGCTGTTCAGTGCTGTTGGGCGGTTGAAAGTGATCACGGCAACAGCGCCGCGCTCTTCGTAAAGCACTGTGGAATCAGTGGTTTCTGTCATGGAATATCTCCTTAGCCTGCGAATTTACCATTAACCGACCGATCGGTTGGTTAATGTTTTCCCCTAGTGTCCATCGCCGTCGCTCCAGTGGCTGCGCCCCGTTTGACAGGCTCTGTGCAGGTGGCATGGTTATAGTGGCTACTGAATTTCACATCCCTTTTGGAGAAGTCCGTGAGCTACGAAAACATCGAAGTCCGCACCGAAGGCGGCAAAGTCGGCATCATCACCCTCAACCGTCCCAAGGCGCTCAACGCCCTGAACGGCCCCCTCATGGACGAGCTGGGCGCCGCGCTCAAAGCCTTTGACGCTGACGAAGCGATCGGCTGCATGGTCATCACCGGCAGCGAAAAAGCTTTTGCCGCCGGCGCCGACATCGCGGCCATGGCCAAGTACAACTTCCACGAGGTCTACAAAAACGACTTCATCACCCGCAATTGGGAAACCATCCGCACGATTCGCAAGCCCGTGATCGCCGCGGTGGCCGGCTTTGCCTTGGGCGGTGGCTGCGAGCTGGCCATGATGTGCGACTTCATCATTGCCGCTGACAACGCCAAGTTCGGCCAACCCGAAATCAAGATCGGCATCATCCCCGGCGCCGGTGGCACGCAACGCCTGCCCCGCGCCATGGGCAAGTCCAAAGCCATGGACTTGGTGCTGACTGGCCGCATGATGGACGCCCAGGAAGCCGAACGCGGCGGACTGGTCAGCCGCGTGGTGCCACTGGACAAGCTGATGGACGAAGCCCTGGGCGCTGCCCTCATGATCTGCGGCTACGGCCAACTGGCCACCATGGCCGCCAAGGAAAGCGTCAACCGCGCGTTTGAAAGTGGCCTGAGTGATGGTGTGATGTTCGAGCGCCGCATCTTCCACGGTCTGTTTGCCACGGCCGATCAAAAAGAAGGCATGGACGCCTTCTTGAACAAGCGCCCACCGAACTTTGTGAACGGCTGAGCCCTCGCCTCCCAAAAGAAAACCCACCGGCGCAAGCGGGTGGGTTTTTTTGCGGCCTGCATGCAGACCAAGCAGCTTCAAGCTTCAAGCTTTGGCTTTGGCTTCGGCTGCGGCTTGCTCGGCCAGAGTCTTCTTGCGTGCTTCCAATAAGCTTTTCGCTTGGGACAGGCAAATTTCCAGATCTTGAATGGCGATTTCGTAGGCGCCATAGCTGATGGCGATGTTGCCTTGGTCTTCGAACACCACGCGGCCGTCGTCCTGGACTTCTTTGATGAACCCAATGCACAGGTGAAAACCGTTGTCGTCCTGGAAAGGCACCAGTCGTGCTTCACGGGTGTTTTGTGGTGCTGCGTCGCTCATGGCATGTCTCCGAAAAGGGTTGAAAAACCAAAAAGCCCGCAGACTTGCGACTGCGGGCTTTGAATTTGGTGGTGGTACCGGGATTTGAACCTGGGACATCAGCATTATGAATGCTGCGCTCTAACCAGCTGAGCTATACCACCGAATACTGAGAGGGCTTGTGCCGTCAGGAACGAAATTATAACCAGGTTTTTCAGGGTTTCCGACCCACCAGAGGATCAAACGATCTTGACGCTCAGGTTTGGAAAACCGTCGACGTGCATCTCGATCACGTCACCGCGCACCACCGGGCCCACATTCTCGGGTGTGCCCGAGTAAATGATGTCGCCCGGGAACAGCTCAAAGGCCTCCGACAACTGCGCGATCTGCTCGGCCACCGACCAGATCATCTGGTTCAGGTTGGCGTTTTGCTTGGTCACGCCGTTGACCTTGAGCCAGATGCTGCCTTGCTCAAAATGCCCAGACTGCGCCACCTTGCGGATGGCCCCAATCGGGGCGGACTTGTCAAAGCTCTTGCCGATCTCCCAAGGCTTTTTCTGGTCGCCCATGCCGCGCTGCAAATCGCGCCGCGTCATGTCCAGGCCCAGGGTGTAACCATAGACATGGTCCAGCGCTTTGTCCTTGGGGATGTTGCGCCCGCCCTTGCCCAGCACCGCCACCAACTCAGCCTCGTAGTGGTAGTTTTTGGTCAGCGTGGGGTAGGGGTGATCGGCCACCGTGCCCGCCTTCACGAACTGGATGGCGTCGGTGGGTTTTTGGAAAAAGAAAGGCGGCTCACGCGTCGGGTCCGAGCCCATCTCACGGGCATGGGCCGCGTAATTGCGGCCGATGCAATAGATGCGTCGCACCGGAAACATATCGTCCGTGCCCTCGATGGGGATGTACGTCGCAGGCACCGCAAACGGCGTTTTGGGCTGGCTTTGCGCCATGCCCGGCGTGGCGCATCCGACCACCGCACCGGTGGTCACCAAGGCGCTGCTTTGAAAGAAATGACGGCGATCCATGTCTGTCTCCTCAAGATAAAGCCTAGTGAAATTTGGACTCTGTTTTCAGTTGATCCCGTTTTGTGGGAGCTTGCCCTGCAAGCGAAAAGCCTGTGACCCACAAGCACCCCATCGCCAGCAGGGCTGGCTCCCACAAGGTGAAAGTTTGACGCATCCAGCCCTCTTCACAAGGCCTGGTCCATCCGCTGCGAAAAAAACCACGCCGATCAGGCCTGCGTCTTGAGCGCCTCCAATGAAAAACCAGCGATTTTTTTATAGTCATCGGAAATTTGGCGCAACTCAGCTTGGCTGATCACATCGTCGATGTGCCGGAAAGGTTGACCACCGGTGAGCTCATCGACCTTGATGTTGATGAAGTCTGGCGGCGTGGTTCGGTTGGTCTGCACCACCTTGGCGGTGATCGGCCGGCGCACGGCCTCGTAGCGGTGCAGCGCAGGCAGGGGGTCGGCATCGCCTTTGGCCAACTCATCGGCCAAGGTGCGGGCATCGATCAGGGCTTGCGCCGAACCGTTGGAGCCCCGGGGGTACATAGGATGTGCTGCATCACCCAACAAAGTCACGCGCCCAAAGGTCCATTGGTCGATCGGGTCCTTGTCCACCATGGGGTACTCCAAGATCGAGTCCGCCTGGGCAATCAATTGGGGCACATCCAGCCAATCGAAGGTCCAGTCCTTGAACAACTTCAACACGTCTTCGGCCCGGCCCGCACGGTTCCAGTCGTTTTGCGTCACGCCCTCTTCCATGCGGATCTCGGCCATCCAGTTGACCAGTTGGTGGCCTTGTGCATCGACTTGGTCCACGATGGGGTAGATCACCATCTTGCCCGTCTCGATCGAGCCGATGCGCATATAGGTCTTGCCCGTCAAGATGGGGGCAAAGCGCGTCACGCCGCGCCAGGTGTTGATGCCGGTGAACACCATCTGCTCATCGGGGTAGAACACACGGCGCACCGCCGAGTTCACACCATCCGAGGCGATCAGCACCCGGCTGCGCACGGCGGGGCGATCCTGGCCTTGCGGGTCCTTGAAGGTGATGTCCACATGGCCCTCGGCTTGCACCATGCGGTCAAAGCGGTAACCGGTGTGCACATGTTCGGGGCCCAAACGCGCCACAGCGGCGTCGAACAAGATCTTGTGCAACTTGCCACGGTGGATGCCCACCTCGGGCAGAGGGTAACCTGCATGTCGGCCCCGCAGCTCGCTGTAGATGAACTGGCCGTGGCGATTGAAGAAGGCGCTTTCGTAGTTTTCGATGCCCACCGCTTCGATGGCCGATTGCAAGCCCAAAGCGGCCAGCTCGCGCATGGCGTGGGGCAACAAGGTAATGCCCACGCCCAATTCGCGCACCTCGGCCACCGCCTCGAACACATGGCAGGGCACGCCCCGCGCATGCAAATGCAGCGCCAGCGCCAGGCCGCCAATGCCACCACCCACGATGGCGATGTCTGCTTGCTTGATGTTCATGTCGCTCATCATTCCGCCGAGATCTGTTTGGTGCGGATCACCGCGCCCCAACGGGGGTAGTCCTTGGCCACAATGGCCGCCAATTCAGCCGGCGTGGAGGCCACGGCATCCAGACCGGCTTTGCCCAGCTGTTCCTTGACGTCGGCTTGTCGCAAGATGGCCGCCATCTCGGTGTTCAAACGGGTGACTACGGCAGCCGGTGTTTTGCTGGGCACAAAGAAGGCGTACCAAAGGTCCACATCGATGCGCTTGACGCCCACTTCTTCAAAAGTGGGCACATCGGGCGCGACCGGGTGCCGCTTGGGGCTGCCCAAGGCCAGCGCATTCAAGCGGCCGTTTTTGACAAAGCCCTGCGCAATGTGCACCGGCAAAAAACCCACGTTCAACTCGCCTGCCAACAGGTCCTGTGTGTAGCCCGCCGTGCCACGGTAAGGCACGTGCAGCATGAAGGTGTTGGTCTCCAGCTTGAACAGCTCCATGGCCATGTGGTGGGGCGTGCCCACACCGGGCGAGCCAAAGCTGATCGCGCCGGGGCGCGCTTGCACCTGCTTGACCAAATCGGCCACCGACTTGATGCCGGTTTTCGGGTTGGCCACCATCATCAAAGAGCCATAGGCGGCCATCGAAACCGCCGAGAAATCCTTGACCGGATCAAAGCTCGCGTTCTTGTACATCTGCGCGGCCATCAGCATGGTGTTAGCCCCCATCAAGATGGTGTGGCCGTCAGGTGCCGATTTGGCCACCGCATCGGCACCGATGTTGCCGCTGGCGCCCGGTTGGTTTTGCACCACCACCGACTGCCCCAGCCGCTCGGCCAGGCGCGGCGCCACCACACGGGCGATGGTGTCCATGCCGGTGCCCGGCGTGAAGGGCACGATGATCTTGAGGGATTGGCTGGGGTAAGTGCCTTGCGCTGACACACCCAGGCCGAGGGTGCTGAGCATGAGCGCGGCAATGGCCGTGATTTTCTGGCGGTGTGTGAAGTTCATGAAGGTCTCCTGTCGATGGGATTCAAACGGACGGGGTGGCTGATGGGATCTTGAACAGCCGCTCAGCGTTGTCCTGGAAGAACGCCTGGCGCACCTGCGGCGCCATGTCCAAGCCTTCCAGAATGCCCACTTCTTCGGGGGCGTATTGGTAGGGGTAGTCCATCGCATACAGCACGCGGTCGGGCCCCATGAAGTCTTGTGTGAACTTGAGCGCAGCGCCCCAGGCTACACCGCTGTTGGTGATGTGGAAGTTCTCGCGCAGGTAGTCGCTGGGTTTTTTCTGGGTGGGCTGGATGCTCGGGTAGCGCTTGGACTTGACGGTGGCCGCGTGCATGTAATCCAAGCGGTACGCCCAAAACGGCAAGGCCTCGCCCATGTGGCCCAAAATGATCTGCAGCTTGGGAAAGCGGTCGAACACGCCCGAGGTGATCAAACGGAGCGCGTGCAAACCGGTCTCCACACCAAAGCCATAAATCGCACCATCCAAACCCGCTTCGATGAAGTGCTGGATCATGCTGGCCGGCATGGCATTGGGGTGCAAATAAATCGGCGTACCCATCGCTTCGGCGGCTTCAAAGATGGGCCAGAACTTGGTGTCTGACAAGTATTCGCCCTGTGTGTGCGAGTTGATCACCACCGAATGCATGTTCAGCTGGTTCACGCCGCGCTGGATTTCTTTGGCGGCTGCGGCTGGGTCTTGTGGCGCGACCGCGATCATGCCCACCAAGCGATCGGGGTGGCGACGCATGGCCGCCGCCAAGATGTCGTTGGCCACCGGCGCAAACGACACCGCCGTGTCTTTGTCCATGATCTGCACGCCGGGCGAGGTCAGGCCGATGACCTGCACATCCACGCCCGCTTCGTCCATGTGCTGCAGGCGCAGATCGTCCAGATCGACCAGACAACGCATGATGTGCTGCGCCCGTTCGCTGGGGCTGCTCATGTAAAAACCCATCAGGTGCTTGAAGCCCACATCCACATCGCCCTTGGCCAGGATCTTGTTGTAGATCTCCAGCATCTCAGGCGGGCAAAACGCCTCCTCGGTGGCAATGCGGCGATAAGGCCGATGGGGCAAATCGATCAAGGTTGGGCTCATGGTGTTTCTCCAGACTCGTAGCGCTGGCCCAGTGCCAGCAACTCAGGGGTCTCAATGACGGCGTTCAGGCCATCAAAATCCAGCATCTGGTTTTGCCAGGGCCGTGTGGTCTGGTGGGTGTGCAAGCTGGCGTAATAGCCTTGCAGCGTGTGCAGCACCGCCCGCGCCGTGCCACCCGGAAAAATCACGATCTTGAAACCACGCGCACCCAACTCGGCCGCGCTTTGCACCGGCGTCTTGCCGCCTTCCACCATATTGGCCAACAGCGGCACGCGGTGGGCAAACTGGGCGCAGGCACGGTTCATTTGCTCGTCTGAACGCAAGGCTTCGATGAACAGCGCATCCACGCCGCATTCCAGATAGCGCTCGGCCCGCTCCAGAGCCGCGTCCAGGCCCTCCACGGCCACGGCATCGGTGCGGGCCAAGATCAAGGTGTTCTTGTCGTGGCGGGCGTCGAGTGCCGCACGCAGCTTGCCTTGCATCTCACCCACTGGCACCACGCCTTTGCCATCCAAGTGGCCGCAGCGTTTAGGGAAAGTCTGGTCTTCGATCTGGATCATTGCGGCACCGGCCCGCTCGAAGTCGCGCACGGTGCGTTGGGTGTTGAGCGCGTTGCCAAAGCCGGTGTCCGCGTCCACGATGACCGGGATGTTCACCCGATCGGTGATGTGGGCCAAGGTCTGCGCCACTTCCGTTGCCGTGGTCAGACCGATGTCCGAGCGGCCCAGACGCGTGTAAGCGATCGATGCGCCTGACAGGTACACGGCTTCAAACCCGGCTTGCTGTGCCACCAGCGCGGTGAGCGCGTCGTACACGCCGGGCGCAAGAAGCGCCTGGCTCTGTTGCAGGCGTTGGGCCAAATGGTGTGTCTGGCTCATCGTGCCGAATCCTTCAAAAGTTGTTGTGCCATGTGTGCAGCCGTATGCGCAGCGATGTGCCCGCCCGCAATGGCGCTGAGCAAGCCATTGCCCGACAAATAGCCCCAGACCGCCTGACCCGACACACCCCGTGCCGCGCCGCCTGCGGCCAGCACATTGGGCAAGGGGGTGCCGTCTTCACGCAGCACGCGGGCTTGCGCGTCGATGTCCAAGCCGCCCTGGGTGTGGAACAAAGCGCCTGTCACCTTGATGGCGTGGAAAGGCGCTTGCAGGGCGCGTTTGAACGTGCGGCCTGTGACCGCGTCGGTGCCCGGCTGCACCGCGTTCAAGGTGGCTTGCAACACGTCTGGCGGGCAGCCAATCAGTTGGGCCAGTGCCACCGCATCGCCTGCGTGCTGCACCGCGCCGGCGCCTTGGGCCGCCACAAAATCTGGAAACCCTTGCGCAAAATTCAGGAGCGCATCGTCGAACACATTCCAAGCCACGCCACCGGGTTGGGCCAGCACATGCACCGCCGCCTCCGAATAGCCCTGGGTCTCGTCGTGAAAGCGCTGGCCTTGGGCGTTGATCTGCACACCGCCTTCCATCATCAGCGCCCATGAGATCAAAGCGCCTTGTGGCACCGCCCAAGAGCCGTGGCCTTGGTACGCACCCAAATCGGCCAATCGCGCACCGAGTTGTTGGCCCCAAGCGATGGCACTGCCGTCGTTGCCCACATGGCCCGCATAAGTGGCCTCGGCCATCTCGGGCAACAGCTCTTCGACCATGGCCGCAGCGCCGCCAAAACCATTGCAAGCCAAGATCACCGCATCGCAGCGGATGCGCTCGGTCTGGCCGTCGGGCCTGACAAAACCCACGCCGTGGATGCGCTGCGCGGCGTCGGCCCACAGCTCGGTCACTTGCGCTTGCGTGAGCACCACCACGCCTGCGGCGTCGGCCGCTGCTTGCAAGCGGCTCATCAAACCCGTGCCGGTTTTTTCGGGCACGGCGTGCATGCGATGGGCGCTGTGGCCGGGGTACAAAAAGTTGTCCAGCACCTGCCAAGGCAGGCCATGGTGAACGGCCAACGCGTCCATAGCGGGGCCGATGTGTTGGGCATAGGCCTGCACCAGGTGGGGCGCGGCCTGACCGTGGGCCTTGGCCTGAATGTCAGCCGCAAACTGCGCCACGCTGTCGCTGATGCCTTGGGCCTGTTGGGCTTGCGTACAAGGCGCGGGCACAAAGCCCGAAGACAAAGCGGTGGAGCCCGCTGCAAACGCATCGCGCTCCAGCACCACACAGTCAACTCCCAAGCGGTGCAAGGCCAGCGCTGCCGTGAGGCCACAAGCGCCTGCACCCACAATGACCACCGGTGTGTGGTCGTCGGCTTGCAACTCGTTCGCAGGCAGAACTTGCGGCAGCGGCGCGTTCATGGCTTCAACCCAGTTGTTTCAAAAAAGCGGCACTGTCCATGACATCGGCCACCGAGCCCATGTCGGCCAATGCGGCTTGGTGCGCGGCATCGCTGAAGGCGGCGCAACCGTCAGACAGCACGATCACATGGTAGTCACGCACATGCGCGTCGCGCACCGTGCTGGCCACGCCACCGTTGCTGACGATGCCACACACCACCAAGGTGTCGATGCCCGATTTCTTGAGCACCCAATCGAGCTGCGTGTTGAAGAAGGCCGAATACGCCACCTTGAACACCGACACATCCACCAGCGGTGCGAGCAGGTCCACATTGGCTTGGCCACGGCTGCCGGGTGAAAAGTCGCCCTTGCGCAAAAACGGGCGGCGCTCTTGGAGGTGGGCCGAGATCATCGGCTCGCCTTGCGCGTTGGGCCACAGCGTGAACAAACTGGCCGTGACCAAGCCGCCATGGGCCTTGATGGCTCGCGCCACCGGCGCCATGCGCTCGGGCAGCTTCACCGCCTCGGCGCTCAGGGTATTGCCCCGAGCGTAAGCACCATCGGGCGCCAGAAAATCGTTTTGCAGGTCCACGATGACCATGCCCAATTTGGCGGTTTTCAGGTTCATGCTGTGCGCTCCACCAAGAGGTTGCCCAGTTTGTCGACACGGCCGTCAAAGCCGGGTTCGAGCCAAACGGTCGTGTCGGGCTGCTCCAAAATCGCCGGGCCTTGCACCACAGTGCCCACGGGCAAGCTCAAGCGCTCGTAGCGCTGCGCGGTCCACCACTGGCCTTGGTGGTAAACCTGCTGCTCGCCCAGGGGAGTCGTGCGGCCATCGCCTTGTGGCGCCAGCACCGCCAAATCAAACTTGGGACGCCGCCCGATGCGGGCATAGCGCAGGTTCATCACGCGGATCACCGGGCCTTGAAGCACACGGCCAAAGGCATGTTGGTAAGCGGCCTCAAACGCGGCCAGCACACCGGCGGCATTCAATTGCTCGCGCTTCACCGGCACTTGCAGCGTGTGGGTCTGGCCCATGTAGAGCATGTCAAAGCTGATGACTTCGTCCACGCGCACAAAGTTCACACCGGCGGAATCCAAGCGCACCTGGCAAGCCTCGGCCAGGCTGTCCACGCGCTGCAGCAATGCCGGCCAGGCCACATCGGCCAGCGCCACGTTCAGCGTTTGCACCGCGTCGTGGCGCATGTCGGCCATCACGCAGCCCAGCGCAGAGGTCACGCCCGGGTAACGCGGCACGATGCCGGTGGTCACGCCCACCTCGCGCATCATGGCGCACACATGCAAACCGCCGCCACCACCAAAAGGCATGTAGGCGAACTGGCGCGGGTCGTGGCCGCGCTCAATGGACACCACACGGATCGCGCCCGCCATGCGGGCATTGGCCACCGTCAAAATCGCCTCAGCCGCAGCCAGCGCCGTCAAACCCAAGGGCTCGGCCACATGCTGGGCAATGGCTGTTTCTGACAAACCCGAATCGAGCTTTTGCAACAGGCCGCCGCCCAAAGGCCGGTCGGCCGCGATGCGGCCCAGAAGCACATTGGCATCGGTCACCGTGGGGCGGGTGTTGCCTCGCCCATAACAGGCTGGGCCCGGAATGCTACCGGCCGACTCGGGGCCCACTTGCAGCATGCCGCCCGCATCAACCGAGGCGATCGAGCCGCCACCGGCGCCGATGGTCTCGATCTGGATCATGGGCGAGCGCACCACCAAGCCAAACTCAATCGAGGTTTGCGCGGCGAGGGCCGCTTCGCCTCCGGCCACCAAGGACACGTCAAACGACGTGCCGCCGATGTCGCCAGTGATCACGTTCTCAAAACCCGAAGCACGCGCAATTTCGGCACAGGCCATCACGCCTGCCGCCGGGCCAGACAGCGCGGTGCGCACCGGCACATCGCAAGCGGTCTGGCGCGACATCACGCCGCCATTGCTTTGCACAATCAACAATTCGCCACCAAAGCCCTGGGCGCGCAAATCGCCATCGAGGCGCTGCAAATAGCTGCCCACCACAGGCTGCAAGGCGGCGTTCAGCGTGGCGGTGGAGCAGCGCTCAAACTCACGGATCTCGGGCAGCACTTCGCTGGCCGACGTCACATAACTGTTGGGCCAAATCTCGCGCACTGCCGCCACAGCGGCTTGTTCGTTGGCGGGGTTGGCATAGGCATGCACAAAGAACACACACACCGCCTCGCAGCCTTCGGCCAGCAGGGCGCGGGCTTGTTCGCGCACCTGATCCAGATCCACCGGCGTGTGCATCTGGCCATCGGCCAATACACGCTCGTCCACTTCCAGACGCCAAGCGCGGGGTACCACCGGGGTGTAGCTGCCGCGCAGGCCCCAGGTTTGCGGGCGGTCGCGGCGGCGCATCTCCAACACATCCCGAAAACCCCGTGTGGTGATGATGCCGGTGCGGGCAATCTTGCGTTCGAGCAAAGCGTTGGTGCCCACCGTGGTGCCGTGCACGATGGTGGCAATCTCTTGAGCGCCATCGGCCCCGGTGTTGCCGGTGACCTTGGCAATGCCGTTCATGAAGCCTCGGGCTTCTTCACCGCGCGTCGAGGGCACTTTGACGATGCGGGCCTGGCCGGTTTTTTCGTCCAGCACAAACAGGTCGGTGAAGGTCCCGCCCACGTCCACGCCGACCACCCAATGCGCTTGGTTCACTGCTGCCTCGCTCATGCTTGTTCCTTGGTGTAACCGAGTGCGCTGTCTTTGGCACGGTCTTGCGCCGATCGCTCAGCGGGCGATCCCCAGCCGCCGCCGCCCGGGGTTTGCAGGCGCACGCGGTCGCCTTTTTTGAGGTGAATGCCCAGCATCTTGGAGACCATGGGCGGACTCTTCCACTCGCCGTTTTGGCAATACTCGAACACATTGGGCAGCGCAGGCTGGCCGCCATGAATGCCCTTGGGGGCCGACTTGCCGCGCTCGCCAAAGATGAAGGCTTCGGCGCTGTCTTCGAGCAACTCGATCTCGTAAATCGCCCCCAGACCACCTCGGTGCTGACCGTCACCACCCGAGCCGGGACGCAAGGCCCACTGCGTGAAGCGCACCGGGTAGGCCGCTTCCAGAATCTCCATGGGCGGGATCGTGGCCGTGGAGATCGGCGCGTTGCCGTGCGACAAGCCATCGCCATCCGAATGGCCACCGTGCCCGCCGCCAAAGAAGCTGAACATCACCCAGCGCTGGCCCTTGCGCTTGTCGTCGGTGCGGTGCCCGGCGATCGACAAGGCGTTGATGGTGCCGTAGGCATGGGCCACGGCCCGCTGCGGATCGGCCAGGGCCGTGGCGCTGAAGATCACGTCGATCATGCGCAAAATGGTTTCGGTGTAACCGCCCACCGGGCGCGGGCGCGAAGCGCTGATGACCAAGCCATCGGGGATCACAAAATCCACCGCATCCAGCACGCCCGCGTTGGCGGGAACATCGGGGAACACGTGCTTCAAAGCCACATAACAAGCAGCGACCGCTGTGGCACGCGAGATGTTCACCGGCCCAGCGCACTGCGCCGAAGTGCGCGAAAAGTCCAGCGTCAGCCGGTCACCGGCCACCGTCATGTCGAGCGCAATGGTGAGCAGCTCGTCTTTCACGCCGTCGTTGTCCAGCACGTCTTCAAAGCTGTAGCGGCCATCGGGCAGGCTGGTGATGTGCGAGCGCATCAAGCGCACAGCGCGTGTGCGCAGCTCCACCAGGGCCTGCGCCACTTTGGCGTCGCCGTATTCATCGAGCAGTCCGTCCAAGCGGCGTGCACCCAATTCGAGTGCGGCCAGCTGACCATTCAAGTCACCCCACAGGCTGTCGGGCAAGCGGGTGTTGGCCCGCAAAATGGCCAGCACGTCGTCGTCGAGCACGCCACCGCGCAAGATCCGCACCGGCGGAATTTGCACCGCTTCTTGCCAGCATTCGGTGGCCGCTGGGTTGTAGTTGCCGGGTACCGCACCGCCCACATCGTGCCAGTGCGCGGCTGACGCCAAAAAGCAATACAGCTGACCATTGCGAAAGCAGGGCTTGACCAGCTTGAAGTCGTTGGCGTGGGTGCCGCCTTCGTAGGGGTCATTGAACAACCACACATCGCCCGGCTGCATGCCGCCACGCTCAGCGGCCACGCGCATGGCCGCTCTCACGGCAAAAGCCATGGCACCCACAAACACGGGCAAGCCCGACTTGCCCTGGATCAGGGTGTCGCCGGTGATGGCGTCGTACAAGCCGTGGCATGCGTCGTGCGCCTCGGCAATGATGGGGTTGAAGGCGCTGCGGTAAAGCGTCGCGTCCATCTCGTCGGCAATTTGTTCCAGTCGGCCGCGCAGCACGGCCAAGGTGACCGGGTCCATGACAGGATCCATCACGGGGTCCATCGGGTTCATTGTGAATTCCTTTTTTTGAGCAGTGGCAACAAGCCGCCTGCCTCGACCATGTCCATCAAAAAACCGGGGATAGGGGCACACACCAAGCGCTGACCATTGGCACGCAGCACCAGGGGCGTTTCCCCATCAAACGTCAAACTCAACCGCTCGCCTTCTTCGATCTGCACGGCCTCAGGGCAAGTGAGCAGCAGCAGTCCGAGGTTGAAAGCGTTGCGGAAATACAGGCCGCTGTAAGACGGCGCGATCACCGCCGCCACGCCCAAATGGCGCAGCACGCCAGCGGCTTGTTCGCGCGATGAGCCGATGCCAAAGTTGGCCCCGGCCACCAGCACATCGCCTTCGCGCACGCCCTGGGCAAAGTCGGCACGCACCGCTTCCAAACAGTGCTGACCGATCACATCCAGACCGTGCTTCATGTAGGCACCGGGCGCCAGGACATCGGTGTCCACATCGGCCCCCAAGCGCCAGACGCGTGCCTGATGGAAACCCACTGCGCTCATGCCAGCACCTCCCGTGCATCGCTGATGCGCCCGCGCAAGGCCGATGCCGCGACGGTGTAGGGCGAAGCCAAATACACGTTCACACTGGCCGGGCCCATGCGGCCTTTGAAATTGCGCGCGGTGCTCGAGATCACGGTGGCCCCTTCCGGGAATGTCGCGCCGTAGCCCGCGCAAGCGCCGCAGCTGTTGGGCAGCACGGTGGCGCCTGCGTCTTGCAAAATTTGCATCACGCCTTCTTTGTGGGCCTGGGCTTGGTCGCGGGCACTGGCCGGCGCCACCATGAGCTGCACGCCGGCGGCCACGCGCTGCCCCTTGAGCACCGATGCGGCGGCGCGCAGGTCTTCGAGCTTGGCGCCGGTGCAGGCACCGATGTAGGCAATGCTGGGCACCACGTCTGAAAACTCGGCCACATCGCGCGTGTTGGCCGGGCTGTGCGGTGCCGCCACTTGGGGGCTCAAACGCGTGGCATCAAACATGTGCTGCTCGAAATCGGCGTCCTCGTCGGTGAACCATTGCCCGGCACTTTCCAGGTGTTCTGGCGCCACCCCGATCGATTGCAGGTGGTTCAAGGTGGTGGCGTCCGCTGCAATCAAGCCCGCTTGCGCCCCCATCTCGGCGCTCATGTTGGACAAGGTCATGCGCTCGGCCATCGACATGGCTTGCACCGCCGTGCCAGAAAACTCCACCGCTTGGTATTGGCCGCCATTCATGCCAAAGCGGCCGATCATGTGCAGCATCATGTCCTTGGCCGACACACCGGCTTGCAAGCGTCCATGCCAGTGCATGCGCAAGGTGCGCGGCACCTGCACCCAGATCTGGCCGGTCACGCACACGCCCAACATTTCGGTGGCCCCAATGCCAAACATGTAGCAGCCAAAAGCGCCGCCCGTGGGTGAATGCGAGTCACCGCCCACACAGAACATGCCGGGCTTCAAATGCCCGCGCTCGGGCAGCACCACATGGCAAATGCCTTCGCTGTCGATCACATGCGGCAGCTGCCACTGTTTGGCAGTGTCGCGGGTGATTTGGATGATCTTTTGCGCATCGGCGTCTTGTGCGGGTACATAGTGGTCCAGCACCAGCACCACTTTGTTTTTGTCCCAGATCTCGGCGCCCAATTCGTCGAGCATGGGCTTCAGACGCCGGGGGCCGGACGAGTCGTGGAACATGGCCAAGTCCACGTTGCAAGTGACCACCTCTCCGACGGCGACATGGCTGCGTCCGGCGGCGCGGGCGATGAGTTTTTGCGCCAGCGTTTGTGGCAAAGGCTTGTTGTCAAGCATGGTTGACCTCACATGCCCAAATAAGCCTGACGCAGCGTATCGCTGGCCAACAGCTCGGCGGGTGTGCCCGCAAAACGGATCGCGCCGTTTTCCATCACATACGCGCGGTCGGCGATGTCCAGCGACTGGCCCACGTTTTGCTCGACCAGCAAGACCGCCAGACCCGTGCTGCGCAATTGGGCGATCAGCGCAAACATTTCCTCGACCAAGAGCGGCGACAAGCCCAGCGATGGCTCGTCCAAGATCAACAAACGCGGCTCGGCCATGAGGCCCCGGCCAATGGCCAGCATCTGCTGCTCGCCACCGCTGAGCGTGCCCGCCAACTGCGTGACGCGCTCTTTGAGGCGCGGAAAGGTCTCGTACACCTTGTCCAAGTTTTGCGCCCGTCGCTCGCGGCCTCGAGTAAAGGCGCCCAGCTCCAGGTTTTCGTGCACGCTCAGGTTGGGGAAGACCTTGCGGCCCTCGGGCACGTGGATCAAACCATGGGCCACCACCTCGCGCGAATGCCACCCGGTGATGTCTTGGCCATCGAACTGCACCTGCCCACCCCGTGTGGCCACCAGGCCACTGAGCGTGAGGTTGAGCGTGGTTTTGCCTGCGCCATTGCTGCCCAAGAGCGCCACGGTTTCGCCGGGCATGACCTGCAGGTCCACACCGCGCAAAACCTCGACCGCGCCGTAGCCCGATTGCAGACCCTGCACATTCAACAAAGCGTTCATGGCTGGGCCTCCTGGGCGGCTTGGGCTTGGGCCACGTTCTTTTGCAAACGCTCGGCCGTGCCGTGGCCCAGATAGGCCTCGACCACGGCTTTGTTGTTCGTCACTTCGGCGGGCGTGCCGTGGGCAATCAATTGCCCTTGCGCCAGCACCCAGACTTCTTGCGCCAAGCTCATCACGGCTTGCATGACGTGCTCGATCATGAGCACCGTCACGCCGCTTTGCGCAATGCTTTGCACCACCGGGATCATCTCGGCAATTTCTTGCGGGTTCAGCCCGGCCAGCACTTCGTCCAGCAGCAAGAGGCGCGGCCGTGTGGCCAACGCACGGGCCAACTCCAGCCGCTTGCGGCCAGCCACCGTCAGGTCACTCGCCAATTTGTCCAGCTGAGGCGTCAGGCCCACTTGGCCCGCCACCGACTCGGCAAACTCAAGGGCTTGCGCACGGCCCGGCAGGTGCAGGTGGGCACCCACGGCAATGTTTTCACGCACCGTCTGCGCGGCAAAGGGCTGCACGATCTGGAAGGTGCGGGTCAAGCCCATGCGGGCGTTCAGGTGCGGTGCTTGGCCGGTGATGTCTTGCCCGGCAAAACGCACGTGGCCGGTGTCGGGCACGATGAAGCCCGACATCAGCGCAAACAAGGTCGTCTTGCCTGCGCCGTTGGGGCCGATCAAAGCACTCAGACGCCCTTCGGTCACCGACAGGCTGACGTTTTGCACGGCCTTGAGGCCCCCAAAGGATTTGCCCACGCCGTCGATTTGCATCAGCGTGCTCATGATTGGCCTCCGTGTTTGTCGGCTTCAGCAGCCTTGCTGCCGCGCCACCACTGCAGCGGCGTGATGGTGCCCAAGCCTGCAATGCCGCGGGGCAAGAACATCACGATGACGATCAGCACCACGCCGTAGATGACCATGTTGATGCCCGGCAATTGACCGAACAAATTGCGCGTCACATCGGCCAAGATGTGCAGGCTGACTGCCCCAAGCAGCGGGCCCCACAAGGTGCCCAAGCCGCCCACGATCGCGCCCACCAAGGCCTCAACCGAGGTGTGTGAGCCAAAGGCAATGCCCGGATCGATGTACTGGAAAACTTGCACATAAAACGCACCGCCAGCGCCCATCAAACCGCCCGACAAAATGGTGGCCACCAGCTTGACTTGGAAGGGGTTGACACCAATCGCGCGGGCCGCGTCTTCGTTGTCGCGCACCGCTTGCAAATACGCCCCAAAGCGCGACGCCTTGAGCCAGGCCGTGACGCACAGCGCCAGCGTGACCAGGCCCAGCATCAGCCAAATGAAACCCGCACGACTGACAAACTGCATGTTGGCGGCAGACTCCTTGAGCGGCAGCATCAAGCCCACCCCCGCGCCGGTGAAGGGCACCGAGGTGGCCACGATGCGAAACACCTCGGCAAAAGCCAATGTGACCAGCGCAAAGTAAGACCCCTTGAGGCCATAGCGAAACGATGCCGCGCCCACAAAGGCGCCCACACCGGCGGCAAAAGCCATGGCCAGCGGCAAGGCCACCCAGGGGCTCAAGCCCCACTGCATTTGCGCGATGGCCTGCACATAAGCGCCCGTGCCAAAAAACAGCGCGTGTCCGAATGAAAACTGCCCACCAAAACCACCCAGCACATTCCACGCTTGCGAAAGCAAGCAAGCGTACAAAGCGGTCATCACAAAATTGAGCACCACACCCGACTGGGTGAAGAACGGCACGGCCCCGATGAGCAGTGCAAACAGCGCAATGCGGCGAAAGTCTTTCATGCTTTCGCTCCAAAAAAGCCCTGCGGTCTGAACATCAGCACCACAATGAAAATCACAAAAATACCCACCTGGCCCAGCGACTCACCCAGCAACAAACCACCCAGCGACTCCACCACACCAATGAGCAAACCGCCCAGCAATGCCCCAGCAAAGCTGCCCATGCCGCCCAGCACCACGATGGTGAAGGCCACCAGCACAAAGCCATTGCCCACCTGCGGGTTCACGTAATAAGCAGGCAACAAAAAGCAGGCCGCAGCGCCCAGACTGGCCAGGCCCAAGCCAAAGCACATGGCATACACATGGTCCACATCGATGCCCATCAAACGTGCGCCTTGCTTTTCTTTGGACACGGCACGGATGGCGCGGCCCAAATCGGTTTTTTGCACGATGAGCAGCAGCACTGCCGACACCACCAAGGCCCCGGCAAAGGCCACCAGCTTGGGCAATGCGATGAAGGCCGGGCCGATCTCGACCGTGCTCAAGGTGTAGGCGGTGTCGATGCTGCGTGTGTCCGACTTGAAAAACAGCAGCGCCAGGTTTTCCAGCACGATGGACAAGCCCAGCGTGACCAGCAAAATGTTTTCGTCCTTGCCATGGCTGGCGCGGTTGATGACCCCGCGCTGCAAGGCATAGCCCAGCACGAACATGGCGGGCACCATGATCGGCAAGGCCATGTAGGGATCGACCCCGAGCTTTTCCTTGAGCAAGTACACGCCATACAGCGACACCATCAAAGCCGCGCCATGCGCGAAATTGATGATGTGCAGCACGCCATAAATCAGCGTCAGGCCCAGCGCAATGAGCGCATACACGGCACCGGTGGTGATGCCGTTGAGCACGGATGGGAAAAGGATGTTCCAGTCGAGCATCGGGGTCCTTGTGGCTTAGCCCTTGAGTGGGAAGACCGGTTCCACTTCGCGGTAGTCGCGCGGCACGATCACCTTGATGTCGCCCTTGTGGACCTGCGTCATCAAAGGCTGTGCGCCCATGTTCTGGCCGTTCACAAACTGTGTGGGGCCGTAGGGCATGATGTGGTTTTCAAACTTGCTCGAAGCCAAAGCGTCGATGATGGCGGCGCGGTCAGGCGACTTGGCGCGCTCGATCGCATCGGCCAACAGCATCATGGCGGTGTAGGTCATGAACACTTCGTAGCTGAAGAACTGACCTTGGGCTTCGACACGCTTTTTCAGTTCAGCCGAGCGCTTGTCTTTGGGGTTGAACCAGTGGTTGCAGTCGATGATGCCGTTGGCCGCCTCTGGGAACTCCTTGACGAACTTGTAGCTCGACGCCGCACCACCCAACACCGAATAGATGGCCTTGGGCGTGATCTTTTGCTGCTGCAAGGTGCGCACCAACAGGGCGTATTCGTTGTAGTAGTTGGCAGGGATCAAGATGTCGGGATTGACCTGCTTGATGCGCAGCGCGATGTTGTTGAAGTCACGCGTGGGGTTGGCGTGCTTGATGATCTCTTTGACCTCGTAGCCATAGCCGGGCAGCTCTTTGGCCAGCAAGTTGGCGGTGCCTGTGCCAAACAGCGACTCTTCGTGCACGATCATCACGGTGCGGGCGGGCTTGCCAGCGGCGGTGTTCAGGGCGTGCAGGCTGGCCACGGCGACTTCGGCGCACTTTTTGTAGCCAGGGCCAAAGCGGAAGGTGTTCTTCAGGCCGCGCTCAACGATCTGGTCGGCCACGCCGACATCGACCACGTGGGGCAAGTTGTACTTGGCAGCCGCTTGTGTGGTGGCCAGACAAATGGCGGATGCGAAGGCACCGACGACAGCGCTCACACCGGCTTCGTTCATCTTCTCGATTTCAGCAATGCCCGCTTGCGGGTTGGACTGGGCATCGCCCAGCATGGCTTCGAGCTTGGCGCCGCCCAGCGACTTGATGCCGCCGGCCTTGTTGATGTCTTCGATCGCCATTTGCGCACCCATGCGGCACTGCTGGCCCGAGTAAGCCAAGGCGCCCGTGACGGGGTGCAAAACACCGATCTTGATGGGCTTGGGTTGTGCCCCTCCCACCAACGGAAACGCGAGTGCCGAAGCCGCAGCAGCGGACTGGCCCATAAAGGTACGACGTGTGGTCATGGAAACATCCTTTGTGTGAAGGTCAATGAAAGTTGGCGGACAACTCCTGGCTTACCCACACCTTGGCATCGATGCTGCCAACGCGCGACAACTGCATTTGGTATTCGTACCGGTCCGGGCGGTACAAGCCATGCAGCCATTGGACGGGACGGTCGTCCTCGTCGTAGATCAAACGTCGTACCGCCAACAAGGCCGATCCGACAGCAACATCCAGGTGCTGGGCCATGCCCACATCGGCCAAGCGGGCCGAAATGGTTTGCTCAGCACGCCCCACCTTGACGCCCGACTCTTCGAGCAACACCAAGATGGGCTTTTGCATCAGTTCACGTTTGCCAAAGCCCGACGAAATGGACTCGGGCACCCAGGTGGTGATGTGCGACAAAGGCCCTTCGGGCGTGCTGCGCACACGCTCGGCCTTTTGCACAGCCGCACCGGCTTGCAACTGCAAAGCGGCCGCCACATCCACCGGCGCACGCATGCGCTCGACCGACAAGACCTTGACCTTGGTGCGCAGGCCCATGGTGACCAGGTTCTCCAGCAAGCCCGTCAGTCGCGCCTGCTGGCCTGTGGCCATGGTGGAAGCCTGCATCTGCACCTCGTTGGCACGCGCCACCACGGGGCGGGTGCCGCGACCGGGCTCGCGGCTGATCAGGCCTTCTTGCGCCAACTGCGACAAGGCACGGCGCACCGTGACGCGGGCCACACCAAACTGGTCCATCAAAGCCATCTCGCCCGGCAAGCCGGCATCAAAGCGGCCCTCGCGCAGTTGCTCGCGCAGCACCAGATAAATCTGGTGGTACTTGGGCAAAGGCAGGTTGGCATTCATGGGGGCTATCGTTCATCAGTCCTAATGTCCTGTCAATAGAACAATCAGGTCCTATCGGTAGGACATTTCACTGGGGATTTCCCGTAGACGCGATCAACGACAGCGACAGGTTCAAGCTCTGAGCTGTTGCAAAATCAGGGGCACAAGCCATACGAAACTTCTACGTCTGGCTGTCTCCTTTCCTCTAAAGAACACATGCAAGCAAGCGATATCGGCCTGGTGGGCCTGGGCGTGATGGGTGAAAACCTGGCCCTGAATCTGGAGCGCAACGGCTTTGCCGTCAGCGGTTTTGATCTGGACGCGGCGCGGCGTCAAAGCTTTGCCCAACGCACCCAGGGCCTCAAGGCCCACACGGCCGAGTCATTGGCCCAGCTGGTGGCCAGCCTGCAAGTGCCGCGCCGTGTGTGGCTGATGGTGCCCGCAGGTGCACCGGTGGACGCCGTGCTGGCCGAGCTGCGCCCCCTGCTGGCTGCGGGCGATGTGGTCATCGACGGCGGCAACACCTTGTTCACCGACACCCAGCGGCGCATGGCGGCGCTGGAGGGCTCGGGCATCTTGTATGTGGGCGCAGGCGTGAGCGGCGGCGAAGAAGGTGCCCTGCGCGGCCCGGCGCTCATGCCCGGCGGCTCGCCCGAGGCCTGGCCCCTGGTCAAGCCCCTGCTGCAAGCCATCGCCGCCAAAGCCGACGACGGCCAGCCCTGCTGCGACTGGATGGGCCACGGGGGTGCCGGTCACTTTGTGAAGATGGTGCACAACGGCATCGAATACGCCGACATGCAAATGATCTGCGAAGCCTATTTCTTGATGCAGCAATGCCTGGGCATGAGCGCCGCCGAGATGAGCCCAGTCTTTGCGCACTGGAACGAAGGCGAGCTGGGCAGCTACCTGATCGGCATCACCGCCGACATCTTGAAGCAAACCGACCCCGAGACCGGCGACGCCTTGGTCAACGTGATCTTGGACACCGCCGAGCAAAAAGGCACCGGCAAATGGACCAGCCAGATCGCGCTGGACATGGGCGTGACCGCGCCCACGATTGCCGACGCTGTGTTTGCCCGCACCGTGAGCGCCATCCAGCCCGAGCGCGTGACTGCGTCCAAAATTTTGAAAGGCCCTGTGGCCAAGGTGGCGGGCGAGCGCACTGCCGTGCTGCCCAAGATCCAACGCGCCTTGCTGGCCGCCAAGCTGTGCGCCTATGCGCAAGGCTTTGCGCTGCTCAAAGCCGCTGACCGCGAACACCAGTGGGCACTGCCCATGGCCAAGGTGGCCTCGGTCTGGCGTGCGGGGTGCATCATCCGCGCCCACCTGCTGGAAGACATGCGCCGCGCCTTTGCAGCGAACAACGATTTGCGCAACCTGCTGGTGGACAGCCACTTTGCCAGCGTGATGGCCGACTGCGAGCAAGACCTGCGCGAAGTGGTGGCCATGGCCGCGCTGAGCGGCGTGGCCGTGCCCGCCTTCATGAGCGCCCTGTCGTATTACGACGCCTACCGGTCCGCCCGCCTGCCCGCCAACTTGCTGCAGGCACAGCGCGACTACTTTGGCGCACACACCTACCAGCGCACCGACAAGCCCGGCAAGTTCCACACCCGCTGGGGCAGTTGAGCGCCCCCACTTGAGCGCCCCGGCCTGGCGATGCCTCAGGCGTAACGCACCCGCAAATCCCGCTTGAGCAGTTTGCCGCTCGGGTTCTTGGGCAGCGCGTCCGTGAAGACCACGCGCTTAGGGCACTTGAAGCCCGCCATCTGCTGGGCGCAATGCGCCATCACCGCCGCCTCGTCCAGCGCCTGCCCGGCCTTGACCACGATGACCGCCGTCACGGCCTCGACCCACTTGGGGTCGGGCAATCCAATCACGGCCACTTCGCTCACTTGCGGCAGTCGGTAGATCATCTCTTCCACTTCGCGGCTGGCCACGTTTTCACCGCCGGACTTGATCATGTCCTTCTTGCGGTCCACCACGGTGATGTAGCCCTCGTCGTCGATGATCCCCAAGTCCCCGCTGTGGAACCAGTCACCCTCAAAGGAGGCCTTGGTGCGCTCGTCGTCGTGAAAGTAGCCCAGCATCAAATGCGGCGAGCGGTGCACGATCTCGCCCACCTCGCCCACGGCCACGTCCTGCATGTCATCGTTGACCACACGGGTCTCGACGTTGCGCACCGCTTTGCCGCAGGAGCCGGGTTTGCGCAGTTGGTCGTCAGGGCCGAGCATGGTGGCCAAGGGCGCAATTTCGGTCTGGCCGTACAGGTTCCACAAGCGCACCTTGGGCAGTCGAGAGGCCAGCTCTTTGAGCACCTCGACCGGCATGATGGACGCGCCGTAATAGCCCTTGGCCAGTTGAGAGAGCTTGTCAGCGTCGAGCAGCGGCGAGCGCAGCAGCGCGATCCACACCGTGGGCGGCGCAAAGAAACTGGTGATGCCAAACTTTTCGAGCATGGGCAGCAAGTTGTCAGGCGTGGGCTTGGACGTGATGACGTTGGTGCTGCCCATGTAAATGGCCGGGCCAAAGAACACATCGAGCTGGGCGCAGTGGTACAGCGGCAGCGCGTGCAGGGCCACGTCGGCCTCGGCAATTTCGGCATCGATCACGCAGCTGACGTATTGCCACAGCACCGCATCGTGTGTGAGCTGCGCGCCTTTGGGCGACGACTCGGTGCCGCTGGTGTAGACGATCTGCGCCACATCGTGGCTGCCCAGCTGCACCTCAGGCAAGGCATCGGTGCAGGCGGCCAGCGTGTCAAAGCTGTGCATGCCCGCCACGGGCTGGCTTGGGTCTTCGGAAGGCAGCCAAATGAACTGCTGCACTTGTGTGTCCAGCTTGCTGGCAGCCTGCGCCAGCTCGGCCAGGCCGCTGTCGGTGGCCAGGGTCTTGGCGCCCGCGTGGCGCAAGATATAAGCCACCTCTTCGGCCTTGAGCATGAAGTTGATCGGCACCATGACCGCACCCCGACGGGCCAACGCAAACCGCAAGGCGCCAAAACCGTGCGAGTTGCGGGCCAGCACCGCGACCTTGTCGCCCTCGGCCACGCCGATGCTGGCCAAGCCAGCGGCCAGGCGGCTCACCAGCGCATCGAACTCGGCATAGGTCCAAGTGGTGGCACCACACACGATGCCGGTTTTGTGAGGCAGGCGGATCGCGGTGCGGCGCAGGGCATCGGCAATGGTCTGGCGGCGAACAGCGGGGTGGATGTTGTGGGACATGGCGCAGGCTCCTGCATCGATATGATCGGAAGATTGAACACCAGACCCGCGAGAATTCCATTGGCACTACCCCCAGCATCCCCCCGAAAACTGTCACATACGCGAACCGTGGTCTACAACGGTTATGACCGCGAAGACGGCCTGTGGGACATCGAAGCCGAACTGACCGACGTGAAAACCTTTGGCTTCAGCGTGCCCAACGAGCGCCCCTTCCCGGCCAACGAACCGATCCACGGCTTGAAGATCCGCGTCACGCTGAACAACAAAATGGTCATCCAGGACATCGTCACCGCGATGGACGACATCCCCCACCCCGAATGCGCAGGCGCACCGCATGGCATGCACAAACTCATCGGCCAAACCATGGGCCCGGGCTGGCGCAAGGTGATCAACGAACACGTGGGTGGCACCGAAGGCTGCACCCACCTGCGAGAACTTTTGTTCAATATGGCGACCGCTGCCTACCAAACCCTGCCCGCAGGCCAATGGCACCGCCGCGAACAAGCCGGCCAGCCCCAACCCGAAATCACCAAACCGCCCTACCACCTGGGCCAATGCCACAGCTGGGCCTATGACAGCCCGACGGTGCAGAGGGCTTACCCGATGTTTTTCAAGCCGAAGGTGATTGAGACACCGGGGAACTGAGCTGGGGCTGGCCTGCGATAATCTGCCACTTCCAAAGCGCATCCGCGCTTTTCTTTTTCACAGCCTCTGGATCTACACCATGAACCGCTGCACTCTGGCCCTTCGCGGGCGTGCTTTGCTTTGCCTTGACTTCATCACCTCCCTGACTGCCGTGGAGGCCGCATGAGCAAGAAGGTCTTCATCAAAACCTTTGGCTGCCAGATGAACGAGTACGACTCGGACAAGATGGCCGATGTGCTGGGCGCGGCCCAAGGCTACGAGCCCACGCAGGACTTGGACGAGGCCGATCTGATTTTGTTCAACACCTGCTCGGTGCGCGAGAAGGCGCAAGAAAAAGTGTTCAGCGATCTGGGTCGGGTGCAGCACCTGAAAGCCAAGGGCGTGCTGATTGGCGTGGGCGGCTGCGTGGCCAGCCAGGAGGGCGCCGAGATCATCAAGCGTGCGCCTTATGTGGACGTGGTGTTTGGCCCGCAGACCCTGCACCGCCTGCCCGAGATGCTGGCAGAGCGCGAGCGCAAGCAGCGCCCGCAGGTGGACATCAGCTTCCCCGAGATTGAAAAGTTTGACCACCTGCCACCCGCCAAGGTGGAAGGCGCCACCGCCTTTGTGTCGATCATGGAAGGTTGCAGCAAATATTGCAGCTATTGCGTGGTGCCCTACACCCGTGGCGAAGAGGTCTCTCGCCCGTTTGACGATGTGCTGGTCGAGATCGCAGGGCTGGCAGCGCAGGGCGTGAAAGAAATCACCTTGCTGGGCCAAAACGTGAATGCTTACCGGGGCAAGATGGGCGGCACCTCAGACATTGCCGACTTTGCGCTGCTGCTGGAATACGTGGCCGACATGCCAGGCATCGAGCGCATCCGTTACGTGACCAGCCACCCCAACGAGTTCACGCAGCGCCTGATCGACGCTTACGAAAAAATCCCCAAACTGGTGAGCCATTTGCACCTGCCGGTGCAGCACGGATCAGACAAAATTTTGATGGCCATGAAGCGCGGCTACACCGCCATGGAATACAAGAGCACGATCCGCAAGCTGCGGGCGATTCGCCCCGACATGTCGCTCAGCAGCGATTTCATCGTGGGCTTCCCCGGCGAGACCGAAGACGACTTCAACAAGATGATGAAGCTGATCACCGATGTGGGTTTTGACACGAGTTTCAGCTTCATCTTCAGCCCCCGCCCCGGCACACCTGCGGCCAACCTGCATGACGACACGCCGCACGAAGTGAAGCTGCGCCGCCTGCACCACCTGCAAGCGACCATCGAAGAGAACGTACAGCGCATTGGCGACAGCCGCGTGGGCACGGTGCAGCGCATTTTGGTGGAGCGCCCTTCACGCAAGGACGCCACCGAACTGGCCGGGCGCACCGAGTGCAACCGGGTGGTCAACTTCCCCGGCGGCCCCAACATGGACCGCCTGATCGGTCAGATGGCCGATGTGCGCATCACCCAAGGCCTGTCGCACTCGCTGCGGGGTGAGTTGGTGATTCGGGATTGATTTGATAGGAGCCCACCCTGTGGGCGATCGCTTGCAGCGTTGCGGAGGGTTCATCGCCCACAGGGTGGGCTCCTACGCAGTACGGTTAGGACTCACGCCCGACTTCGCGAATGTAGCGGCGGTAGTCGCCGTGCGGGATGGGCCTGCAGCCTTCGGTCGGGCAGTTGTAGACATAGGTCTGCACCCTTTGGCCTTGCAGCGGGCCACCAACCACCGTGAATCCCTCGCGCCAGTATTGCGAGGCGGCGCGGTCCCCAGGCACCATGTCTTCCACTGCATCGAGCCGCGCCAGGTGCGCGTCATCGACTTCATAGACTTCGCCGGTGACTTGGCCCTCGCCGTGCAGCAAGCCTGGGTAGCGCCCCAGATCGACCAGTCGGCCCGGCACCTGAGCTGCCCCCATGAAACGGGCGCCGCGCATTTCGGCCTCCAGACGCAAACCGGGCATCAAGGTGCCGTAGATGAAAAGAGCGTGTTGCATGGGCTGGATTTTGCGCCAATGTGGTCCACTTTGACCGCCTCGAATTGACACGCGTCAAGCCACGCCCACCGTGTCGCCTGTTGGCAGGCCGGGCCCACGTAGCCGTTTAAACTGTTCTCCGAGAGACAAGCGTGACCCACCACGGTGAGTGCATGCACCAGGCAAACACCAGGCACAAGCCAGAGGCGCCCATGAAAGCAGAACAAAACGAACTCATCACCCGCATCGGGCCAGGCACGCCGTGCGGTGCGGTGATGCGCCACTATTGGCAGCCCGTGGCGCTGGTGGACGAGTTCAACCCCGCGCTCGATCCGTGCATGGCGATTCGCCCCGTCAAAGCGGTGCGCCTATTGGGGCAGGACTTGGTGCTGTTTCGCAACGCGCAGGGCGACTACGGCTTGCTCGACCGCGACTGCCCGCACCGGGGCGCGGACCTGGCCTTTGGCCGCAACGAAGGCGATGGCCTGCGCTGCCCATTCCACGGCTGGAAGTTCGACGTGACAGGCCAGTGCATCGAAACCCCTGCGGAGCCCACCGGCAGCACGCTGTGCAATCGTGTGCGCCAGCGCAGCTACCCCATCATCGAACGCAGCGGCATTTTGTTTGGCTGGTTTGGCCCCGAAGGCCAGACCCCGCCGCCACTGCCGGGCATCGACGCCTTCAGTGCCCCGGCCACCCACACCTTTGCCTTCAAAGGGCTGTGGCACTGCAACTGGCTGCAGGCCTTTGAGGTGGGCATTGACCCGGCACATGCGTCGTACCTGCACCGCTTTTTCAATGACGAGTCGCTGGAAGGCAGCTATGGCCGCCAGTTCCGGGGCGCGAGTGCGGGCGATGTGCAAGGCGAGCGCTGGCCCATGACGCGGGTGATGCGCGAGCTGGACCAGCCCGAGATTTCATTTGAGCCCACCGACGCGGGCATGCGATTGACGGCCCTGCGCCCGATCAACGACGCACTCACGCATGTGCGGGTGACCAACGCACTGTTCCCACACACCTTTGTGATTCCACTGTCCGAGAGCATGACCATCACGCAGATGCATGTGCCGGTAGACGACACGCACACCTATTGGTATTCGGTGTTCACCAGCTTTGACGGCCCGGTGGACAAAGAAGCCATGCGCAAGCAGCGCCTGCCCTCGGTCACGCTGCCCGACTACATCCCCAAAGCGGGCAAACACAACCACTGGGGCTTTAACCCCGAAGAGCAAGTTTCGCGCACCTACTTGGGCATGGGCGAAGACGACATCAATGTGCACGACCAGTGGGCCTGCGAGAGCATGGGCGCGATCCAAGACCGCACCCGCGAACACCTGGGTACCAGCGACAAGGTGATCATGGCGAACCGGCGCATTTTGCTCAAAGCCATAGAGACCGTTCAGGCCGGTGGCTTACCACCAGGCTTTGCACAAGACGCCGTGGCCAGCCAGCGCATGGGGCCTGACACGGTGGACGGCATCGCCCCCAGCGGCCAGTGGCCACAGTGGTGGCGCGAGGCCTGCGATGCCAAGCGCCGCGGCGCACCGTGGGACGCAGCACTGCCGGGTGATGTGGCTGCTTCTGCCGACACGAGCGCAGCATGAGCTTCGTTGAACGCTGCGACCTAAACAGCCGCGAACGTGAAACCGCTTGCGAGCAGTTATTGCGGCAGGTCGAGGCCTCGGGCATCGAGCTGATCCGCCTCGGCTGGTGCGACCTGCACGGCGTGGTGCGCGGCAAAACGATCGTGGCTTCGCAGCTGCGCCAGGCACTGGCCAACGGCATCGGCATGGTCAGCACCTTGCTGCTCAAAGACAGCTCGGACCGCACCGCCTTCAAAGTGTTCGAGCAGGGCATCGAAGAGACCCTGCCCGGCTTTGCCGGGGCGAGCAACTTCACGCTCATGCCCGACCCGGCCAGCTGGCATGTGCTGCCCTGGACCGAAAAAACCGGCTGGCTGCAGTGCCAGCCCTTTTTTGCGGATGGCCGCATCGTGCCCCTGGACTCGCGCCATGTGTTGCAGCAAGCCGTGCAGCGCCTGACCGATCGCGGATGGCAGATGCGCTGCGGGCTGGAAGTGGAGTTCCACATCTACCGCCTCAAAGACCCGCTGCACGGCGCAGACCTGGACCCGGACCGCGCCGACTGGCCCGGCCCTGCGCCCGAAGTCAACCTGATCCACCCGGGCTACAACCTGCTGACCGAGGGCTGGTTTGACCGGGCCGAAGAGCCGCTGCGCATCGTGCAGCGCACCGCGCAGGCCCTTGGCCTGCCGCTGATCTCGCTTGAAATCGAACTGGGCCCCAGCCAGGTGGAGGCGGTGTTTGACGTCCGCGATGTGCTGACGGCCGCCGACCACATGGTGCTGTTTCGCAACGCCACGCGCCAGGCCCTGCGCCGCGCTGGCTACCACGCCACCTTCATGTGCCGCCCGCCGTTTGAGCACATCATGTCGAGCGGCTGGCACCTGCACCAATCCCTCTGCGAAGCAAGCACTGGCCGCAACGTGTTCATGCGGGATGCGGCCGCACCAGGTGGTGCGCTGGATGCGCGGCAGGTGCTGAGCGATATGGGTGCGTCTTGGCTGGCGGGTCTGCTGTCGCATGCCCCAGCGCTCACGGCCCTGTGTACCTCCACCAGCAATGGCTATGGACGCTTCAGGCCCAACGCCATGGCGCCGCAGTCGATTTTGTGGGGACGCGACAACCGGGGCGCGATGCTGCGTGTCATTGGCGCACCCGGCGACAACGCCACCCGCATTGAAAACCGCTTGGGCGAACCCGCGGCCAACCCTTACCTGTACATGGCCTCACAAATCCATGCGGGACTCGATGGCTTAGACGCCCAACTGCAAGCGCCACCCGCCACCGAAACACCGTACTCTGCAGGCGCTGCCACCATTCCGACCAGTCTGGCCCATGCGGTGCAGGCGCTGCAAGCCGATGCCGCTTTGTGCCAAGCCATGGGCCAGCCCTTTGTGGACTACTACAGCACCATCAAAAAGGCCGAGCACCAGCGCATGGTGCAAGCCGAGGACGCGACGGAGTTTCACAAGCGTGAATACTTCGGCCGAATTTAGAAACCACTGAGAGCGCGCATTTGAGCGCGATGCATTGATGATCACGATCCACCTGCAACCCCACGACCCGACCCAAACCGCGCACACCCTGCAAGCCCAGCCCGGCCAAAGCCTGATGCAAGCGGCTGTTGATGCGAATTTGCCTGGCATCCAAGCCGATTGCGGCGGGCTGCTGACCTGCGCCACTTGCCATGTGGTGGTGCAAAGCGATTGGCAATCCAAACTGCCGCCGATGAGCAGCGACGAAGACGGCATGCTGGCCTTCACCGCCCAAACGCGTGAGGCGGGGAGTCGCCTGTCGTGTCAGATCGAGCTGACCGAAGAACTGGACGGCCTGCAGGTCACACTGCCCGCAAGCCAGTACTGAATCAGCGCGGCATGCCGGGGAAACCCCCGCCGCCGCCCATCATGCCTTTCATGGCGCCCATGCGTTTCATCATTTTCATGAGGCCGCCGCCCTGCATTTTTTTCATCATGTCCTGCATTTGCTCAAACTCTTTGAGCATGCGGTTGACGTCGTGCACCTGAACACCCGCACCTGCGGCAATGCGGCGCTTGCGCGTGGCCTTGATCAACTCGGGCTTGCTGCGCTCTTTGGGCGTCATGCTGTGGATGATGCCTTGCTTGCGGGCGATGTCTTTCTCGACCTTGTCCATGTCCATCGCGCCGGCCTTGGCGGTCAGCTGGCTGGGCAGTTTGTCCATCAGGCTGGACAGGCCGCCCATTTGTTTCATCTGCTGGATCTGGGCCAAAAAGTCGTTCAGGTCGAAACCGCCACCGCTCTTGACCTTGGCGGCCAGCTTTTGGGCGGCCTCCATGTCCACACCGGCAGTGACTTGCTCCACGAGCGCGACGATGTCGCCCATGCCCAAGATGCGACCGGCGTGGCGCTCGGCATCGAACACTTCCAAGCCGTCGATCTTTTCGCTGGTACCGGCAAACTTGATGGGCGCGCCGGTGATCTGGCGCACAGACAGTGCCGCACCGCCGCGTGAGTCACCGTCGAGCTTGGTCAGCACGATGCCGGTCAGGGGCAGCGCTTCGCTGAAGGCTTTGGCGGTGTTGGCCGCGTCCTGGCCCTGCATGGCGTCGACCACAAACAGAGTTTCCACAGGTTTGAGTTCTGCGTGCAGGCCCTTGATTTCGGCCATCAGGGCTTCGTCAATCGCCAGGCGACCGGCAGTGTCGACCAGCAGCACATCAAAAAAGTGCTTGCGGGCGTAGTCGATGGCAGCTCGGGCGATGTCGATCGGCTTTTGGTCGGGGGTGCTGGGGAACCATTCGGCACCGGCTTGTGCGGTGACGGTTTTGAGCTGTTCGATGGCGGCGGGGCGGTACACGTCGCCCGAGACCGTGAGCACTTTCTTTTTGCGCTTTTCGATCAGGTGCTTGGCCAGCTTGGCGGTGGTGGTGGTTTTACCGGCACCTTGCAGACCGGCCATCAAGATCACGGCGGGCGGCTGCGCGGCCAAGTTGATGTCGGCCACGCCTTCGCCCATGGTGGCGGCCAACTCGCGGTTGACCACACCCACCAGGGCCTGGCCGGGCTTGAGCGAGCCCATGACCTCTTGACCCAAGGCTTTGTCTTTCACACGGGCAATGAAATCACGCACCACCGGCAGCGCCACGTCGGCCTCCAGCAGGGCCATGCGCACCTCGCGCAGCATGTCGGCCACGTTCGATTCGGTGATGCGGGCCTGTCCGCTGATGGTTTTGACGAGGCGGGAAAGTTTGTCGGTCAGGGCGGAAGCCATGCGTGCGAATCCAGAAAAACCGGTCCAGCGTGGTGGTGAAGCCCCTGTGGCTGCACCTGAAAGGCTAAACTCGGACCTATGATTTTAGCGAGTCCCCCATTCTGGATGCACCCCGCTGCCGCCGTGGCCGCGCTGGCCTATGGTTTGGCGGCGGTCACCGGCGCACGCATGGGCGAAGTCAATGCCCGCCGCTTGCTGGGTCTGGCTTGGGCTGCGCATGCTTTGGCTTTGCTGGGTTTGCTGGCGGGGCCGGCGCGGTTTGGCTTTGCACCAGCCATGTCGGTCACGGCTTGGCTGGTGGTCACCGCTTATGTGGTGGAGCGGCAAATCTTCCCGCAGCTCAAGGCGCGCTGGGCCATGGGGGGCTTAGGAGCCGTGGCGGTGGCCATGGCTTGGCTGTTTCCGGGCACACTGTTGCATGAGCAGGCCTCGGCTTGGTTGCCCCTGCATTGGGCGCTTGGCCTGTCGGCCTATGGCATGTTTGGTGCGGCCGTGATTCACGCCTGGATGATGACGCGCACCGAGCGCAACATCCGCTTGGGCCAAGAAGCCGACAGTGGCCTGCCCTTGCTGACCCTGGAAAAACTCACCTTCCGTTTTGTGACTGCGGGCTTCATGCTGCTGACCGCCACCTTGGTCGCCGGGGCCTTGTTTGGAGAAACCCTCTATGGCCAGGGCCGGGGGCAATGGCGCTGGGACCATAAGACGACTTTTGCACTGTTGTCCTGGCTGACTTTTGCGGTGTTGTTGATCGGTCGCAGTCAGTGGGGCTGGCGTGGCCGCCGGGCGGTGCGCGTGCTGTACATCGGTGCCAGCTTGCTGCTCTTGTCTTATGCCGGTTCGCGTTTTGTGCTCGAGATCTTGTTAGGACGTGCGGGATGAAATTCCTCTTTTTGTTGTTGGTGGTGATGGTCGTGGTCTGGGCCATCAAACGCGGCCGCAAGAGCCCTTCCGCCCCTCAAGCCCCCCAGTCAACGCCCGCCGAGATGGTGGCCTGTGCACAGTGCGGCATCCATTTGCCTCACGCCGAGGCAGTGGCCGGCCAAAAGGGCTTGTACTGCAGCACCGAGCACCGCAGTGCGGCGCAAGACAGCAACCCCGCCTGACCACTATCGCGTGCCGTCCCAGACCCCACTTTGGCAAAACGGCTGGTACAGCCAAGCCCAGCGACATGACTCACCCAACTTCGGCCCTCGGCCCGAGGGCGCCAGCATCGACTTGCTGGTGGTGCACTCCATCAGCTTGCCGCCAGGTCAATACGGCGGCCACGAGGTACAGGCCTTGTTCACCAACCAACTGGACTGGGATGCGCACCCCTACTTTGAGCAAATACGCGGTCTGGAGGTGTCGTCACACTTTTACATTCGACGCGATGGCTCTCTGGTGCAATTCGTCAGCTGCGATGACCGGGCCTGGCATGCCGGCCGATCCGAATACCGCGGCCGCAGCAACTGCAATGACGACTCCGTCGGCATAGAACTGGAAGGTCTGGAGGGTGAACGGTTCGAGCCTGCTCAGTACCAGCGTCTTGCCCGTTTGTGCCAAGACCTGGCGCTTTGCTACCCCATCGCCCACTTGGCGGGGCATGAGCACATTGCGCCCGGCCGCAAACAAGATCCCGGTCCCGGATTCGACTGGTCTTTGTTGAAGTCTTTGACAGATTTCTCAGATAAGTGTTTTCCCTTGGTTTGATGCCAAATTCACAACACTGAAAAAAATATTTTTCAGCACCATTTTGGGCACCCGCCAGCAATTTGACGCTTGGCCAAAGACAAACGGAATTTTGCCAAGGCCGCCAAATCAAGCCTACAGACCATAAACCTCCTTGAAACCCAATGCTGGCGCAACTTTCGTCCAAGAAGTGGCGTGATTCAAAGCGTTCATCGGCCCCTTTTCAGCCCTTGAAAAGTCCAAAAAAGTGCCTCTCCCCTCGGTCACAAACGGTCTTGCCAGAAAAAGCCCAGCAGGAGCTCGGTACACTATAGGTAGTGGCTTGAATGAAGTTTGGACACCAGATATAGTGTCCCTTACAAATTCTCACAAAAGAGATTTGAACGATTTCAAGCCCTCAAGATTCAACGCCCTGCAACAAACCAAAAACATGACCATGCACACCGACCTGAACATCTCGAGTCACTCTTCCGGCCTGATGGGTGCGACCGAAACTGAACACCATTCGGCCGCATCAGTCCACGCATTGGCGAACTACCAAATCATCCGCCGCAATGGCGCAGTGGTGCCCTTCGAGCCCAACAAAATTGCCGTGGCCTTGATGAAGGCCTTCTTGGCTGTTCACGGCACCCAGGGTGCAGCATCGGCCAGCGTTCGCGAAGTGGTGGAAGAACTGACGCAGGCCGTTGTGCGCGCCTTGGTGCGCTCGCGTCCAGGCGGCGGCACCTTCCACATTGAAGACGTGCAAGACCAGGTCGAACTGGGCCTGATGCGCAGCAGCAACCACGAAGTGGCCCGCGCTTATGTGCTTTACCGCGAGCGCCGTACGCAAGAGCGCGCCCAGCAGCAAGCGACCCCAGAGACAACTTCCGACGAACCTGCCCTGCACGTGATCGATGCAGGTCAACGTGTGAAGCTGGATTTGAATTACCTCAAATCCTTGATGGTCAACGCCTGCGCTGGCTTGGGCCAGGACGTGAGTGCCGAGCCGATCGTGGCCGAAACCATGCGCAACCTGTACGATGGCGTGCCCATGGAAGAG
Source organism: Limnohabitans lacus (assembly GCF_030053395.1). Lineage (GTDB taxonomy): Bacteria > Pseudomonadota > Gammaproteobacteria > Burkholderiales > Burkholderiaceae_C > Limnohabitans_A > Limnohabitans_A lacus. The sequence goes on along the minus strand of NZ_JASGBH010000006.1, from coordinate 53,676 downwards.
GTTTACAAAGCATCCATTCTGGCGTCACGCACGCTGATCGAAAAAGACCCCGACTACACCTATGTCACCGCCCGTTTGCTGATGCACACGATTGCCAAGGAAATCCTGGGCAAGGAAGTGCCACCTGATCAGCTGGCACAAGCGTACCTGGACTACTTCCCTCAATTCATCAAAAAAGGCGTGGACAACGACCTGCTGGATGAAAAGCTGTTGCAGTTTGACCTGAAGCGTCTGGCCGAAGCCCTCAAACCCGAGCGCGACATGCAGTTCGACTACCTGGGTCTGCAAACCCTGTATGACCGCTACTTCCTGCACGTGCGCAAAACCCGCATCGAGATGCCCCAGGCTTTCTTCATGCGCGTGGCCATGGGCCTGTCGCTCAATGAAATCAACCGCGAAGCCCGCGCCATCGAGTTCTACGAGATCTTGTCCTCGTTCGACTTCATGTCCTCCACCCCCACTTTGTTCAACAGCGGCACCTTGCGCTCGCAGCTGTCCTCTTGCTACCTGACCACGGTGCCCGATGATCTGGACGGCATTTACGAGTCGATCAAGGAAAACGCCCTGCTGTCCAAGTTTGCGGGCGGTCTGGGCAACGACTGGACCCGCGTGCGCGCCATGGGCTCTCACATCAAGGGCACCAACGGCGAATCGCAAGGCGTGGTGCCTTTCTTGAAGGTCGTCAACGACACCGCTGTGGCCGTCAACCAAGGCGGCAAGCGCAAAGGCGCGGTCTGCACCTACCTGGAAACCTGGCACCTGGACATCGAAGAATTCCTGGAGCTGCGCAAGAACACCGGCGATGACCGCCGCCGTACGCATGACATGAACACCGCGAACTGGATCCCCGATCTGTTCATGCGCCGCGTCATGGAAAAAGGCGACTGGACTTTGTTCTCGCCCTCGGATGTGCCTGATTTGCACGACCTGTTTGGGCAAGCTTTCGAAAAAGCCTATCTCGCTTACGAACAGAAAGCAGAACGCGGAGAGATTCGACCCAGCAAGAAGATCCCAGCCAACGATTTGTGGCGCAAGATGCTGTCGATGCTGTTCGAAACCGGCCACCCTTGGATCACCTTCAAGGACCCTTGCAACGTGCGCTCACCCCAGCAGCACGCCGGTGTGGTGCACTCATCCAACCTGTGCACCGAGATCACGCTCAACACCAGCGACACAGAAACCGCCGTGTGCAACTTGGGCTCGGTCAACCTGTCCAAGCACCTGAAAGACGGCCCCAACGGCAAAGTCATTGACCACGCTAAGCTGCAAAAAACCATCACGATTGCCATGCGTATGCTGGACAACGTGATCGACATCAACTATTACGCCGTCAAGAAGGCCCGCGACTCCAACATGCGTCACCGCCCCGTGGGCCTGGGCCTGATGGCTTTCCAGGATTCGCTGTACGAAATGCGCATCCCCTACGCCTCGCAAGCGGCTGTGGAGTTTGCCGACCAATCGATGGAAGCGATTTGCTACTACGCCTACTGGGCTTCGACCGAGTTGGCCAAGGAACGTGGCCAATATTCCAGCTACAAGGGCTCGCTGTGGGACCAAGGCATCTTGCCGCTGGACACGCTGGACCTGCTGGCACGCGAGCGCGGTGGCTATGTGGAAGTGGACCGCTCCTCCACCCTGGACTGGGACGCCCTGCGCAAGAAAATCGCCCAAGACGGCATGCGCAACTCCAACTGCGTGGCCATTGCACCCACCGCGACCATCTCCAACATCATCGGCGTGGACGCTTCGATCGAGCCTTGCTTTGGCAACTTGTCGGTCAAGTCCAACCTGTCGGGCGAATTCACCGTGATCAACGGCTACTTGGTGCGCGACTTGAAGCGCCTGGGCCTGTGGGACGATGTGATGGTGATGGATTTGAAACACTTTGACGGATCGCTGCGCCCTATCGACCGCGTGCCACAAGAAATCAAGTCCTTGTACGCCACAGCGTTCGAAGTCGAAACCACTTGGCTGGTTGAAGCCGCCGCTCGTCGCCAAAAATGGATCGATCAAGCGCAGTCGCTGAACATCTACATGGCCGGCGCATCGGGCAAGAAACTGGACGACACCTACAAACTCGCCTGGTTGCGTGGCCTCAAAACCACCTACTACCTGCGCACATCGAGCGCTACACAAGTGGAGAAGTCCACCGTTCAAGCGGGCTCTCACAACGCCGTGTCCTCAGGCATGCCGACCGGCGGCATGAGCGCCAGCGATGCATCGTCATCGCACCCACCATTGAGCGCTGCACCTGCGACCGATGTTCAATTCACCGCGATCGACGATGTCGGTTGCGAAGCCTGCCAGTGATGACACCTGCAACGCTGGGCATTTCAAACATGCAAAGCGATGCAATAGAGCAACACTTCGAGGCATTGCGCGCGCAGAAAGTGAATCTCTGCTTTGCAATTCACGCGCATGCTTTCATAATTTGAGAACTGGAAATTTTTATGTTGTCTTGGGACGATCAAGCTAAATCCGCATTGCAGCCTGCAATGCCTCCAATGCCTGGCACAGGTGCAGCGCCCGCATCGGCTTCGGCGTCTTCCGCTGCTCCCAGCCCTCGCCGCATGACCGCAGCTGACAAGCGCGTCATCAACGGCCAGACCGACGTCAACCAGTTGGTCCCCTTCAAATACAAATGGGCTTGGGAAAAATACCTGGCCACCTGCGCCAACCACTGGATGCCGCAGGAAGTGAACATGAACCGCGACATCGCCCTGTGGAAAGACCCCAATGGTCTGACCGAAGACGAGCGCCGCATCGTCAAGCGCAACCTTGGCTTCTTCGTGACTGCAGACTCACTGGCTGCCAACAACATCACGCTGGGCACTTACCGCCACATCACTGCGCCCGAGTGCCGCCAGTTCTTGTTGCGTCAAGCTTTTGAAGAAGCCATCCACACCCACGCCTACCAGTACATCGTTGAATCACTGGGGCTGGACGAGAGCGAAATCTTCAACGCCTACAACGAAGTCAAATCCATCCGCGACAAAGACGAGTTCCTGATCCCCTTCATCAGTGCGATCATGGACCCGAACTTCAAGACAGGCACCTTGGAAACCGACCAGACTTTGCTCAAGTCTTTGATTGTGTTCGCCTGCCTGATGGAAGGGCTGTTCTTCTACGTGGGATTCACGCAAATCTTGGCCCTGGGTCGCCAAAACAAGATGACCGGCGCTGCCGAGCAGTACCAGTACATCCTGCGCGACGAGTCCATGCATTGCAATTTCGGCATTGACTTGATCAACACGGTGAAGCTGGAGAACCCCCAACTGTGGACGGCCGAGTTCAAGGCCGAGATCAAGGCCTTGTTCCTGCAAGCGGTTGAATTGGAATACCGTTATGCCGAAGACACCATGCCGCGCGGCGTGTTGGGCATGAACGCTTCCATGTTCAAAGGTTATCTGCGCTACATCGCCAACCGCCGGGCCACTCAAATTGGTCTGGAGCCTTTGTTCCCCAACGAAGAGAATCCATTCCCATGGATGAGCGAAATGATCGACCTGAAAAAAGAACGCAATTTCTTTGAAACCCGGGTCATCGAGTACCAATCTGGCGGGGCCTTGTCTTGGGACTGATCTTCTGAACACCCTTCACATGTCACCCTTCTTCAAGCCACAACGCATGATCCCTCCGGGGGTTGGGCGGTGTGGCTTTTCCGCGTTCATGGTGTTGAGGCATGCTTCAGCACCATGGATCGCTTTGTGCATTCCAACAAGCACCAAGCGTTCCCTTTCCGTTGAGTTCTCAACTTGATCAAGGAGAAAATCATGGCAACTGCAAAAAAAGTAGCGGCAAAAAAAGCTGCTCCCGCAAAGAAGGCCGTTGCGGCCAAAAAACCTGCTGCTAAGAAAGTAGCCGCAGCCAAGAAACCCGCTGCCAAAAAAGCAGCACCCGCCAAGAAAGCTGCTCCAGCTAAAAAGGCCGCTCCTAAAAAAGTAGCAGCCAAAAAGCCAGCAGCCAAAAAAGCGGCTCCTGCTAAAAAAGCAGCTGCTCCTAAAAAAGTAGCCGCTAAAAAGCCAGTCGCTAAGAAAGCAGCAGCGCCCAAGAAAGCAGCAGCTCCTAAAAAAGCCGCCGCTAAAAAGCCTGCAGCCAAAAAAGCTGCTCCAGCCAAAAAGGCCGCTGCCAAGAAAACTGCCGCCAAAAAGCCTGCCGCTAAAAAGCCCGCAGTGAAGAAAGCAGCCAAAAAGCCTGCCGCCAAGAAAGCTGCCAAAGCACCCGCTGCCCCGGCTGCACAAACCACTTTGAATCCTCAAGCTGCGTGGCCGTTTCCTTCGGCCGCCAAGCCCTGATTCTGAAGTTAAGCGCTAGCCGCAAAGCCCGACACTGGCAACAGTGTTGGGCTTTTTTCATGGGCGATGGTCAAGGGTAAAAGCTCAGCACCCGGTAGCCGGTCACGGGTGTTTCGCTGTTGACCAAGATGCGCATGTCACCTTGCCAGACCTGGGCAGGGTCCAAGGATTTGGGCGCACCCAACTGGGTCGGCAAAAACACACGCCGCACCACAGGCTTGCCCTGGGCATCTTGCAGCGTCAACTCAAGGGCCGTCATCTCCAACTTGTGCGTTGTGGTGTTACGCACAATCCATTTGAGCTCAAAGGCATCATCACGCTGGATGAAGCTGGAGGTATCGATCACCAAGCCACTGACATCGCGCGCGTATTCATGTTCGCAAGCAAGCGTACGGCAAAGTTGCTGAAACACGCTTTCAGTCGCAGGAAATTTTTCCGCCAGAGCAAAACGCTCCGTCCATACCCATTGAGCCAAGAGGCCCACAGCCAATGCACCGATCGCCAACACTGACGGCCAGCGGCGTTGCGGCAACGCATGATGGTCATCACCCGCAGCCTCAACTTCTTCGGGCAAAGATGAATCCGGCGACGTGGTGACCAAATCTGCTATGGCTTTTTCGATTTCGGGCTTGAAAGTCGACAGGGCTTCTTCGAACGAGCTGAGGTCTGCCGACGCCTGCGAGGGCGTTTTGGGTTCAGACCGGTCTTCTTTTTGGAGCAGCGCATCGATGTCAAGGCGTTCATCCGTGCCAGGCTCGCCTGCAGCAGGCTGCGCATCGATGACGGATGCCTGCGACGGCTCCGCAGACCAGGCGAGGATCAAACCCGTGCTGTCAAAGGCATGCTGGCATTGACCACAACGCAACCACCCCTTGGCGGCCTTGAGCTGATCAGGCGAAACCTGATAGACCGTGGCACATTCAGGGCAGCGGGTAATCCAATTCATGCCCTGATTGTAGACAGGGCCCGCCAAGCGCCTCAAGCAGCGCTTGCGGGCTTTTGGGCGGTCATCAAAATCCAGCCGTCTTCCGAATCGGCCACCTCCAACTGCACCCAAGGTGCGTAGGCGGCTTTGAGTTCATCGGCTTGACGCTCCAAAATCCCTGCCAGCACCAAGGCACCGCCGGCTTCGACATGCGAGCACAGGAGCGGGGCCAAAACCTTGAGGGGCGTGGCCAGGATGTTGGCCAAGACCGTTTGGTACAGGCCCTGGGCTTGCTCAGGTAGACCAGCAGTCAGGACGACATGGTTGGCTTCGGCGTTGAGCACGGTCGATGTGACCGCGGCTTCGTCGATGTCCACCGCATCGATGCGGGTGGCCCCGTATTTGGCAGCGCCAATGGCCAAAATGCCCGAACCACAGCCGTAGTCCAGCACGCGCTGGTCTTTCACGTTGTTGCGAGCGATCCAGCGCAGGCACATGCGGGTGGTCGGGTGCGTGCCGGTGCCAAAAGCCAAACCAGGATCCAGGCGAATGATCTGATGGGCTTGGGCTGGCGGCTCGTGCCAAGTGGGCACGATCCAGAACTCGGGCGTCACCTCCACGGGTGCGAACTGGGACTGGGTCAAACGCACCCAGTCTTGTTCGGCAATGGCTTGGATGCCCAACAGACGGCAACCCTCGAAAAAGTCTTGCGCCTGCAAAAGCGCAGATGCCTCTTGAGCACCTGACTCTTGGGCAAACAAAGCCACCATGCGGGAGCGCTGCCAGCCGTCCTTGGGAGGCGGCATGCCAGGCTCGCCGAACAAAGCCTGCTCGGCAGGGGTCTGGGCATCGGCGTCTTCGACGGACACGCTCAACGCATCCAGGGCGTCGAGCGCATCGCTCAACACGTCAACCCGATCCTCAGGGCAGCGCAAGCTCAATTCAAACATAAAGGCCTCAGCGCTTGTGCTGGCTCAGCCAGTGTTCCAGATAATGGATGTTGGTGCCGCCTTGCATGAACTTGGCATCCACCATCAACTCGCGGTGCAGTGGGATGTTGGTGTTGATGCCTTCGATCACGGTCTCGGCCAAAGCGGTCTGCATGCGGGCCAGCGCCTGCTCGCGGGTATCGCCGTGGACAATGATCTTGCCGATCATCGAGTCGTAGTTCGGGGGCACAAAGTAGTTGTTGTAGGCGTGCGAGTCCACGCGCACACCCGGGCCGCCGGGCATGTGCCACGACGTGATGCGACCCGGTGATGGCATGAACTTGAAGGGGTCTTCCGCGTTCACACGGCATTCGATGGCATGACCTCGAATCTGGATCTGTTTTTGCGTGAAGGGCAGTTTTTCACCCGCCGCCACCATGATCTGCGTCTTGACGATGTCCACGCCCGTGATCCATTCGGTTACGGGGTGCTCGACCTGCACGCGGGTGTTCATCTCGATGAAATAAAACTCACCGTTTTCGTACAAGAACTCGAATGTGCCCGCACCGCGGTAACCGATCTTCTTGCAAGCGGCCACACAGCGCTCGCCGATCTTTTCGATCAATTTGCGGGGAATACCTGGCGCTGGCGCTTCTTCGATCACCTTTTGATGGCGACGCTGCATGGAGCAGTCGCGCTCTCCCAGGTACACCGCGTTCTTGAACTTGTCGGCCAGGATCTGAATTTCGATGTGGCGCGGGTTCTGAAGGAACTTTTCCATGTACACCGCAGGATTGCCAAACGCCGCACCGGCCTCGGCTTTGGTCATCTGCACCGCATTGATCAGGGCCGCTTCGGTGTGCACCACACGCATGCCTCGGCCACCGCCGCCGCCAGCGGCTTTGATGATGACGGGGTAACCCACGCTCTTGGCGATGCGGCGGATTTGCGCCGGATCGTCTGGCAATTCCCCTTCAGAGCCGGGCACGCAAGGCACGCCTGCGCGGATCATGGCCTGCTTGGCCGAAACCTTGTCGCCCATGATCCGGATCGACTCGGGTGTGGGCCCAATGAACTGGAAGCCGCTTTTCTCAACGCGCTCGGCAAAATCGGCGTTTTCACTCAAAAAGCCGTAGCCAGGGTGAATCGCTTCTGCATCGGTCACCTCAGCAGCCGAAATGATGGCCGGCATATTGAGGTAGCTCAAGGGCGAGGCCGCAGGCCCAATACATACCGCTTCTTCGGCCAACTTCACGTATTTGGCTTCTTTGTCGGCTTCGGAATACACCATCACCGCTTTGATGCCCAACTCTCGGCAAGCGCGTTGGATGCGCAGGGCGATCTCTCCGCGGTTGGCGACCAGGATTTTCTTGAACATGAAATCCCCGTTTGGTTTATTCGACGATGAACAAAGGCTGGCCGTATTCGGTCGCTTGACCGTTCTCGCACAGGATTTGTGTCACGGTGCCGGACTTGTCGGATTCGATCTCGTTGAGGATTTTCATCGCTTCAATGATGCACAGGGTATCGCCTTCTTTGACCACCGAGCCGATTTGCACAAAGGGTGCAGCGCCTGGGCTGGACGATCGGTAAAAAGTGCCCACCATGGGTGATTTGACGGCATGGCCAGCTGGCGCTGCGGGAGCGGCTGGTGCTTCTGCGACCGGTGCTGCGGCGACCGCCACGGGCGCCGCAGGTGCAGCGGCAACGGGTGCTTGCTGAACCATCACAGGTGCGGCAATGCCCATGCTCTTGACGATGCGAACCTTGCCTTCGGCTTCGGTGATCTCCAATTCAGAGACATTCGAGTCTGATACCAAGTCGATCAGGGTTTTGAGTTTGCGCAAATCCATAGGACCTCCATTGCGTAAGCCAACGTAAGCGCCTGAATTTACACCAAATTTCAGTAAAAACCCTCAAAAAATCAGCTATTCACCGTCAAATCCGAAAAAATCAAAGCGCCATACAAGTCCGTCACGGCAAAAACGACCCGTCAACAGGCGCTTGATCAGGCTTTTGGCCAACTCCCTTGCCATTTCGCCAAGTCTTCTGGCGTCAATTGACCAAGTTTTTGCCGCCAAATGGTGCCATCTGCATTGAAAAACACACTGAAAGGCAATCCACCAGCCGCATTCCCCAGCGACTTGGCCAACTCGGTACCCGCGAAACCAGCCAAGCCAACAGGAAAACCCAGAGGCTGACGAAGCAAGAATTTTTTGACAGCACTGGGCTGGTCAATGGCCAAAGCGAGAATTTCAGCCTTTTTTGCAGCATTTTCACGCCAAAAGCGATCAAGTAAGGGCAACTCCTCAACGCAAGGGGGACACCAGGTCGCCCAGAAATTGACGAGCAAAGGATTGCCCTTGAAGTCCTGCATGGACAAGCTCATGCCAGAGGGGTCTTCAAAGCTTTCAGCCCAAAAAGCATGCTGTGCGACAGGTCCTGCCGATTGTGGCGACAAGCGCCACCAAGCCAGCCCAGCGCCAACCAAACCAGCAGTGGCACCGGCGGCCCCAAGCCAAGCACGTCTTGAAGGAGTGTGATTTTTATCCATCATGTTGTCATCGTCTTTCATCCTGCAAGCAATTGCTTTAAAGCGGAGACACTGCCGCGTGGCGAACGCCCTCGGGCATCGGGCAGCAAAGCCCCGCGCAAGTCATCCAAGTCATAAACGCGCAAGTGGACCCCAATGTCTTCACCCAAATCTGGGCAAAAGCTGTGCAAGCTCAAGACATCCACATCCTCGCCATGCATGCCGCGCACCGTCTGGACTTCGTAGCGCAGGTTTTGGTTGATCAATTCGATTTCGGCCGATTTCGGGTCATCGCAAAACAAGGCCAGGTCGATGTCGCACAAACGGGTGGCCCAACCTTGCCAAACCGCCCCACCCAAGTGGGGGCGAAAAGGGGCCAGCCGCTCCATCCAGACCAGGGCATGTTCCCGCAAAGCTTGCAACTCACCAGGCTGGGTGTCTGCGCAAAACAGCGCGATGTAATCCATGACCTGCGATTCCACCTCCTCATTGGAGGGCAAGGCGGTGCGAGAAGCAAGCCCCAACTCTTTGAGCGCGCGGTGTTTGGCGGGACCAAAGCTCAGCCCCTCTTCCACCACCAGCCGCGCGGCCGTGGCCGCGATTTCCAATGCGGTGTCGTTCATGAGGTGGCATTGTGCCCGCTGGCTCGAACACCCCACAGCAGCAAGGGCAGAGAAAGTCCACCTTGGCGACCCGTCAGCACCGTGCAGCCACCTAAAATCAGACTATGCATATTCATATCTTGGGCATTTGTGGCACCTTCATGGGTGGATTGGCAGCGTTAGCCCGCGAAGCCGGGCATCGGGTCACGGGTTGTGATGCGGGCGTTTACCCCCCCATGAGCGATCAGCTGCGGGCTTTGGGCATTGATTTGATCGAAGGCTTTGGTGCCGACCAAATGGCCTTGAAGCCGGACATGTTTGTGATCGGCAACGTGGTCAGCCGCGCCCGATTGCCTGATGGCCAGCCCAAATTCCCCCTGATGGAAGCGATTTTGGAATCGGGCGCGCCCTACACCAGCGGGCCGCAGTGGTTGTCTGAGCATGTGCTGCAAGGCCAACATGTTTTGGCTGTGGCCGGCACGCACGGTAAAACCACCACCACCTCGATGCTGACTTGGGTGCTGGAGCAAGCCGGTTCGAAACCAGGTTTCCTGGTCGGAGGTGTGCCGCTGAATTTTGGGGTCTCGGCCCGCTTGGGCGGTGGCAAGTACTTTGTCATCGAAGCAGACGAATACGACACGGCTTTCTTCGACAAGCGCAGCAAATTCGTGCACTACCGTCCACGCACAGCCATCCTTAACAATTTGGAATTCGACCACGCCGACATCTTTGAAGATTTGGCGGCCATCGAACGCCAGTTCCACCACCTGGTGCGCACCGTGCCCGGCACGGGCCGCGTGGTGGTCAACGGCCTGGAAGAAAGTCTGACCCGTGTGCTGGGACAAGGCTGCTGGAGCGAAGTGCGCAGCTTTGGCAGCACCGTGAGCGACTTTGTGGCCGAAGGAGAGCCTTCCCACTTCAAAGTGCTGCAGGCAGGCAAATCGGTGGCCGAGGTGCAATGGGACATTGGCGGCGTGCACAACCAACTCAATGCACTGGCCACGATTGCCGCTGCCGAACATGTCGGCGTGAGCCCTGCCGTGGCAGCGCAAGCGCTGGCCACGTTTGAAAACGTGAAACGCCGCATGGAAGTGCGCGGCGCAGTGAACCACATCACCGTCTACGACGACTTCGCCCACCACCCCACCGCGATCCGCACCACCGTCAACGGCCTGCGCCGTCAGGTGGGCAGCGCCCGCATCCTGGCGATCTTTGAGCCACGCAGCAACACCATGAAGCTCGGCACCATGAAGGCCCAACTGCCCTGGAGCCTGGAAGAAGCCGATTTGGCCTTTTGCCACTCGGGCGGACTGGGCTGGGATGCCGCAGCAGCCCTTGAGTCCATGGGCACCAAAGCGCAAGTGGGCGCAAACATCGATGAAGTCATCGCACAAGTGATGGCGCAAGTGCGCCCGGGCGACCACCTGCTGTGCATGAGCAACGGTGGCTTTGGTGGCATCCACGACAAACTGTTGCAAGCCTTGCAGGCGGGCTGACATCGCATGCCGAACAACAGCCACCGGCGACTGGGTATTGGCCTGGTCACCTTGACCACGCTGATGTTCGCGGTGCTGGACACGACAGCCAAATGGCTGGTGCTGAGTTTGCCGGTGCTGCAAGTCGTTTGGCTGCGCTTCTTAACGCACTCGCTGTTTTCCTTTGCGGTCTTTGCCCCCAGCATGGGGCTCTCATTGGTGCACTGGCACCATCCCCGATTGCAACTGCTGCGCGGCCTGATGCTGGCCAGCATGACAGGGCTTAATTTCTGGGCCCTGCAATATCTGCAACTGGCCGAAACCGGTGCCATGCAATTTTCTGTGCCCATCCTGATTGCCGTGTTGTCGGTCTGGTGGCTGGGCGAGCGGCTGGACGTCCAGCGCTGGGCCGCCATTGCCGCCGGTTTCATCGGCGTGTTGATCATCATCCGCCCAGGCAGCCAAGCCTTCCACCCGGCCATCTTGCTGTCGGCGGGCAACGCCGTCTTGTATGCCCTGTTCAACCTGCTGACGCGCCGCCTGGCGAGCCAAGAGCATCCGGCCACCATGCAATTGGCATCAGCCTTGGTTGCCACCGCTGTGCTCACCCCATTTGCCGTGTGGAACTGGCAAACCCCCAGCAGCGGATGGCAGTGGCTGATGCTCGCGCTGGCGGGACTCAGTGGCGGGGCTGGGCACTATTTCGCTGCGCAAGCGCACCGCTTTGCCTCGGCCGCTGTGCTGGGACCATTTCTTTACCAACAGATCCTCTACATGACGCTGGGCGGCTGGCTGGTCTTTGACCAGGTGCCCGACCGTGCGGTGTTGCTGGGCGCCACCGTGGTGGTGGCCAGCGGTCTGTACCTGTTGTGGCGTGAGTTCCAGGTCAAGACGGAATCTCACTTGAGCTGATCCAAAGTGGGCAACCTTAAAGCCGGCCTGGAAGGCCAGCTTCAATCGCCAAGGCTTCAGCGCGAACGGCGCGCCTTCACCGCATCCGAGAGCACCTGCAAGACGCCTACGCTGTCGTCCCAGCCAATGCAAGCATCCGTGATGCTTTGGCCATAGGCCAGCGCGTTCACATCGTCCTTGCCGGGCGTGAACTTCTGAGCGCCGTCCACGATGTGGCTTTCGACCATGACGCCAAACACCTGGCGCGAACCACCACTGATTTGCGCGGCGATGTCCTTGGCCACGTCGATCTGGCGCTCGTGCTTTTTGCTGCTGTTGGCGTGGCTGCAGTCCACCATCAAGGTGGCGGGTAGCTTGGCGGCATCGAGTTCCTTGCAAGCGGCGGCCACGCTGTCGGCGTCGTAATTGGGGGCTTTGCCGCCGCGCAAGATCACATGGCAGTCTTGGTTGCCTTGGGTCTGCACGATGGCGACTTGGCCGTTTTTATGCACCGACAGGAAGTGGTGGCCACGGGCCGCCGCCTGGATCGCGTCGGTCGCGATCTTGATGTTGCCGTCCGTGCCGTTTTTGAAGCCAATGGGCGCCGACAGGCCCGAAGCCAGCTCGCGGTGAACCTGGCTCTCGGTGGTGCGCGCACCGATGGCGCCCCAGCTGATCAGGTCGCCGATGTACTGGGGCGAGATCACGTCGAGGAACTCGCTGCCTGCAGGCAAGCCTTGGCGGTTGATCTCGATCAGCAGCTGGCGTGCGATGCGCAGGCCTTCGTCGATGCGGTAGCTCTCGTCGAGGTAGGGGTCGTTGATCAGGCCCTTCCAGCCCACGGTGGTGCGGGGCTTTTCGAAGTACACGCGCATCACGATCTCGAGCGTGTCGGCGTACTGGTCGCGCAAAGGCTTCAAGCGGCGGGCGTAATCCAAGGCTGCTGCAGGGTCGTGGATCGAGCAGGGTCCAATGATGACCAGCAAGCGGTCATCCTTGCCGTGCACGATCTTGGCGATCGACTGACGGGTTTGGGAGATCAGGGTTTCCGTGGCCGTGCCGGCAATCGGGAAAAAACGAATCAAATGTTCCGGGGGCGGGAGCACGGTGATGTCCTTGATGCGTTCGTCATCGGTCTGTCCTGTGCGGTCGATGGCTTGGGCATTCCAGGCTTCTGTGTTCTTGGGGGTCATCGTGGGTTCCTCAGATTGAAAAATAACAGGTGAAAAAAAACCGCCGGGCTTTGGGGCTCCGGCGGTGTGTGTCGAGATGTTCGGGTGCTTATGCGCTCGCCTCTCGTCCGCCGGGGACTGAGAACCAAAAATAAAAAAAGTAAAAAGCGGTGCGCAAAGACATGGCATTCAATGTATCACAGCCAGATGACAGTTTCTGACAGACTGCTTTGAGGACAAACCCGAACAAGCCCATCAGGCCGTGCCGCCCACCGTGAGGCCATCGATGCGCAGCGTGGGCTGCCCCACGCCCACCGGCACGCTTTGGCCTTCTTTGCCGCAGGTGCCCACGCCCGAGTCGAGCTTCATGTCGTTGCCGATCATGCTGATCTTCTTGAGCGACTCGGGGCCGCTGCCGATCAGCGTCGCGCCCTTGACGGGGTATTGAATTTTGCCGTTTTCCACCCAGTAGGCCTGGCTGGCCGAGAACACGAACTTGCCGCTGGTGATGTCCACCTGGCCGCCTGCAAAGTTGGTGGCGTACAGCCCTTTTTTGATGCTGGCCACAATTTCTTCGGCGCTTTTGTCGCCACCCAGCATGTAGGTGTTGGTCATGCGCGGCATGGGCACATGGGCGTAACTTTCGCGGCGGCCGTTGCCGGTGGGCTTGACGCCCATCAGACGCGCGTTCATAGCGTCTTGGATGTAACCGCGCAAGATGCCGTCTTCGATCAGCACGTTCTTTTGGCTGGCGTGGCCTTCGTCGTCCACGTTCAGCGAGCCCCGGCGGTCGGCGATGGTGCCGTCGTCGAGCACGGTGACGCCCTTGGCCGCCACACGCTGGCCGATGCGGCCGCTGAAAGCGCTTGAGCCCTTGCGGTTGAAGTCGCCCTCCAGGCCGTGGCCAACAGCCTCGTGCAAGAGCACACCGGGCCAGCCATTGCCCAGCGCCACCGTCATCTCACCCGCTGGCGCGGGGCGGGCTTCGAGGTTGATCAGCGCGGCCGAGACGGCTTCTTGCACATAGCTCTCGACCATCGCGTCGTCAAAATAGGCCAGGCCAAAGCGACCACCGCCGCCACTGCTGCCCACTTCGCGGCGACCGTTGTGCTCAGCGATCACGGTGACCGACAGGCGGATCAATGGGCGCACGTCGGCGGCCAGCGTGCCGTCAGCGCGGGCCACCATGACCACGTCGTACTCAGTGGCCAAACCCGCCATGACCTGCACCACACGCGGGTCTTTGGCGCGGGCGATCTTTTCCACATGGCCAAGCAAATTCACTTTGGCTGTGCTGTCCAGCGTGGACATCGGGTCCAGCGCGGGGTAGAGCGAGCGGCTGGCCGAGATCTTGCGCGCAGGCACCTTGATGCGCTTGTTTTGGGCGGCCGAGGCGATAGAGCGCACCGTCATGGCCGCATCCATCAAAGAAGCCAAGGAGATGTCGTCCGAATAGGCAAACGCGGTTTTTTCACCCGACACGGCGCGAACACCCACGCCTTGGTCGATGCTGAAGCTGCCGGTTTTGACGATGCCTTCTTCGAGGCTCCAGCCTTCGGAGCGGGTGTATTGGAAATACAAATCGGCGTCATCAACCGCGTGGGCTTTGATGGCGTTGAGCGCCTGGCTCAGATGGCTTTCATCCAAGCCAAACGGCTCCAGCAAAAGGTTTCTGGCTGTGGCCAGGCGTTCGATGGTCGGTTCACGTGAAATCATGAGGTCCATTGTAGGGATTGCGCAATCCCCTTGCCGAAAGCTCAGCCCAGATCAGCTTTGGACCAGTTGCTTGGACTTGGCGATGGACATCAAAATGCCCAGGGCAAATCCCAAGGTGACCATGGCGGTTCCGCCATAGCTGACAAAGGGCAAAGGCACGCCCACCACTGGCAAGATGCCGCTGACCATGCCCATGTTCACGAAAGCGTAAGTGAAAAAGATCATGGAGACACTGGCCGCCAGCAAACGGCTGAACATGGTGGGCGCCTGCGAGGCGATGACCAAGCCCCTGTAGACCAGAAAGAAAAAGCCTGCCACCAACACCATGCCTCCGATGAACCCGAATTCTTCGCCAAAGGCGGCAAAGATGAAGTCGGTGGTGCGCTCGGGGATGAACTCGAGATGGGTTTGAGTGCCCTGCATGAAGCCCTTACCCCAGAACCCGCCAGACCCAATGGCGATCATGCCCTGAATGATGTGGAACCCTTTGCCCAAAGGGTCGCGGGCAGGATCCAGCAAAGTGCACACACGCTGGCGCTGGTATTCATGAAGCACTCGCCAATCGACATCGGCCAGGCACAAAGTGGGCTCCATGATCACCAGCATCACCACCCCGACCAAGGCCAACACCACCGGAGGCAAAATCCACCGCCACTTCAGGCCCGCAAAGAAGATCACCGATAAACCTGCCGACAGCACCAACAAGGCCGTGCCCAAGTCAGGCTGCTTCATGATCAATCCCACCGGCACACCCAAGATCAACATGGCCATGGCGAAGTCCAGCGGCCGCAATTGCCCTTCGCGTTTTTGGAACCAGGCCGAGAGCATCAAAGGCATGGCAATTTTCAAAATCTCACTGGGTTGAATCACCACACCGATGTTCAGCCAGCGCCGGGCCCCTTTTTTGGTGAGACCAAAAATAGCCACCGCGATCAACAAAGTCACGCCCATGGCATAAACAGGCACCGCCCAGCTCATGAGTTTTTGCGGCGGCACCTGAGCCACCACAAACATGATGAAGCCGGCCAGCACCATGTTGCGGGCGTGATCCACAAAGCGCGTGCCATGGTCAAAGCCCGAGGAATACATGATCAACAAGCCCACGCAAGCGAGCATGAAAACAGCGAACGCCAAGGGGCCGTCGAAGCCTTCGACCAAGCCCATCAAACGTTGACCCAGCGTGGGTTTTTGAATCACTGCAACCATGGCGCAATTATCTCTTGATCGGTGCAGATGCCGTCAGTGGCTGCGGCCACTGCGGAACATGCCGTGGGTTTTGCGGTTGAGCACACCCTGTGCTGCCAACTTGTTCATGGAAGGGCTGGCATGTGCGTGGGTGATGGCCAAGCCCAAGGCATCGGCCGCATCCTGACGCGGCAACACGGGCAATTGCAGCAGGCGTTTGACCATCTCTTGTACCTGCGACTTGGCGGCGCGGCCATGGCCGGTGACAGACTGCTTCATTTGCAACGCGGTGTACTCGGCAACAGGCATGCCGCAAGACACCAGCGCGGTGACACAACATCCCCGAGCCTGGCCCAGCAACAATGTTGCTTGCGGGTTGACGTTCACAAACACGATCTCCACCGAAGCCACATCGGGCTGGTAACGCGCCTGGATTTCACGAATGCCGTCGTAGATCACTTTCAATCGGGCTGGCAAATTGCCCATTTCTTCTTTGGTGGTCTGAATCACCCCGCTGGCCACGTATTGCAAACGTGAACCGGTCATGTCGAGCACGCCAAAGCCCGTGGTTTGCAAACCTGGATCGATGCCCAAAATGCGGACGGTGGACGGGGTGCTCATGGCAAGGCCACATCGTTCATGCGGGCCACAATCACTTCGGCGCGCCCTGCCAGATAAGGCGATTGGGGGCGCGTCTCGAAATACCGAGGCCTGGGCAGCATGACCGCCAAACGCGCAGACTCCCAAGCGCTCAGATTGGCCGCTGGTTTACGGAAATAGTGCAGCGCAGCAGCCTGGGCACCAAACACGCCCTCGCCCCATTCCACGCTGTTGAGGTAAATCTCCAAGATGCGCCGCTTGGACAGGAAAGCTTCCAAGCCCAAGGTCAATACCATTTCCTGCCCTTTGCGCAGCAAGGTGCGTTCACCTGACAAAAACAGGTTTTTCGCCAATTGCTGGGTGATGGTGGAGCCGCCCACGATCTTGGCCTCCACCGGTTTGGCATCGCCTTGGCGTTGCGCGCGGCGTTCAGCTTGGGCTTTGGCCTTTTCATTTTTGGCCCAAGCTTTTTCCAAAGAATCCCACCAAATGCCGTGGTGTTGGGTAAATGCGCTGTCTTCGGAGGCCAATACCGCACGTTGCAGTTGGGCTGAAATCTGTGCTCGATCAACCCACTCTTGACGCCAAGGCAGATGGCCGTGCCGGGTGAGGACTTGCCAAATTTGGGAACGTTCAAAGCTGGTGGACTCCGGAGCGATCACGTTCATGCTGGCGATGCGCAAGGCAAAAAACACCTGCAAGCACAGCAATGCACAGACCATCAACATGCACCAACGTCCAAACGCCTTCATCCGATTCCTTGCTCGAAAAGCTTCACCCCAGTGGCCTCATTGATCAGGTGCCAGCATGCGCGTCGATAAGGTGTCATCGCGAGAAAACATGAAGCGCGAGACCACCACAATCTGGTCGGCTTGGCGGCGCATTTTCGCGCCAAACGGCTCAAAAGGTCCAGAACTGCGCACGATCGCCAAAGCCCGCTCGTCCAACAACGGGTTGCGTGAGGAACTGGCCACTTCGGTCTCTAAAAGTTCTCCCTGGCTGTTGACGGTGATCACCATGGTCAGCTTGCCATAGAGCTTTTCGCCACGTACTTGCGGAAAATTCAAGGTGCCCTGAGTTTCAATGGTGCGCCGAAGCTTGTCATAGTAGAGCGCGTACACCGTCTCTTTGGTGGCCGGACTGATGTAGCGCTTGCGAGGGGCGCCCTGGGACTGCTCAACGCGCCGCTCAATCTGCGCCAGTTGGCGGCTGAGCTGCTGCTTGCGCTCTTGGCGAGCTTGCTGTTCAGGCGTGTTGCTTTTGTCTGCAGAATCGTCTCGGGAAAGATCCGCCAACTCGGCTTTGAGCTGGGTGAGCAAACGCATTTGCTGGACCTTCAGTGCCTCGATCTTTCTTTGCATCTCGCCAATGTCAGTGCCAGGCTCAGTGGTCACCGCGGCAGGCAAAGGCGAGCTGGACATGCGCACCTCGGTCACATTGCCCCCACCCGCCAAGCTGACCTGCGCCAAGGCCTTCGCTTCGGTGGGCCGTTCATTGCTGCGGGCGTTGACCAACACCACCTCTAAAGGTGTGTCTTCGAACACGCGGTTGAAAGTTTCAGGAGCGGCAAAGCGCAAGGTCAGCACGGCCAGGTGCAAACCCAGGGAGACCCCCAAAGTCCAAAGGAGTGTATGGTTTGGCGATCGGCGTTTCATGCCGGCTCAAGCCCCTTCGCTTTGGGTGCTGTCGTTCAAATCAACGGCAATCGTCAAAGGGCCCGCATTGAGCGCCTCTTCGTCTTCGCCCTCATCGCTGGCCTCGTCTGCGACCACCGGCACATCCAGGTGCTCAGTGACGGTGCCTTTGACATCGAGCGCCATCAGATCGATCTCGCCCAGCTGCACGCGAACGCGTGCACCACGCAGTAGGCCTTGAGCACCCATGACGCTGAACATCAAGGGCAAGCTGTCGGCCCGCACCAGCCAAATCCCGCCGCCGGTTTCTTTGACCAAACTGGCTTCCAGCTCGGTGATGCCTTGCTGCTGCACATGCCGCAGCGTCCAGTAACGCTCCATGCTCGACTGCACGCTGTTGTAGGCGCTGTAAGCAGCATCAAAGCCGCTGATGATCGAGAACAACTCGGCGTCTTTGGGCTTGAAGGGGGCGGCCAATGCGGCCGTCGCGCCATGCTTGGCGCAGGCGATGATTTGCCATTGATTGACCAGGTCGGTGTAGCGGCGCAGGGGCGAGGTGCTCCAAGCGTAGCTGGGCACACCAATGCCCGCGTGCGGCAAAGCCTTGGTGCCCATGCGCACCTTGACGCCTGGCGCCATGCTGGCCTGGCTGCGGTAAATGCCCGGCACACCCAGGCTGGCCAGCCACTGGCCCCAGGTGCTGTTGGCCAAAATCATGGCCTCGGCCACCATCAGGTCCAGGGGTGCGCCGCGCTGGCGCACGCCGATCAACACAGTCTCTTCGCCTGTGGGCGGGGCCTCGTTGCTGGGCCGGTCGAGCTTGAAGCTGTAATCGGGCCGGTTGAAGTTCTCAGGCTTGCCGCGCACCACCTCACGGCGCGCCTTGAGGGTCTGGGCCAAACGCCAGAAGAAGGCCAATGTGGACCGGTCCACCGGCAAGTCTGCAGGCGTGTCGGCCTGATCGGCTTCCAACCATTCGCGGGTGATGGTTTGGTCGAGCTGGTCGTGGCGCAAGTTGGCCAAGATGTTCACACGCTCCAGGCGGGTTTCGGTGTGTTGCACCTCCAGCGTGTCTTCGCTGAACGTCACGTACAGCGACACTGCCGGACAAGCGCGGCCTTCGATCAGGGTGTAGGCCTGCACCACGCTGTCGGGCAGCATGGTGATTTTGTAGCCTGGCATGTAAACCGTGGACAGGCGGGCGCGTCCCAACTGGTCGATGGCGCTGCCCGGCGTCAAGGCCAAGCCGGGCGCCGCTATGTGGATGCCCACCGTAACCGTGCCGCTGCCAAAGCCCTGCAAAGACAGGGCATCGTCGATTTCGGTGGTGTGCGAGTCGTCGATGGAAAAGGCCTGCACCGGAGCCAAGGGCAATTCGTCGGTGATGGCCGGCGCCTGCAAGGCGGGGAAACCCGTGCCCTTGGGGAAAAGGTCAAACAGGAAGCGCTGCCAATGGAAGTCCCAGGCCGAGGCGATGGCGCCTGCGTTTTGCAACAAATCCAGGGGTGCGGTCTGACTGCTTTTGCTGGCCTCGACCACCGCTTTGTATTCGGGTGTGTTTTTGTCTGGGCGGAACAGGATCTTGTAGAGTTGCTCGCGGATAGGCACAGGGCACGTGCCGGCCACCAAGTCTGCCGCCCAGGCTTCGATTTGGGCCTGGACCTGCTTTTTCTTCTCGATCGCGGCCAGCGCTTGTTGAACGATCTCGGCAGGTGCCTTGCGGTAGCGGCCCTTGCCTGCACGGCGGAAATAATGGGGTGCTTCGTGCAAACGCATCAAAGCCGCCACCTGCTGCACCGTTGTGGCGGCGCTGCTGAAATAGTCTTGGGCCAGATCGATGAAACCAAATTCGCTGTCAGAGGCGAATTCGTAAGCCAGCTCCAACTCGATGCTGGGACTCAAGGCCGCCGCTTCGCTGAGCAAGGCAGCGGGCGCTGGTTTTTCGAACTTGAGCAGCATTTGCGCCGCCTTGACTTTGACCCGCTTGCCCGAGTCCAACTCGACCTGCGCGGAAGCCTCGGCTTCGGACATGACCCTCCCGGCCATGAATTTGCCGGCTTCTTCAAATAATACGTACATGCTCAGATTTTCCCATGCCAGCCCGCTCTTGCGGGGTCGGGGACTCAGGCCAGACCCAGAAATTCAAGGATTTCAGCTTTGTAGTGATCGAAATCGCTCAGGGCATGGTCGCTGCCCTCGATCAAGTGCACCCGGCCGGCCTGGTGGCGGGCGAGCATTTCCCGCCAATCGAGCACTTCGTCGCCCTTGGCGATCAAGGCCAAGGTCTGGGGGGCGGCGCTGGGGGTTGGCGATTCCAGCGCTTGAAGTTCTTGGATGTAGGCTGCATCAAAGAAGATGCTTTGCGAGGGGTCGTGCCAAGCCGCTTGTTCGCCAATGTACTGGGCCAAATCCCGCGAAGGATGCACCGCCGGGTTGATCAGCACCGCAGGGCAACCCAGATGCTGGGCCAGGCAACTGGCATAAAACCCACCCAAGGAAGACCCCACCACCGCCATGCGGTCAGCGGGCCAATGGGCCACACCAGCCAGCAGGTCGGCCATGGCTTGGCGAGGCGATGCGGGCAATTGCGGGCACCACCAGTGCACGTGGGGGAACTCGCGCGCCATCCACAGCGCCATCTTGCGGGCCTTGACCGATTGCGGCGAAGACCTGAACCCGTGCAGGTACAAAAGGTGGGTGGTGCGGCTCATGCGCAGCGGGCCCAAGGGGCCATCACCAAGCGGGCTGCAATGCGGCAAAGCCGCGCGGCGCTTGGCTGTCTTTCTCGAACGTCACGATCTCGTAGGCGTCAGGTTGCGCCAGCAAGGCGCGCAGCAATTGGTTGTTCATGGCGTGGCCCGAGCGGAAAGCGCTGTAGGCCGCCAGCAAGGGATGTCCCACGATGTACAGATCGCCCATGGCGTCGAGGATCTTGTGTTTGACGAACTCATCGTCATAACGCAGGCCGTCGGCGTTGAGCACCTTGTAGTCGTCCATCACGATGGCGTTGTCCAGACCGCCCCCCAGGGCCAAGCCATTGGCGCGCATCATCTCCACGTCTTTGGTAAAGCCAAAAGTGCGAGCCCTGGCGATGTCGCGGGCATACACGCCTTCGGACATGTCGAACACCACCTGTTGGCCCGTGGAATCCACGGCCGGGTGGTGGAATTCAATTTCGAAGCTGAGCTTGTAACCGTGGAAGGGCTCCAGGCGAGCCCATTTGATGTTCTGGCCCTCGCCTTCACTCACCTGCACCGGCTTGAGCACGCGGATAAAACGCTTGGGCGCTTTTTGCTCGACCACGCCCGCGCTTTGCAGCAAAAACACAAACGAAGATGCAGAGCCGTCCAGAATCGGCACTTCTTCGGCGGTGATGTCCACGTAGAGGTTGTCGATGCCCAGTCCTGCGCAGGCCGACATCAAATGCTCAACGGTGTGCACCTTGGCTTGCCCGACCGAAATGGTCGACGCCAGCCGGGTGTCGGTCACCGATTCGGCCTTGACGGGAATGTCCACGGGTTCAGGCAAATCGACACGTCGAAACACAATGCCCGTGTCTGCGGGAGCCGGGCGCAGGGTCAACTCGACCCGTTGGCCGCTGTGCAGGCCAACGCCCACGGCTTTGGTCAAGGTTTTGAGGGTGCGTTGTGCGAGCATTCGGGCATTTTAAGGGCGCCAGCTTGGGCTTGCGCTGAATAGGAAAAGCAAAAAAGGCCAGACAGGCATGCGCCCGTCCGGCCTTCAAAGCACCAGAAATGATTTCAGCAGGAGATCAGTCGGCTTGCTTGCGCAAGAAGGCTGGGATCTCGATGTCATCCATACCAGCGGCCGACATGCCATCGACACGGGTTGCCGCATGGGTGCGGTTGCTGCGCCAGATGGCGGGGGTGTTCATGCCGGAACCCATGGACGCTGGTGTGTTCAAAGCAGGCGCCACGGCATCCTGACCGCCCATGATGAAGGGGGCGTTGTCGGTGCCGGTGCGCAGCACTTGCAGTGGAGGGGCTGTGCGGCGAGCGCCTTGCTTGGACAAGCCGGTGGCCACCACGGTGACGCGGATCTCGTCGCCCAGGCTCTCGTCGTACGCGGTGCCGTAGATCACATGCGCGTTTTCCGAAGCGTAAGCACGGATGGTGTTCATCGCTTGCTTGGACTCGGACAGCTTCAAAGAACCTTTGGCGGCGCTGATCAGCACCAACACGCCCTTGGCACCCGACAGGTCCACACCTTCGAGCAGTGGGCAGGCCACGGCTTGTTCGGCGGCGATGCGGGCGCGATCAGGGCCGCTGGCGGCGGCCGTGCCCATCATGGCTTTGCCAGGCTCGCCCATCACGGTGCGCACGTCTTCAAAGTCAACGTTCACATGGCCGGGCACGTTGATGATCTCGGCGATACCACCGACCGCGTTTTTCAACACGTCGTTGGCGTGGGCAAAGGCCTCGTCTTGGGTCATGTCTTCACCGCCGGGCAATTCCAGCAGTTTTTCGTTCAAGACCACGATCAAAGAATCAACGTTGGCCTCGAGTTCTTGCATGCCAATGTCGGCGTTGCTCATGCGGCGGTTGCCTTCGAATTCGAAAGGCTTGGTCACCACACCCACGGTGAGGATGCCCATCTCTTTGGCGATGCGGGCAATCACAGGGGCTGCCCCGGTGCCGGTGCCGCCGCCCATGCCGGCGGTGATGAACAACATGTGCGAGCCTTCGATGGCTGCACGGATGTCGGCTTCAGCGCTCTCGGCGGCTTCGCGGCCTTTTTCGGGCTTGCTCCCAGCGCCCAGGCCGGTTTGGCCGAGCTGAATGAAGCGGTGCGCTGCACTGCGGGCCAAAGCCTGTGCATCGGTGTTGGCGCAGACAAACTCAACGCCCTGGACGTTGCGCTCGATCATGTGCTCGACAGCGTTGCCGCCGCCACCACCGACACCGATCACTTTGATCTGGGTGCCTTGGTTGAATTCTTCGGTTTGGATCATTTCAATGGACATGGTGCTCTCCTAAATATCTGCAATTGCCTGAATTTTGTGAATCTTGTTTTTTTGTTCAATGGGGTCAAGGTTTGTCAACATCGACAAGGTCTCGACTCAGGGGGACTGCCTCGGGCCAAGAACAGTTTTTTCCAGTTCATCAGAAGTTCCCCACAATGAAATCTTTGAATCGGCCAAAGGCGTTGTTGACCGAGCTTTTCTTTTGCGTGACCTTGAAGCCACGCAGGCGGGCCATGCGCGCTTCTTCGAGCAAGCCCATCACCGTGGCGGCGCGGGGCTGGCTGACCATATCGGCCAGACCGCCCGAATACTTGGGCAAGCCACGGCGCACGGGCTTGAGGAAGATGTCTTCACCCAACTCGACCATCCCGGGCATGACAGCGCTGCCGCCGGTGAGCACGATGCCCGAGGACAACACTTCTTCGTAACCCGACTCGCGGATGACCTGGTGCACCAGCGAGAAGATTTCTTCGATGCGCGGCTCAATGACGCCTGCCAAGGCTTGCTTGCTCAACATGCGGGGACCACGGTCACCCAGGCCCGGCACTTCGACCTGGGCATCGGGATCGGCCAGCAATTGCTTGGCATAACCGCTTTCGACCTTGATGTCTTCGGCGTCTTTCGTCGGCGTGCGCAAGGCCATGGCGATGTCGCTGGTGATCAGGTCACCAGCGATCGGGATCACGGCGGTGTGGCGAATCGAACCGTTGGCGAAAATTGCCACATCGGTGGTGCCTGCACCAATGTCCACACAGACCACGCCCAGCTCGCGCTCGTCTTCGGACAACACCGCCAAACTGGACGACTGGGGGTTGAGCAGCAACTGGTCCACTTCCAAGCCGCAGCGGCGCACGCACTTGATGATGTTTTCGGCCGCACTTTGGGCACCGGTCACGATGTGCACCTTGGCTTCCAAGCGCATGCCGCTCATGCCGATCGGTTCTTTGACTTCCTGGCTGTCGATCACGAACTCTTGCGGCGCCACCAACAGCAAGCGTTGGTCTGTTGAGATGTTGATGGCGCGAGCCGTTTCCATCACACGGGCCACATCGGCAGGAGAGACTTCCTTGTCCTTGATGGCGACCATGCCGCTGGAGTTGATGCCACGGATGTGGCTGCCGGTGATGCCCACATTCACGCGTGTGATTTTGCAATCGGCCATCAGCTCGGCCTCTTTCAAAGCCTGCTGGATGCTTTGCACGGTGGCGTCGATGTTGACCACCACACCGCGCTTGAGACCATTGCCCGGCGCGATGCCCAGTCCCGCGATCTTGAGCTGGCCATCGGGCAAAACCTCGGCCACCACCGCCATCACTTTGGAGGTGCCAATGTCCAAACCCACCACCAGATCTTTGTACTCTTTTGCCATATGAATCACCGTTTCTGTTGTGTTCCTGCTTGATTGCTCAAGGCTTTTTCTTGTCTTCGACTGTGCTCACACCCCGCAAGCGCAGGGCATAACCATCTTTGTGGCGCAAATCTGCGCCAGCCAAGGCGTTGGGCGTCCTGCCATAACGGGCAGTCACTTGCGACAGTGTTTTGAAAAAGACCTGCAAGTGCTCGCCAATTTCAGCTTCTGTACCCCGCCCCAATTCCATGACGGCGCCCGTTGCGGTCATCACACGCCAACTGCCACGGGGGGTCAATTCCAGCTGGTCAATGTCCATGCCCACGGCTTTGTAGATCGGACGCAGGTAGTGGTACATGTTCACCACCTGAATGGACATGCCGGCGGGGCCTTTCATGCGCGGCAGGCTTTCCACATCCACATCGTCCAAATCGGCTTCAAACACCTGACCTTGTTCATTGACCATGGTGTTGGCCCCCTCCTCGCCCCAAAGCGCCTGAGGATGCTGCTCTTGCAAAACAGCGCGCAATCGGTTGGGAAAGTCCCGGTGCACCACCGCCGAACGCACCCAAGGCACCGCCTCGAATGCGCGACGCGCCACCTCCAAATCCAAGGTGAAAAAATTACCGTTGAGTTGCGGCATGACATTGGCTTTGAAGGTCACGGCGTTGTTGCGATTGACTTCGCCTTGAACACTGACGGACTGAATGGCAAACACCGGATGGCGCAGCAACCACCACGCCCAAGCGCCCAGACCCAGCAACACGACCCCCACCACCAGCAAATTGGCGGTGAAGTTCATGAGCCGGATGTCCATCGGCATGGGCATGGGTTTTTTCATCCTCTGACCTCCTGATGGTCCAAGCTGGCCGCATGCAGTAGCTGCTCGCACAGGGCTTCATAGCTGATGCCAGCCGCGCGCGCAGACATGGGCACCAGCGAGTGGCCGGTCATGCCTGGCGAGGTGTTGATTTCCAGCAAATAGGGCTGGCGAGTTTGGCCATCGATCATCACGTCGATGCGGCCCCAACCGCGGCAACCGAGCACTTGATAAGCTTTGACCACCAAAGCTTCAATGGCCGCTTCTTCATCCGCAGGCAAACCGCAGGGCACCAGGTACTGGGTGTCGTCGGTGAAGTATTTGTTTTGGTAATCGTAGTTGCCCTCGGGTGCCACGATGCGGATCACGGGCAAGGCCTTGGCGGCATCGCCCGCACCCAACACAGGGCAGGTCACTTCATCGCCCACGATGCATTGTTCGCAAAGGATGTCGGCATCGCACTGCGCTGCTTGCGCCAAAGCTGCGGGCAGCTCCTCTGCGCGAACGACTTTGGTCACACCAATCGACGAGCCCTCGCGGGCAGGCTTGACGATCATGGGCAAACCCAGAGCCGCTATCAATTTTTCAGATGACACGCTGGACAACTGTTCTCGGCGCACCAACTCATAGCGCGGTGTGGGCAAGCCTTCGGCCAACCAGACCCGCTTGGTCATGGTTTTGTCCATGGCGATGCTCGAAGCCATCACACCCGAACCGGTGTAGGGGATGCCCAACAGTTCCAAAGCACCTTGCAGGGTGCCGTCTTCGCCGTAGCGGCCATGCAAAGCGATGAAACACCGGTCAAAGCCATCGCGCTGGAGCTCGCTCACATCACGCTCAGCGGGGTCAAACGCATGGGCATCCACGCCCATAGACCGCAAGGCATTGAGCACGCCCTGACCAGACATCAAGGACACCTCGCGCTCGGCGGAACGTCCGCCCATCAAGACCGCCACTTTTCCGAGTTTTGAAGTGCTCATGCTGCACCTCCCAGTTCCACAATCTTGGCGGGCACAGCACCGATGGTGCCTGCGCCCATGCAAATGACCACGTCGCCATCGCGTGCGTT
The DNA here is from genome assembly GCF_030053395.1 of Limnohabitans lacus. GTDB lineage: Bacteria > Pseudomonadota > Gammaproteobacteria > Burkholderiales > Burkholderiaceae_C > Limnohabitans_A > Limnohabitans_A lacus. The sequence continues at coordinate 27,498 of NZ_JASGBH010000006.1, read as the reverse complement.
TGTCAGCACCGCTTGCGGCATGTCGTGGATGTCATCGACAAACACCGGCTCAACCTTGCCGGCCACACGCAAGGCCCGGGCCAGTGAACGGCCATCGGCCGCCACGATCGGGGCTTCACCGGCGGCATAGACTTCGGACAACAACACCACGTCGGCGCCATTGCCAATGACCTTGACGAAGTCTTCAAAGCAATCACGTGTGCGGCTGAAGCGGTGCGGCTGGAAAGCCAGCACCAGACGGCGGCCTGCAAAAGCACCACGTGCTGCAGACAAAGTGGCCGCCATCTCCACCGGGTGGTGCCCGTAGTCATCGATCACGGTGAATTGCCCTTGGCCATCGGCGGTGCGGACCTGTCCATACCGTTGGAAACGTCGGCCTACGCCTTTGAAGCCGGCCAGCGCACGCTGCACCGCTGCATCGGCCACACCCAGCTCCACCGCCACAGCCACAGCGGCCAAGGCGTTGAGCACGTTGTGCAGGCCAGGCAAATTCAAGACCACCGGCATGTCGGGCATGACCACCCCGTTGCGGCGCTGCACGGTGAAGTGCATCTGGCCATCGACGGCACGCACATCGACGGCACGGACTTGCGCGCCTTCGTTTAATCCGTAAGTCGTCACTGGACGAGCGATGTCGTTCAGGATCGTTTGCACGCCAGGGTCATCGGCACACATGATGGCTGTGCCGTAAAACGGCATGCGGTGCAAAAAGTCGACGAAGGCGGCCTTCAAACGGGCCAAATCGTGGCCATAAGTCTCCATGTGGTCGGCGTCGATGTTGGTCACCACCGCCATCACGGGCAGCAGGTTCAAAAACGACGCATCGGACTCGTCGGCCTCGACCACGATGTACTCGCCCGTGCCCAATTTGGCATTGGCGCCGGCGCTGTTCAAGCGACCACCGATCACGAACGTGGGGTCCAGACCGGCTTCGGCCAACACGCTGGCCACCAAGCTGGTGGTGGTGGTTTTGCCGTGCGTGCCGGCAATCGCCACACCTTGCTTCATGCGCATCAACTCGGCCAACATCACCGCACGCGGCACGATCGGGATGTGGCGCTCACGCGCAGCCAGCACCTCGGGGTTGTCGGCCTTGACGGCGGTGGATGTCACCACCGCATCGGCATCGCGCACGTTGTCGGCGCTGTGGCCCACATGGGTCTGGATGCCCAAACCGGCCAAACGCCGCAAGGTGGCGCTGTCGGACAGGTCCGAGCCCGAAATCGCGTAGCCCAAATTGAGCAAGACCTCGGCAATGCCACTCATGCCTGAGCCGCCAATGCCGATGAAATGAATTTTGCGGATGGCGTGTTTCATGCAGCCAACTCCTCACAAGCCATCACAACCTCCCGAGTTGCATTTGTTTTTTTCTGTTCGTGGGCTTTTTGGGCGCAAGCGAGCAACTGGCTGCGGTCCAGTTTTTGCAAACGTTCTGCCAAAGACTCGGCGCTCAATTCGGCCTGCTGCACCAACCAACCACCGCCGTGCTGGACCAAGAATCCAGCATTGGTGGTCTGGTGGTCATCTACCGCAAAGGGGAAAGGCACAAACAAGGCGGCCACACCGACAGCGGCCAATTCGGTCACGGTGCTGGCGCCAGCGCGGCAAATCACCAAGTCAGCTTGGGCAAAGGCCGAAGCCGTGTCATCAATGAACGGCGTCAGTTCAGCTTGCACCCCAGCGGCTTCGTAGTTGGCGCGCAAGGCGTCGATTTGTTTGGCACCACTTTGATGAACCACTTGGGGGCGTTGGGCTTGCGCAATCAGCGCCAGCGCTTGCGGGACGATGTCGTTGAGCGCTTTGGCACCCAGACTGCCGCCCACCACCAAGACCTGCAATGGACCGGTGCGACCGGCAAAGCGCTCGGCAGGCGCTGCTTGTTGCGTGAAGGCCTGACGCAAGGGGTTGCCCACCCATTGGCCAGTTTTGAAAACTTTCGGGAAAGCGGTGAACACGCGATCTGCCACTTGGGCCAGCACCTTGTTGGCCAGGCCTGCGACCGAGTTTTGCTCATGCAACACCACCGGCTTGCCGCACAAAGTGGCCATCATCCCGCCCGGAAAGGTGATGTAGCCGCCCAAGCCCAGCACCACATCGGGTTGGACACGGCGGACCACTTGCAGACTTTGCCAAAACGCCTTGAGCAAGCGCAGCGGCAACAAGGCCAAGGTTTTCAGGCCCTTGCCACGCACGCCGCCAAAATCGATCGTTTCAAAAGCAAAGCCACGTGGCGGCACCAATTGGCTTTCCATGCTGTTGGGTGCGCCCAACCAATGCACGCGCCAGCCGGCTTCACGCAAAGCTTCGGCCACAGCCAGCCCAGGGAAAATGTGTCCCCCTGTGCCCCCGGCCATCACCAATGCGCATTTGGTCTTCATGCCCGACCTCCACGCATCATTTGCTTGTTCTCGGCATCGATGCGCAAGACGATGGCAATGGCCACCAAGTTCATCATGATGGCCGAGCCGCCGTAGCTCATCAGTGGCAGCGTCAGGCCCTTGGTGGGCAATGCGCCCAGGTTCACACCCATGTTGATGAAGGCCTGGAAACCGATCCAGATGCCCACACCCTGAGCCACCAGACCCGCAAACACTTTGTCCAATGCGATCGACTGGCGGCCAATCACCATGATGCGGCGGGCCAACCACAAGAACATGAAGATCACCGTGGTCACACCGACCAAGCCGAACTCTTCACCAATGACCGCCAACAAGAAGTCGGTGTGGGCCTCTGGCAACCAATGCAGTTTTTCCACACTGCCGCCCAAACCCACGCCCCAAATTTCCCCACGCCCAATCGCGATCAAGGAATGCGACAACTGGTAGCCCTTGCCCAAGGCATGCTCCATGCTGAAAGGATCGAGGTAGGCAAAAATCCGCTCGCGCCGCCATGGCGATGCGGCAATCATCATCACGAAAGCACCGACCAGCACCGCAAAAATCAAGAAGAACATGCGGGCATTCACACCGCCCAAGAACAAGATGCCCATGGCGATGATGGCGATCACCATGAAGGCCCCCATGTCGGGCTCGGCCAGCAAGAACACGCCAGCCAATCCCACCGCTGCGCCCATGGGCAAGACGGCGCGGAAGAAGCGCTCCTTGACTTCCATCTTGCGCACCATGTAATCGGCCGCATAGATGATGGTGGCCAATTTGGCCAGCTCCGAAGGCTGGAAATTGGTGATGCCCAACGAAATCCAGCGGCGTGCGCCATTGACGCCTTTGCCAATGAAAGGAATCAAGACCAAGGCCAACAGCACCAGGGACAGCACAAACATGGGCCGTGCGGCTTTTTCCCAGGTCTCCATGGGCACTTGAAACGCCAGCAAAGCCACGGCGCAGCCCATCACCAAGGAAATGATGTGCCTGGTCAGGAAGTGGGTCTGTGCATAGCGGGCAAAGCGCGGGTTGTCAGGCATCGCAATCGATGCCGAGTACACCATCACCATGCCCCACATGAGCAGCGCCACCACCACCCATACCAAGGCCTGGTCCACCCCTTGCAGACGCGCTGCGGTGCTGGGCGACTGTCGCGCGAATTCATACCCGCCCAAATTGACCGGCAAGCCTTGACCGGCGGCGGAAGGCACTGAGGCGCCGCCCGTGAACAGGCCGGTCAAGCGCGCCACACTGCCGCGCAGGGTTTGCATGAGGCCCAGGCTTTCGCTCACAGTGCGCCCTCCATGCTGACACCGGCAGTTTCTGCCAGTTCGGCCACCGCTTGCCCAAACACGCGTGCACGGTGCTCATAATCCTTGAACATGTCAAAGCTGGCGCATGCGGGCGACATCAAGACCGCATCACCCATTTGTGCCAAAGCACTGGACTGCGTCACCGCATCCGCCATGTCCATGGCGTCCTGCACGGGGACTGAGCACAGCGCCAAGGCTTCGCGGATCAAAGGTGCGTCGCGACCGATCAGGACCACTGCACGGGCAAAACGCGACACGGGCTCGGCCAATGGCGAAAAGTCCTGACCCTTGCCATCGCCACCCAAGATCACCACCACGCGGCGGTCAGCACCCAGGCCCTGCAAAGCGGCCACGGTGGCACCCACATTGGTGCCTTTGCTGTCGTCAAAGTATTCGACTTCGTTGACCACCGCGATCGGCTCCACACGGTGAGGCTCACCACGGTACTCGCGCAAGCCATACAACATGGGGGCCAGCGCGCAACCGGCACTGCTGGCCAGCGCCAGCGCAGCCAGGGCATTGACCGCGTTGTGACGGCCGCGAATGCGCAGGGCATCGGCAGGCATCAGTCGCTGGATGTGCAATTCTTCCTCGGCGTCCTTGCGGCGGCGACGGGTTTCATCGGCCTCCAGAGCACGCACCAGCCAGGTCATGCCGTTGGTGATTTCAATGCCGAAGTCGCCCGGGCGCTGGGGCATATCGCCACCGAAGGTGACACAAGCACGCTCGATGGGGCGCTGCAGTTTGACCTTGATGGGTGCGGGGCGCATGGCCATGACCTGCGCATCTTCACGGTTGAGGACCATCAAGCCTTTTTCACCAAAGATGCGCGCCTTCGCGTCCGCATAGGCCGCCATGGAGCCATGCCAGTCCAGATGGTCTTGAGAGATGTTGAGCACGGTGGCGGCGCTGGGCTCAAACCCATCGCTGCTGTCGAGCTGAAAGCTGGACAACTCCAGCACCCACACTTGCGGCAGGGCCAGGGCCATGGGCTGCTGCACTTCTGGCGCTGCCACGGCCATCACCACTGGGTCCTCTTCTTCGTCCTGTGCTTCGCCTTCTACCTGTTCATCGACTGCTGCAACCTCTGTATCCCGTGGCACTTCGCCGAGCTCTTGCGCATCGGGGGCAATCGACTGAATGGGCTCAGCGGTCACCGGCTCTGGCAAAGCCTGTGCCTGTTCTTGCGCTTGCTGCTCCGCCAGCTCTTGGGTTTCGCGCTCCACTTGAGCCTGTGCCTGCACCAAGGCCTGGGCCAAAGTGTCGAGCAAAGTAGGGCCGATGTTGCCGGCCACCTTGACGGTCTTGCCGGCGCGCTCGACCAATTGACCCGTGAGCGAAGTCACCGTGGTTTTGCCATTGGTGCCGGTGATCGCCAGCACCTGAGGGGCATAGCCAAATTCGTTTTTCAAGTCCTGCAAGGCCGCCGCGAACAAACTCAACTCGCCGCCGTGCCACAAGCCCATGGCTTTGGCTGAATTCACCACGGGGGCCACCACGTCGGGTGACAAACCGGGGCTGCGGAAAACCGCACGCACCGTGGTGCCCTCCACCAAGCTGGCGGCAAACGTGCCTGACACGAATTTCACTTGAGGCCATTCGGCTTGCAAGGTGGCCAACTGTGGCGGCAGTTCACGCGTATCGGCCACGGTCACGTCCGCTCCGGCGCGGGCGCACCAACGGGCCATCGCCAGGCCCGAAGCACCCAAACCCAAAATCAGAACGTGTTGACCGTGGAGCTGTTGCATGGCTTACCTCAGCTTCAGGGTCGACAGGCCGACCAAACACAGCAGCATGGTGATGATCCAGAAACGCACGACCACTTGCGTTTCTTTCCAGCCGCTTTTCTCGAAATGGTGGTGCAATGGCGCCATCTTCAAGATGCGGCGACCTTCGCCGTATTTCTTCTTGGTGTACTTGAAGTAAGCCACCTGAGCCATCACCGACAAGGCTTCCACCACAAAGATGCCGCCCATGATGGCCAACACGATCTCCTGTCGCACGATCACGGCGATGGTGCCCAAGGCACCCCCCAAGGCCAAGGCCCCCACATCGCCCATGAACACTTGCGCGGGGTGCGTGTTGAACCAAAGGAAGGCCAAACCTGCCCCGGCCATCGCGGCGCAGAAAATCATCAATTCGCCCGAGCCCGGAATGTAGGGAAAGAACAGGTATTTGGAATAGACCGAGCTGCCGGTCACGTACGCAAAAACCCCCAAGGCCGAGCCCACCATCACCACCGGCATGATGGCCAAGCCATCCAAGCCATCGGTCAGGTTGACAGCGTTGCTGGCCCCCACGATGACCAAGTAAGTCATGATCACGAAACCGAACACGCCCAAGGGGTAGCTCACCTCCTTGAAGAAGGGGACCAACAAGCCGGCTTTGGGTGGCAGATTCACATCAAAACCCGACATCACCCACTTGGCGAACAAGTCGAGCACACGCAGGTTGGAACTTTCGGAAATGCTGAACACCAGGTACAGCGCAGCCAGCAAGCCAATCACCGATTGCCAGAAATACTTTTCGCGTGATCGCATGCCCTCAGGGTCTTTGTTGACCACTTTGCGCCAGTCGTCCACCCAGCCGATGGCCCCAAAACCCAAGGTCACGATCAGCACGATCCACACGAAACGGTTGGACAGGTCAAACCACAGCAGGGTTGAGATGGCGATCGACAACAAAATCAACACGCCGCCCATGGTGGGGGTGCCGCTTTTGGACAAATGGGACTCCATGCCGTAACCACGGATGGGTTGACCGATCTTGAGGGATGTCAGGCGACGGATCACCCAAGGCCCGGCACTCAAGCCGATCAGCAAAGCGGTCAAGGCCGCCATCACCGCACGGAAAGTGATGTATTGGAAAACGCGCAAAAAGCCCCACTCCGGAGACAAACTTTGCAACCATTGCGCCAGGCTAAGCAGCATGGGCCTCCCCTTTCTTGTTGTTCATTGGGGCCGCTTGTTGCACCAAGGCCTCCACCACCTGCTCCATCTTCATGAAGCGCGAGCCTTTGACGACAATGCTTTGAACATGCGTCAACTGCGCTTGGACTGCGGCGATCAAGGCCGACATGCTCTCAAAGTGCCGCGCGGCACCAAATGCCTTGGCGGCATCGGCGCACAAAGCCCCCAAGGTGAAAAAAGCGTCGATGCCTCTTTCAGCGGCATAGGCACCCACTTCGGCATGGAATTGCGGCCCCTGATCCCCCACTTCGCCCATGTCGCCCAAAACCATCAAACGGGGTCCGGGCAGTTCGGCCAACACATCGATCGCGGCTCGCACCGAATCGGGGTTGGCGTTGTAGGTGTCGTCCACCAAGGACAAAGTCTGGTCCTTGATCTGCAGCATCAGTGCACGCGAACGGCCTTTGACAGGCTCAAAGGCCTGCAAACCTTGCACCACGGCCGCCAGACCCACACCCGCTGACAAAGCGCAGGCCGCAGCGGCCAATGCGTTCTTCACGTTGTGACGACCGGCGATGTGCAGGCGAACCGGCGCTGTGCCCTCGCGGGTCTTGAGGGTGAATTGCCATGCGCCTGCCGTCCACAAAACCACGGCAGCAGAGACTTCCGCGTCTTGCAAAGCAAAGGTGAGGCATGTGCGCTCGGCCGCCAATTGCGTCCACACAGCGGTGTAGGTGTCATCGGCGGGGTACACAGCCACGCCATCGGCAGGCAGTGCTTGCAGCACGGCGCCGTTTTCATAAGCCACGGCTTGCACCGTGCCCATGTGTTCCTGGTGTTCACGCTGGGCATTGTTGACCAGTGCCACTGTGGGTCGGGTCAGTTGGGCCAGGTAGGCGATTTCACCGGGGTGGTTCATGCCCAACTCGACCACGGCGATTTGGTGGTGCGCACGCAAATTCAGCAAGGTCAGCGGCACACCGATGTCGTTGTTCAAGTTGCCCTGGGTGGACAGGCTGTGCTCGGGCGCATGGGCGCGCAAGATGGAGGCCACCATTTGGGTCACGGTGGTTTTGCCATTGCTGCCGGTGATCGCGATCAATGGCAAGTCAAATTGGTCACGCCAGCCGGCGGCCAGTTCGCCCAAAGCCCATCGGGCATCGGGCACCACCAAGGCTGTCAGACCATTCGCCAAGGCCATGGCCTCGCCTTGAGGCTCGCAAATCACTGCGGCTGCACCTTGTGCCTTGGCCTGATCAAGGAAAGCGTTGGCGTCGTAGTTTTCGCCACGCAAAGCCACAAACAAATCGCCGCTGCGCAATGAACGCGTGTCGGTGTGCACACGGTCCACCATCACTTGGGCATCACCCACGCATCGGGCATCGCTGAGCCAGGACAAGGCCTTCGCCAAAGAAAGCTTCATGGCGCTCATGCCTGAGCTCCTTGTGCCAGTCGGCACAAACGGGCCGCGCGACGCTGCAAAGCGGCCTGTACGTGTTCAGGGTCCGAGAAAGCATGGCGAACGCCTTGCACCTCCTGGTAGTCTTCGTGACCCTTGCCAGCGACCAGAACGACATCATTGCAATCGGCTTGCTCAATCGCCCAGGCAATGGCCATCGCACGGTCTTCGAGAACTTGCGCGCGATCGGCTTGCACCAAGCCTTGCTGCATCGCAGCCAAGATGGCCTGCGGCGACTCAGAACGGGGGTTGTCGCTGGTCAGCACCAATCTGTCTGCGCCCTTTTCAGCCACAGAGGCCATCACGGGCCGTTTGCCGGGATCACGGTCGCCGCCGCATCCGAGCACACACCACAAGCGTCCGCCTCTTTGCTCGGCCAATGGGCGCAACGCGGTCAAAGCCTTGTCGATGGCATCGGGCGTGTGGGCGTAATCCACCACCGTCAAAGGCGAGTCTGTTTTGAGTGTGGCCACTCTTTGCATGCGCCCGGGCACAGCGGTCAAATAGCTGCAGGCCTGGACCGCCTCTTCCAGAGTGAAACCCAAGGCACAGACCGTGCCGATGACGCTCAGCAAATTGTCTATGTTGTAATCCCCGATCAGCCCCGTCTGGAGCGTCAGGCTCTGCTGCCCCGCGTTGACCTCAAAGGCAATGCCCTCTGCGCTTGGCAACTGCCGAGCTTGCAAGCGGGCAGGCCCGCGCCGAGAGCACGTCCAGACATCCAGGTCTCGCGTTTGCAGCTGCTGGGCCAAGCGTGCGCCTTGCGCGTCGTCGATGTTCACCACCGCCGATTGCAAACCTGGCCAAGCAAACAGGGCTTGCTTGGCGGCCCAATACGCCGCCATGCTGCCGTGGTAGTCCAAATGGTCTTGGGTGAAATTGGTGAACACCGCCACCTTGATGCGCGTGCCAGCCAAGCGATGCTCGGCCAAACCGATCGATGAAGCTTCGATCGCGCAATGCTGGACACCGGCATCCGCAAACTCACGGAACTGGCGCTGCAACACAACAGGATCCGGGGTGGTCATGCCTGTGCTGGACAGCTTGGGCAACTGGCCCACACCCAAGGTGCCCACCAAGCCACAGGTGCTGCGCAGCACTGGCGAAGACAAGGCCTGCGCAATCCACCAGGTGGTCGATGTTTTGCCATTGGTTCCGGTCACTGCCAGCACGCTGAGCTCATCGCTGGGCTGCTCGTAATAGGCGTCGGCCACAAGCCCTGCTTGGGCTTTCAGGTTGGCCATGCAGGCCAAGCGCTCCAGCTGAGGCAACGCACCATCTTGCTGGCTCAATGACGCCCAAGCCTCGCTGCCTTCTTGGGCCAACACACAGGCTTGTGCGCCTCGCTCCAATGAGGCCTTCAAGAACAGACGACCATCGGTCGCAGCGCCCGGCCAGGCAATGAAAGCATCGCCGGGCTCGACCAGACGGCTGTCGGTGCGCAACTGACCGGTCACGCGTTGACGCAACCAGCGGGCGGCTTCCAAGGGGCTGTGCAGGGTCTGCATCAGAAAGACTCCTCCACCGCATTCGAGACGATTTGAGGCTTGACCGCCATGTCTGGCTGCACCCCCATGAGGCGCAGCGTTTGCTGGACTGTCTGACTGAACACGGGCGCGGCCACATCGCCGCCGTAGTAGCGACCATTGCTGGGCTCATCGATCATCACCGCCACCACAATGCGTGGCGCTTCAATAGGCGCCATGCCCACAAAAAAGCCACGGTACTTTTTGCCGGCGTAGCCTTTGCCTTCTTGCTTGTGGGCCGTGCCGGTTTTGCCTCCAACCGAATAACCCATGGTTTGGGCTTTTTGTGCCGTGCCGCCAGGGCCGGCGGCCATTTGCAGCATCTTGCGCATGGCTTTCGCGTTTTCAACACTGATCACGCGAGCACCTTGGACTTGTCCGCTGGCCTTCATCAAGGTCGCAGGCACCACCTCGCCATCGCGGGCGAACAGGGTGTAGGCCCTGGCCACCTGAAACAAGCTGGCGGAAATGCCATAACCGTAACTCATGGTGGCCTGCTCAATCGGACGCCAGGTTTTGTAGGGGCGCAAACGGCCACTGACCACGCCAGGAAACGGCAACTGCGGTTTCTGCCCGTAGCCCACTTGGGTGAACATTTCCCACATCTCACGTGGCTGCATCTGCATCGCCATCTTGACCGTGCCCACGTTGCTCGATTTCTGAATCACCTCATTGACGGTCAGCACGCCATGGGGGTGCGCATCGGTGATGGTCGAGCCGGTGATGGTGATGCGGCCTGGCGCCGTCTGAATGGGCGTTTCCGGCTTGACGATGCCTTTTTCCAGCGCCAACGCTACGGCAAAGGGCTTCATCGTGGAGCCAGGCTCAAAGGTGTCCGTCAAAGCGCGATTGCGCAATTGCTCGCCACTCAAATTCACACGCTTGTCGGGTGAATAGCTGGGATAGTTGGCCAAGGCCAAAATCTCACCCGTCTGCGCATCCAGCACCACCACAGAGCCCGCTTTGGCTTTGTTTTCTTCGACCGCATCGCGCAGCTTTTGGTAGGCAAAGAACTGGACCTTGCTGTCCACACTCAGCTGCAAGTCCATGCCGTCTTCAGGCGGAATGGTCTCACCCACAGCCTCCACCACGCGCCCCAAACGGTCCTTGATGACGCGACGAGAGCCGGGCTTGCCGGCGAGCTGCTTTTGAAAGACCAACTCCACACCCTCTTGGCCCTGGTCTTCCACATTGGTAAAGCCCACGATGTGGGCTGCGGCCTCACCCTCCGGATAAAGGCGCTTGTATTCCTTGATGTCGTACACGCCCTTGATGTTCAAGGCCAAAATTTCTTTGACCACAGGCTCGTCCAACTGACGGCGCAACCAGACGAATGTTTTCTCATCGTCCTTGAGCTTGGCATCGAGCTCAGCGCTGCTCATTTTCAGCAAGCGGGCCAGTTCACGCAGCTTGGCAGGGTCTCGCTCAATGTCTTCGGGGTTGGCCCAGATGCTGGGGGCTGGCACGCTGGAGGCCAGCAGCAAACCATTGCGGTCCAGCACGCGACCACGGTTGGCGGGCAGTGTCAGCGTGCGCGCAAATCGGACCTCGCCTTGACGCAAAAAGAAATCGTTGGCGATGACCTGGACATAGGCCGCGCGTGCAATCAAACCCAGAAAACCCAATGCGATCGCCGCCACAATGAATTTGCTTCGCCAGACGGGCGTCTTGCTCGCCAGCAATGGGCTGGAGCTCAGCTGCACGCTGCGGTTGCTCATGGGTGAGCCTCCCTCGACGGTGCAGCCACTGGCGCGGGTAACGGCTCTGGCGCTTTGCCTGACAGACTCACGTACTGCGTGATGGCTGGCGATGCGGTTCTCATCTGCAATTGCTGGCGTGCAATCTGCTCCACGCGCAAGGGCGTGGCTTGCGCACGTCGCTCCACATGCAGGCGATCATGCTCAACCTCCAGACGATGCGCATCTTTGTTGGCCGCCTCCAGTGCCATGAACAAACGGCGAGATTCGTATTGGCTGTGCACCAACACCATGGCGCTGGCCATCACCGCCAACAGCAAGAGCACGTTCAGACGCGTCATGCGGGCACCTCTGTGCGCTCAGCGATGCGCATGATGGCGCTGCGCGATCGGGGGTTGCCAGCCACCTCTTGCGCGCTGGGCTTGATGCGACCCAAGGCCTTCAAGCGCATCTGAACCGGGGCTGCAAAGGGCACACGGCGGTCCACGACCTCCTTGGAGTGCTTGGCCATGAACTGCTTGACGATGCGGTCTTCCAGGGAATGGAAGCTGATCACCACCAAGCGCGCGCCCGGCTTGAGCACACGCAGACTGGCCGTCAGCGCTTGTTCGAGCTCTTCAAGCTCGGCATTGATGAAAATCCGAAAAGCCTGAAATGTCCGCGTTGCAGGGTTCTGGCCCGGCTCGCGGGTTTTGACCGTGTCAGCCACGAGCTGGGCCAAATCGGCGGTGGTTGAAATTGGGCCCCGCTCTTGTCGGCGAGCCACAAGCGCCTTTGCAATCTGAAAAGCAAACCGTTCTTCGCCATAGTCACGTATCACCTCCGTGATTTGATCCACCGATGCCGTTGCCAGCCACTGGGCCACACTCTCGCCGCGCGTGGTGTCCATGCGCATGTCCAAGGGACCGTCAAAACGAAAAGAAAAACCCCTCTCGGGGCTATCGATTTGGGGAGAGCTGATGCCCAGATCCATCAGCACACCATCGACGCTGCCATCGGGCAGCTCGCCCAGGTTAGAAAAACCTTCGTGGCGGATCGAGAACCGGACATCGTCAATGCGCGCTGCCTCGGCAATGGCCTCCAAGTCTTTGTCAAACGCCAACAAACGACCTTGATTCGACAAGCGCGACAAAATCAACCGCGAGTGTCCGCCGCGACCGAAAGTGGCATCCACATAGGCGCCAGCGTCACCCGCATCGGATTGCAACAAAGCATCCACCGCCTCTTGCAGCAAAACGGTGATGTGGGCGGGCTTGAGAGCGCTCATGGACATCAGAACGAGAAGTCCTTGAACACATCGGGCATCTGGCCTTGCATGGCTTCGGCCTCTTGCTGGTCGTAGGTGGCTTTGTCCCACAACTCAAAGTGGTTGCCCATGCCCAACAGCATGGTGTCTTTGGAGATGCCAGCGGCCTGGCGCAACTCGGGCGAAATCAACACACGGCCGGTGCCATCCATCTCGACATCCATCGCGTTGCCCAAAAAAATCCGTTTCCACCATTGCGCCGACATGGGCAAGTGGGCGATGCGCTCACGGAACTTCTCCCACTCGTTGCGGGGGAAGACCATCAGGCAACCGTGCGGGTGTTTGGTAATCGTCAACTGGCCCTGGGCCATGGCGCTCAAGACGTCACGGTGCCGGGTCGGCACAGACAGCCGCCCTTTGGCATCCAGACTCAGCGATGAAGCGCCTTGAAACACGTGAAAGACCTTTTCCAGTTGAAAACTGCAACAGCGGGCACTTTTCCCCACTTATTTGCACTTTTTTGCACTGTATCAGGAAATCGAGCCCACACAAGGCGTCTTGTCGAAATTTTTCAATGAAATCAACAGCTTAGCGCAGAATTCAAACCTCAGCCGCCGATAAATTTCTTTCAAAATTAGGCACTTACAAGAGGCACTGAAAGTGATACCTAAAGGAAAAAAATTTTGAAAATAATGTCAGCAAATAGAGAAAAACAACAATCAACAAATCCAACACACGGTCATCGAACGAAAAAAAACCCCTCGAGAGGGGTTTTTGGGGGGTGGAGATCGAAAAATCAATCACCAAACATTTTTTGCTTGAGCTCACGGCGCTGCTGCGCTTCCAAGGACAAGGTGGCCGTAGGACGGGCCAGCAAACGGCCCACACCGATGGCTTCGCCCGTTTCGTCACAGAAACCGTAATCGCCGGCATCGATGCGGATGATGGACTGCTCAATTTTCTTGAGCAATTTGCGCTCGCGATCGCGGGTGCGCAACTCCAGGGCGTGTTCTTCTTCGATGGTGGCGCGGTCTGCCGGGTCTGGCACCACCACGGTGTCTTCACGCAGGTGCTCGGTGGTTTCACCAGCGCTGTTGAGGATGTCTTGCTTGAGTGCGACCAATTTGCGGCGGAAATAAGCCATCTGGACATCGTTCATGTACTCGCCATCCGGCATGGCAATGATTTCGGCATCGCTGAGGTCTTCGACTTTCTTGCTCTTCCAGTTGTTGGCCAGCTTGGCATCTTTTTTGATGGGCGTGAAGGACACCGTCACGGGCGCTGGGGCACTGGGCAAGAAACTGGCTTTGGCGGCCGTCGAGGCCACCGCTGGGGGCAATGAGGGGACCGTGATCTGCGCCAAACGGGCAGACGGACGCGTGGCGCGCACGGGTTGATCGGCAGAAGTGGCCACAGGGGCTGGCGCGACGGGGGCCTTGACGGGCTCCACTTTGGTAACGGACATAGATTTGGCTTGAGAAACTGCTTCTACCTTTTTGGGGGCGGTCGCAGGGGCAGCCTTGGCCTTGACGGCCGGGCTGGACTTGGCGGCTACAACCGCTTTGGGGGGGGCGGTCGGCGCAACCGGTTTCGTTTTGACTGCCGCCACTTTGGGGGCTGCAGCCGCTTTTTTGGCAGGCACAGCCTTGGGGGCTGGCTTGACGGGGGTTTTCTGAGCAGCCGCCTTGGGGGCAGCTTTGACGGGCGCCTTCACAAGCGTCTTAGGGGCGAGCTTCACGGCCGCCTTCGGGGCAGCTTTCACGGGCGCCTTGGGCACGGCTTTGGCGGGAGCTTTGGAAACTTTCGCAGGCGCTTTGCCCCCTTTGACGGGCGCAAGGGCCTTGGCCTTGGCGGGGGCTTTTGCCACCGGTTTGGCAGACGCTTTCACTGGCGATTTGGCCGCTGTTTTGGCTTTCGCCACCGGTTGAGCGGGGGATTTCGCAATCACCTTGGCCTTGGCTGGCGCCTTGGCGGGCGCCTTCTTGGCGGACACGGCTGGTTTTTTGGCCTTGGCCGGGGTCTTCGCTTGAGCCGCTTTGGCTGCTGGTTTCTTCGAGGTCTTCACGCCTTGTCTCCTGGCCGTGTGGAAGGGCAGGTCCGTTGATGGTGCCCTTGGGCATCTGTCCACCAATGGACCTGTTCATGGTCGACTCAAACCCTTGTTATAGACCTTTTGGGGTTCGTCCGCCCCTCCAAAAGAGGGTGCCGTCGGGCGGCGATTGTAGCGACTAGAAAGCGCAAAAAACGCGGGGTGGCAGATTAAAGACAGGTTCACCGAAAAAGCACCGCCACAGGGCAGTGGCTGAGCCCCTCAAATCAGGCACTGCTCCAGGCCTTGCAACAAAATATCCTTGGGCAAATCGATGCCAATGAATACCATTTTGCTCATTTTTTGCTCACCATCGGCCCACTGAGGCCCCAGGTCGCTGCCCATGAGTTGGTGCACACCTTGGAAGATCACTTTGCGCTCGGTGCCACGCATATTGAGCACGCCTTTGTAGCGCAGCATGCGGGGCCCATAGATGTTGACGATGGCGCCCAAGAAATCCTCCAGCTTGGCCGGATCAAAAGCCCGCTCTGAGCGGAACACAAAGCTCTTCACATCGTCATCGTGGTGATGGTGATGCCCATGACCGTGGTCATGGGTGGGATCGGTGCAATGTTCATGGTCGTGGTCATGCTGGTGCGAGGGGTGATCGCAATGCTCACCATGGGCATGGTCATGCCCTTCGCTCAAAAAGTCCGGATCGATGTCCAGCTTGGCGTTCAGGTTGAAGCCCTTGAGGTCAAACACTTCCGACAAAGCCACCTCGCCAAAGTGCACCACCTTTTGCGGCGCGCGGGGGTTCATGTGCTTCAAACGGTGCTGTAAAGCGTCCAACTCTTGGGGCGAGACCAAATCGGCCTTGCTGATGAAAATCTGGTCGGCAAAACCCACCTGGCGACGCGCTTCCTGGCGGTCGTTCAGTTGCAGGGCCGCATGCTTGGCGTCCACCAGGGTCAAGATCGAGTCGAGCAAAAAGGTCTCGGCGATCTCATCGTCCATGAAAAAGGTTTGCGCCACCGGACCCGGATCGGCCAGGCCTGTGGTCTCGATCACGATGCGCTCAAAGCTGAGCAAACCCTTGCGGCGCTTGGCCGCCAGCAGCTGCAACGTGGCACGCAAGTCTTCGCGGATGGTGCAGCAAATGCAACCATTGCTCATCTGAATGATCTGCTCTTCGGTGTCCGACACCAAGATGTCGTTGTCGATGTTTTCCTCGCCAAACTCGTTCTCGATCACGGCGATCTTCTGGCCATGGGCCTCGGTCAGCACACGCTTGAGCAAGGTGGTTTTCCCCGAGCCCAAAAAGCCGGTCAGGATGGTTGCAGGGATGAGGGCCATGGATGCTCCGGAAAATGATCTAAGACAAGAGGTGGGGAGTGTAGCGATGAATGCAAGGGCTTATTTGCGCACCACCACCAAGCCCTTGAGGTACTCCCCTTCCGGGAAGTTGATCGTCATCGGGTGGTCGGGCGCGCCTTGCAGGCGTTCGCTGATGAAGCCGTCCACACCGGCATCGGTGCCGGCCGAGGCCACGATTTTGTGGAACAGATCGGCGCTGATCCCGCCAGAGCAGGAATAGGTGAACAGCTCGCCGCCCGGCGCGAGCAGCTTGAAGGCCAAGCGGTTGATGTCTTTGTAGGCGCGGGCTGCACGTTCAGCGTGGGCAGCGGTGGGGGCGAATTTGGGCGGATCGAGCACGATGGCGTCAAAGGTCTCGCCCGCCTCGATGAAGGCGCGCAGGCTGGCGTTCACATCGGCATCCATGAAGGTGGCGCGCGATTCGTCAAAGCCGTTCAAGCGCACATGGGCGCGGGCACGCTCCAGCGCCGGGCCGGACGAATCGATGGAAGTCACATGCCCTGCCCCGCCCGCCAGCGCGGCCACGGTGAAGCCACCGGTATAGCAATAGCAGTTGAGCACCTTGCCAAACTGGCGGTGGCGCGTGTGCTGTGCAAAGCGGTGGCGGCTGTCGCGCTGGTCCAAATAAAACCCCGTCTTGTGGCCCGTGGCAATGTCCAAGGTCAGCTGCCACTCGTGTTCGCGGATGGTGATTTCGGTCGGCCCGTCGCCACGCAACCAGCCGGTCACTTCGGGCAGGCCCTCCAGGCTGCGCACGTTGGCGTCTGAGCGTTCATAAAGGCGTGTGAGCCCGGTGATCTTGAGCAGCGCATCGGCAATGGCCTGTTTGAAGCGCTCGGTGCCGCAACTGGTGAACTGCGCCACCAGCGTGTCCGCATAACGGTCCACGATCAGGCCCGGCAAGCCATCGGACTCACCATGCACCAGTCGCACGCCATCGCTTGGGATGTCAAACCACTGGCGGGCCGCCACGGCTTGGGCGATGCGCGACGCGATGAAGGCCGCGTCGATGCGCTGGGCCTCGTCAAAACTCCAGATGCGGGCTTTGATGCGCGAGGACGGGCTGAACGATGCCCAGCCCAGAAACTGGCCAGCGTGCGACTCCACGCGCACCGTCTCGCCCGGATCGCCACCGCCTTTGGCAATGGCAGAGTCAAACACCCAAGGGTGGCGGCGCAGCAAGGAGCGTTCCTTGCCGTCTTTGAGTCGAATCGTTTTCATGGGCCCTATTGTCGGGCACTGTCCCATGCACACCCCAATGCACAACCACAGGTTGGCCAGCTATTTGCGCTTGGCCCGGGGGTGCGCCGCGTCGTAGGCCTTGGCCAGGTGCTGAAAGTCCAGTCGCGTATAGACCTGCGTGGTGGTGATGTTGGCATGGCCCAACAACTCTTGCACCGCCCGCAAGTCGCCACTGGACTGCAGCACGTGGCTGGCAAAGGAATGGCGCAACATGTGCGGGTGCACCGGAGTGGCCAAGCCCGCCAGCTGGCTGCGGCGCTGGAGGCGCTGCTCAACACCGCGAGCGCTCAAGCGCGTACCGCGCTGCCCCGGAAACAAGGCCAGCGCCGCACTGGATGCGCCCGGCACGGCCTGGGTCAGCATGCCAGGCACCTGGGGGCGCAGCGCCAACCAATGCGCCAGTGCGGCCATGGCCGCGCTGCCCAAGGGCACACTGCGGCGCTTGCTGCCCTTGCCTTGCACCTGCACCTCGGCGTTTTGCAAATCGATCCAGCCGCGTCCGGCGCGCGATGCGTCGGCACTGGCCACCACGTCGAGCCCGGTCAACTCAGCCACGCGCAGGCCACAGCCGTACAGCAACTCCACCATGGCAGCGTCCCGCGCTTCCAGCCAGGGGTCGTCGCCCGTTTCTTCGTGATCGGCCAATTGCACCGCCTCGTCCACACCCAGCGCCTTGGGCAATGGCTTGGCCACGCGGGGGGCCCGCACGTCCACCACCGGGTTGTGGCTCACCAAGGCTTCGCGCCCCAGCCAGGTGTAAAAACCGCGCCAACCCGAGAGGATGAGCGCGATGCCTCGACCGCTGCGGCCAGCGCTGTGCATCTGCGCCACCCATCGGCGGATGTGCCCGGTTTGCACCTGTAGCAAGGGCACGCCCGATGCTTGGGCCATCTCGGCCAAACGGATCAGGTCCAGCCGGTACAAAGTGCTGGTGCGCTCGGCCAGGCGTTTTTCAAAACGAACATGGTCCAGGTAACGCAGCATCAGCGGATCAAGGTCCGCCGCTGCCACCGCGACGAGTTCGCCTGATTCAGGCACGGCTTCAGGCCTGGGGTGCGCGCAAGACCGACAGCGCAGCACCGGCCAACTCGGCCAAGCGCTCCAGCAAATCGGTGCCCATTTGGCTGTTGAAGCGCTGGCCATCGGGTGAGGCCAAGACCAGCAAGCCGAAAGGCGATTGGCCAGGCGCCGCACGCAAGGCCAGCAGCGCCAGCGAAGCGGCTTGAGCAGGCTCGGTCAGCCACTGCACGGCCTCATAGCCGGTGTTGGGTCCCACATAAGGCGTATCCAAAGACGCAGCCAGCTCTTGCACCGCCTCGGTCACGCCTTGGGCGTAAGCGGCTTGGCTGTGTGCCTCGTTGACGCCCCACAAACGCAAAGTCACTTGCGGCACCTGAAAGAGTTCGCGGATGTTGTCCACCGCCGACTCCACCAAATGCTCTGGCGGCGCCACCAGCAAGTCGCACGACCAGCGGTGCAGCTTGTCCGTCAAGATCATGTTTTCGTTGCCATGCCGGATCATGTCCATGATGCGGTGTTCCAGCCCCTTGATCTTGTCGCGCAGCATCTGGGCCTGGCGCTCTTGCAAGCCCACAGCGCGGTGACTTTGGGGGTGGGTCAGCTGCACCGTGGCCAACAGCGAGGCATGGCGCTCAAAAAAGTCCGGTGTGTTCACCAGGTAATCGGCGATGTCGTCTTCGGTGATCGGGCTCATGGGTTCGGAAGTGCTCATGTTCTTGTCTCCAGAATTTCAAAGGGTATCGGGCACGTCAATGCTGCCCTCAAACACAGGGGTGGCCGGGCCGGTCATCATGACCGGGCTGTCGGCTTGGCCGGCCCATTCGATGGTCAAAACGCCGCCGTGCGTCTGCACATCGACTCGGCTGTCCAGCCAGCCTTGGCGAATGCCCGCCACCACGGCCGCACAAGCGCCGGTGCCGCAGGCCAGCGTCTCGCCCGAGCCGCGCTCGAACACGCGCAACTTGATCTGGCTGCGCGAGAGGATCTGCATGAAGCCGGCGTTCACCCGCTTGGGGAAAGCCGGGTGGTTTTCGATCAAGGGGCCTTGGGCCAGCACCGGGAAGGCGGCCACATCGTCCACGCGCTGCACAGCGTGCGGGTTGCCCATGGACACCACACCCACCCGCGCAATGCCCAGATCACCCAAAGCCAGGTCAAACACCGGCCAGCCATTGACCTGGTCGCTGATGAGGCCAATGGGGTTGAAGGGCACACGTTCCCAATCAAACACGGGCGCGCCCATGTTGACCGTGACACGGCCGTCGGGGTTCATGGACAGCTCGATCTCGCCTTGCTGCACCTTCACACGCACCGTGTTTTTGTCGGTCAGGCCCTTGTCGCGCACATAGCGCACAAAGCAGCGGGCGCCGTTGCCGCAGTGCTCCACCTCGCCGCCATCGGCGTTGTGGATCACGTACTCAAAGTCCAGGCCTGGCGCTGGCGAGGGGCGCACCGTCAGGATCTGATCGGCCCCCACGCCAAAGTGGCGGTCGGCCAAAAAACGGTACTGGGCGGTGTTCAGCCCCAGGCGGCCACGGGTTTCATCGAGCACGACAAAGTCGTTGCCGGCCCCTTGCATCTTGGTAAAGCGGATGTGCATGGCCGCGATTATCGCCCTTGCTCGACACGACAACGACAGCCGCCGGACGAGCCCGCCTGATAATGGGGCATGGCACGCACTACCCAACTCCTGCACCCCCAACGTGAACCCGCGCCGCTGCGCCCAGCCGCCACCGTGCTGCTTTTGCGCGACAGCCCGCAAGGCATCGAGGTCCTGATGACCCGCCGCTCCATGACGGCCAGCTTTGCGCCCGGCGCCTATGTGTTCCCGGGCGGCGGCGTCGACGCGGCCGACGCCCAAGCCCACGCCCTGTCCACCCGCAGGCCCCAACAAAGCGACTTGCACCTGACGCAAGCCATTGCCGCCATCCGAGAGAGCTTTGAAGAGCTGGGCATTTTGTTCGCGCGGCACGCCGATGGCCGCTGGGCCGACAACGCGGACATCGCGCACATCGACCGCAAAGCCCCATTTGCAGCGCAGTGCCAAAGCCAAGGCCTGACGTTGGCGGCCGACCAGGTGTTCGTGCTGGCCCACTGGATCACCGACCGCGACCTGCCACGCCGCTTTGACGTGCCCTTTTTGGTGGCCCGCATGCCCGAAGGCCAGACCCCGGTGGCCGACGAGTCCGAGCAGTTCGAGCCCGTTTGGGTGCGCCCAGTGGACGCGCTGACGCGCCACGAAGCCGGCGACTTTTTCATCATCTTCCCAACCATCCGCACGCTCGAGCGCCTCAAAGCTTTTGCCCAAGTCGAAGACGTGCTGCAAGCGTGCGCCATCAACGACGAGCCACTGTGGACCAGCTGCCCCCGCGCCGGCTTCTTGGGCGGCCACGAAGTGCGCTACATGGAGCACGAGGCCCCCTTTGGCGAGTTGGCTTTGGTCACCCCCGATGGCCAAATCCACCACCACCTCGACTGGCAAACCGATCTGCCTGTGCCGCTGCTGCAAAACGTGCAGCGCCTGACAGCCCCCAACCCCGGCGTGATGACCGGCCCCGGCACCAACAGTTATTTGGTGGGCGACCCCAACACCGGCTACATCGCCATTGACCCGGGCCCGGCCGACCACGAGCATTTGCAGCGCCTGTGGCGGGCGGCGGGTGGGCAAATCAAAGCCATTGTCTGCACCCACTCGCACTCGGACCATTCGCCCGGAGCCGCGCCCTTGCAGGCCTTGTGCACCCACAAGCCACCGATTCTGGGCCTGGCCTCCAAGCCCACGGCGCGTGCCAACAGCCAATTCACACCCGACCGCGAGCTGGCCGATGGCGAACAACTGGTGCTGCAAGGCATAGGCGTCGAGGGCGAAATCACCCACACCCTGCGCGTGGTGCACACCCCAGGTCATGCGGCCAATCACCTGTGCCTGGTGCTCGAAGAAGACGGCCTGCTGTTCTCGGGTGACCATGTGCTCAACGGCAGCACCACCGTGATCGACCCGCCCGATGGCCACATGGGCGACTATCTGGACTCGCTGGACAAACTGGCCGCCGCCTGTGAGGCCGGTGGCATCGAATTCATCTTGCCCGCGCACGGCCATGTGCTGGGCTTTGCGCACCAAGCCATCACGCACCTGAAGGCCCACCGCCTCAAGCGCGAAGCCAAAATCGCCGCCGCCATGCAGGCCCTGCCCCAAGGCAGCTTGCAAGACTGGGTCGAAAAAGCCTACGACGACGTGCCGCCGCGCCTGTGGCCGGTGGCCGCCCGATCCCTGCAAGCGCATGTGGACCACATCCGCGAACAACTGAATTGAAAGCCCCGATGCACCGCTCTGACGAAGGCGTCCGCCTGGCCAAACGCGTGGCCGCCGAAGAAAACTGTTCGCGCCGCGAAGCCGAAGCCCTGATCGTGGCCGGTGGCGTGCAAGTGGCCGGCCAAGTGGTCACCGACCCGGCCCGGCGCGTCCAAAACGAAGCCCTCACGGTCAACCGCAAGGTCTCCATGGCCGCTTTGGCCCCCTTGACCTTGGTGGTCCACAAACCGGCGGACTCGGGCGGCACCCACAGCTGGCTGCAAAAAATCGCCGGACTCCAAGCCCCGCAAGCCGGCATTTGGGGCAAAGAGCGCCTGGCCAAGCTGCAAATCGCCATGCCCCTGCCCGCGCCGGCCAGTGGTCTGTGCATTTTTTCAGACGACGTGGGCGTGCTGCGGCACCTGGAAGACCGGCGCAGCCCCATGGAGCAAGAATGGATGGCCACTTTGAAAGGCGAAGTGCCCGAAGGCCTGATCAAGGCACTCAACGGCCCCGGCCTGCGCGCCAGCGTGAACCGCCAAACCGACACCGTCACGGTGTTGCGCATCGCGGGCAAAGACATCGACGGCCTGGCGCTGGGCCGTTGGCTGGACCAGCAATGCCCCCTGCAAGACCTGCGCCGCCAGCGCGTGGGGCGCATCAGCCTGGCCCCGCTGGAGCCCGGCCAATGGCGCCAGCTCGAAGGTTTCGAGCGGTTTTAAAGGCCCGAGGTTGATTTCCGACAAATTTACACAGGATTTACCCTTGAATTGACACGGGCAATCCCAATATGCTGGATCTGTCTGAGAAAATCAGCCCATGTCGCCGTTGCATATCCCGCAGCCTGGCGGCACCCTAAGGCCCAGAAAGCCTTGATTACGCAGAAAGGAAGACACCATGCGTTTGAGCACCAAAAGTCGTTTTGCCGTGACCGCCATGATCGACGTGGCCCTGCGCGAAGACCGCGGCCCCGTGTCCTTGGCCGCCATCAGCGTGCGCCACCAGATTTCGCTGTCCTACCTCGAGCAGCTGTTCAGCAAGCTGCGCCAGCAAGGTCTGGTCGAGAGCACCCGCGGCCCCGGCGGCGGTTATTCCCTGTCCCGCAATGCCGAAAAAATCACCATGGCCGACATCGTCGGCGCCGTGGACGCGCCATCTGAAGAAGAACTGGCCGCTGAAGGCGGCTGGATGAGCAGCGAACTGTGGGCCAGCCTGAACGAAAAAATGCTGAGCCATCTGCAGTCGATCAGCCTGCGCCAGCTGGTGGCAGAGCAACGCGCCAAAGGCGTGGCCATTGAACCCGCGCCACAACCCGCGGTCAAACGCGGGGTCTTTGCCAAGCCCAAAAGCACCTTGAAGATCACCGCACCCAATTCGGTGTTTGCTTTGGCCGGCACCTTGATGCCCTCGCGCAGCTGAACTGTCTGCGCCCCCCCCAAAAAAACCCGCCTCGGCGGGTTTTTTGTTGGCTGAAAAAAAGTGTGAAGCTCACCGATAAGCCGGATTCTGTGCACAGCGGTTGCCCGCTGCGTGACCGCCATTACTCTGGGCCGGGGGTCGCCCACCCGGCTCGATGCTACCTACCCGCCAGCTCTGCGGAACCACATCAACGCTGGCCTACTTGGTATTGCTGCGCGTAGAGATTGCCCGTTTCACCCGAACTGAATCGGCTCGTCTCTGTTGCTCTGATCCTCACCTCACGGTGGAGAGGCGTTGCCTCCTACGCTGTCCTGTGCAGTCCGGACGTTCCTCCAGTGCCTCCTTTCGGAGATTGCACCAGCGGCGGTCTGGCGAGCTTCACCCATCGATTATCGCCTGCCGTCATGTGCACATGCCCCAAGGGGTCTGAAGATTCGCGCACAATGGCTCGACATTTTGGCCATTTCACACTTGGAGACCCGGACATGAAAGCCCACAACATCCTCGAGACCATCGGCCACACGCCCCATGTGCGCATCAACCGCCTGTTTGGCGCCGCCGCCCATGTGTGGGTCAAATCCGAGCGCAGCAACCCCGGCGGTTCGGTCAAGGACCGCATCGCGCTGGCCATGATCGAAGACGCGGAAAAGTCTGGGGCTTTGAAGCCCGGCGGCACCATCATCGAGCCCACCTCCGGCAACACCGGCATTGGCTTGGCCATGGTCGCCGCCGTCAAAGGCTACAAGCTGGTCCTGGTCATGCCCGACAGCATGAGCATCGAACGCCGTCGCCTGATGTTGGCCTATGGCGCGAGCTTTGACCTGACCCCGCGCGAAAAAGGCATGAAGGGGGCGATTGCCCGCGCCGAAGAACTGGTGGCCAGCACGCCCGGCGCCTGGATGCCCCAGCAGTTTGAAAACCCCGCCAACATCGACGTGCACGTGCGCACCACAGCGCAAGAAATCCTGGCCGACTTTCCCGACGGCATCGACGCCCTCATCACCGGCGTGGGCACAGGCGGCCACTTAACTGGCGTTGCACGTGTGCTCAAGGCCAAGTTCCCCAACCTCAAAGTGTTCGCGGTCGAGCCTGCGGCTTCGCCCGTGATCTCGGGCGGCGCCCCTGCGCCCCACCCCATCCAGGGCATTGGTGCGGGTTTCATCCCCAAGAACCTGGACACCACTTTGCTGGACGGCGTGATCCAAGTCGATGCCGAGGCCGCGCGTGAATACGCCCGCCGCTCGGCACGTGAAGAAGGCCTGCTGGTTGGCATTTCGTCGGGGGCCACCTTGGCGGCAATTGCGCAAAAACTCCCCGAGCTGCCCGACGGCGCCACCGTGCTGGGCTTCAACTACGACACGGGCGAGCGCTATTTGTCCATCGAAGGCTTCTTGCCTGCTTGAGAGGAGCTCAACAATCGGGTTCTGACCCCAATTAAAGAGGCGCAGACTTGTGACTGCGGGATAATCGTGGCTTCTTGCTTGATAACCACAAGCCACGACCATGATCCGAATTTCCGAACTCAAGCTCCCGCTGTCGGCCCTGCCCGTCGAAGTGCGTCGCGCAGCCGATGCGCCGGCTGAAACCGACGACGACCGCATCCCGCCACCGCACCCCGAAGCGGCCTTGCGCCAGCTGGCCGCCAAGGCGCTGGCCATCGCGCCCACCGACATCGCGACCCTTCACGTCTTCAAACGCAGCTTTGACGCCCGCAAGGCCGAGCTGCTGGCGGTGTTCATCGTGGACATCACGCTGAACGACCCTGCGGCAGAAACCGCCTTGCTGCAACAGTTCGACCAGAACCCGCACATCCAGCCCACGCCCGACATGACTTGGCATGCGCCATGCCACGCCCCCGATGGCTTTGGGGCGCAAGATGGCGAGCGGCCGGTGGTGGTGGGCTTTGGGCCTTGCGGCATGTTTGCGGCGTTGAGCTTGGCGCAAATGGGCTTCAAGCCCATCGTGCTGGAGCGGGGCAAGAAGGTGCGCGAACGCACCAAAGACACCTGGGGCTTGTGGCGCAAAAAGACCCTCAACCCTGAGAGCAATGTGCAGTTTGGCGAAGGCGGCGCAGGCACCTTCTCGGACGGCAAGCTCTACAGCCAAATCAAAGACCCGCGCCACCTGGGCCGCAAGGTGATGGACGAGTTCGTCAAAGCCGGGGCACCGGCCGACATCTTGTTTGCCGCGCACCCGCACATTGGCACCTTCAAGCTGGTCAAGGTGGTGGAGCACATACGTGAGCAAATCATGGCTTTGGGTGGCGAGATCCGTTTTGAGCAGCGCGTGAGCGATGTGCTGCTCTCGCCCGCAGAGGGCGGTCAGCAAATCACCGGCCTGCAGGTGCAGGACTTGAAAACCGGCCAAAGCCACACGCTGGCCACCGGCCACGTGGTGCTGGCCCTGGGCCACAGTTCGCGCGACACCTTTGTCATGCTGCACCAACGCGGCGTGGCGCTGCAGGCCAAAGCGTTTTCGATTGGCGTGCGCATCGAGCACCCACAAAGCGTGATCGACCAGGCCCGTTGGGGCCGCCACGCCGGCCACCCGTTGCTGGGCGCGGCCGATTACAAGCTGGTGCACCACGCGCAAAACGGTCGTGCTGTTTACAGCTTTTGCATGTGCCCCGGCGGCACGGTGGTGGCTGCCACCAGCGAGCCTGGCCGCGTGGTAACCAATGGCATGAGCCAGTACTCGCGCAACGAACGCAACGCCAATGCGGGCATGGTGGTGGGCATCGATCCGCCCGACTACCCGCTGGACAAGGCCGCCTGGCAAGCCGCATTTGGCGAGGCCGAGGGCGCACAACTGGCGCAAGAAGCTCTGGCGCTGGCCCATCAACAGCCACCCGCACCGCACCCGCTGTCGGGCATCGTGCTGCAGCGCCAGCTGGAGGCCCGCGCCTTCGAAGTGGGCGGCGGCACTTACGAAGCGCCCGGCCAGCTGGTGGGCGACTTTTTGGCCAAGCGCCCCTCCAGCACCTGGGGCAGCGTGCTGCCGTCGTACAAGCCGGGCGTCAAGCTGGGCGACCTGGCCGATGTGCTGCCCGACTACGCCGTGGCCGCCATGCGCGATGCGTTGCCGGTGTTTGGCCGAAAGATCAAGGGCTACGACATGGCGGACGCGGTCATGACCGGGGTGGAAACGCGCACCTCCTCACCGCTCAAAATCCCACGGGGCGACGACTTCCAGAGCCTGAACACACGGGGCCTTTACCCCGCTGGCGAAGGCGCCAGCTACGCGGGCGGCATTTTGTCGGCCGGGGTGGACGGCATCAAAGTGGCCGAAGCCGTGGCGCTGCACCTGCGCGGCTGAGTCTTTTCAACAAAAGCTTCATCACCCTGTTGCGATCTGTCGCCATGTGGCGCCTTGTGTGCGAGAACACACGCACGCAACCAACAAATACAATTAAATTTCAATAAACGATATATGAAATAATTAATTCACAGTAATGTCACAACAGTTCCAGCACCAGATACGGCAAAACAAAATCTTGTCCATCCTGCCCGAGCCCTTGGTCGCCGGCATGAACTTGGAGCTGGTGGAACTGAGCGCAGGTCAAGTGCTGGCCGATGTCGGCCAAGACCTGCAGCACGTTTACTTTCCACTGACCAGCATCGTGGCCTGGATGAAGATGCTGGAAAACGGCAACACCATCGGGGTGGCCATGCTGGGTCGGCAGGGCATGGTCAGCCTGTTCGCGATGCTCACGGGCCGGCACAATCGGAACTTCAAAGCCGTGGTGCAAATTGGCGGCCACGCCTTGCGCGCGCCCTTGCAAACGGCGCACCGAGTGGTTCAAAGCGACACCTGTTGCGGCAACAGCCAGTTGATGCGCTATGCCGACATGCGCATGGCCACCGTGGCGCAAAACTCGCTGTGCATGCGCAACCACACACTGGAGCAGCAGCTGAGCCGCTTTTTTTTGGGCACGCTCGACCTGATCGAAGGTCAGGATTTCAGCGTGACGCACGACTGGATTGCCCATTGGTTGGGCGTGCGGCGCGAAGCCGTGAGCCTGGCCGCCAAACGCTTGATGGACACCGGCGCCATCGCCTATTCACGCGGCCGCATCACGGTGGTGGACCGGCCGGCTTTGGAGCAACTGAGTTGCGAATGCTACAAAGCGCTGAAAACCGAAGAGGACAAATGCTACGCGAGCCTGCTGGTCCATTTGCGGGAAAGCACTTCCGCGCTCACACCGAGACCATCTGATTTCGAATCGCGTAGCGCGTCAGATCGGCCACCTTGTGCAGGCCCACTTTGCGCATGATGTTGCGGCGGTGAACCTCCACCGTGCTGGGGGCGATCTGCAAATTGCGGGCGATCTCTTTGGACGAAAACCCGTCCGCAATCAAACGCAAAACTTGCTCTTCGCGACCACCCAAGTGTGAACGCACCGTCGCTTGGCCAGCCCGTGTCTGGCGCACGGTCTCCATCATTTCGCCAGCGGCCGCTTGACACAGTGACCTGCCCCCTCTGAGCCATACCAAACCGATGGAACTGAGTCCGCTAATTTTGGAGAATGGCGGATATGAAGACCACACGATTTACCGACGAGCAGATCATCGGATTCCTCAAGCAAGCT
>NZ_JASGBH010000005.1 GCF_030053395.1 Limnohabitans lacus | reverse complement strand
CTGTCCTCAAAACTCCCAGAAAACAGCCTCCATTGAATATGTCTTTGGGAGTTTTGAATATTCGGAATCACCCCAGATTGTCAGCATTCATGCGGGTTGTAGGGGTTTTGCTGGGACGACTATGTAGTCTGACAACTTGGCATTGTCAATTTTGCTTACGGGTGTTTTGCCGCAGTACGCAATCCAAAATTTGGAAACGCGACGTATTTGCTTCAGCATGTGAATGCTTGTCGCTTGCTTCCTGGATGTGTTTACGCCAGTCTTTTGGCTTTGTTCGTATTGCTGTTCACGCAACTTGATGTACTCGGTAATTACATCGTTAAAAGTACGTTGCTGAAGTGGTAGTTGTTCCTGTTTGCGGAACTCAATTTCATGTAAAAACTTTACGGCAAGTTTGCGAGCATCGTCTAACTTGCGAGTTTTTAGTGAACGGTTGATGTACTGTCTGTTGCCCTTGTACACACGTGCTTGAAAAATTCCATCACGTGTGTACAGCAGTACCTTGCCGTCCTCTAACTCTTCCTTATATGTGCTGTCTAACATTTGTCTAACAACCTATTCATTTTGTCCATTTGCGTAACAAATGTACAACCTAAAAAGGCGTTAGTCAAGATCCTAAGTACTTGATTTATATAGATATTTTACAGACCGCAGCACTTCTTGTACTTCTTGCCGCTGCCGCAGCTGCAAGGGTCGTTGCGTCCGGGTGTGGCGCCTTTGATGACCTGTTCCACGCGGGGCCCAATGTTGCGCCAGATCTCGCGCAGGTCATACACCGCCCACAGCGCTTCGCCATAGGCGTTCAGGCGGTTTTCGCTCACGCTGGGTGGGCCGTCTTCGGACAGGGCTGACAAGGTGGGTGTGTCGGCATCGTCTTCGGTCAGGGCCACGATGGCTTCCAGCGACAGGTCGTGCCACTTGGCCGCATCCTTGTCTTTGGGGGCGGTCCATTCGTCGGGCCAGTTTTCCACCGCGAACATGAAGCCCAGCGCCCAGACTTGCGCAAAAGCAGGGATCTCGCTGTCGTCGATTTCGGCGCGCTCTGCTTCGGGCAGCGTGGCGATCGCGCCGCGCACGTCCATCACTTCAGGGGCATAGGCCTTGTCGTCGTCGAGTGCTTCAACCGGGGTGTCCAAGGCCAGCTTGATTTCATCGAAGCGGCGCTGCCACAGGGCCAAAAATTGCTGGCGCTGGGCATCGTCGGCAAAGCTGCCGCCGTCCTCGCCCGCTTCTGTGCCTTCGTCCACGCCCAGCAGCATGGGCAGCCATTCGTCTTCAGGGATGGCGCGGCGGCTGCACACCATGGCGGCCATGAAGCCTTCGCAGAACTCCCATTGCGGCGTCTCTTCAAAGCGCTCGCGCAGGTCGTCGAGGATGTTGTCCAAGGTGTCGAAGTCTTCGGCTTGCAAGCCAGCGGTGGTGTTCATGGGGTGTTCCTGTATTCAGCGGGGGATTGTAGGTGGCTGGCTCGGGTCGCGACATGGCGCAGCAGTTGAGCCCACCCAGTCGGACCTGAAGGTCCAACCTACGGGATGATGGGGTTCAGCGCCACGCCGCAGCGCTCCAGGCGCTTGCGCATGCACAGCACTTGCGCGTCCTTGCTGTGCAAGGCGGCGGTGTGCTGCACGGCCAGGTCAATGAATTTTTGATCGTCCGCGTCTTTGCAGGCGTAAGGGGCCTTGGGCGCGTCGGGCAGCAGTTGCGTCCAGCGGTCAAAGTGGCCCAGCACCGTGTCTGCGGTCAAGCTGCGGTGCGTCAGGCGCTTGACGATTTGCGGGTAGCCCAGCACGCGCGCCAGCTCTTCGCGCATAGCGGCCGTTGCCAGCCAATGGCATTCGCCCGCTTCCAGAAGCTGGCGCAAGGACTCGGCTTGGGGCTCGTCAAAGACCCAGAGGTCCAAGACGATGTTGGTGTCCAGCACGCATTTCATGCAGCGGGGGTCTCGCTGGCGCCCCGCTTGAGGCTACCTTTGACCATGTCAAAGCGGAACAGGCGGCATTCGATCGGGCCGTTCCACATCGGCACGCGGCGCGATTCTTTCAGGCGCATTTTGCTGGGCAGCTTCAGGTCAGGCGTGAGCATCCAGGCGCTCCAGCCGCTGTAGTTTTTCTTCCAGTGGCTGGCCAGTTGGGCAAAGAAGTCGCCGCCGTCATCGGTCTGGGCGGTTTCGCGGTGGTGACTTTGGTCGGCTGCACGCGAACTGGCCAGGGCGCCAGGCTGGAAGTTGTCGCGCCCACGCCCGGCCACACCGGCCGCCGCAATCCGCTCGCCATAAGGGGGGTTGAGCAGCATCACGCCAGGGGTCTCGCTGGGCGGCATGCGTTGCAAGGCATCGCCGCCCCGGAACTCGACCACGCCCGCCACACCTGCCCGCTCGGCATTGCGTTCGGCAAAGTCGACCATGCGGAAGGCCACATCGCTGCCAAAAATTGGCGCGCTCGGTTCGTGCTCCAAATCACGGGCTTCTTCGATCAGACCTTGCCACACATGGCTTTGGAAGGGCAGCAGTTTTTCAAAGCCAAAGCGGCGCTGCAAACCGGGTGCGATGCCGCAGGCGATTTGCGCCGCTTCGATCGGGATGGTGCCGCTGCCGCAGCAAGGGTCGTACAGGGGTACGGTGGCGTCCCAACCGCTGGCCGCGATCATGGCGGCGGCCAGGGTTTCTTTCAAAGGCGCGTCGCCCTTGTCGGTGCGCCAGCCGCGCTTGAACAGGGGCTCGCCCGAGGTGTCGATGTAGAGGTTGAGGGTCTCGGGCGTCACGTGGGCATAGATGCGCACATCGGGCCAGGACGTGTCCACGCTGGGGCGCTCGCCGCGCTTGGCGCGAAAGCGGTCGGCCACCGCGTCCTTGATCTTGAGCGCGGCAAAGTTCAGGCTGGTCAGCGGGCTGTGCTGCGCGGTGATCTCGATCTTGAAGGTTTGCTTGGGCGTGAACCAGATCTCCCAGGCCACCGCGCTGGCAGCTTGGTACAGGTCGTTTTCGTTGCGGTAGGGCGTCTCAGACAACTGCACCAACACGCGCTGGGTCAGGCGGCTGTGCAGGTTGATGCGCTGGGCATCGCGCCACGATGCGCGGGCCAGCACACCGCCGCGACCGGTCAGCAAATCTTGTCCGGTCAGGCCTGTGATCTGGTGCACCTCGTCGGCCAGAAAGCCCTCAACGCCAGCGGCGCAGGGCATGAAGAGTTGGAGTGAGTTCACGGCAGGAAATTTCTCAAAGTGTTTTGCGCAGATTGGCGGGTGCGATCTTCAGGGCTTCGCGGTATTTGGCCACGGTGCGGCGGGCGCAGTCGATGCCTTGCTCCTTGAGCATTTCCGACAGCTGGTTGTCCGACAGGGGCTTGGCAGGATTTTCGGCGGCCACCAGTTGTTTGATCAAGGCGCGCACCGCGGTGCTGGATGCGGCATTGCCGCTGTCGGTGCCCAGACCCGAGCCAAAAAAGTATTTGAGCTCGAAGGTGCCTTGTGGCGTGGCCATGTATTTGGCCGTCGTCACGCGGCTGATGGTGGACTCGTGCATGCCCAGCTCGTCGGCGATCTCGCGCAGCACCAGCGGGCGCATGGCCAGCTCGCCTTGCACCAGAAAGTTTTTCTGCCGCTCCACGATGGCCGAAGACACACGCAAGATGGTGTCAAAGCGCTGCTGGATGTTTTTGATGAACCAGCGCGCCTCTTGCAGGCGCTGCTGCAGACCAGCGTGCGATTCGCCTTTGCCGCCGCGCAGGGCGTTGGCATAGATGTCATGCACACGCAGCTTGGGCATCACATCGGGGTTGAGCTGGATGCGGAACTTGGGCGCGCCGGTTTTGCGGGTGTTGGTCACGATCACATCGGGCACGATGATGTTTTGCTCGGCCTGCACAAACGGCCGGCCTGGCTTGGGCTCGAGCCGCGCAATCCAAGGGATGGCGGCTTTGATCAGCGCTTCGCTTTCGCCCGTGAGCCCGGCCAGGCGTTTGAAGTCGCGCTTGGCCAGCAGTTCCATGGGTTGGCCGCAGACTTTGAGCGCGGCGTGCATGGTGGCGTTGGCTGGGTCATCTTGCAGCTGGGCCTTGATTTGGATACGCAGGCATTCGCCCAGATCGCGCGCGCCCACGCCCACGGGCTCCAGCGATTGCAACAAGCCCAGCGCCACCGTGAAGCGGTGCACCAGTTCGTCGAGCTGTTCGAAGTCATCGGTGCCCGCCAAACTGGCCGCCAGCTCGGGCAGGGTGTCGGTCAGGTAGCCATCGTCATTGAGCGACTCGATCAAAAAGCGCAAGGCCGCGCGGTCGATCTCGGACAGGCGCAGCGACAAGGCCTGTCGATGCAAAAAATCGGTCAGCGAGCCGACGCTGCGGGCCAGCTCGGTGGCGTCGGCGGTGTCGTCACCGTTGTTTTGGCGGGGCGCGGCATCACCGCCCCATTCGCTGTCGTCCGGGCGCATCTCGACGCTGCCGTCGCCCTCCCAGCTTTCGGCCACATCGGTCACGGCTTCGCCAGTGACTTCGCTCGGGCCATCGTCCTGGCCCGATTCGCTGGCGCTTTCGCTCACGCGATCGCCCAAGCTCACGCGGGTGTCGATCTGGTCCAGGCCAAAGGCTTCCTGGGGGGCTTCTTCTTCGGTGCGCTCCAAGAAAGGGTTTTCGTCGAGCATTTGCTCGACCTCCTGCGTCAATTCCAGTGTGGACAACTGGAGCAGGCGGATCGATTGTTGCAACTGGGGCGTGAGCGCCAGGTGCTGCGACATGCGCAGCGACAGACCAGGTTTCACGCTGCAACTCTCATGTCGGGATTCACTTCAGGGCGCATCACATTCGGAAGTGTTCGCCCAGATAGACGCGCCGCACATCGGCGTTGGCCACGATCTCTTCGGGGGTGCCTTGGGCCAGCACGTGGCCGTCGCTGATGATGAAGGCGTGGTCGCAAATGCCCAGGGTCTCGCGCACGTTGTGGTCGGTGATCAACACGCCAATGCCGCGGTGCTTGAGGAAAGCGATGATGCGCTGGATCTCGATCACCGCAATCGGGTCGATGCCAGCGAAGGGCTCGTCGAGCAAGATGAAACGCGGGTCGGTCGCCAGGGCGCGGGCAATCTCCACGCGGCGGCGTTCGCCGCCCGACAGCGCCACAGCGGGCGAGTCGCGCAGGTGGTCCACGCGCAGGTCGGCCAGCAAGGCGTCCAGGCGTTTTTCCACTTCCTCGTGGCCGAGCGATCGGCCTTGTTCGTCGGTGTGCAGCTCCAAAATGG
The DNA here is from genome assembly GCF_030053395.1 of Limnohabitans lacus. Classification (GTDB taxonomy): domain Bacteria; phylum Pseudomonadota; class Gammaproteobacteria; order Burkholderiales; family Burkholderiaceae_C; genus Limnohabitans_A; species Limnohabitans_A lacus. The sequence continues at coordinate 224,652 of NZ_JASGBH010000005.1, read as the reverse complement.
CGCGCACATTTTCGGCCACCGTGAGCTTGCGAAAGATGGAGGCTTCTTGCGGCAGGTACGACAAGCCCATGCGGGCCCGTTTGTGAATCGGCATGCGGGTCACGTCTTCGCCGTCGATCAGGATCTGGCCGCCATCGGCGCGCACCAGGCCCACGATCATGTAAAACGATGTAGTTTTGCCCGCGCCGTTGGGGCCGAGCAAGCCGACCACTTCGCCTTTGGACACCTGCATCGAGACATCGTGCACCACCTTGCGGCTGCCATAGGCTTTTTTCAGGTGCCGCGCTTGCAGGCGGCTGGTGGGTGTGTCGCTCATGGCTTTTTGCTTTCGACCAAGGCGGGGCTGCTGCGCAGCGCCGGTGTGGTCGTGGGGGCTGAGGCCGAGGCCTCTTTGCGCGGCGTCAGCACAGCGCGCACGCGCTCGCCACGACCCGCTGCCGCCTGACCTTTGGGCTGACCGTCCACGGTCATCACCTCGGTGGTGTTGTTGAACACGATCTTGTCGCCAGTCACTTGGTTGGCCACTTCGGTGCCACGCAAGATGCGGGCTTCAGCGCGCTGGATCAGGGTCACCTGATCGGCTTGCTTGTCGTAGATGGCGATGTCGGCTTCGCCTTCGGTGTACTCGTCCACGCCTTCGCGTTTTTGGCGAAAGAAGATGCGCTCTTTGGGGGCGGCCCAGAATTTGGCGATCTGCTGGCCCTTGCCATCTTCTTGCACTTCCATGCGGTCGGCCCGCATGACCAGCGTGCCTTTGAGGGCCACCACTTTGCCGCTGAACTTGGTCAGCTTTTGGTTTTCATCGTGGCGCATGTTGTCCGCCTCGATGTTCATGGGTTTGTCCTTGTCAGCTTTTTCCGCGTGCGCAGGCGCATTCAGCAGTCCGACCCCCAGGGCGGTGAAGGCGAAGAAGCGGAGAAATGTGTTCAAGGGCATGAATCTTGCTGGTGAAGGCTTTGGATTGTAGGCGCTAAGCGGTCTCTTGACCTGACATGGGGCCTACGGTTGCCCAGAAAAAAGCCCGCCAAGCACTTGCCGTGGCGGGCTTGGGCACCGAGGTGGTGCTCGCCGAGCTTCAGGTGCGGGTGCGGCTTTGCGCGATCAGGGATTCGGCCACCTTGATGGCGCGCTCCATGCTGCCCGCAATTGAACCATCCGTGTAAAAGCGCCCGGCAATGCCAAAGGACGGCACGCCCTCCACTTTGTAATCATTTTGCAGCTGGACAGCGCGCTTGAGCTTGCTGGCCACGCCAAAGGATTTGTAGGTTTCCAGAAACTTGGCCTTGTCCACGCCTTGTTTGGCGACCCAGTCGGCGATGACCGTTTCGGTGTTGAGGGGCTGCTTTTCTACATGGATAGCGGCAAACACTTTGGCGTGCAAGCTCTCCAGCAAGTTCATGGCTTCCAGGGCGAAGAACAGGCGTTGCTGTGGCACGAAATCCTCGCGGAAGGCCACGGGCACACGGCGCACCACCACATCTTTCGGAGCGGTTTTGATCCATTGCGCGAAGGTGGGCTCAAACGCATTGCAGTGCGGGCAGCTGTACCAAAAGAATTCGATCAACTCAATCTTGCCATTGCCCGCTTCGGTGGCGACGGGACGCTCCAAAGGCAGGTAGTCCTTGCCGGGTTTGAACAGGGCCTGCGCCCAAGCGCTGGATTGGCTCAGCCAGGCAGAGGTGGCCAGCAAGGCAGAAGAGAAAAGACGGCGTTTCATGGCAACTCCCGTGGGTTTTTCAAAAAGTGAGGGCGCTCAGCGCTGGACCCGCACCAAGGTGTTTTCAATGCTGTTGGCTTCGAGTTTGGCACGCACTTTCTCGGCCGCCCCTTTGTCATCGTAAGGCCCCAAGCGTACGCGGTAGACGGTGCGCCCACCTTGATCGCGCTCAGACACTTTGGCATCCAGACCCATCATGGCCAGCTTGGCTTTTTGGGTGTCGGCATCGGCCGTGGTGCGGTAAGCGCCCACCTGAATCACGTAATCAAACGGATCGGTGGTGTTGCTGTTGGTGGCCGGGGTGGACAGGCCAGCCTTGGCTTTGGCCAGGTCGCCCAGCGGGTCAGCCGTGACGGCCGGGCGGGGCTCTGCCTTGGGCGCTTCAGCCGAGGCTTTTTCTGCGGGCTTGTCGGTCGCAGAAGGCGTTGCCGTGGAGGCCGGCGCAGCCGGCACTTCGGCTGGGGCTTTGGGTTGGAAGACCGTGTTCGGGTTCCAGTCCTTGTTTTTTTGATTCTCTGCGCTGTCTTGTTCCGATGACCGGGGCTGGTTTTTATTGGAAAAAGGGGTGGGCACCTTGGTCACATAAATGGCCACCGCCAGAGACAGGCCCAGGCCCAGCACCAGGCCCATGATGAAGCCCAGAAATGTTCCGCCGCGTTGAGAGTTTTTCATCATCGATTACATCTTGGCGGGCGCAGACACGCCCAGAACTTTCAGGCCATTTTGGATGACCTGGGCCGTCGCCGCGATCAATGCCAGACGGGCTTTCTTGATGGCTTCGTCGTCCACCAAAATGCGCTCGGCATCGTAGTAGCTGTGGTACAGCGAGGCCAGGTCGCGCAGGTAGAAGGTCACATCGTGCGGCGCAAAATCGTTGGCGGCCGACGTCAGCATCTCGGGGTATTTGGCCAAGGCCAACATCAGGGCTTGCGCTTGCGGGCTTTGCAAGGCCGACAGGTCGGCGTGCGTCAGGCTGGCCTTGTCGCCACCCCATGCGGCCAGCACCGAGCAGATGCGTGCGTGGGCGTACTGCACGTAGTACACCGGGTTGTCGTTGTTTTGCGCCAGCGCCAAGTCGATGTCAAAGATGTATTCGGTGTCGGGCTTGCGCGAGAGCAAGAAGAAGCGCACCGCGTCCTTGCTGGTCCACTCGATCAGGTCACGCAGCGTGACGTAGCTGCCGGCGCGCTTGGAGATCTTGACCTCTTCACCGCCGCGCATCACGCGCACCATGGTGTGCAGCACGTAGTCGGGGTAGCCCTCGGGGATGCCCACGCCTGCGGCCTGCAGGCCCGCGCGCACGCGGGCAATGGTGCCGTGGTGGTCGGTGCCCTGGATGTTCACCACGCGCGAAAAACCGCGCTCCCACTTGGTGATGTGGTAGGCCACGTCGGGCACAAAGTAGGTGTAAGTGCCGTCGCCCTTGCGCATGACGCGGTCTTTGTCGTCACCGTAGTCGGTGGATTTCAGCCAGAGTGCACCATCTTGTTCATAGGTCTTGCCTGCATCCTTGAGCTTTTGCACGGCGGCGTCGACCTTGCCGCTGGTGTACAGGCTCGACTCCAGGTAGTAGTTGTCGAACTTCACGTCAAAGGCTTTGAGGTCCAGGTCCTGCTCGTGGCGCAAATAGGCCACGGCGAACTGGCGCATGCCGTCCAGATCGTTCACATCGCCACTGGCCGTGAACTCGCGGTCGTCCGACTTGACGGTCTTTTGGGCCAAAAAGTCGTTGGCAATGTCCTGGATGTAGTCGCCGTTGTAGGCCGCCTCGGGCCATTCGGCGTCGCCGGGTTTGAAGCCTTTGGCGCGCAGCTGGGTGGAGTTGGCCAGGGTGCCGATCTGCACACCCGCGTCGTTGTAATAGAACTCGCGGTAGACCTGCTGGCCCTGGGTGGCCAGCAAATTGCAGATCGCGTCGCCCAAAGCCGCCTGGCGGCCGTGGCCCACGTGCAGCGGGCCGGTGGGGTTGGCCGAGACGAACTCGACCAGCACTTTGTTGGCTTGCGCGGGTTGGTCGCCAAAGCACTCGGCCGCTTGCAGCACTTCGTGCACGATGGCTTGTTTGGCCGCGTCTTTCAGACGGATGTTGATGAAGCCGGGGCCGGCCAGCTCGATGGCATCGACCCAGCGCTCAAAAGCGGGGGTGGCCAGCAAAGCGGCGCGCAAAGTCTCGCCCAATTGGCGAGGGTTTTGTTTCAGGGACTTGGCCAGTTGCATGGCCGCTGTGCAGGCCAGATCACCATGGGCGGCCACCTTGGGGGATTCGAAAGCCGCACGGCTGCCTGCGCCGGGTTGGAGTTTTTCAAGTTCGGCCGACAAGGCCGCGAGCAAATGTTGTTTGGCAGAAAGCATGGGGTGATTTTACGGGGCGCGGCTGCGTTGCGCCCTCAAAGAGCGGTGGTGTGTGGCTTTTGTGTGTGTCGCTGCACAGGGCCTGGCAAGCCTCAGGCCCCGGCGCGTTGCCAAAATTCGGCGTTGCCGTAATGTGATTTGAGATGGTCGATCCACAAGCGCACCCGCAATGGCAAGTGCTTGCGCTGCGGGAACACCACGTAAATGCCGTTCGGCGGTGCGGCAAAGTCTTCCAGCACCGCCACCAGCTGGCCTGCTTGGATCTCGGCTTCCACCTCCCAAGTGCTGCGCCAGGCAATGCCGTAGCCGGCCAGGCACCAGTCGTGCAACACCTGGCCGTCCGAGCAGTCCAGTGGGCCGCCAGGGCGCAGGTGGATCACCTCGCTGCCGCCATCCGTGCGAAAAGCCCAACCTCGGGTTTGCGAGGCATCGCTCGACAAAGTCAGGCAGTCGTGTTGCAGCAAGTCGGCCGGTTGTTGGGGCGTGCCGCGCCGCGCCAAATAAGCAGGGGTGGCCACGCACAAGCGGCGGTTGTCGGCCATGCGCACACTGACCAAAGACGAGTCTGGCAAGTCGCCCACCCGCACCGCGCAGTCAAAACCTTCACCGGCCAGGTCCACCACGCGGTCGGACAGGTTCAGTGAGATGGTCACATCGGGGTGGAGCTCGCGGAACTTGGGCACCAGGGGCGCCACATGGCGACGCCCAAAACCGGCCGGGGCGGTGATGCGTAAATGCCCGCTGGCCTTGACGCCACCTGCCGAGACGCTGGCCTCGGCATTGGCCACGTCAGAGAGCAAGCGCTGACAATCTTCCAGAAAGGCGCTGCCCTCGTGGGTCAAGGTGATCCGCCTTGTGGTGCGCACCAAGAGCTTCACACCCAAGTGCTCTTCCAGTGCGTCGAGCCTGCGCCCGATGATGGCCGGGGCCACGCCTTCGCCGCGGGCGGCGGCGGTCAGGCTGCCTTTGGTGGCCACAGAGACAAAGGTGTCGAAGGCTTTGAGCTTGTCCATGGGGCAATTATGCTGACTTGCCGTGTATTTGTGCAAAAAAGTCATGGGTTAATGAATTTTTGCCGTCTTTATCCCCATCGAAACTTAGAATAAAGTCTTTTACAAGCTGCAAGTTCAACCGCGCTCCCGACGCAGGGCTTGCAGAGCGACAGATTCTTTTATCCCAACCTCCGAGGTTTCCATGACCGAACGCACCACGATCCACAAGCTGCAAGTGGCCAATCCGCTGCTGAGCTTCATCAACGACACCCTCTTGCCCGCCACCGGCGTGAACCCAGACAAGTTCTGGGCAGGCTTTGACAGCATCGTGGCCGACTTGGCCCCCAAGAACATCGCCCTGCTGGCCGAGCGTGACCGCATCCAGACCGCCATGGACCAGTGGCACACCGCCAACCCTGGCCCAGTGCCCGCAGGCAAAGCGATGAAGGCCTACCGCAAATACCTGAGCCAGATCGGTTATTTGGTGCCCGAGCCCCGCAATGCCCAAGCCACCACCGCCAACGTGGACGCCGAATTGGCCAAGCTGGCTGGCCCTCAGCTGGTGGTGCCGATCTTGAACGCCCGCTACGCCCTGAACGCTGCCAACGCCCGTTGGGGCTCTTTGTACGACGCGCTGTACGGCACCGACGCGATCAGCGAAGCCGACGGTTGCGAAAAAGGATCGGGCTACAACCCCAAGCGGGGCGCCAAAGTCATCGACTACTGCCGCAACGTGCTCGACCGCACGGCACCCCTGAAGACCGGCTCGCACGTGGGCAGCAAGGGCTATGTGGTCAAAGCCGGCAAGCTGGTGGTGACCTTGTCCAATGGCAAGAACACCACGCTGGCCGACGCCAAGCAGTTCGTGGGCTACACCGGCGACGCCAAGGCGCCTGCCTCGGTGCTGTTCGTGCACAACGGCCTGCACCTGGACCTGCAAATCAACAAGAGCACCGCCATCGGCAAGACCGACCCGGCTGGCGTGTCCGACTTGATCGCTGAAAGCGCCTTGTCCACCATCTTGGACTTAGAAGACTCTGTGGCCGCTGTGGATGCGGACGACAAAGTGTTGGCCTATGCCAACTGGCTGGGCATCTTGCAAGGCACCTTGAGCGAAGAAGTGCAAAAGGGCGGCAAGACTTTCACCCGCACCATGAACGGTGACCGCGAGTACACCAAGCCAACGGGCAAAGGCACCGTCAAGCTGCACGGCCGCTCACTGATGTTTGTGCGCAACGTCGGTCACCTGATGACCAACCCCGCCATCCTCTACAAAGCCGCCGACGGCAGCACCCAAGAGATCCCTGAAGGCATCTTGGACGCCATGGTCACCGTGACTTGCGCACTGGTGGACCTGCAGAAAAAGTCCTCGCACCCCCTGCGCAACAGCCGCACCGGCAGCGTCTACATCGTCAAGCCCAAAATGCACGGCCCGTCCGAAGTCGCTTTTGCCGACGAGCTGTTTGGCCGCGTCGAAAAAGTGCTGGGCATGAAGCCCTCCACCGTCAAGCTGGGCATCATGGACGAAGAGCGCCGCACCAGCGCCAACCTCAAAGCCTGTATCGCCGCCGCCAAGAGCCGCGTGGCCTTCATCAACACGGGCTTCTTGGACCGCACAGGCGACGAGATGCACACCTGCATGTTGGCCGGCCCCGTCATGCGCAAGGGCGACATCAAAAACAGCACTTGGCTGGGCGCTTACGAAAAGAACAACGTCAACGTGGGCCTGGCCTGCGGCCTGCGCGGCCGTGCCCAGATCGGCAAAGGCATGTGGGCCATGCCCGACCTGATGGCCGACATGCTCAAAGCCAAGATCGGTCACCCCCTGGCCGGTGCCAACACCGCCTGGGTGCCCAGCCCCACCGCCGCCACGCTGCACGCCATGCATTACCACCAGGTGGACGTGCCCGCGCTGCAAAAGCAGATGGAAAAAGCGGTCGCCAAGCAAGACGCCAAAGCCTTGCGCGAAGACACGCTCAACGCTTTGCTGCAGTTCCCTGTGGTGTCTAAAGACGCGGCCAACTGGTCGGCTGAAGACAAACAAAAGGAACTCGACAACAACGCCCAAGGCATCTTGGGTTATGTGGTGCGCTGGGTGGACCAGGGCGTGGGTTGCTCCAAAGTGCCCGACATCAACGGCGTGGGCCTGATGGAAGACCGTGCCACGCTGCGCATCAGCAGCCAGCACATGGCCAACTGGCTGCACCACGGTGTGGTCACCGAAAAGCAGGTCAAGCAAACCATGGAACGCATGGCTGCGGTGGTCGATGCCCAAAACGCAGGCGACGCCGCCTACGTGAAGATGGCCGGCAACTTCGCCAAGTCTGCCGCCTACAAAGCCGCGTGCGATCTGGTCTTCAAGGGCAAGGCCCAGCCCAGCGGCTACACCGAGCCACTGCTGCACGCTTGGCGCTTGAAGGTCAAAGCGGCCTGATGTTCTGCTGTCCCTGAACTTTCAGGGACCTCTGTCGGGGCTGAAGCCGCCGACCTACAGCTTGTCTTGTAGGTCGGTGGCTTCAGCCCCGACTTGTTTTCACCAGCACAAACCCAAACGCATCGCCTCCACGCCCTAAACTTGAGGCTTTACCGCATCCATACTGGCCATGAGCGTTTGTTTGACTGTTGACCCTTGCCGTTGCCCCCTGTGCGGGCAAGACAACCGTTGCGCCATGGAGGCAAAGGCCCCAGCGAATGCGCAAGCGGCTTGCTGGTGCACACGCGAACAATTCAGCGCCGCCTTGCTGCGGCAAATTCCAGAAGCAGCCCAAGGCAAGGCCTGCATTTGCCAAGCCTGTGTTCAAAAAGCCGTACAAACGACATGAGCCACGACGCAAACAGTCTCCGGGCATTGCAGGCGCGCTATGGCGACCGTTACCGTTGGCTGCTGCTCTTGTCGGTCATGCTGGGCACCATGGCGTCGGTCATGTCGTCGACCATCATGAACGTGGCCATCCCCGACATGAGCCAGCATTTCACGCTGGGCCAGACGCGGGTGCAGTGGGTCAGCTCGGGCTTCATGGTGGCCATGACGGTGTCCATGTTGACCACGCCCTGGTTGCTTGCGCGCTTTGGTTACCGCCGCACCTATGAGATCTGCATGCTCTTGCTGCTGGGCGGTGGCATTGGCGGTGGGCTGGCCAACGATTACAGCTGGGTCTTGGTGGCGCGCATTGTGGAAGGCTTGGCCGCAGGTGTGGTGCAGCCGATCCCGGTGATCATCATCATGAACGCCTTTGCCCCCGAGGAACGTGGCCGCGCCAGCGGCTTGTTTGGCACCGGCGTGGTGCTGGCCCCGGCCATTGGCCCCAGCGTGGGCGGATTGCTGGTCGATGCGTTTGGTTGGCGCTCGATTTTCTTCATGGTCGTGCCGCTGGCGCTGGCGGCGCTTTGGCTGGCGCGGCGCTATGTGCCCACCACCGCACCCGGTGGCGTGCAGGCCAATGCCGCTTCGGGTCGCCTGGACTGGTGGGGCCTGTCGATGGCGCTGTTGGGCACCGTGCTTTTGCTCAACGGCATGGTCGCATGGCGCGAATCGGGTACAGCGCAAGGCCTGCCTTTGCTGGTGGGCGCCGCCTTGATGGCTGCCGCTTTTGTGGTTTGGCAAATGCGCTTGCAGCGGCGCTTTCAGCACCACGCCACGAGCGCGCAAGCGCCGCTGATGGACTTGCGCGTGTTCACCCACCGCAGTTTCCTCATGGGGTCTTTGGTGGCCATGACCTATGGCACCGCGCTCTTTGGCTCAACCTATTTATTGCCGGTGTTCATGCAAAGCGGCTTGGGTTTGTCGGCTTCGTATGTGGGCTCGGCCTTGTTGCCTGCGGGCTTCATGTTGGCCATCACCATCACCTTGGTGGGGCGCTGGGCCGACCGCACCGACAAACGGCGTCTGGTGTTGGTGGGCCTGGCTTTGCTGGCCAGCTCGTTTGCGCTCATGAGCACGGTGGACCCGGACAAAGGTTTGCTCACGCTGTGGCTGTGGACCATGGTGGGCCGTGTGGGCTTGGGCTTCATCTTGCCCTCGCTCAACCTCGGCGCCATGCAGGGCATGCCCGCACATTTGATTCCACAAGGCGCCAGCGTGGTGAACTTCTTGCGCATGCTGGGTGGTGCGGTCGGCGTGAGCCTGTGCGCCATCGTGCTCGAGTGGCGCTTGGGCGTCATGGATGTGGCGCTGCTGGGGCCTGGTGATGTGCATGCCCGTTTGGACGCATTTCACGATACGTTCTGGTTTTTGGCGGTACTCACGGCCTTGGCGATCATCCCGGCTTGGCTGATGGCGGCGCCCGTCCACAAGAAAGACTGACCCATGTGCCAACTGCTCGGCATGAATTGCAACACCCCCACCGATGTCACTTTCAGCTTCAGCGGCTTTGCGCAGCGCGGCGGCGTGACCGACCACCACAGCGACGGCTGGGGCATCGCCTTTTTTGAAGGGCGCGGCGTGCGCCACATGGTGGACCACCAAAGCGCCAGCACCTCGCCGGTGGCCGAGCTGGTGCGCCGTTACCCGATCAAAAGCACCAACGTGATTGCCCACATCCGCAAGGCCACGCAAGGCGAGGTGAGCCTGGAAAACTGCCACCCCTTTGTGCGCGAGCTCTGGGGCCGTTACTGGGTGTTTGCGCACAACGGTAATTTGGTGGACTTTGCCCCGCGCCTGCATGGCAACTTCAAACCCGTGGGCCAGACGGACAGCGAACGCGCCTTTTGCTGGCTCATGCAAGAGCTGGCCAAGTCACACGCCAACGTGCCCAGCGTGCAAGAGTTGTCGCTTACGCTGCGCGAGCTGGTGCCGCACATCGCCAAGCATGGCACCTTCAACTTCTTGCTGTCCAACGGCCAGGCGCTGTGGGCGCATGCCAGCACCCACCTGCACTATGTGCTGCGTCGTCACCCCTTTAGCCAAGCCACCTTGAGTGACGAAGACCTGAGCGTGAATTTTGCCGAGCACACCCGCGAGACGGACCGCGTGGCCGTCGTCGTCACCCAGCCTTTGACCACCAACGAGAGTTGGGTGGCGTTTGAGCCCGGTCGGGTCTACACCTTTGAAGACGGTGATTTGAAAGGCTGAACGCGCGGGCGTTTAAAACTGTGCGTGCAGTCGCACCGCATACACCTGCACCGGCCCGCGCAGCGCGTTGTAGGCGGGGTTTTGGATGTACTGGTAATCGGCCGTCAGCCAGGTGTGTCGCGTGATGCCCCAGCTGTAGAAGGTCTCCAGCCCGCGCTCGGGTTTGTATGGCAATTGGCCATCGCCAATGAAATACGAAATGCCGCCAGCGGCCAGGTAATTGCGCCGGTCCGGTGACAAGCGGTTTTCCATGAAGGCCAGTCCCACGCTGTCCTGACCGCGCTGCCAAGCCGCGCCGTTGACGCGCACACCGGCAGACAGCGAGGCATCGATCTCGGTGAAGGCATAGGTCTCGGTGCGGCCATCGGCTTTCATGGCCCGCATGAACACACCCACCTGATCGCTCAGCGCCTGCTCCAGGTTCACACCCAAACCGTATTTGATTTTCTCGCCCGAACGCACCTTGAAAAACGCCTGCGGGTCGGTGCCGGGGTTCGCTTGCAAGTAGGCCGTGGCTTCTTGGAAGCTGGCCGTCACGGCGCGGTTGCGCCAGGCCAGCACACGCACCTTGCCGGGCTGGTTCATCCAGGTGTGGGCATGCTCCACCTCGACCTGGTCGCCGTAGTGGCGCAGCAAATCCCAGTCGACCTTCAGCTCGTTGGGCTTTTGGGGGCCGGTCATGCGGGCTGCACGAAACACCCAATCGCCTTGGTACCACTCGCCGGCCACGCCCCAGCCAAAGCCACGGGCATCGGCCGCGTAGTCAAAGGCACCATAGGTCCAGTGACTCCAGTTCATGAACTGGGTGCGCGGGTCTTTGGCATAGGCGTTGTCGTCGAACACGTCCAGCGTCGAGAAATTGCCCGCCGTCAGCACAAAGCGGTTCTTGTCCACCACCTGCGCCATCTGGTTGAAGTCGGAGGCGATTTGTTCTGTCTCGCCGCCCTGGTTCCAGGTCTTGCGCCAGAACAGGCGCTGCAAATAGGGCTTGGGCGTGGTGCCCGCAGCCCGAGTGATCTCACCGTTGGTGTAGCTGCCCATGCCCACCAGATTGCCGGTGAAGGGCACGCCCGAAGCCAGCTCCACGTTGGCATAGACCTCCGCACCCGATTCAAGGCGCAAGCCCCAATGACCCGTCAGCGAGAAGGTGTACATCTTCTCGCGCGGCGCACGCAGACTGAAGGCCGAGGTGCTGCCGCTGCTCGCAAAGCCGGGGTGCTGCTGCCAGTTGTAGGTGCTTTGGTAGCGGGCCGAGGTGTTTTCAGTGTCCTGCGCCCAGGCAGTCCAGCTGCAGCCGACCAGGCTTGCGCAAAGTAAAAACCGGATCAAAGAAGAAATCATGGGCAGTGTGAAATCATGCAACACCACGATCCTAGCGCGTGGGCATGAAGGCCCGATGACAGGGTGCCTCATGCGGCGTCTTATGCCGCCAGCGCTTGCTCCACCGCATCCACAAACAGCGCCGCCACATTGCAGCCCATCTGGTCGGTGATTTCCTGAAAGCAGGTGGGGCTGGTCACGTTGATCTCGGTCAGGCTGTTACCAATGATGTCCAGGCCCACCAGCATCAGGCCACGCGTCATCAGGATGGGGCCCAGGGCTTCCGCAATCTCGCGGTCGCGTGCCGAAATCGGCTGGGCCACGCCCTTGCCCCCTGCGGCCAGGTTGCCACGCACCTCGCCACCTTGTGGAATGCGGGCCAGGCAAAACGGCACGGGCTTGCCGCCGATCAGCAGCACCCGCTTGTCGCCTTGCGCAATCCCGGGCAAGAACTTTTGCACCATCACGGTTTGTGCGCCGTCACGGTTGAGCGTCTCGATGATCGCGCCCAGGTTCAGGCCGTCGGCCCCCACCTTGAAGATGCCCATGCCACCCATGCCGTCCAGCGGCTTCAAGATGATGTCGCCATGCGTGGCGTGGAACTCGCGGATGTCCGCTTCGCTTCGCGTGACCAGCGTGGGTGCAATGAACTGGGGGAACTCCAAAATCGCCAGCTTCTCGGGGTGGTTGCGCAAAGCCGCTGGGCTGTTGAAGACCTTGGCGCCTTCGCGCTCGGCCTGGCTCAGCAGGTGGGTGGCGTAAAAAAATTCGCTGTCAAAGGGCGGATCTTTGCGCATGAGCACCGCGTCAAAATCCTTCAAGTCAGCGCGTTGTTTGCCGGCCTCGACAAACCACACATCGGCTTCGCCCGTGAGGCGAATCTCGCGCACCACGGCCGAGACCGATTCGCCGCGCTGCCAGCGCACATCGGTCATCTCGCAAGCGCTCACCTGGTGCCCGCGCTTTTGCGCCTCGCGCATCATGGCAAAGGTGGTGTCCTTGTAAATCTTGAACGATTCGAGGGGGTCGGCGACAAAGAGGATTTTCATGCTGGGCATTGTAGGTCGGGACCTTCAGGTCCGACAGGGGCGGGGCTTGGTGAGCGCTTCATGTTGGGGCAGAAGCAGCCCGCCTGCGTTCAGCGTGCCCGTGTCCCAGGGTGCGAGACGATGGGCAAACTGGCCGGACCGTTGCAAACGGTCACTTGCCTGGCCACCCCGAGGTACTCGCCATCGGCCGCCAGGGGCACGCCGCTGGCACAGGCGATCGTCAAGGTTTCAAAAGCACGGCTGTCGATGCGTGGGTGGCTCAAATGCCAGCCCATTAGCAGTCTTGGGAGCATCAGCAAAGCCCCAACACGTGAAAAGGGCCCGGCCAAAAGCAGGTCCAGTTGGCCATCGTCCATGCGGGCTTGTGGCACCGCCGGAATGCCCGAGCCAAAGGTCGGCGTGTTCAGGCTGGATGCAAACAGTGCAGGCCCCTCGTGAAGCCATTGGCCATCGCTGTGCACATGCAGATCCCACACCTTCAGGTGCAGCAATTCACTCAGCGTGGCCCACAAATAGCGCGGCAGCCCCCGCAGCCAACGCGGGCCATTCAGGGCGCGCAGGCCCACGGCGGAATCAAACCCTGCCGTCAGGCTCGACAAAAACGGGGTGTGGTGTTCGTCGCCTTGCATGTCGGTCCAGCGCGCATGGCCCGTGTCCACCACTTGCGGCGCGGCCGTCAGGGCGTGCGCCAAGGCTTTGGCCCAAGGCAGGCCATAAAGGCCCAGACCTCGGGCGCTGTCGTTGCCGCTGCCCATGGGCACCAGGCCCAAGGTCAATTGGCGCTCCAGCACGGCAGGCAGCCAGCGGTTGAGCGTGCCGTCGCCACCCACCGCCACGACGCGGCTGCCGGAGGGCAAGCTGCGCAAGAGCGCCAGACACTCGGCCAGGGTGTTGGGGGCCGCCAGCGTCACGCCGGGGGCATGCGCCTGCAGCCAGGAGTGGAGTGCGGGCCGCATCCGCGCTGCGCGGCCACCTTGGGCGTGGGGGTTCAGCAGGACCAGCGTCATGGCTTACTGGAAAGCCACTTCGGCAAAGCTGCGCAGCTTGCGGCTGTGCAGCTGGGCTGGGCCTGCGGCGCGCAGCAATTCGAGGGCTCGGATGCCGATTTGCAAGTGTTGGTTCACCCGCTCACGGTAAAAGTGGTTGGCCATGCCCGGCAATTTGATCTCGCCGTGCAGCGGCTTGTCGCTCACACACAGCAGCGTGCCGTAGGGCACCCGAAAGCGAAAGCCGTTGGCCGCAATCGTGGCGCTTTCCATGTCCAGCGCCACGGCGCGGCTTTGGCTGAAGCGCCTCTGGGGCGTGTTGTCGGGCAGCAGCTCCCAGTTGCGGTTGTCGGTGCTGGCCACGGTGCCGGTGCGCATGAAGCGCTTGAGCTCGGGGCCCTGGCAGCCGGAGATGTCGGCCACGGCCTTCTCGAGGGCCACTTGAATCTCTGCCAAGGCCGGGATCGGCACCCACAGCGGCAGCTCTTCGTCCAGCACATGGTCTTCGCGCACATAGGCATGGGCCAACACATAGTCGCCCAGCTGCTGGGTGGTGCGCAGCCCCGCGCAGTGGCCCACCATCAGCCAGGCGTGCGGGCGCAGCACGGCAATGTGGTCGGTGATGTTTTTCGCATTGGCCGGGCCCACGCCGATGTTGACCATGGTGATGCCGCTGTGCCCCTCGCGCACCAGGTGGTAGCCGGGCATTTGTGGCAAACGTGGCGGTGTCTGGCCGAGCGCATCGTCCGCTTCAGCGGGCAAGCCCACCCGGCGCGTGACCACATTGCCCGGCTCCACAAAAGCCACATAAGGGCTGTCGGGTTTGGCCATCTCGGCGCGGCCGAGTGCGATGAACTCGTCGATGTAAAACTGGTAATTGGTGAACAGCACGTAGTTTTGAAAATGCGCCGGGCTGGTGCCGCTGTAGTGCCGCAAGCGGTGCAGCGAATAGTCGGTCCGCGCCCCGGTGAACAGCGACAGGGGCTGCGGCTGCCCTTGAGCGCCGCGCCAGGTGCCGTTGGCGATGCTGTCGTCCATGGCCGTCAAATCGGGCAAGTCGAACACATCGCGCATGCGGGCGCGCCGTGCGGCACTCATCTCGCCTTCCATGTGCTCGTTTTCGGCAAACGAAAAATGCACCGGCATCGGCTCCTTGCTGGTGCCCACCTCCAGCCGCACGCCATGGTTTCGGATCAGCAGCGCAAACTGCTCGCGCAGGTAATGCGCAAACAAATCGGGGCGGGTGAGGGTGGTGGCGTATTGCCCAGCGCTGGCCACAAAGCCGTAGCTCAGCAGCTCGGTCTCGTTGTCCTCCGGCGGCCTCCAGTCGGTGGCCGTGTCCAAGCGGACATAGGGGTAACACGCCCGCACACGGTCTTGGAGGTCCTCCCCGGCCACAAAGCGTTGCATGGCCTGGCGCAGGTGCGTCACGCTTTGCGCATAAATGGCCTGCACACGGGCCAATGCTGCATCGGCGTTGTCAAAAACTTCGGGGGCGATGAAGGGGATGGGGGTTCTCATGCCCTCATTGTGCACAGGCTTTCCCCAATGCCTTGGGCCGCCTGGGGGGTGTCCTCCAAAAAGGAAAGCGACCGTCAGTTGGCCGACCCAAGGGTCAACCCGGCATGCTCTCGCAATGGGTGAAAGTGGATTTTAGGAAAGCGCTCTTGCGCCAGGCGCACGTCGTAAGGGCTGGTGCACAAGTACGCCAGTGTGCCTGCCGCGTCGAGCGACATGCGCTGCGGGTAGGCGTTGGTGAACTCGCGCAACTCGGCCGGGGTATCGGCGGTGATCCAGCGGGCGCCGGTGTACTGGCAGCCCTCCAAGCGAACGTCGCAGTCGTATTCGGCTTTGAGACGGTGCTGCACCACTTCAAACTGCAGCTGACCGACCGCGCCCAGCAGCATGGGGCCACCGATCTCGGGTTTGAAAACCTGGATCGCGCCTTCTTCGCCCAATTGGTCGAGACCGGTTTGCAGTTGCTTCGTGCGCAGCGGGTTCTTCAGGATCACGGTCATGAAGAGTTCGGGCGCAAAGAAGGGCAGGCCTGTGAATTGCAGGTTGGCGCCATCGGTGATGGTGTCGCCCAGCTGCACGCCGCCATGGGTGGTGAAGCCAATGATGTCGCCTGCATAGGCTTCGTCCACCGCTTCACGGCGTTGCGACAGGAAAGTCACCACGCTGGTAGGGCGCAGTTCCTTGGCGGTGCGCTGCACTTTGAGCTTCATGCCGGGTGTGTATTTGCCCGACGCCATGCGCACAAAGGCGATGCGGTCGCGGTGGTTGGCGTCCATATTGGCTTGCACCTTGAACACCACACCCGAGAACGCGCTGTCTTCGGGCTGGATTTCTTTGACCACGGGTTGCTTGTTGACGATCAGGTTGCTGGTGCGGGGCTTGGGTGCAGGGGCCAGATCGACCAAGGCGTCCAGCACTTCCATCACACCGAAGTTGTTGACGCCGGAGCCAAAGAACACGGGCGTTTGTTTGCCCGCCAAAAATGCTGCTTCGTCAAACGTGGGGGAGGCGCCCGTGGCCAATTCCATGCTGTCCATGGCGGCTGTCCATTCGGAGCCAAAGCGTTCGGCCAGTTGGGCTTGCTCGGTGAGCGGGATGGTTTCAAAGTCTTGTGGCAGGCGCTCAGAGCCGGAGTCGAACACCGTCATGGCCTGGGTGCGCAGGTTGACGATGCCGCCAAAAGATTTGCCCTGGCCCACAGGCCAGGTCATGGGCACACAAGGCATGCCCAGCTCGCGCTCAACCTCATCAAGAATATCGAGCGGGTCGCGCACTTCGCGGTCCATCTTGTTCACAAACGTGATGATGGGCGTGTCGCGTTGCCGGCACACCTCAATCAGTCGCCGAGTTTGCGCTTCCACACCGTTGGCCGCATCGATCACCATGAGTGCCGAGTCCACGGCGGTGAGCACGCGGTAAGTGTCTTCCGAGAAGTCTTTGTGGCCAGGCGTGTCGAGCAGGTTGATGACGTGCTCGCGGTAGAGCATCTGCATCACGGATGAGGCCACCGAGATGCCACGCTGCTTTTCGATTTCCATCCAATCGCTGGTGGCGTGGCGTGAGGCCTTGCGGGCTTTCACAGACCCAGCAATTTGGATCGCGCCCGAGAACAAGAGCAGCTTTTCCGTCAGGGTGGTTTTACCCGCGTCGGGGTGAGAAATGATGGCAAAGGTCCGGCGGCGCCGGGTCTCGTTGGCGTAAGTCACAAAGGGGTCCTGATCGGGAGTGCGGCGCAGACGCGCCAAGCGGGCGGCCAAGCGTGGCCGCGATGGGAGGATTTTACCGGCCCCGCACCCGCACCACCGCCAGCAGGGCTGGCGCCTGCAACTCCAACAGCCTCAGCGTGTCCGTTCCCCCGTGGGAGCTTGCCCTGCAAGCGATCAAACGCTGATCACCCCTGTCGCAGGCGAAAAATCGGATGGGTTAGAATCACACCCATTCCGAGGAGCGTTGCAGCGCCCACCAGTTCCCAAGGCTGGCAGCAGGCGTGAGGCTCGGAACCTTCAAACAGCAACGACGCTCATCCACTCGACGTGCGGTGAGCCTGCACCTTCCATCCAGTGCTTTCATCCACGCGTGTGGCTTATTCACATTGCTTTGGAGCTTTTCTCATGAATGCACGTATGCCTTCCACCGTCAACGCAGACTGCGTGATCGCCGACATCGGCCTGGCCGATTGGGGCCGCAAAGAGATCAAAATCGCCGAGACCGAAATGCCCGGCCTCATGGCCATCCGCGAAGAGTTCAACAAGGCCCAGCCTTTGAAGGGCGCCCGCATCACCGGCTCGCTGCACATGACCATCCAGACGGCCGTGCTGATCGAGACCTTGCAAGCCTTGGGCGCTGACGTGCGCTGGGCTTCATGCAACATCTTCTCAACCCAAGACCACGCCGCGGCTGCGATTGCCGCCAAGGGCACACCGGTGTTCGCCATCAAGGGCGAAACCCTGGCTGACTACTGGGACTACACCCACCGCATTTTTGACTTTGGCGCCGCAGGCACACCCGGCGAAGGCCCCAACATGATTCTGGACGACGGCGGCGACGCCACCTTGCTGATGCACCTGGGCAAGCGCGCTGAAACCGACGCCAGCCTGATCGCCAACCCCACGAGCGAAGAAGAGACCTGCCTCTTCAACGCCATCAAGGCCAAGTTGGCTGTGGACCCGACTTGGTACAGCCGCAAGGGCGCCCAGATCATCGGCGTGACCGAAGAGACCACCACCGGCGTGTTGCGCCTGAACGAAATGGCTGCCAAAGGCAGCCTGATGTTCCGAGCCATCAACGTGAACGACTCGGTGACCAAGAGCAAGTTCGACAACCTGTATGGCTGCCGCGAATCTTTGGTGGACTCTATCAAGCGCGCCACCGACGTGATGATCGCCGGCAAAGTGGCCGTGGTCGCCGGTTACGGTGACGTGGGCAAGGGCTCGGCCCAAGCGCTGCGCGCCCTGAGCGCCCAAGTCTGGGTGACCGAGATCGACCCGATCAACGCCCTGCAAGCCGCCATGGAAGGCTTCAAGGTCGTGACCATGGAATACGCTGCTGACAAGTGCGACATCTTCGTGTCGGCCACCGGCAACAAGAACGTGATCCGATACGAACACATGGCTGCCATGAAAGACGAAGCCATCGTTTGCAATATCGGTCACTTCGACAACGAGATCGACGTGGCTTCGCTGGAAAAACTGCAGTGGGACGAGATCAAGCCGCAGGTTGACCACGTCATCTTCCCCGATGGCAAGAAGATCACCCTGCTGGCCAAAGGCCGTTTGGTGAACCTGGGCTGCGCCACTGGCCACCCCAGCTTTGTGATGTCGTCTTCGTTTGCCAACCAGACCATCGCCCAGATCGAGCTGTTCACCAAGCAAGACCAGTACGAGTCCGGCAAGGTCTATGTGCTGCCCAAGCACCTCGATGAGAAGGTGGCCCGTTTGCACCTGAAGAAAGTCGGCGCGATGTTGACCGAACTTTCCGACGAGCAAGCCGCTTACATCGGTGTGTCCAAGAATGGTCCTTACAAGGCCAACAGCTACCGCTATTGATCGGCTCTTATCGCTTGCAGGGCAAGCTCCTACAGTGCTTGAGTTCGTAGGAGCCAGCCCTGCTGGCGATAGTTTCTTGCAAGACACCTCATTGGACTGACTCCACCGCATGCGCATTGATCAACTTCTCGTCGAGCGTGGCTTGGCCGTGTCTCGCTCACAGGCTCAGCGACTGATTGCCGCCGGCGTTCAGTGGCAGCAGTCCAACGGGGAGTGGCGCCAGGTCGGCAAGAACCGTGACGACGTGCCCGAAAGCGCGGCCTTGCAGCTGCTCGACGACGCCGAGTCGCGCTATGTGTCGCGCGGCGGCCTGAAGCTTGAAGGCGCTTTGCGCGCTACGGGCGTCTCGGCGCAAGGCTTGCGCTGCTTAGACGTGGGGCAAAGCACCGGAGGCTTCACCGACTGTTTGCTCAAGCACGGCGCGGCGCAGGTGGTGGGCATCGATGTGGGCCACGCGCAGGTGCACGACAGCATCCGCGAAGACGAGCGGGTAATTTGTATCGAAGGCGTCAACGCCCGCGAGCTGGAGCCCGGTGACGAGCGCATTCCGGAGGCACTCGAAGGCTTTGACCTGATGGTGGGCGATGTCTCCTTCATCTCGCTCACGCTGGTGCTGCCGGGTGTGGTGCATTTGCTCAAGCCCACCGGCCAGTTGCTGATGCTGGTCAAACCCCAGTTCGAGTTGCAACCGGGCCAGGTGGGCAAGGGCGGCATCGTCAAAGACGAAAGCCTTTACCCCTTCATCGAGGATCGTTTGCGCACGGCGTTGACCGATCTGGGGATGAAGGTGACGGCCTGGATCGACAGCCCCATTGAAGGCGGCGATGGCAACCGTGAATTTTTTGTGCAGGCCTGCTGGCCTGACCCGGCAGCGGTGCTGCCTGCCCGCGAAAAAGCGCGGGCGGCGCATGAAGCCGATTTGGCAGCCAGGGCCTATGCCAAGGCGAATGACTATTGAATGGAAGGAGATGTGATGCGTGCTTTGAATTTGCCCATCAGTCTGGAGTTTTTCCCACCCAAGACGCCCGAAGGCGCTGAGAAACTGCGCTTGGTGCGCCAGCAACTGTATGCCTTGAAGCCCGAGTTCTGCTCGGTCACTTATGGCGCAGGCGGCTCTACCCAAGAAGGCACTTTTGCCACCGTGGGCGCGATCCAAAACGAGGGCGTGGCGGCCGCCTCGCACTTCTCGTGCATCGGCGCGACCAAGGCTTCGGTGCGGCAAGAGCTGTCCACCCTCAAAGCCATGGGCGTCAAGCGCTTGGTGGCTTTGCGTGGCGACTTGCCCAGTGGCTACGGCGCGGGCGGCGAGTTCCACTACGCCAGCGATCTGGTGAGCTTCATCCGTGCAGAAACGGGCGACGACTTTCACATCGAGGTGGCGGCCTACCCTGAGATCCATCCACAAGCCAAGTCCCCCGAGTCCGACTTGCAGGCCTTTGCCACCAAGGTCAAGGCCGGTGCCAACTCGGCCATCACCCAATACTTTTACAACGCTGACGCCTACTTCCGCTTTGTGGACGATGCGCACAAGCTGGGCGTGGATGTGCCCGTGGTGCCGGGCATCATGCCGATCACCAGCTCGTCGCAGTTGCTGCGCTTTTCAGATGCGTGCGGTGCCGAAATCCCGCGCTGGATCCGCTTGCGCTTGCAAGGCTATGGCGACGACATCGAGTCGATCAAGGCCTTTGGTTTGGAGGTGGTGACCGATTTGTGCGAGCAGCTCATCCGCGCCGGTGTGCCTGCGATCCACTTCTACACCATGAACCAGAGTGCTGCCACGATGGCCATTTTGGCGGGTCTGCAAAGCCGTTGAAAGCGCTGACGTTGTGCTTGGCGGTGTGTTGCGGTGCAGGCCTTGCTGCGCCTTCACGCCATGCCCACGCCTCCGATGCGCAGCGCGTCTCTCCGCCTTCGGCAGACGGGGCGGCGCCTTCGGCATCAAACCAACCCCTGGCTCAAGGCTGGGCCACTTGGTATGGTGGCCACCATTGGCATGGACGGCGCACGGCCAGCGGAGAACGCTTCGATCCTCAAGCCTTGACGGCGGCACACCGGACATTGCCATTGGGCACGCGCGTGCGCGTGGTCAATCTGAGCAATGGCCGCGAGGTGTGGGTGCGCATCAACGATCGCGTGCCCAAGGGCGGCAAAATCATCATCGATCTGAGCGAAGCAGCGGCTGAAATCCTGGGCATGCGCCGCGCAGGCAAAGCACGTGTGAAGCTGTATGTCGGTGAGGCAGCACACACGCCTTTGCCCTCATGATCGGTTTTTGATCTGACGCAAAAACAGCGCTGATCGGCACACAGTGGCACGGCCGGTTTGACGCAACGCAAGCATGGCGCTTGCGCATGGGCGTCCAATGACTTTGAGGCGAAAAGCTTCGCTCTTAAAGGAAAGAAATATGAAAAAACAATGGATCGTGATCGCTGCATTGGCCGCTTGTGGCATGGGCGCTGTTCAGGCGCAAGAAACCCCTTGGATGGTGCGCGCGCGCGCCGTGCACTTGGACATGTCCAACCATGACAGCACGGGCCTGGGCCTGTCGGTCAACAACAAAACCATCCCTGAAGTGGATGTGAGTTACTTCTTCTCGCCCAACGTCGCGGCGGAATTGATTTTGACGGTGCCGCAAAAGCAGACGGTCTCCAGCAACGGCACATCGATTGGGACTTTCAAACACCTGCCGCCCACCTTGCTGATGCAGTACCACTTCACGGGTTTGACTGGTTACAAGCCCTATGTGGGCGCGGGCATCAACTACACCGACATCAGCAAAGTCAACCTGCTGGGCGGTGCCGCGACTTTGGACAAAGACAGCTGGGGTGGCGCGCTGCAAGCCGGTGTGGACATTCCGCTGGACAAGAATTGGTCCCTCAACTTCGACGTGAAGAAGGTCTACATCAAGACCCGTGTGTATGCCGCTGGCGTCAATGCGGGCACCCTGAAACTTGACCCCGTCTTGGTCGGCGCAGGCATCGGCTACCGCTTCTGATCGCTTGCAGGGCAAGCTCCTACAGGGCCACGCTTGAGGTATTCGTAGGAGCCAGCCTTGCTGGCGATTGGGCCCAGAACGGGCCTCGCTGCTTGGGTCAGCGTTCGTCGAAGCTCACCACCACGCGGTCGCTGGTGGGGCGGGCTTGGCAGGACAGCACGAAGCCTTGATCAACCTCGGGTTTTTCCAGGGTGAAGTTTTTGTCCATCTCGGTGGAGCCTTCCATCACCTTGCAGCGGCAGGTGCAGCACACGCCGCCCTTGCACGAGTAGGGCAGGTCCAGACCCAGGGCCAATGCAATGTCGAGGATCTTCTCGTTTTTGTTCATCGGCATGTCGTAGGGCTTGCCATCCAGCACCACGGTGAGTTGCACTTCGCCACCGTCGCGTGTGCCTTTGTGGCCCAGCACGACTTGGCTGCGTTGTTCAGGGCTCAAGGCTTCCAGCGTGGGCGAGGTGAAGCGCTCGGTGCGGATGCGGTCGGCTTTCACGCCAGCCGTCAGCAAGGTTTTCTCGGTCTCTTCGATCATGGCTTCTGGGCCGCAGATGAAGACTTCGTCCATGCTGCCCACGGGCAAGAAGGCGTCGATGATAGCTTGCACTTTGGCCGCGTCGATGCGGCCTTCGAGCAAGGGAACCTCTTGCGATTGGCGCGAGAGGATGTGGATCAGCGTCAGGCGCGAAGGGTAACGGTCCTTCAAATCTTGCAGCGCTTCGTTGAACATCACGCTGTCCATGCGGCGGTTGCCGTAGACCAGTGTGAATTTGGACTCGGGTTGTTCTTCGAGTGTGGTCGCGAGGATCGACAAAATCGGCGTGATGCCCGAACCTGCGGCAAAGCCCACGCGGTGGATGGCGCGTTGCTTTTGCACGGTGAAGCGGCCATCGGGCGGCATCACGCGCAGTGTGTCGCCAGCTTGGAGTTGGCTTGCGGCCCAGTTAGAGAACACGCCACCTTCGACCGGGCGAATGCCCAGTTCGAGTTCGCCACGCTGCAGCTGGCTGCGGGCCGAGCTGATGGAGTAACTGCGGCGCACGTCAGCGCCACCAATGCTGGCGCGCAATGTGAGGAACTGGCCGGGCGCAAAGTCAAAGGCTGAGCGCAGATCGGCAGGCACGGCCAGGGTGATGGCCACGGCACCTGCGGCTTCGGGCGTGATGCGGGCGACGGTCAGGTCATGAAAACGCAAGGCGGTCATGGCGGGCTTTCTCAAGAAGCTTCAGTAGGGTTTGAAGTAGTCGAACGGTTCCATGCAATCGAGGCACCTGTACAGGGCTTTGCAGGCGGTGGAGCCGAAATGGGAGGTTTCGGTGGTGTTGGCCGAGCCGCATTGCGGGCAGTTCACCACAGCAGCTTGCGTGCCCCGCGATGCAAACTGCACCACGTTGGCCGAGCCAGAGGGCGCGCTGGCGCAAGCATGCGGCGGGGCAATGCCATAGGCACGCAGCTTGTCTTTGGCCGCATCGGTCATCCAGTCGGTGGTCCAGGCGGGGGCCAGCTGGGTGACCACGGTCGCTTGCAGTCCCTCTGTGGCCAAGGCGGCTTTCACGTCGTCTTCGATCTGGCCCATGGCGGGGCAGCCGCTGTAGGTGGGGGTGATGACCACTTCCAGGCCTGAAGCCACCTCTCGAACGTCGCGCAGGATGCCCAGCTCGCGCAGGGTGACGACCGGAATTTCCGGATCGCTCAGCTGCTCGAGCACAGCCCAAGCACGTTCGGCAGGGGACAGGATGGTGGTGGTCATGGGCTTACCAGATGGCTTCGGGGTGCTTGCGTGCCAGGCTTTGCATTTCGGCCAGCACAAAGCCCAAATGCTCAGAGTGGATGCCTTGTTTGCCGGTGGGCACAAAGCCGCCAGCAGCTGGGCGTTGCAGCGTGGCCTCGGTCAGGGCCTCGTCCACGATGCGGTTCCAGTCGGCCTGCAGCGTGGCCATGTCAATGCCAGTGCCGTTGGCCAGTGCCGCCGCTTCTTGTGGGCTGGTACTCCAGAACTCTTGGGTGTAGGGCAGCAACTGGTCGAGCGCGGTTTGCGCCTTGGTGTGCGAAGCCTCGGTGCCATCGCCCAAGCGAACCAACCAGTCACGCGAGTGGCGCAGGTGGTAGCGCACCTCCTTGAGCGACTTGGCGGCGATCGCGGCCAGTTGTGCGTCCTTGGAGCTTTGCAGTTGATCCCAAACCAGAACCATCAAGCTGCTGTACAAAAAGTTGCGCACGATGGTCGTGGCGAAGTCGCGGTCGCCAGCCGATGTGCCGGCCATCAGCGGCATGTGGGGCAATTCGCACAGTGTGTAGTTGCGAAAATCCGGCACGTCGCGGAAATACGCCAAGGTGTCTTCGGTCGCGCCGTTGCCGATTTGCACGGCGGCATGCTGGTACAGCATGCGGGCCTGGCCGATCAGGTCGAGGCTGTTGTTGGACAGCGCGATGTCTTCTTCCAGGATGGGGCCGTGGCCGCACCATTCGGCGTTGCGCTGACCGAGGATCAGGGCGTTGTCGGCGAGGTGCAAGAGGTATTCGGTAGGTGCATTCATTGGCGCGCTCACATGTGCCCGACTTCGTCGGGAATCACGTAAAAAGTCGGATGACGGTACACCTTGTCGCTGGCGGGCTCGAAGAACTCGCCTTTGTCATTGGGTTCGCTGGCCGAAATGGTGGCAGAGGGCACGACCCAGATGCTCACGCCTTCTTGGCGGCGGGTGTAAACATCGCGCGCCATTTGCAGGGCGTGCTGCGCATCCGAAGCGTGCAGGCTGCCGCAATGTTTGTGCTCCAAGCCTTGCTTGGAGCGGACAAAAACTTCCCAGAGGGGCCATTCTTTGAGTGCGGGTGTGCTCATGCTGCTTCCTTCAGTTGACGCGCTTGTTGTTTTTGGGCGTGGGCCACAGCCGCTTCGCGCACCCAGGCGCCATCGGCCCAGGCCTTGACGCGGGCACCCAGACGCTCCTTGTTGCAGGGACCGTTGCCATTGACGGTGGCCCAGAATTCGTCCCAGTCGATTTGGCCGTAGTCGTGGGCTTGACGCTCTTCGTTCCACTTCAGGTCGGGGTCGGGCAAGGTCACGCCCAGAACCTTGGCTTGGGGCACGGTGGCGTCCACAAACTTTTGGCGCAGGTCGTCGTTGCTGATGCGCTTGATGCCCCAGCGCATGCCTTGCGCACTGTTGGAGCTGTCGGCGTCGGGCGGCCCGAACATGGCCAGGCACTTCCACCACCAGCGGTTGACGGCGTCCTGCACCATGGCTTTTTGCTCGGCCGTGCCTTGCATCATCACCAAGAGGGCTTCGTAGCCTTGACGCTGGTGGAAGCTTTCTTCTTTGCACACACGCACCATGGCGCGGGCATACGGGCCATAGGAGCAGCGGCACAGCGGGATCTGGTTCATGATGGCCGCGCCATCGACCAGCCAGCCGACCACACCTACATCGGCCCAGTTGAGGGTGGGGTAGTTGAAGATGGAGCTGTATTTGGCTTTGCCGGTGTGCAGGGCGTCGAGCATCTGGTCGCGGCTGGTGCCCAGGGTTTCGGCGGCGCTGTACAGGTACAGGCCGTGGCCGCCTTCGTCTTGCACTTTAGCGATCAGAATGGCCTTGCGCTTGAGGCTTGGGGCTCGGCTGATCCAGTTGCCCTCGGGGAGCATGCCGACGATTTCGCTGTGGGCGTGCTGGCTGATCTGGCGCACCAAGGTCTTGCGGTAGGCCTCTGGCATCCACTCGCGGGGCTCGATGCGGCCATCGGCGTCGATGCGCTCGTCGAATTGGGCTTGCAGCGCTTGCTCGCTTGCGCTGGCTTGTTTGGGCACGGCCTTCAGGCCGGCGGACTTGGCGTCGTCCTGGTCGGAAACGCTGAACGATTGCGTGTACATGGGCTTCTCCTGCGCCGAACAGGATGGGATGATCGCGGCGCGGTTGCCAGTATACCAATTAACCGACCGATCGGTCGGTTAATTAAAGTTTTTCAGATCAGGACTTTCCCTGAGTCCTGGTCAGCTTCAGGAAGAGGCTTCGACTTTCCATTCCTTGCCATTGCCACGGGCCAGCGCTGGGCCGATCACTTCCAGGGCCTTGCGGAGCTGGTCTTTCAGCGTGAAGGGCGGGTTGATCACGAACATCCCGCTGGCCACCAGGCCCCCTTCGTCGCCAGGTCCGCGGCCAATCGCCAAGGTGGCGTTCAGCCAGGGCTTTTGTGCCTGATTGGCCAAGGTGCGCAGTCGGCGGGGCAAATCGTGCGCTTCGGGACGCGGGATGATCGGGTACCAGACCAAGTAGGTGCCCGTCGAAAAACGTTTGAGGTATTCCTGAATCACGTTGGCCACTTTCATGTAGTCCGACTTGATTTCGTAGCTCGGGTCGATCAGCACCATGGCGCGCTTGGAGCCGGTGGCCGAAGCGGGTGGTGGCAACAACTTCTTGAGGGCTTCGAAGCCATCCTCGCGGCTGACGGTGACGGTGCGGCCCGCTTCCAGCTGGGCGATGTTGGACATCAGGGCGCGGCTGTCGGTGGGGTGCAGCTCAAACAGGCGCAAGCGGTCACGAGATTCGTGACGCATCAGGCGCTGCATCAAAAAAGGCGATCCGGGGTAAATGCGGGCTTCACCGTTGGCATTGAAGCTGGCGATTTGTTCCAAATAGTCTTCAATGGGCTCGGGAATGGTGTCGAGTTTTTCTAAGGCGCCCAGCAATTTGAACAGGCCGTCCTGAGCCTCGGCACCTTTTTGGGAGTAATCCCCATCGAGGCGGTACAAGCCTGCGCCGGAGTGGGTGTCGATCAGGGTGATGCCGGCCTCTTTTTGCATGAGGTGGCGCATGGTGGCCAACAAGGTGATGTGTTTGAGCACATCCGCATGGTTGCCGGCGTGGAAGGCGTGTCGATAACTGAACATGCACCGATGGTAACCAATATCCCCGCAAGTCCTTGATTTTTCGTATAATGTAAGGCTTCGCAGCGTTTTGTGGTCCCGCGGCGAAGACGCCAAGCCCCTCAAAAGGCCGGCACACTCCCACCTAAGAGGCTCCCAAAAGAGGAGCACCGACCGTGGAAAAGGGCCCGACAAACCTTTCTTTCAAAGAGAAAACTCATGACAACAACTTTCAGCGCAAAACCCGCTGAGGTCGTGCACGAGTGGTTTGTGATTGACGCGACCGACAAGGTCCTCGGACGAGTAGCCAGCGAAGTTGCTCTCCGTTTGCGCGGCAAACACAAGGCCATTTACACGCCTCACGTCGACACCGGTGACTTCATCGTCATCATCAATGCTGCCCAGCTCAAAGTGACTGGCACCAAGACACTCGACAAAGTGTATTACCGTCATTCGGGCTATCCCGGCGGTATCACTGCAACCAACTTCCGCGACATGCAAGCCAAGCACCCTGGCCGCGCACTCGAGAAGGCTGTCAAGGGCATGCTGCCCAAGGGCCCACTCGGTTACGCCATGATCAAGAAACTCAAAGTGTATGGCGGCGCTGAGCACCCCCACACAGCCCAACAGCCTAAAGTGCTGGACATCTAAGGAGTCTTGAGATGATTGGTGAATGGAACAATGGCACAGGCCGTCGCAAATCCAGCGTCGCCCGCGTGTTTCTGAAAAAAGGCACTGGCAAGATCACGGTCAACGGCAAGGACATCCAAGCCTACTTCGGCCGCGAAACTTCGATCATGATTGCCAAGCAACCTTTGATGTTGACCAACAATGCCGAATCTTTCGACATTCAGATCAATGTCCACGGTGGCGGCGAATCCGGTCAAGCCGGTGCATCGCGCCACGGCATCACCCGCGCCCTGATTGACTACGACGCATCGCTCAAGCCCGTGCTGAGCCAAGCTGGTTTCGTCACTCGCGACGCACGTGAAGTGGAACGTAAAAAGGTCGGCTTGCACTCTGCTCGTCGCCGCAAGCAATTCTCGAAGCGTTAATCCGCTTTCTGGTTTTGTCCAAAGCCGCATCGGTTCGCCGCTGCGGCTTTTTTATTGGCCGTCCACTTGTGGCATACCCCCAACGTGAGTAACGTTAATGGTGCGTTGACGGGGAATAACCCACTGCGGCGCTATACTATTAGCCATTGTCCCCGGAGAAACACCATGAGCGCTGTTGCAGAAAACATCCAGACCGAAATGCCCGCACCGATTGTCTTCACCGACAGCGCTGCCGCCAAAGTGGCCGATCTGATCGCAGAAGAGGGCAACCCTGATTTGAAACTGCGTGTGTTCGTGCAGGGTGGCGGCTGCTCGGGTTTCCAGTACGGCTTCACTTTCGATGAGATCACCAACGAAGACGACACCACCATGAGCAAGAACGGTGTGTCATTGCTGATTGATGCGATGAGCTACCAATACCTGATCGGTGCTGAAATCGACTACAAGGAAGACCTGCAAGGCGCGCAATTCGTGATCAAAAATCCGAATGCCACCTCCACTTGCGGTTGCGGTTCGTCTTTCTCGACCTGATTGGACCAGTTGGCGAGCATGGCTCGCTCCAAGTCAACGGGGGTCAGCGTGGATAAAGCGCCCCCAGTACACGGGCGCCTCTGGCGCCCGTGACGCTTTGGAGGCTTGCTGTTTCGCGGCGCAAGGCCTTGAAGGCCAGCCAAGCAAAGGCCGCGGCCTCCACCTGCAGGGGCGGCAGACCGCGCTGTTCGCTATTGACCACGTCCACGTCGGGCAAGTGCGCCGACAGTCGGCGCA
The DNA here is from genome assembly GCF_030053395.1 of Limnohabitans lacus. Lineage (GTDB taxonomy): Bacteria > Pseudomonadota > Gammaproteobacteria > Burkholderiales > Burkholderiaceae_C > Limnohabitans_A > Limnohabitans_A lacus. Next base: position 196,430 of record NZ_JASGBH010000005.1, on the reverse strand, counting down.
TCAAGTGCCCATTCAAAGCGCCGCCACCGCACACGATCAGTGTTCGAGCTTCGGTGGCATGCAAGCTGACATCCATGGCACAAGCCAAGGCCGTGAACTCGGTCAAAGTGGCTTGCACATCCACCGCAGGCAGCTTGCTGAAAGTGCTCAGATGCTGTTCCAGCCAGGCCGGATTGAACAGATCACGCCCGGTGCTTTTTGGGGGTGTACGGCTCAAGAAATCTTCGCTCAGCAAGCTGTGCAGCAAGTCCGTATGGATCGTGCCTGTTGACGCCCAGGCTCCATCGCGATCAAAGGCTTGCCCGGTGTGCAGCTGACACCAAAAATCCATCAAGGCATTGCCGGGGCCGCAGTCCCAGCCTTGCACCGTGCCATTCGCGTTCAAGACGCTGATGTTGGAAATGCCGCCGATGTTCATGCTGGCCACGCATTGACCTGGGCGGCCAAACACACCCGCATGGAATGCTGGCACCAGCGGCGCACCCTGCCCGCCGGCCGCCAGGTCGCGGCTGCGAAAATCGGCCACCACATCGATGCCCGTCAACTCGGCCAGCAGCGCAGGGTTGATCAATTGAATCGTGTAACCCACAGCGGCTTGCTGCGAGGTGCCGTCGAACTCCAAGGGCCTGTGCCGCACGGTTTGGCCGTGTGCGCCCACGGCGGCAATGTCCGATGCGGTGTACTGCGCTTGTGCCAGCAGGTCTTTCACCACAAGTGCATAAAGGCGTGAGATCGTGTTGCCCGCCAGTGCGCTGCGGTGCAGCTCGTCAGGCCCGCTTTGATTGAGCACCATCAGGGCCTCGCGAAAAGACGCCTCAAAGGGGGTGAACCCGTGGGCCAGCACCTGCATCTGCCCTTGCTCGTCGATGCGCGACAGCACGCCATCCACGCCATCCAGTGAGGTGCCCGACATCAGGCCAATAAAAAGATGGGAAGACATGGGGCGTGACACGGGTGGGGGTGAATAAGCCCGTGATGATGCCATCAAAAAAGGGCCCGAAGGCCCTTTCTCACTGCTCGCTGGTGTCGCGCATCTGCGCGGCCGCTTGCAACTGGGATTTGGCGTATTTCACCGAGGCATTGAAGCGGGCCATCGAGGCCGGTGAAACCGGTGTACTTTGGGCTTGCTGGATCACGCTCTGGGGATCCACGTGCACGCCGTTGACACGGAATTCAAAATGCAAGTGGGGGCCGGTGGACCAGCCGGTGGAGCCCACAGCGCCGACAGTTTGGCCTTTTTGAATGGTTTGACCTGGGCGCACGTGGATGCGGCTCAGGTGAGCGTAAACGGTCGTGTGGTTGCCGCCGTGGCGAACGATGACCACATTGCCAAATCCACCTTGCACGCCAGCAAACTCGACCACGCCATCGCCCACAGACATGGCTGGCGTGCCGGTCGGAGCTGCATAGTCCACGCCGTTGTGTTTTTGCAAGGTCTGGAATATGGGGTGCAAGCGCATGCCCATGCCACTGGTTTTGCGAGAGAAGGCCACGGGCGCAGCCAGGTAGGCACGGCGCAGGCTCTTGCCGTCCAGGGCGTAATAGCTGCCTTTTTGGCCGTTTTCTTGGAACCAGATGGCTTGGTACAGCTTGTTTTCGTTGTTGAACTCGGCACTCAACACGCGCCCTGTACGAATGGGCTCTCCATCGGCTTCGAGCACTTCATAGACCACCGAGAAGCGCGCACCTTTGCGCAAGGTGCGGTGAAAGTCGATCTGGCTCGAAAAGATGTCGGTCAGTTGGCTGATGATGGCGTCCGGCAAGCGGGCCTCATCAGCGGCGGCATACAAAGAGCTGGCCACGGTGCCACCGGTCATGCGCACGCTGGTGCTCAATTCGGAAGACTCTTGGCTCGCTTCCAAGCCTTTGTCGGTGCGTTTGACCACCAGACGCTGGAAGGCCGTATCGTTTTCGTTGCTCAACCAGCGCACGCTCAGTTGGCGCAGTTGCTGTTGGTTGTTGACTTCGGCTGAAACGGTGCGGCCAGAGCGCAGCAAGGCTTGCTTGGCCAAGGGGTTTTTGCGCAAGAAAGCGGCCGCTTGCGTGTCCACCACGCCCATTCGGCGCAGCAAGCTTTCAGGGGTGTCCGATGACCGGGTCAGGTCCGTGCGGATCAAGTTCAGCACGTGTTGGTCAATGGCTTGTGCCTGGTCAGCCAGACCAGCCACGGTCACTGGGGTGGTCACGCTCACCACAGGCTGGTCTGAGATGTCCGGCCCCAGATTGGCGATGGCGAAAGCACCGCCGCCACCGGCCAACAGGACGGAAGCCAAGCTCAGGCCAATGGCCTTGGGGTGGCGCATCAGGCCTTGGCGGATGGCGCCCAGGGCCTGAGCCAGCTGAGGGTGTTGACCGTCAAGCCAAGTCAAAGCACGCTGCGCTGCAGACAGGCCCGCGCTCAAGGCGGCAGTGCCTTGAAGCAAAAGCGAGATCGTCAGAGCGCTCAGTCGAGCTTTGAGGGGGTTCAAAAAAGTCATCAAAAGAAAACTGTTGGCCACAGCGGCATGCGCTGCGGCTCAAAAAACGGGAGTAGCGTACCTTCCACCTAAAATGGAGGGGTCGGCAAGGTACTGATTTTACCGCCCGAGCCCCCTTTGACGCCAGAAAAACCCCTTATGAATCAAGCGCTTGTTACAAAATTTCCCATAACGGATTCGGTTTCGAATGCTTTAGAAGTCACTTTGCGCGGCTGCGAGGAATTGATCCCCAAAGAGGACTGGCTGCAGAAATTGGCCAAATCCGAAGCCACAGGCGTGCCTTTGCGCATCAAATTGGGTTTGGACCCCACAGCACCCGACATCCACATTGGCCACACCGTGGTGCTCAACAAAATGCGCCAGCTCCAAGACCTGGGGCATCAAGTCATCTTCTTGATTGGTGACTTCACCAGCCTGATCGGCGACCCCTCGGGCCGCAACAGCACCCGCCCGCCGCTCACGCCCGAGCAAATCAAGCTCAATGCCGAGACCTATTACAAACAAGCCAGCCTGGTGCTGGACCCGACCAAGACCGAGATCCGCTACAACAGCGAATGGTCCTTGCCCTTGGGCTCGATGGGCATGATCCAGCTGGCGGCCAAATACACCGTGGCCCGCATGATGGAGCGCAACGACTTCCATGACCGCTTCAAGGCGGGCACACCGATCTCGGTGCACGAGTTCTTGTATCCGTTGATGCAAGGTTACGACTCGGTGGCGCTCAAGTCCGATCTGGAGTTGGGCGGCACCGACCAGAAGTTCAACCTGCTCATGGGCCGCCACTTGCAGGCTGAATACGGGCAAGACCAGCAGTGCATCTTGACCATGCCTTTGCTCGAAGGCCTGGACGGCGTGGACAAAATGTCCAAGTCCAAGAACAACTACATCGGCATTGCCGAAGAGCCCAACACCATGTTCGCCAAGGTGCTCAGCATCTCGGACACCCTGATGTGGCGCTGGTATACCTTGCTGTCTTTCAAGACCATGGCCGAGATCGAAGCCTTGAAAAAAGAAGTCGAAGGCGGTCGCAACCCCAAAGACGCCAAAGTCATGTTGGCCAAGGAAATCACGGCACGTTTTCACAGCGCAGCCGCTGCCGATGCGGCCGAGCAGGACTTCATCAACCGCAGCAAGGGCGGCGTGCCCGATGACATCCCCGAGGTGGCCTTGTCCGGTGCACCTTTGGGCATCGGCGCTTTGCTCAAGTCGGCGGGCCTGGCGCCGTCCACCACAGAAGCCGGTCGTTTGATCGAAGGCGGTGGTGTGCGTGTCGATTCCAGCGTGATCAGCGACAAGGGCCTCAAGCTCGAAGCCGGCACCTACGTGGTCCAAGTGGGCAAGCGCAAGTTCGCCAAGGTCATCTTGTCTTGATGGCCGGCTCTGTGCGCTGGCGCACCCATGGCGTGAAGACTCGGCGGAGTATGCTCAAAGCATGAAACAACTCGATGCCTGGATGAACCCCAAGCGCATGCTTTGGGCATCGGTGGTGGTGGCCTTGATCACCATCGGTTTGAAAACCCTGGCCTGGTGGCTCACCGATTCGGTCGGGCTGTTGTCCGATGCGATGGAGTCCTTGGTCAACCTGGCCAGCGCGGTCTTTGGGCTGATGATGGTCACCGTGGCCGAAATGCCGCCTGACCAAGACCACCCCTACGGCCACCACAAGGCCGAATATTTTTCATCGGGCTTTGAAGGCATTCTGATCATCGTCGCGGCGCTGGGCATTGTCTGGGCCGCCGCTCACCGCATTTTTGATCCGCAACCGCTGGAACAAGTTGGCTTTGGCCTGGCCCTGTCGGTGGGCAGCTCGGCTCTGAACGGCTTGCTGGCCTGGTTGATGTTTCGGGCCGCCAAACAACACCGCTCGCTGGCGCTAGAGGCGGATGCCCGCCACTTGGTGACCGATGTCTGGACGTCCGCTGGCGTGGTGATCGGCATTGGCCTGGTCAGCGTCACCGGTTGGTTGTGGCTCGATGCCTTGGTGGCCATTGGCGTGGCGCTAAACATCCTCAAGGAAGGTGCGCACTTGGTCTGGGAGTCCTCGCAGGGCCTGATGGACGAAGCCGTGGAGCCCGAAGTGCTCACGCAGATCCAAACCGTACTCGAAGGCTTTGCCCACCACCGGGGTGATGTGGAGATCATCCGCTTTGACCATCTGACCACCCGCAAAGCCGGCCAACGCCGGTTTGTGGACGTGCACATGCACATGCCTGCCAGCTGGACCTTGGGCCGCGCTGCGGCGCTGCGCACCAGTGTCGAGGAAGCGCTCATGAGCGAGGTTCCTGGCCTTCGCGCCAGCATCCAGCTCTTGCCCAGCGATGTGGAAGCGCACTTTGACGATCCGCGTGACCTGAAATGATCGCCGTCTTGCAACGCGTGAGCGAAGCCTGTGTGCGGGTCGATGGCCAAGCCATTGGCCAAATCGGCGCCGGCCTGTTGGTGCTGCTGTGCGCTGAAAAAGGCGACACCGAGGCTGTGGCCGACAAGATGCTGGCCAAGATGCTCAAGCTGCGCATCTTTGGCGACGAGGCCGGCAAGATGAACCGCAGCCTCCAAGACATCGGCGGCGGTCTCTTGGTGGTGAGCCAATTCACCTTGGCCGCCGATGTGGCCGGTGGCAACCGCCCGAGCTTCACGCAAGCTGCGGCCCCCGACGAAGGCCGCCGTCTTTACGAACACTTTGTGGCACAGGCCATGGCAGCGCACCCGATGGTGCAAACTGGGCGCTTTGCCGCCGACATGAAAGTCTCGCTGGTCAACGATGGCCCCATCACCATCCCGATGCGCATGACGGCTTGAGCTGAGGCTCTTGCGCCTCGGTCATCGCTGAACACCGATCAGCTTCCACGGTTTCAAGCCTCTCGCATGGGGCATGTTGGCGCTGAATGCCGCTCGGCGATGCAAGCCGTCGATAATCCCCGCATGACTGCAACTTCTTCTGCCGCGACCCCGACGTCCAAGTCGGCTCGCTTCGACCAGCTTGCGCTGGCTTCTGCCACCCTTCAAAACCTCGAGCAACTGGGCTATGCCCAGATGACCCCCATCCAGGCTGCCACCTTGCCCCTGACTTTGGCGGGGCAAGACCTGATCGCCCAAGCCAGCACCGGCAGCGGCAAGACGGTGGCCTTTGGCCTGCCCCTGATCGAGCGTCTCCAAAGCGCAGGCTCGCCCAGCGCCCCGGTGCAGGCGGTGATCTTGTGTCCCACACGCGAGTTGGCCGACCAAGTGACGATGGAAATCCGACGCTTGGCGCGTGCACGGCAAAACGTGAAAGTGGTCACCCTGTGCGGCGGCGTGGCTTTGCGCGGCCAGACCGTGAGCTTGGAGCACGGCGCCGACATCGTGGTGGGCACACCCGGCCGCATCTTGGACCACCTCGAGCGTGGCTCGCTCAGCTTGGCGGGCGTGAACACGCTGGTGCTGGACGAAGCCGATCGCATGTTGGACATGGGCTTTTTTGACGACATCGCCAAGGTGGTGCGCCAGTGCGCCAAGGACCGACAGACCTTGCTGTTTTCGGCCACCTACCCCGAAGGCATCGACAAGCTGGCCGCGCAATTCATGCGCCAGCCGCAGACCATCAAGGTCGAGGCGCAGCACAGCGCACACAAGATCCGTCAGATCTTTTTTGAAGTGGCCGAGCACGAGCGTTTGCATGCGGTGTCCAGCATCCTGGCGCATTACCGCCCCGAGCGTACGCTGGTGTTTTGCAACACCAAGCAGCAATGCCGCGATGTGGTGGCCGTGCTGCAAGCGCAGGGCCTGAGCGCATTGGCTTTGTATGGCGAGCTCGAGCAGCGCGAGCGCGACCAAGTGCTGGTGCAGTTTGCTAACCGCAGTTGCTCGGTGCTGGTGGCCACCGATGTGGCTTCGCGCGGGCTCGACGTGCAAGGCCTCGAAGCCGTGATCAACGTTGACGTGACGCCTGACCCCGAAATTCACATACACCGCATTGGCCGCACGGGCCGTGGCGATGCCGAAGGCCTGGCGCTGACTTTGGCCAGCATGGACGAGATGGGCTCGGTCGGCAAGATCGAGGTCTTGCAAGGCCGCGAGTCCGATTGGCAGCCTTTGTCCATGCTCACGCCCACAGCCGGTGGCCCTTTGCTGCCGCCGATGCGCACTTTGCAGATCGTGGGCGGTCGCAAGGAGAAGATCCGCGCGGGCGATGTGATGGGCGCTTTGGCTGGTGAGTGCGGCCTGACCCGCGAGCAGGTCGGCAAGATCAACGTGAACGAATTTTCAACCTATGTCGCGGTGCAGGCCGATGTGGCCAAGAAGGTCGAGGCGCAGTTGTCTCGGGGCAAGATCAAGGGCAAGACGGTCAAGGTGCGGTTGATTTGATTTTTTCAAAACGGTGAATGGGGGGATGCGGCGGGCTCCTCATACTGCGGGTACACAGAAATCGTCGCCCGCCGTATCCCCCCATTCACCTGAGTGGTTGTTCAAAAAATCAGGCTTGCATGTGGTGCACCACGGTGTCGGCTTGGGTGGGGCCGGGTGACGATTTGTCGGTCCCCCGTTATGAGGAACCCGGCCCCACCCAAGCCGAGACCTCACAAATTCACCGATAGGGGTTACGCAAGCCCAACTCCGCCAAGATGTCGATCTCGTAGGCTTCCATTTCTTCGGCATCGGCCTCGCTGGTCTCGTGGTCCCAGCCCTGGGCGTGCAACGTGCCATGCACCAGCAAGTGTGCGTAATGCGCCGCCAACGTCTTGCCCTGCTCTTTGGCCTCACGCGCGACCACCGGGGCGCACAGCACCAAGTCGGCCATCACCACAGGTTCCTGCGCATAGTCAAATGTCAGCACATTGGTGGCGTAGTCCTTTTTGCGGTAGCTCTTGTTGAGCTCGCGGCCTTCTTCCTCGCCCACGATGCGCACTGTGATTTCGGCGTCATCGGCCAAGGCATGGCGAATGGCGCGGCTCACCGCATGGCGGGGCAGGGCGGCGCGGTGGCGGGCTTTGTACGGAAAGTCGCCAAATTGCAGCGAGAGTTGGAGTTTTTGCAGAGCCATGAATGTCGGTTTTCAATCGTCAGTGGGCAAAGGCTTGCGGCGGGTGCTGATGCCGGCGCGCATGACCGCGCTGCCTTGGGCTTCGTAGGCGTCCACGATGCGGGCCACCAGGGGGTGGCGCACCACATCGGCACTTGAAAAGCGTGTGAAAGCGATGCCCTTGACGCGTTTCAAAACGCGCTCGGCATCGATCAGGCCAGACAGCTGCCCTTTGGGCAAGTCGATCTGGCTCACGTCGCCCGTGACCACCGCCTTGGCGCCAAAGCCAATGCGTGTCAAGAACATCTTCATTTGTTCGGTGGTGGTGTTTTGCGCTTCGTCCAAGATGACAAAGGCGTTGTTCAGCGTGCGACCGCGCATAAAGGCCAGTGGCGCGATCTCGATGGCGTTGCGTTCAAAGGCTTTTTGCACTTTGTCGTAACCCATCAGGTCGTACAGCGCGTCATAAAGAGGTCTCAAATAAGGGTCCACCTTTTGCGACAAGTCGCCTGGCAAAAAGCCCAGGCGTTCACCGGCTTCCACCGCCGGGCGCGTCAGCACAATGCGCTGCACGCTGCTGCGCTCCAGCGCGTCCACTGCGCAGGCCACCGCCAAATAGGTCTTGCCCGTGCCGGCTGGGCCAATGCCAAAGCTGATGTCGTGGGTGGCGATGCTCTCCAGATAGGCCGCCTGCACGGGGGTGCGGGCCTTCAGGTCGGCGCGGCGGGTTTGCAGTGCGGGCAGATCGGCCTCTTCGCCCGCGCTGTCGCCCACCAACATGAGTTGCACCATGTCGGGCGAAATGGGTCGGTCGGCCCGCTCGTAAATCGCCTGCAATATCTCCATGGCCCGCATGGCCACCGCCTTGGGGCCGTCCACCTTGAACTGCTCGTGGCGGTGCGCGATGCTCACTTGCAGTCCCGCTTCGATGGTGCGCAGGTGCGCGTCCATCGGGCCGCACAGGTGCGACAGCCGGGTATTGTTGTGCGGGATGAAGGTGTGTCTGACGATCAAGTTGATAATCCTAGGTGAGCGCGTTGCCGGGTCATCGGTCAGCGCGCATTTTCTCCCATGATAGGCATTTGAAAGCACCCCTTTCCATGATTGGCAAACTGACCGGCATCCTGAGCGACAAGAACCCTCCCGAGGTGATCGTGGACTGCCATGGCGTGGGCTACGAGGTGAATGTGCCCATGAGCACCTTCTACAACCTGCCCGCCACCGGTGAAAAGGTCAGTCTGGTCACGCACTTTGTGGTGCGCGAAGACGCGCAAATCCTCTACGGCTTTGCCACCTTGAGCGAGCGCGAGGCCTTTCGCCAGCTGATCAAGATCTCGGGCGTGGGCCCACGCACAGCACTGTCTGTGCTGTCGGGCATGAGCGTGGCTGATCTGGCCCAGGCCATCACCAGCCAAGAGGCGGGCCGTTTGGTCAAAGTGCCGGGCATCGGCAAAAAAACGGCCGAGCGACTTTTGCTGGAGCTCAAAGGCAAATTGGGCGGCGACCTGGGCGGATTGTTCGCCGTCAACGCCAGCGATGCGACCAGCGACATCCAGCAAGCCTTGATGGCGCTGGGCTACAGCGACAAGGAAGCGGCTGCCGCCCTCAAGAGCCTGCCCGCCGATGTGGGCGTGAGCGAGGGCATCAAGCTGGCGCTCAAGGCTTTGAACAAATAAACGAGGCAAGTCATGAGCATCCGCACCGACGACTTTTTGCCAGAGCCCACACCCCGAGTGGTGTCTGCCGCGCCTGTGTCGCACAGCGAAGAGGCCATTGAACGCGCCCTGCGCCCCAAGCTGCTCGACGAATACGTGGGCCAGGTCAAGGTGCGCGAGCAGCTGGAGATTTTCATCAGCGCAGCCAAGATGCGCGAGGAGCCGCTGGACCATGTGCTGCTGTTTGGCCCGCCTGGTTTGGGCAAGACCACGCTCTCCCACATCATCGCGGCCGAGCTGGGCGTGAACCTGCGCCAGACCAGTGGCCCGGTGCTTGAAAAGCCCAAAGACCTGGCCGCGCTCTTGACCAATCTGGAGCGCAACGATGTGCTCTTCATCGATGAGATCCACCGCCTGTCGCCTGTGGTCGAAGAAATTTTGTACCCTGCCCTCGAGGACTACCAGATCGACATCATGATTGGCGAGGGCCCGGCGGCCCGCAGCATCAAGCTCGATTTGCAGCCCTTCACCTTGGTGGGCGCCACCACGCGGGCGGGCATGTTGACCAACCCGCTGCGTGACCGTTTTGGCATCGTGTCGCGGTTGGAGTTTTACACCCCCGAAGAGTTGAGCCGCATCGTGACCCGCAGCGCGGGTCTGCTCAAAGCCCCGATCGACCCCGAAGGCTCTTTTGAAATTGCCCGCCGTTCACGCGGCACGCCGCGCATCGCCAACCGCTTGCTGCGACGGGTGCGCGACTATGCCGATGTCAAAGGCGACGGCACCATCCACAAGGCCATTGCCCAAAAGGCCTTGGTCATGTTGGACGTGGACCCCGAAGGCTTCGACCTGATGGACCGCAAACTGCTGGAGGCGGTGATCCACCGCTTTGACGGCGGTCCGGTGGGCTTAGACAACATCGCCGCCAGCATCGGCGAAGAGCGCGACACGATCGAAGACGTGATCGAGCCGTATTTGATCCAGCAAGGCTATTTGCAGCGCACTCCGCGCGGTCGCATGGCCACCTTGGCCGCGTTCCGACACTTGGGCGTGACGCCGCCCAAGTCCTTTGGGCAGTGATGAGGGCTGGGTAGGTTGGCGCTTCAGCTGCGACGGTTCCCATCCTCCATCAATCCATGTCGGGGCCAAAGCCGATGACATGCGGGTGCGGGCCATGCCAGTTCAGGCGGTCGTTTCGTCTTGGCCCAGCGCATCCAGGTGCGAGGTGTCGCCCCAGCCCACCAGAGACAGGCCTTGCGGCGTCCACAACAGGCGGTTGACGGCGGTGTTGGTCAGCTGCCAGGTGCGCGGCGCTTGCAGGTCCAGGCGGGTCGCCGCGCGGTAGAGGATGTCCATCACCCCGCCATGCGCCACCATCACGATTTGCTGGCCGGGGTGGCGTGAGGCCAAGGCGTCCACCGTGCTCAAAATGCGTTCGCGCAGCATCACCAAAGACTCGCCGCCGCCGGGCGGCACCCATTCGGGTGTGCGTTTGCGCCAGTGCCAAGCGTCGTCTGGCAATTGGGCTTCGATCTCGGCAAAAGTGCGGCCTTGAAAGTCACCAAAATGCCGCTCGCGCAAACCGGTGTGCGCTGTGACGGCTTGGCCCATGGCCTGCGCAATGGCACTGGCCGTGGTGTGGGCGCGCGACAAATCGCTGGCATACACCGCATCGACCGCGTCACGCAGCGCCAAGGCCTGGCCCAGGTGCTGGGCTTGCCGCAGTCCCACCTCGTTGAGCGGAATGTCCAAATGACCCTGGATGCGGGTGTCCACATTCCAGGCGGTCTCGCCATGGCGGATGGCCAGGATGCGCGTGGCTTCCATGGCGTTCAACGGGGGATGTCGATGTTCACCCGGCGAAGACCGGCGGGCGGGTTCGGGAAATTGGCCAAGGCGGCCTGAAAGAGCGTGGCAAACACGGGCGTGCTGTCGCTCCAGACGCCATCGTGCATGGCGCGGGTTTCGTAGACCACTTGGCCCGATCTCAGGTCGCGCATGAGCAGACTGACCTCCCGGCGGTACTGCGTGGGCGGGGGAAAGCGCATGCCCATGCCCAGGCCCATGTGGGGGCCCACGCCACGACCGACCGAGATGCTGCCGTAATAAGGCGACCAAGCGCCCGGTGGCAAAGGGCGACCCCACGCGTCCGCCAGGTACTGTGTGCCCGCAAAGCCCACCAGCACGCTGATCTGCGCGTTCGCGTCGTCTCGCACCAGGCCCACGGCCGTCATGGCCGCTTCGGCCTGTTGCTCGGCCAACCCCGCTTCGGGGTTGTTGGCTTGCGAGGGCAGTCGCTCAAAACGGTATTTGGCGCCTTGCAAATTCATGCCCGCAGGCGCGGCCGAGACCGACACCACGTCGCTGTCGATCCGGCGCACGGTGGCGCAGCCCGACAAAAGCCCCACAAGCAAAACACTGCAAAGCCAAACCATGCGCATGAGCGCCTCCCTTATGAAATCGAAATCACCTGAATGCCTGGCAATTGGGCTTCGGTGAATTCTTCTTCGTCAAATGCCTTGTCGCCATCGTCGGATTCGATGCCGGTGATTTTCAAGTCTTTGAAGCCATGCAGCTTGGCGTCCATCAGGTGCGAGGGCACCACATTTTGCAAAGCCGCAAACATGTTTTCAATCCGGCCCGGGTGTTTCTTTTGCCACTCGCGCAGCATGTTGCCCACTTGCAGCCGCTGCAGGTTTTCTTGGCTGCCACACAGGGTGCAGGGGATGATGGGGAACTGTCGGTGCTCTGCCCAACGGATGAGGTCCGATTCGGCCACATAAGCCAGCGGACGGATCACCATGAACTCGCCGTTGTCACTGACCAGTTTGGGGGGCATGCCCTTGAGCTTGCCGCCAAAGAACATGTTCAAGAAAAAGGTCTGCAGCATGTCGTCGCGGTGGTGGCCGAGCGCCAACTTGTTGCATTTGAGCTCGCGCGCCACGCGGTACAAAATGCCCCGGCGCAGACGCGAGCACAGGCTGCACATGGTCTTGCCTTCAGGGATCTTGTCTTTCACGATCGAGTAGGTGTCTTGTGTCTCGATGTGGAACTCCACACCCAGCTCTTTCAAGTATGCGGGCAGGATGTGGTCGGGAAAGCCTGGCTGCTTTTGGTCCAGGTTGACCGCCACCAACTCGAAATCCACCGGGGCGCGGGCCTTCATCTTGAGCAGGATGTCCAGCATGCCGTAGCTGTCTTTGCCGCCCGACATGCAGACCATGATGCGGTCGCCCGCTTCGATCAGGTTGAAGTCGGAAATCGCTTGGCCCATCTGGCGGCACAGGCGCTTTTCGAGTTTGTGGGTTTCGCGCTCAATTTTGACGGCCTTGGCGGCCTCTGATTCGGCTTGTGCTTGTACCCATGCGTTGTCTGCTGCTGTGTCTGTGTTCATGAGGTTCACCACTGTCCGGTTTCCATGCGAATGGCCACTTCGCAGTCTTCAAAAATTTCAAGTTTGGCAATCTTGACGCGCACCCCCAAAACACCCGGCAGTTGCATCAGGCGGTTGGAGAGTTTGCCGATCAGCGTTTCCAGAAGGTTGATGTGCTCGGCGGTGCATTCATCGATGATGATCTTGCGCACCTTGCGGTAGTCCAGCACCGAGTGGATGTCGTCGTCGCTGGGCAGCAAGGGCTGCGTGCCCAGGTTCAGCTCGGCATCCACTTGAATTGGCTGTGGATCGGTTTTTTCGTGTTCCAGGATGCCCAGGTTGGCGTCAAAGCGCAAACCGGTCAGCTCCAGGGTTTGGTGTCCGGCTGGGGTTTTCATGTCGGAAGTTTGGTCTGAAAGATTTCAACCCCGACGGCTTCGCAGTCCGGGTACACATCGGGTTTGCAGCTCGACAGGCGCACCGCCTGCACCTGCGGGTGCGCGATCAGCTCGCGCATCAAGTCATCGCACAAGGTTTCCTGCAAAACGATATGGCCACGCGCCACACGCCGGGCAATCACCTCGCGGATGAAGTCGTAGTCCACCACCTCGGCCAGGTCGTCTTGCGTGGGGGTGGATGCGCTGTAGGGCACGAACAACTCCACATTGAAGACGATGCGCTGGGGGCCGAGCTTTTCAAAGTCGTGCGCGCCGATGCGCACGTCCACCGTGTGGTTGCGCAAAAACAGGCGGCGGCAGTTCAGCGCCAAATCGGTCATCAGGTCGCTCATGCCTTGTCTTTCGCGTCGGCCAAGAACATCACGTCACGTGCCAAAGGCACCAGGTGTTGGCCGTTGTCCACACAGACCGTGGTGCCGGTGATGCAGGGGTTTTGCGCCAAAAACAGGCAGGTCGCCGCCACCTGCACCGGGTCGATCGGCTCACGCAAGAGGTTCACGCGGCTGGCGCGGTCAAAGTTCTCTTGGGTTTGCGGGCCGCTCAAAAACATCAAGCCCGGCGCCACGCCACACACCCGCAAAGGGGCCAGGGCTTGCGCTTGCAAAGCCACCGAACGCTCCAGCGCCAATTTGGAGACGGTGTACGAAAAATAGTCGGGGTTCAGGTTGAACACCTTCTGGTCCAAGATGTGGACCACGCTGCGCTGGCCGGGCAGGGCCTTGGGCGCAGCTTGCTGAGCCATCAGGGATGCCAGGGCCAGCGGCGCGATCAGGTTCACTTCCAGCTGCTGGCGGGTGCCGTTCGGGTCCATCGCGGCCCCAGTGTCGGGCTCGAACAGCGAGGCGTTGTTCACCAGGCAGTCCAGCGGCCCAGATGTCTGGGCGATGTGGTCCACCATGCGCTGCACATCGGTGCTTTGGGCCAGGTCGGCTTGCACCAAGTCCACTTGAGCGCCTGCCGTGCGCAGTTCGGCTTGGAGTGCGCGGGCGGCATCGGCAGAGCGTTGGTAGTGGCACCACACGCGCCAGCCCGCCGCCGCAAATTGGCGGACGATCTCTGCGCCCAGGCGTTGAGCGCCTCCGGTGACCAGAACTTGTTTCATGTCGTGCGGGCAAAGCCCCGTGGGTGAGAGGTGGTAAGCCCTGAATTATCGGGCAAGCCGCCCCATCCAGGGCGGGCCCGCACCCAAGACCCCGCGCGGCTTGGGCGACAATCGCAGTGTGACGACGCCCAACACCTCCTCTGAATTGAACCTACGCATCCACCAAGCCATCGCGCAAGCGGGCGGTTGGATCGGTTTTGACCGTTTCATGGCCATGGCGCTGTACGAGCCGGGTCTGGGCTACTACACCAACGCCCTGCAAAAGTTCGGCGCCATGCCTTCGTCAGGCAGCGATTTCGTGACCGCGCCCGGTTTGACCCCCATGTTTGGCCACACCCTGGCGGTGCAGGTCAAACAGGCCTTGCAAGCCACCGGCACGCACGAGGTTTGGGAGTTTGGTGCTGGCACTGGCGCCTTGGCCTTGCAGCTGCTGGACAGCCTGGGCGATGCCGTGACGCGCTACACCATCATCGATCTGTCGGGCACCTTGCGCGCTCGCCAGGCCGATACCTTGGCGGCACACGCCCACAAAGTCCGCTGGCTGGACGTCTGGCCTGAGGCCATCGAGGGCGTGGTGGTGGGCAACGAGGTGCTCGACGCCATGCCGGTGCAGCTCTTGCAGCGCACAGGCGGGGTTTGGCATGAGCGGGGTGTGGTCAGCGCAGGCGATGCTTTCGCTTGGGAAGACCGGCCCACCGACTTGCGCCCGCCAATGGCCATCGAGGGCGAGCACGACTACCTGACCGAAATCCACCCACAAGGCGAGGCCTTCATCGCCAGCTTGGCCGAACGGCTCAAAGCGGGCCGTGGCGGCGCGGCTTTTTTCCTGGACTACGGTTTCCCGGAGGGTGAATACTTTCACCCGCAACGCCACATGGGCACCGTCATGTGCCACCAGCTGCACCAGGCCGATGCCGATCCGCTGGTGGCCGTGGGCCAAAAAGACATCACCGCCCACGTCAATTTCACCGGCGTGGCGCTGGCCGCACAGAATGCCGGGCTGCACGTGCTGGGCTACACCAGCCAAGCTTGGTTCTTGTTGAACCTAGGGCTTGCCGAACGCATGGCCGAGGCTTCTCTGGCCGAGCGCAGCCAGGCCCAACGCCTGGTCAACGAGCACGAGATGGGTGAGCTGTTCAAGGTGGTCGGCCTGGCCACTTCGGACGCCTGGATGGCCCAGGGCTTTGAGCGGGGTGACCGCTCGCACCGGCTGTAAACCGTTTCAAGGCCGCCCATGTTCCGTTGGCTCATCGTCGTATTGCTGGCCCTGATCATCTTCAGTGGTTTGCAGCCCTGGCTGCAAAAGCTGGGCTTTGGTCGCCTGCCGGGGGACTTGCGTTTCCGCCTGTTCGGGCGCGAGTGGTTCATCCCGATCACCAGCACCTTGCTGCTGAGCATGCTGGCCGCTGCGATTGCCAAGTGGCTGTGAGTGGGTGCGCACAAACGCTGCAAGCCTGAACGTGTTACAGTGCGTCACGCCATTGGCGACTTATGCCCATCTAGCTCTTCGCGAGCCGATAGCGCATCCCGGCAGAGGGATGCCAGTCTTGTCCTCCACTGTGCACATCGCCCGCCATGCTTTTCAAAGCTGGGCCCAGACGATTTTTTGCTTCCTTTTGATGCACCTCTGCACGGTGCACTGTGGTCCACACCGCGTGGATTGATCGGAGGCGCATTTGGCAGCAGGACGTGCCAAACCCCAGCCCACAAGACCGCCCCGAAGAGGCAGGAAAAGCGGGCCGACCTCCATTAGATAAAATCCATGTCGATTCACCATTGTTTGCACAAGTCCATCTCGATGGGCAAGTACCGAATCCAACCTTGCTCCCGGGCGCTGCCCAACGGGGCTTTTGGCGCGCAAGTGTCTGTGGCCAGTGGCCGCGGAAGCGCCAGCACCGACCGCGTGATGCGGTTTGTGCCCGAATTTGCAACGCCTGCCGCTGCCAGCCAGTACGCCCTCGACGAGGGTGTGCTTTGGGTGCAACGTCAGACGTCCAACCTCATTTTGTTTTGAGAGAGAACTCATGGCTAAAGAAGAACTGATTGAATTGATGGGCGTGGTCAACGAAGTGTTGCCCGACACGCGTTTTCGCGTGACCTTGGACAACGGCCACCAGCTGATCGCCTACTCGGCCGGCAAGATGCGCAAGAACCACATCCGTATCCTGGCCGGTGACCGCGTGACCTTGGAGCTGTCGCCTTACGACCTGAGCAAAGGCCGCATCAGCTTCCGCCACCTGGCCGGTCGCCCCCCCATGACCCCACGCACCCCCCGCTGAGGTTGCCGGGCGGCCCTTGCCGTCCTTTTGCAAGAGCTCTTGAAGCGCTGGCCATGACCCCCACGTGTTCTTGAACACAGGAGTTATCTCATGACCGTATCCGCCGAGGCCTTGCACATTGTTTGTCCGCATTGCCACACCACCAACCGGGTGCGTGTGGCCGATATGCACAGCCGCCCCGACTGCGGGCAATGCCACAAAACCCTGTTTGATGGCCATCCGCTGGCGCTGGACTCTGACTCTTTTGACCGTCACATCGGGCGCAACCACTTGCCCGTGCTGGTGGACTTTTGGGCCCCTTGGTGCGGCCCCTGTCGCATGATGGCCCCGGCTTTCGAGCAAGCGGCGCAGATGCTGGAGCCGCAAATGCGCCTGGCCAAACTCAACACCGAAGAGGCCCAAGCCATCGCCGCCCGCTTCAACATCCGCAGCATCCCCACGCTGGCGCTGTTTGTCGGCGGCAAAGAAATCGCCCGCCAAGCCGGTGCCTTCCGCTCGGCAGCCGACATCGCCCA
Source organism: Limnohabitans lacus (assembly GCF_030053395.1). GTDB lineage: Bacteria > Pseudomonadota > Gammaproteobacteria > Burkholderiales > Burkholderiaceae_C > Limnohabitans_A > Limnohabitans_A lacus. The sequence continues at coordinate 179,572 of NZ_JASGBH010000005.1, read as the reverse complement.
GTGGGCGCGTTCGCACTTGTGAGTGACCCTGGTCGGGCCTGAGGGCCGACCTACGGATACAGGTTTCGGATGGCTTGAACCCGCGCTTGGGTGATGCGATCGCCAATTTGCGGGCCCTTGAGGCCTGCTTGCGCGGCCGCTTGGGCAATGGGGGCCGTCTCGATCGACAGGGCTGCTTGTTGGGCCTTCAACAGCCTGCTTGCTTGTGAATAAGCCGCATCGGCAAACCCCAGTCGCCCCCGCGCATCGCATTCACACGCTTGCAGCACCCGCGCAAAGCGCTCGGGCTGGCGGATGGCGTCGCAGCGCTCCAACAGGCGCATCAGGGCTTCGGCATTCAAATCGTCGCTGCGGTGGATGTTGCCGTGTTCACGCGCCACCACCTCAGCCAGCTCTTTGCAGTCGCTGGGCACCCGCAGGCGATCACACACTTTGAGCAAAAGCTTCACACTGCGGCCCTCGTGCCCAATGTGGCGCGGCAGCACGTCGGCGGGCGTGGTCCCTTTGCCCAAGTCGTGCAGCAGGCAAGCCACGCGCACGGCCAGCGGGGCGTTCAATTGCGCGGCCATGTCCATCACCAGCATCATGTGCACGCCGGTGTCCACCTCGGGGTGGTGTTCGGCGCGTTGGGGCACACCCCAAAGACGGTCCAGTTCGGGCAGCAGGACTTTGAGCGCGCCGCATGCGCGCAGCACCTCGAACATGCGCGAGGGCTTCTCACTCATCAGCCCCTTGGCCAGTTCCTGCCAGACGCGCTCGGGCACCAGATGGTCCACTTCACCGTCCTCGACCATCTGGCGCATCAGCGCCATGGTTTCATCGGCGACAGAAAAGTCTGCAAACCGCGCGGCAAACCGCGCCAGCCGCAAAATGCGCACCGGGTCTTCGGCAAAAGCGCCGGTCACATGCCGCAGCACCTTGGCTTGCAAATCGCGTTGCCCATGAAAAGGATCCTCGATCTGGCCCGTCCAGGCACTGGGGGGCTCGTGCGCCAGGGCCTCGATCACGGCCATGGCGTTCACGGTGAGGTCGCGCCGGGCCAGGTCTTCTTCGAGCGTCACGCTGGGGTCGGCCTGCACCGCAAAGCCTTTGTAGCCACGGGCCGTCTTGCGCTCGGTGCGGGCCAGGGCGTATTCCTCGCGGGTTTGGGGGTGCAAAAACACCGGAAAGTCTTTGCCCACCGGCGCGTATCCCAAAGCCGCCATCGCCTCGGGCGTGCTGCCCACCACCACCCAGTCGCGGTCCTGCACGGCCAAGCCCAGCAAGGCATCGCGCACAGCTCCCCCGACGGCGTAGGTTTTCATGGCCTTAGCGCTGGAGCCGGAAAGGCTCTTCAAAGTCGATGAAATCTTGTTCGGCCAAAGCGCCGTCGATCCAGGCTTTCACGCCGGGCAGGGCGCACACGCGCGCCATGTAGGCGGCCACATCGGTGGGCACCGGCAGAGCATAGGTTTTCAGGCGCATCACCACTGGGGCAAAGTAGGCATCGGCCACGGTGAAGTGGCCAAACAGCATCGGGCCACCGTGTTCCTGGAGCAGGCCGCTCCACAGGCTGCAGATGCGCTCCAGATCGGCGCGCACCGCGGGCTTGTCGCGCAGTGCCAGTGCGCCCACATCGGGCAGCTGGGCCTCGATGTTCATAGGGCAGGCGCTGCGCAGGCCCGTAAAGCCGCTGTGCATTTCGGCGCAGATGCTGCGGGCCCGTGCACGGGCGGCGCGGTCTTGTGGCCACAGCTGCTTTTCGGGAAACTGCTCGGCCACATATTCCGCGATGGCCAGGGTGTCCCACACCGCCAGGCCGTCGTGCACCAGCACGGGCACCTTGCCCACGGGGTTGATGTCCTTGAGCGCTGCTTTGAACTGCGATGTCGACCCAAAGCCGTCGAAGCGAACAAAGACTTCTGCGAAATCAATGCCCGCTTGGCGCAGCAGCACCCAGGGGCGCATGGACCACGATGAATAGTTTTTGTTGCCGATGTAAAGCTGGATCATTTTTTCCTCCCTGTGTTTTTCTGCGTCAGACCGTCATGGCAAATCGGTGTTGACTTCGACCAAAGCTTTGTTGCGCGGGCCCACTTGCCCCAGACGGCTTTTGAGCGACTGAGGCTGGCGCGTCAGGATCGCCGCGTAGTTGGTGGTGTTGGACAGCACTTTCTTCACATAGTCACGTGTCTCTTGAAACGGCACGTTCTCGGCCCAGATGGCCGCTTCCAGCACGGGGCCGTTGCGCCAATTGCGCGAACGGCTGGGGCCAGCGTTGTAAGCAGCGGCCGCCAAGGCCATGGAGCCTTCGAAGTCGTCGAGCACCAGCTTGAGGTAGCCGGTGCCAATGGCCACGTTGACTTCCTTGTCGGTGATCTGGTCGGGTGTGAAGCTGGTCAGGCCGATCTTTTTGGCGGTCCATTTGGCGGTGGCCGGCATCACTTGCATCAGGCCCGAGGCGCCCACATGCGATCGGGCATCCATGATGAAGCGGCTTTCTTGGCGGATCAGGCCATACACATAGGCCGGGTCGAGTTTGATCTCGCCAGCGCGACGCACCACGATGTCGCGCAGGGGCATCGGAAAGCGTTGGTCAAAATCGATCGCCTCTTTGGTGCGGTCGCTGGTGTTGATGCAGCGGTCCCACACCTGGCGTTGGCAGGCCAAGTCGGCCGCAGCCAGCAGCTCGCGGTCGTTCATGCCGCCGGGGGTGTGCAAGTTGGTGCTGTAGTTCCACTCGCGGTTGCCCTCGGCCCGCAGGCCGATGCCGATGGCATACAAGGCCCTTTGCAGGCCGGGGTTGGCTTGGGCCTGTGATTTTTCGGGCGCTGTCAAAGCCACAGGGCGATCGGGCACGGTGATGCTTTGGCCCAGTTCCTCGAGGGCGAGTTGTTCGTAGAAGCCCCGCACACTGGCGATGCTGCGCAACAGGTTTTGGGCTTCTTGTTTTTGCGCGGTATCGTTGCCAGCCGTGGCCAGCAGAGCGCGGGCTTGCCAATACGTCCAGGTGGGGTCCTTGCGGGCTTCGGGTGACATGGCTTGTGTGGCACTGAGCACCTGTTTCCATTGGCCCATGCGCAAAGCCGCGCGCACTTTCCAGCCCAGCAGGTCATCGTTCAGGTCGCTGTCTTTGCGCACATTGGCAAAGTAGCTGCTGGCGTTGTCCTGCAGCTTTTGGGCGGCCTGTTTGCCAATCACGGCCCAGGTCCAGTTGCGTTCCTCGGCACTCAGCTGGATCTCCCAGCGGTGGTCCAGCAATTGCGCAGCTTTGTCCGGGTCGCTGGCGGCCAGGCGGATCAGGGCCAGCACCGCCAGTTCTTTGCGGTTGCGGGTAATGGCGATGATGCGTTTGTCCAAATATTTGGCCGGATCGGCATGGATCAAAGCCACTTGCTCGGACAAACGGGGAGCCTCGATGTCCACCGCCGCTTTGGCGGGTGCCGGGCGGTTGGCGTCCATGGCAATGCGGGCCTTGCGCCACAAATCGACACCATTGATCTGCTTGCCCGAGTGCAGGTGCTCGGCCACATAAGTGCAGCCGTCTTCAGCTTCGCGCAACGAGTACCAAAGCCGCTTGGCTTCTTCGGTCACATTGGCTTTGCTGTTGATGGCCTCGGTCACCAGCGCGTAGCAACGCACTTCGCGGTCGTCGCGCATGCGGTAGTACGGGTATACGGCGGTGAATGTGGCCCAGTCGCGGCGGCGGCCCAATTGCAGCAGCCAGTCGGTGCGCAGGCGGTCTTCGTAATAAGTTCCTGCGTAAGTGGTCAGGAAATTGCGGATCTCAGACTCCGAGGCCGTGTCCAGGCGTGGGCGCAGTTCCCAATAGGCAGCCAAGGGCTCGAGCACATGGCCTCGGGCTTGTGGCAGCAAGGCGCTCAGGCGGGCCTTGTCGTTTTTGCGGAAGGCCTGAGCCATCTCCAGCAGGGCCTCGTCGCCCTTGTTTTGCGCTTGCGCAGGAAAACAGGTCAGGCCGGTCACGGCCAAGGCGCCAACCAATGTCAGAATCTGTGTCAGTTGCTTGAATAGGTGCATGGGTTGATTATGGACAAAGCGGACGCCAAGAAAGCCTTGCGAAAGGCCCTGATCGAAGAAAGATTGAACCTGCCCGACCGCCTGGCGCGTGCCGAGGCTTTGCAGCGCGTCATGCGCATTTGGCTGTTCGACCGCCCCGACACCGTGATCGGCGCCTACTGGCCCATCAAGGGCGAGTTTGACCCGCTGCCCGTTTTGCACCGCTGGAAAGAAGACGGCGAGCTGCACGGCGAGCCCCAGCGCCGCCGCATCGGCCTGCCGGTGGTCAACAAACAGCACAAGACCTTGACGTTCCACACCTGGTACCCCGGCTGCCCCATGGAGGAAGACGCCTACGGGATCCCCAAACCCAAAGACACCGAAGTCATCGTGCCCACCTTGTTGTTTGTGCCCTGTGTCGGCTACGGCATTGGCGGCTACCGCCTAGGCTATGGCGGCGGCTTTTACGACCGTACCTTGGCCACCTTGCAACCCAAGCCCTTCACCGTGGGCCTGGGCTACACGCAAGGCTACGTGGACGACTTCGAGCCCGAACCGCACGACGAGCCGCTGGACGCCATCTTGAACGACAACGGCGTTGTGTGGCCCGTTTGAACTGAAACACCATGGCCCGCCCTAAATCCGCCTCCCACGACATCAAGCGCGACGCGATCCTCGACATCGCGGCGCAGTGCTTTGCGCAAAGCAGCTACCCCGCCGCCAGCATGAATGAGATTGCCGCCGCCTGCGGCACCTCCAAAGCGCGTCTGTACCACTATTACGAGAGCAAAGAAGCCATCCTTTTTGACTTGTTGGACCGCCACACCCAGCGCCTGCTGGGGCTGATCGCGCAGACCGAGGCCACCGCCCAGCGCAAAAACCTGGACGACCGCGCCGCCCTGCACGAGCTGGTGCGCGCCTTTTTGCAAGAGTACGAAACCTCGGCCACGCGGCATGCGGCCTTGCTCAACGACACACAGTTCTTGAGCAACGCACCCGATGCTGCCTTGGGTGCCGCACCCGTCTCGGCCCGCGAGTTGATCCTCAACCGCCAGCGCGACATCGTGGCCGCTATGACCCGCTTTCTCAAGCGGGCCTACCCGCAGCGCTTGACCCCCGCCAACCAAACGGCGGTCACCATGATGCTGCTGGGCATGATCAACTGGACCTTCACCTGGTTGCGTCCGGGCGGCTCCATGAGCTATGCCCAATTCGCTGAAGAAGTGGTGGCCATGCTCGAAAAAGGCCTGGGCTGACCATTTACCAATCCGTAACGCATTTCGTTTAGGTAAAATCCCGCCCATTCATCGACCGGAGCAAATCCCATGTCCAGCGCACCCACGAAAGCCTTCGCCAGCCAAGCCGACCTGAGCGAAAAAAAGATCACCTTTGAGCAACTCAGCCAGCACTGCTGGGCCTACACCGCCGAAGGCGACCCCAACTCGGGCGTGATCATCGGTGACCGTTTCATCATGGTGAGTGACGCCACCGCCACGCCCGCCATGGCGCAAGACCTGATCAAGAAGATCCGCACCGTCAGCGATTTGCCCATCAAATACGTGCTGCTGACCCATTACCACGCGGTGCGCGTGCTGGGTGCTTATGCCTACGCCGCCGAAGGCGCGACCGAGATCATCGCCAGTGAAGGCACTTTGGACCTGATCAAAGAGCGCGGCGCACAAGACATGAAAAGCGAGATGGAGCGTTTTCCGCGCCTGTTCCGTGGTGCCGACAGCATCCCCGGCCTGACCTGGCCCACCATGGTGGTCGGCGGCGGCAACCCCACCCAAGGCGAAGTGCCCGGCAAGCTCAGCATCAACCTGGGTGGCGTGGTGGTTCAGATCTGGCATCCAGGCCCTGGCCACACCCGCGGCGACACGATTGCTTGGGTGGAAGAAGAAAAAGTGCTGTTCTCAGGCGACTTGGTCGAGTACGAAGCCGGTGTGTACACCGGCGACGCGCAGCTGGAAGAATGGCCTGCCACGCTGGAAGCCCTGCGCGATCTGAAGGCCGAGTTCATCGTGCCCGGCCGTGGCGAGGCCATGAAGGGCAACGCCAACGTCAACAAGGCTTTGGACTACACCCAGCGTTGGGTGACCACCCTGTTCCAGGCTGGCAAGGAAGCCGTGGCCGGCAAGATGGACCTCAAAGCCGCCATGGCCCACACCCGCAAGAGCATGGACCCGGTGTTTGGCCATGTGTTCATTTACGAGCACTGCCTGCCCTTTGACGTGACCCGCGCCTACGACGAAGCCAGCGGCATCAAGAACCCCCGCATCTGGACCGCTGAGCGCGACATGGAGATGTGGAAGGCGCTGCAAAGCTGACCCCTGTTCAGGGTCTGAGCAAGTCCCTCAAGTCCTGTTCATAAGCGCGCAGCCTGCGGGATGCGCGCTGGCGTTGCTCAGGGCTGGCGCTGTTGTGCAGCTGGGCCAGGTTCTCACAGCCTTGTTGCACCATCTTTTGCATCACGACTTTGCCGGCCGCATCGGGCGGCTCCAGCCAGCGTTGCCACACGCCCCACAAATCGGCTTCCACCTGTGCCGTGGCCGACGGATTGCTCTGAGAGGCCTTTTGCAGCACCCCCAGCAAATCTTGCTGCCTGCGCAGCCGCTCGCGCTGACCCCATTCGGGCGTCCAAACCGATTGCTGCATTTGCGCTTTGACCATCGCCGTTTGCGTCGGTGTCAAGGACCCGTAAAAGTCGCTGTAGCGCTCCAGGGTTTTGCCAAGCCGCCGCTCCAGCCGTTCGCTGGCGCTGCCTTTAAGCCACTCTTTTTCCCAGTCCTTGTTTTTGCCGATCCAGTATTGGTTCAGATGGCTCAGTTGCTCAGGCCCCAGCGCCATGGCCACGGGGGCGGCCACCCGCACCGTTTGGCGCATGGTGCGGTCCATGGCTTTGTCAACGTCCGACCACACTGCGCAGACCTGTGCCGCCTGAATCGGCTCGGCGCTTTGTGCGGCCAGGCGCTGGACCAAGTCGGCATAGGCGGGCAATTCATCGCGCTTGTGCCAGCGGTGCAATTGGCCCAGCGCCTCTTTGGTTGGGGTGCTCTGCGCATCGCTGAACGAGACGGCGCTGTCGAGCCACCAATAAGACAAATTGGGCAGCTGCTGGTAGCCCAGCTTGACGGCGCTGCAGCCTTGCAGCCAAAGTAGCATCGCCAGCAAAAACCATTTGGAAATCCGAAACATCGTCATGTTGAAATGCGCCCTTTCGGACCATTGTCTGTTTTATTGGGCAGGGCGCCTTCATGCAGGGTGCGCTGCCACACCGTTGGGGTGGCGTGTGGGCGCTCTGCGTGCATTTTGGAGGCCGGTGGCCTCAGCCCCGGCGCAGCGCATTCAAAGCCCCTCTCGACTGGCGATAATTGCGGCATTCCGAATGCGGTCCCCCTGAAAGATTTCCATGACCCGAGTTGAACCCGTAGATGTTGTTGTGATGGCTGCTGGCAAAGGCACACGCATGAAAAGCCGTGTGCCCAAGGTCGTGCAGCGCCTGGCGGGTGTGCCGCTGGTGCAGCACGTGCTGAACACCGCCGCCCAGCTGCAGGCGCGTTCGGCCGTGGTCATCACCGGGCACGGGGCCGACCAGGTGGAGCCATTGCTCTTGGCCCCCGGCCAAGTGTTGGCGGTGCAGTGCGTTCGCCAAGAGCCCCAGCTGGGCACCGGCCACGCCGTGCAGCAAGCCGTGCCCGCGCTGGCCGACGATGGCATCGTGGTCATCCTGTCGGGCGACGTGCCCCTGACCCAGGCAGACACCTTGCAGGCGCTGATTGCCCAATGCGGCGGCACACAGTTGGCCCTGCTCACCATCGACTTTGCTGACCCTACGGGCTATGGTCGCATCGTCCGTCAGGGCGATGCCGTGCAAGCCATCGTCGAGCAAAAAGACGCCAGCGATGCACAGCGCCAAATCAAAGAGGTTTACAGCGGCATCATGGCTGTGCCCGTCCGTTTGCTCAAAACTTGGCTGGCCCGTTTGGACAACCAAAACGCCCAAGGCGAGTACTACCTGACCGATGTGGTCAAGTTCGCGGTGGCCGATGGCGTGCCCGTGGTGGCCCACAAAATCACCGATGCCCTGCAAGTGGCCGGCATCAACAGCCCGGTGCAGCTGGCCGAGCTGGAGCGTGCCCACCAACTGCGCCAAGCCCACCGCCTGATGGAACAAGGCGTGCGCCTCAAAGATCCCGCCCGCTTTGACCTGCGCGGCCAACTGGTCTGCGCACAAGACGTCGAGATTGACGTCAATTGCGTGTTTGAAGGCCAAGTGTCGCTGGGCGAAGGCGTCCAGATTGGCGCCAACTGCGTCATCGCCAACTGCACCATCGCAGCCGGTGCGGTGATCCACCCCTTCACCCACATCGACGGCGAAAAACTCGGCGTCACGGTGGGAGAGGGCGCTTTGATCGGCCCCTTTGCCCGCCTGCGTCCTGGTGCACAGCTCGGGGCCGAGGTTCATATTGGCAACTTTGTCGAAGTGAAGAACGCCACCATGGCCCAAGGCGCCAAAGCCAACCACCTGGCCTATCTGGGCGACGCCACCGTGGGCGAGCGCGTCAACTACGGCGCGGGCAGCATCACCGCCAACTACGACGGCGCCAACAAACACCGCACCGTGATCGAAGCCGACGTGCACATCGGCAGCAACTGCGTGCTGGTCGCCCCCGTGACCATTGGCGCTGGCGGTACTGTGGGCGGCGGCTCTACCATCACCAAAAGCACCCAGCCGGGCGCCTTGAGCGTGGCGCGTGGCAAGCAAGTGAGCATTGCCAACTGGGCAAGGCCTCAGAAAAAGCCCAAAGCTTGACGTTTCCTCCACCGACATCAGACCGGAGAGTCCCATGAGCCGCATCGACGACCCCGAAAAGAAAAAAGCCTTGCGCACCCGTCTGGCCCGTGTCGAGGGGCAGTTGCGCGGATTGCAGCGCCTGATCGACGAGGATGCCGACTGCGAAAAAATTGCCCAGCAAATGGCCGCTGCCCGCAAGGCGCTCGACAAGTCCTTTTTTTCCATGGTCGGCTGCATGATCGAGCAGGGCGACCAATCGGCCGAACACGTGGCCAAAATGCTGACCAAATTTGCCTGAGGTCTTGTTGTGAACCCCATCCAGTTGTTTGACCCTGTCTCGTCCACCTACACCTACATCCTGTTTGACGAAGCCAGCCGCGACGCCTTGATCATTGACCCTGTGGCCGAACAGCTGCAGCGTGACCTGGACGTGTTGCGCGAACACGGCCTGACCTTGCGTTGGGCCATCGAAACCCATGCCCATGCCGACCATGTGACCAGCGCTGGTCTGCTGGTGGAGCATGCGGGTGCACGATCTGCCGCGCCTGAAGGCTGTGACATCGGCACCGCTGCCGTGCAATTGCAAGGCGGCCAAGAGCTCGCGTTTGGCTCGCAAAAAGTGCTGGCCCTGCACACGCCAGGACACACCGCTGGCAGCATGTGCTTTGTTTGGCAGAACGGCTCGGCGCATCACGTCTTCACGGGCGACACCTTGCTCATCCAGGGCTGTGGGCGGACCGACTTCCAGTCGGGCAGTCCTGAAGCCTTGCACCACAGCATCACGCAAGTGTTGTTTGCCCTGCCTGACCAGACCACCGTGTGGCCCGGTCACGACTACCAAGGCCGCACGCACAGCAGCATTGGCGCTGAAAAGCAGAACAACGCCCGCATCGCGGGCAAATCACTGGCTGAATTTGTGAACATCATGAACAACCTCAACCTGCCCAAACCTCAACGCATTGACGAAGCGGTGCCTGCCAATCGGCTGTCGGGTCTGCGCCAAGACGCGGGTGGCGATGCGCTCATGCTTGTTCGCCCTGCACAAGGCTATGCCGGCGATGTGAGCCCTCAATTGGCCTGGGCCTGGGTGCAAGCTGGTGAGGCTCAGTTGGTGGACGTGCGCACCGATGCCGAGCGCACCTGGGTCGGTTTTGTGCCCGACGCCCACGCCCTGGCCTGGAAGCAATGGCCCGGCATGGCCATGAATCCCGAATTTGACGCAGGCATTCAGACGCTGGGCGCAGGCGGTCAAAAACTGGTGTTGCTGTGCCGCAGCGGTGTGCGATCGATTGCCGCCGCGCAACGCGCCACCGAACTGGGGCTGCAGGCGTACAACATCCTCGAAGGCTTTGAAGGCGACCCCGATGCCAACGCCCACCGAGGCTTGATGGGCGGCTGGCGCATGCGCGGCCTGCCTTGGCGTCAAAGCTGAATCAAATCCGATGGGCCACCGTCGTCATCACTTTGGCGGCGGATTGCATCAGGGCTTTGACGGCGCCGGGCAGCTCCACCGCCCCAGCCTTTTGCGCCATCTGCGCATGGGCGATCTCATCGGCCTTCATTTGCGCCACGATGGCCCGCGAAGCGTTGTCGCCCGCAGGCAGAAGGTCCATGTGGCTTTGCAGGTGGGCCTCCACCTGGCGCTCGGTCTCGACCACAAAGCCCAGGCTCACCTTGTCACCGCCCAGCTTGCCCGCTGCGTAGCCAATGGCAAAAGCCCCCGCATACCAAAGCGGGTTCAAGAGCGACGGTCGGTCGTTCAGATCATCCAAGCGTTGTTTGGTCCAAGCCAGGTGATCAGTCTCTTCGCGGCTGGCCTCTGAGAGCTGGGCGCGCAAGGCTGGGTCTTGGCAAGCCAGGGCCTGGCCGGTGTACAGGGCCTGTGCGCAAACCTCGCCCACGTGGTTCACCCGCATCAGCGCAGCGGCTTCGCGGCGCTCGGCATCGCTGAGCACCAGCTCGGCCGTGGCGGTCTGCGGCGTGGGGCGGCTGGCGCGGGGGTCGGCCCACAGGGTGCGCAAGGCGCTGTCGGCGGCAAGGATCAAGGCATTGAGGCTCATGCAGCGAGTTTAATCATGACAAACCCGAGCAAGCGCAGCACAAACAGACTGTCAGGGGACAATTTCAGGGCCAAAATCCGCCAAATCCATGTCAAGTAGCGCATGCAACAACGTGTCGAAGTTGTTGTATTTGTTAGAAAAACCATCAAAAAATCACGCCAAACACAGGGTTGACCCTGATGTTTGTTGCATTCGTGCAACGGAAAAGCCTTTTCTTTTGCAAAAGCCTTGGAAAAGGCCATTTGCTCTGGTGCAATAGCTTCAACCTTCTTGATTGGGGGTTGGCTCAGAAGTGCGTTTGGTGCCAAGCACTGGCTAAATCTTCTGGACCCTTTGTTTAACCTTGGAGAAACTTGCAATGAAAAAATCTCTGATCGCTCTGGCCGCATTGGCCGCAACTGGTGCTTTCGCTCAATCTTCCGTCCAAATCGACGGCGTGATGGACGTGGCTGTTACATCCATCGACTACAAAGGCCAAAAGGTCAGCGGTATCGCTAACAACGGTTCTTCGACCAGCCAGATCAACTTCCGCGGTACGGAAGACCTGGGCGGTGGCTTGAAGGCCAACTTCCGCGTGGAAACCGACTGGAACACCGTGTCCAACAACGCCAACGCTGGCACTGCCTCGACAATTGCCACCCCCGTGAACTCGACTGCTGGTACCTTCGGTAACGGCGAACTGCGCGTTGGCTTGGCTGGCAACTTCGGCACCATCGACGCTGGCGCTGTGAACTACAACTCCCTGATCTCTGGCTTGACTGGCCAGCCTTTCGGCACCGCCATCGGTTCGGGCTTTGGCGCAACTTCTGCTCGTCTGATTCGTTCGGACAACTCCATCAACTACAAATCGCCTTCTTTCAGCGGTTTGACTGTTTCTTTGTACAACGCTCAGAAACAGACAAAAGCCACTGGCTCTGATTACAGCGCCACCTTCGGTGCCTACGACTTCACAGGCTCTGATGAAGTCAACGTGAGCTACAACAACGGCCCTATCGCTGCTTCTTACACCAACTTGAAGCAAAAAGCTGCTGCTGGCACGAGCACAACTTATGACACTCTGGGCGCAAACTACGCTCTGGGCGCCGCCAAGTTGTTCGTTTTGCTGCAAAACACCAAGAACAGCGCTGGTACTACTGACAACAGCTACGTTGCACTGTCGGGCACTTACACCATGGGCGCCACCACTTTGATGGCTTCTGCTGGTACTTTCGAAAACAAAGCTGGCGCCAAGTCCAAACTGGCCGCATTGGGTGCTGACTATGCACTGAGCAAGCGCACTGCTGTGTACGCTCGTTACGAGTCTATCGACGACAAAGCCGGTGTTGCTGCTAACCCGACCACTTTGGTGGGTAGTAACGACAAGCGTACCCGTACCGCCGTGGGCGTGCGTCACGCTTTCTGATCCCGCGCTGTCGTATGACAGCTTGAGATTTAGATAGAAAAAACCCACCGTGGCAACACGGTGGGTTTTTTCATGACGAATGCGCCGTGTTCTTGAGACTTCAGGGGCGGCCAAATGAGGTCTCGGTGTGAAATGTCAAAGTTGATGACTGCTTTTGGAGCCAAAACGATGCGACCGCATGTGCTTTTGCGGCTGATTTTCTTGTCCGTGCTGTTGTTTGGCGCGGGGCTCAGTCATGCGCAATCCTGCAATTTTCGAACCAAGATTCTTTACTCAGATGGCCAAGATGGTTGTCTGGGGGATTTGCCCTTGGCTTCCAAAATATCCTCCGCCTGGGGTCGAACCATTGACAAAGTGGCGCAGACCTCCAGTTTCTATATGGTGGTGGCGGCTTCCAGTTGTTCGAACGCAGAAATTTTCTCGACCAACAACAACCAACCAGCACAGGTGTTGATGTTCAAAGACCGCATTGTTCGCGATGCGGAGAAATACATCGCCTCCTGTCCCAAGGAGTGCGATTGCACGGTGGTGGTCAACGATGGCAAAGTGCTTTTGCCCCGCAGTTTGGCCATGGCTTTGGGGGGCGGTGACGCCAAAACCACCTTGGCCAGCAACCAAGTTCAGGCACAGGAACGTTTGAACGCCGAAAAAGCGCAGGCTGAAGAAGTCATACGCAAGCAAAGGCTTGCCCAGCAGGCCCAAGCCCTGCAACGCGAACAACAGTTGCTGGCAGAGGTCGAGGCTTTGCGCATGCAGCGCAAGTTTGAAGAAGAGGCTCGGGTCAAAGAGCAATTGCGCGTGGCGCAAGAGACCAAGGCCCGCGAAGAAGAACGGTTTGCACGTGAAGCTGCCGAAAAAGACCGCGTCAGGTTGGTTGAGCTTCAGAAAAGCCAGGAGTTGGCCAAGGCCGATCAGGACGAGCGGCGAAAAGACCGTGAGTTGTTGTTGCAACTGTCCAGCGAATTGACCCGACTGAGGGTAGAAGCGGCGGCAGCTGCAGCCGCTGCGGCAGCCATCAAAGCCACTTCAGCGGTGTCTGTTGCCGTCCCCTTGCCTGTGTCAGCGTCCACACCAGAAGCCTTGCCTCCTGAGCCGATTTACGCCAACCGCAAGGCGCTGGTGATCGGCAATGACAGTTACAAAGTGGTGGCCAAGTTGGAGAACGCGCGAGAAGATGCCCGACTCATGGCCAAAAGCCTCACCCATGTGGGCTATCAAGTCACCTTGAAATTGGACCTGACTGAAAAAGAGATGAAAGCGGCCTTGCGGGGCTTCAAGTCCCAAGTTGTGGCCGGCGACGAAGTGGCCATCTTTTATGCCGGTCATGGGGTGCAACTGGCCAACGCCAATTACCTGATCCCCATCGATGTGGCCGGCCAAGATGAAGAGCAAGTCAGAGACGAAGGCATTGCCTTGCAAAGGCTGCTGGACGACATGACCGACAAAAAGGTCAAGTTCACCTTGGCCATGATCGATGCTTGCCGGGACAACCCATTTAAAAACAATGGCCGTGCCATTGGTGGGGGGTTGCGTGGTTTGGCGCCAACAACAGCTGCCACAGGTCAAATGGTGGTTTTCTCGGCGGGCTCGGGTCAGCAAGCTTTGGACAAATTGGGGCCCAGTGACCCGGACAAGAATGGCTTGTTCACCAGAATTTTCGCCAGGGAAATGCAAAAACCCAGTGTGACCATAGACCGTGTTGTGCGCTCCGTCCGCACCGAGGTGGTGAAGTTAGCGCGCTCCGTGGGACACGATCAGGTGCCAGCCATTTATGACCAAGTGGTGGGCGAGTTCTATTTCCGCAGGTGAGCTCAGTTTTAGCTGAACTGCAGGCAAAAAAGTCAGTGATGGATTTGAAGATCTAAACCCACCATGGCAACACGGTGGGTTTTTTCATGGGCGTTTGATTCAAACAGGAATTTACTGCGGCGTCAGGCCCGCCTTGGCGATCACATCGCTCCAACGTTTGATGTCGCTGTCCAGCAATTGGGCCAGTTGCGCAGGGGTGCTCGATTTGGCTTGCACGTTGAAACCGGCCAAGCGTTGCACCATCTCGGGCTGTGACAAGATTTTGGCCAGATCTTGGCTCAGGCGGTCCACCACCGCCTTGGGTGTTTTGGCGGGTGCGGCCAAGGCGTTCCAAGACGACACGTTGAAGTTGCTCAGACCTGGCAACTCGCGGACCACCGGTGTTTGCGGCAGGTCCTTGGGCCGGTTCTCGCCCATCACGCCCAACAGGCGAACCGCCTTGGCGTTGATCTGCGGCTTCATCGGACCCAAGATTTCAACCGCCGCATCGATTTGGCCGCCACGCAAGGCATTGATCACGGCGGGTGTTCCGTTGTAGGGCACGATCTGCGCGATCAAATTGGCTTGCGTGCGCAACAACTCGGCCGCCAGGTTCTGGGTGCTACCGATGTTGATGGTGCCCAAATTCAGCTTGCCAGGGTTGGCTCGGCCAAAGCTGATCAACTCGGCCAGCGTTTTGAATGGTGAGTTCTCGGGGACGACCACCGCCATGTCAAAAAGGCCCAACAAGGACACTGGCGCAAAGTCGGTGCGTGGGTTGAAAGGCAAAGACTTGAACAAGCCCGCGCTCACAGCTGTGCCGTTGGACATGAGCAGCAAGGTGTGGCCATCGGGCTCGGCCTTTGCCACCAGCTCGCCCGCCACAATGCCGCCTGCGCTGGGGCGGTTGTCGATCACCACGGCTTGCCCCAAGCTCTCAGACAGCTTTTGCGCCACGGCACGCGCCGTCAAATCGGCCACACCCCCCGCGCCAAAGGGCACCACGATTTTGAGGGGTTTGCTGGGGAAGCTTTGCGCCATGGCAGAAGCGGCGGGCAAGGCGCTCAGTGCGGCCATCTGGATCAATGAACGGCGACGGATCATGAATAAACCTTTGGAAATGATGAAAATGAAATGCGCTGACAATTTGACGCATTCAAGCGTGGGCCATTTATACACGGTCCATCCCCAATGTCTGATTCGGGAGAACCATGGGACGGCTGCATTCACTCCATCTCAAGCTGCTGCTCGGCAGTGCAGTCATGCTCGGCGGCTGCGCTTGGCACGGTGCGCCAGCGCCATCGGTGGTGTCCAAACCGCCACAAGGCGCACTGGTCTTCAAGCCGCAAGACAAGGCCCAATGGGAGGTGGTGACGCTGCCAGGCAAGCTGCGCACCGCCTTCAGGCTGGAGCAGCGTGAACAACGCCCCGCGGTGCTGGCGCATGCCCAATCATCGGCCAGCATGTTGCGCCAGCGCCTGAACATTGCGCCCGAGCAATTGGGGCGCCTTCAGTTTGAATGGCAGGTGGAAAACCTCATGGCCACAGCCGACATGTCGGTGCGCGAGCTTGAGGATTCACCTGTACGGGTGATCCTCGCGTTTGAGGGCGAACGCAGCCAGTTCTCACCCAAAAACGCCATGCTCAGTGAGCTGACCCAGGCCCTGACCGGAGAACCATTGCCCTATGCCACTTTGATGTACGTCTGGAGCAACCAGCACCCTGTGGATGCCGTGATCATCAACCCGAGAACCGACCGTGTGCGCAAATGGGTGGTCGAGTCCGGGCCACAGCATCTGAACCAGTGGCGGCAATACCGGCGCGACATCCGCGCTGATTTTGAAAAAGCCTTTGGCGAGCCCCCCGGCAAACTGGTCGCCCTGGCCATCATGACCGACAGCGACAACACCCAAGGCAATGTGCGGGCGTGGTACGGGAACATCAAACTCGATTAGCACATTGAAAAGCAAGCACCCATGAAAAAACCCACCGTGTTGCCACGGTGGGTTTTTGACTTTTCATGTCGCCATGCTGCAAAGCCGCCGCAAACAAAAGGGGTAAGCTGTCGGTTTCCAAAAAAGAGACACAAGGAGCGCGACATGATCAAGCGCAGATCCGTCATCCAAATGGCTGCTGCCTTGGGCGCACCTGCGCTGGGCTGGGCGCAAGACAAATACCCGAGCAAGTCGATCACCTGGGTGTGTCCGTATGCCGCAGGCGGCAATGCCGACAACCGCTCGCGGCAGGTGGCCAAGGTCATGAGCGCCTTGCTGGGGCAATCCATCGTCATCGACAACAAGGCGGGCGCTGGCGGCAACATCGGCACCGAGGCGATTGCCCGGGCCAAGCCCGATGGCTACACGATCGGCATGGGCAACTTTGCGCCGTTGGCCGTCAACCACGCGCTGTTCAAGAAGCTGAACTTCAACCCGTTTACCGATCTGGTGCCGATCATGCTGATCGAAAAAGGGCCTTTGATCTTGATGGTGCGCAGCGACTCGCCTTACAAGTCGGTCAAGGATTTGGTGGCGGCTGCCAAGGCCGCGCCGGGCAAGCTCAGTTATGCCTCGGGCGGCATCGGCGGCACGCACCATTTGAGCGGGGCATTGTTTGAGCATGCGGCAGGCATGGACATGATCCATGCCCCCTACAAGAGCGGCGCGGCCGGGGCCACCGATCTGATGGGCGGGCAGGTGAACTTGATGTTCGAGCAGATGTATTCGGCCATGCCCGCCCTCAAGGGCGGCAAGTTGCGGGCCTTGGCCATCACCAGCAAAACGCGTTCGCCTTTGGCCCCAGACATTCCGACCATGGCCGAGCAGGGCTACCCCGAGGTCGAGGTGCTCAACTGGCAAGGCCTGATTGGCCCCAAAGGCATGCCGGCCGATTTGATCAAGCAGCTCAGTGCGGTGGGCAACAAGGCGCTGCAAGACCCGGACTTGAAAGAAAAGATCTTGAGCCAGGGCAACGAGGTGGGCGGCGGCACGCCCGAGCAGTTTGCGGCACTGATCAAAGCCGAGGCGCCGCGCTGGGCCAAGGTGGTGCGCGACGCGAAGATCGAGCCCGAGTGATCAATTGACGCTGCATGAAATAAGACCTGGCTTGCCAGGTCTTTTGCTTTGAGTCGCGAAGTGAGGCGGTGAGCTGTCAGGTGTAGCGCTTGTTGCGCAGGTTGTTTTTCATGTCGCGCAGCGTGGGCTGCAGCTCTTCGCCGATGCGCAGGGCCACGGTGGTGGCCAAGATGTCGATGATGAGCAGGTGCAAGAGGCGCGAGACCATGGGGCTGTATTTGTCATAGCCCTCGGGGTGGTCAGCCGTGAGGTGGATGTGGCCTGCGCTGGCCAGTGGCGAGCCGCTGGCGGTGATGACGATGGTGGTGGCGCCTTGCTTTTTGGCGATGTCGCAGGCGTCCATCAGGTCGCGGGTGCGGCCCGAGTTGGAGATGATCACGGCGCAGTCGCCGGGCTTGAGCATCGATGCGCTCATGACCTGCATGTGGCCGTCGCTGTAGGCGATGGCGTTCACACCCAGGCGGAAGAATTTGTGCTGCGCGTCTTGCGCCACGATGCCGGAGTTGCCCACGCCGTAAAACTCGATGCGGCGGTTGGTCTTTTGGGTGGCGGCCAGGGCCTGCGCCGCATGCTCCAGCGCAAAAGAACTGGCGTCGTTGCGGTACTTCAAAAAGGCCGCCACGGTGTTGTCGATGACTTTCACCGCGATGTCGCTGGTCTTGTCGTCCACATCCACGCTGCGGTGGATGAACGGCACGCCTTCGCTCACGCTGCCGGCCAGCTTGAGTTTGAAGTCCGACAGGCCGTCGTAACCCATGCTGCGGCAAAAGCGCACCACGGTGGGCTTGCTCACATGGGACCGGTCTGCCAGCTCGGTCACGGGCAGGTTGGCAAAGGCCCGGGGGTCGGCCAGCACGAGCTTGCCCACACGTTGCTCGGCCGGGGCCAAGGAGGGCAGGGAAGCTTTGATTCGATCGAGCATGGCGTGTCTCCGGTAGAGGTGGAAATTAGATCTCTTCGCTCCAGCAGAAGCTGTCGCGCGCGATCATGGCGCTCGAGGCGCTGGGGCCCCAGGTGCCTGCGGCATAAGGGCGGGGGCCCACAGGGTCGGCGGCCCAGTGCTGCAAGATGGGTTCCACCCAGCGCCAAGCTTCTTCTTGCTCGTCGCTGCGCACAAACAGGTTCAGGCGACCGTCCAGCACATCGAGCAACAGCCGTTCGTAAGCGCCCACGCGCTCCGAACCAAAGCGTTTGTCAAAGTCCAGGTCCAGGTGCACCGGGCTCAAGGTGCCGCTGCCGCCTTGGCCGCGCTTGCTTTGGCCTTGGGCAAACAGGTGCAGCTCCAGCCCGTCCTTGGGCTGCAGGTGGATCACCAGTTTGTTGACTTGGCCCACCGGCGTTTTGAAGATGTCGTGCGGCGTGGGGCGGAAGTTGATCTCGATGTGCGCTTCGCGCGAGGCCATGCGCTTGCCGGTGCGGATGTAAAACGGCACGCCCGCCCAGCGCCAGTTGGCGATCTCGGTGCGCAGGGCGACAAAGGTTTCGGTGTTGCTGCTGGGGCTGACGCCTGGCTCGTCGCGGTAGGCGGGCACAGCATGGCCGTCCACATTGCCTGCGGCGTATTGGCCGCGGATCACGTGTTGGGTCAAGGTCTCGGGCGTCCAGCGCTTCAGGGCGCGCAGCACCTTGAGTTTTTCATCGCGGATCGCATCGGCATGCGCGTTGATGGGCGGCTCCATGGCGATGGCGCACAGCAGTTGCAGCGCGTGGTTTTGCACCATGTCGCGCAAGGCGCCCGTGCCTTCGTAAAAGCCACCGCGCTTTTCCACGCCGAGCTCTTCGGACATGGTGATCTGGATGTTGGCGATGTGCTCGCGGCGCCACAGGGGCTCGAACAGGGCGTTGCCAAAGCGCATGGCAAACAGGTTTTGCACGCCGGGCTTGCCCAGGTAGTGGTCGATGCGAAAGATCTGCTGCTCTTTGAAGACCTTGCCCACGGCGGTGTTGATCGCGCGGTTGGAGGCCAGGTCGTGGCCCAGCGGCTTTTCCAGCACGATGCGGGTTTTGGGGGTGTTCAGGCCACTGGCGGCGAGTTGCTCGCACACGGTGGTGAACAGGCTGGGCGCGGTGGACAGGTACATGACCACATGGTCGGTCTCGCGTTCGGCCAGGCGGGCGGCCAGTGCGGCATAGGCCTCGGGCTTGGACAGGTCCATGCGCACGTAGCACAGCAGGTCGGCAAAGCGGGCGAACTCTTCGCTGTTGGGGCGCTTGTCGCCTTCGACTTGCTCAAAGCGCGATTGGATTTGCTGGCGGTATTGCGCATCGTTCAGGTCGTCGCGGCCCACGCCGATGATGCGACCGCCTTCGGGCAGGGTGCCGTGGCGGTAAGCCTGAAACAGGGCAGGCATGAGTTTGCGCCAGACCAGATCGCCCGTGCCGCCGAAGAAAACCAAATCAAAAGCCATGATGTTCTTGAGTTACATGAAAAATTGATTTGTAATGTAACTTTGTTTCACGGATAATTCAAGCGTCTTCAGGAAAAAATCACATGAACCAGCTCGACGCCCTCAAAAAATTCACCACCGTGGTCGCAGACACCGGCGACTTCAAACAGCTGGCGCAGTTTCAGCCGCAAGACGCGACGACCAACCCGTCCTTGATCTTGAAGGCGGTGCAAAAGCCCGAATACGCCCCCTTGTTGGCCGAAGCCGTGGCCGCTCACCGGGGCCAACCGCTGGACGTGGTGATGGACCACCTGCTGGTGCGCTTTGGCTGCGAGATTTTGAACACCATCCCGGGCCGTGTGTCCACCGAAGTCGATGCGCGTTTGAGCTTTGACACCGCCGCCACCGTGGCCCGTGCGCGCCGGATCATGGCGCTCTATGAGGCGAAAGGCATTGCCCGCGAGCGGGTGCTGATCAAGATCGCGTCAACCTGGGAGGGCATTCAAGCTGCGGCCGAGCTGGAGCGCGAGGGCATCCGCTGCAACCTGACGCTGCTGTTCGCGTTTTGCCAAGCGGTGGCGTGTGGCCAAGCCAAGGTGCAGTTGATCTCGCCCTTTGTGGGCCGCATTTACGACTGGTACAAAAAAACCGCCGGTGCGGCCTGGGACGAGGCCGCCAAGGCCGGTGCCAACGACCCCGGCGTGCAGTCGGTGCGGGCCATCTTCAACCATTACAAAAAACACGGCATCGCCACCGAAGTCATGGGCGCGTCGTTCCGCAACATCGGACAGATCACGGCGCTGGCCGGTTGCGATTTGCTGACCATCAGCCCCGAGCTGTTGGCGCAATTGGCAGCGACCGAAGCGCCTTTGGCGGCGGCGCTGGACGCGAAAGCAGCGCAAGGCATGGACTTGCCTGCCGTGTCCTACAACGAAGCGTCTTTCCGTCTGGCGCTCAACGAAGACGCCATGGCCACCGAGAAGCTGGCCGAAGGCATCCGCGCCTTCTGCGCCGATGCCGTGAAACTTGAAGAATTGATGAAGAAAGCCTGAGATGCGTTGTGACAAGACCGCTGCCTGGAAGCAACTGCAGCAACATGCCGAAGGTTTTGCCGGCTTCGATTTGCGAGACGCATTTGCAGGTGACGCCACCCGTGTGGCCCGCTTGAGCCAGGCCGCGCCGCATGTGTTTGCGGACTTGTCTAAAAACCACACCGATGCCGCGACCGAGGCTTTGCTGCTGGAGCTGGCCCGTCAGACCGGTTTGACCGCCCACCGCGATGCGATGTTCCGGGGTGAGGCGATCAACCACACCGAAGATCGCGCCGTGATGCACTGGTTGCTGCGCCAGCCACAAGGCTCTTTGCCAGGCGATCTGGCCGAGCCGCTGGCGCTGGTGCACGGCACCCTTGCGCCCATGCTGGCTTATGCCGAGCAGGTGCGGGCCGATGCGCAAATCACCGACGTGGTGAACATCGGCATCGGCGGCTCGGACTTGGGGCCACAAATGGCGGTGCTGGCGCTGCAAGACTTTGTGTTGCCCGGCAAACGCTTTCACTTCGTGTCCAACGTCGATGGCCATGAACTGGCGGGCGTGCTCAAAGGCCTCAAGGCCGAGAACACGCTGTTTTTGATCGCCTCCAAAACCTTCACCACCATCGAGACCATGACCAATGCGCGCTCGGCGCTGGCCTGGTTCCAAGCGCAGGGCGGCACCGACGTGGCGCTTCACTTTGCGGCGCTGACCACCAACGTTTCGGCTGCCGCTGAATTCGGCATCACCACCACCTTTGGTTTTTGGGACTGGGTGGGTGGGCGCTATTCGATGTGGTCGGCCATTGGTTTGCCCGTGGCCATCGCCATTGGCGCCAAAGGCTTCCAAGACTTGTTGGCCGGAGCGCACGCCATGGACCAGCATTTCCAGACCGCGCCTTTGGAAGCCAACTTGCCGGTGCGCTTGGGGCTGCTGGATGTTTGGTACCGCAACTTCTTGAACTTCACCAGCCGATCGATTGCGCCGTACCACAGCGCTTTGCGCCGTGTGCCTGCGTATTTGCAGCAGCTGGAGATGGAGAGCAATGGCAAGCGCGTGGACCGCAATGGACAGGCGCTGTCCTATGGCACCTCGCCCGTGCTGTGGGGCGAGCCCGGCACCAATGGCCAGCATGCCTATTTTCAGATGCTGCACCAGGGCACAGACATCGTGCCGCTGGAGTTCATCGCCGTCAAAAAGCCCACGCACAGCCTGAAGGACCACCAAGAATTGTTGTTGGCCAATGTGATCGCGCAGGCCCAGGCGCTGATGCTGGGCAAGTCAGACGCAGGCGGGCACAAGCATTTCACCGGCAATCGCCCCAGCACCTTCTTGTTGCTTGACGAGCTGACGCCGGCCAGCCTGGGCGCTTTGATCGCTTTGCAAGAGCACCGCGTGTTTGTCAGCGGCTCGGTTTGGGGCATCAACAGTTTTGACCAGTGGGGCGTGGAGCTGGGCAAGGTCTTGGCCAAGGACATCCATGCCCGCATCGTCTCGGGCGATGCGTCAGGGCTGGACGCCTCAACGGCCACCTTGCTGGAACGCGTTCGCAGCTGACTAGACCCCGTAGGAGCCAGCCCTGCTGGCGATGGTCCAAGATTGACCGCACGTGGGAGCCAGCCCTGCTGGCGATGGTCAGCGACGCCGGTACACGCATCGCAGGCACTCAGACAACAAGTGGCCGCCCTGTGCTTTAAGTGATACCAGCCGCGCAAGGGCCAGCGATAAACTGGCCCAATGACGCCTACCCTAGACCGCCTGCTGCAAAGCATTGACGCCAAGCGCGATGAGGTCGTTGCGCTCACGCAAGACCTGGTGCGCATCCCTACCATCAACCCACCGGGCGATGCCTACGAGGCGTGCGCCCACTTGATTGGTGAGCGCCTGGCCCGCAAGGGCTTTGCGGTCGAATACGTGCGGGCTGTCGGTGCGCCTGGCGACAGCGATAGCCACCCCCGCACCAATGTGGTGGCGCGTTGGCAAGCCCCTCAGCCGGGCGAGTGCGTGCATTTCAACAGCCACATCGATGTGGTCGAACCCGGTCCGGGTTGGACCTATGAGCCCTTTGGCGGGCAAGTGGCCAACGGGCGTGTGTACGGCCGAGGCACCTGCGACATGAAGGGCGGGCTGGCGTCGAGCATCATCGCTTGCGAGGCCTTGATCGAGTCGGGCTTGCCCATGTCTGGGGCGCTGGAGATCAGCGGCACGGTGGACGAAGAGTCGGGCGGATTTGCCGGTGTGGGTTACTTGGCGGAGCGTGGATATTTCAGCAAGCCCAAGGTGCACCATGTGATCATTCCCGAGCCTTTGGGGGTGGACCGCATTTGCTTGGGCCACCGAGGGGTGTGGTGGGGCGAGGTGGAAACGCGGGGGCGCATCGCGCACGGCTCCATGCCATTTTTGGGTGACAGCGCCATCAACCACATGAGCGCCTTCATCCATTTGCTCGAAACGCAACTGCAGCCACGCCTGCAAGGGCGGCACACGGCCGAGCCGGTGGAGCCCCCAGGCGCACGGGTGAGCACGCTCAACATCAACAGCATCCACGGCGGTCAAGTCGAGCAGCGCTACAGCCTGGACGAACGCGGCTGGCCCACAGGCGATTTGCCCGCGCCTGTGGTGGCGCACTTGTGCAAGGCCGTGCTGGACCGGCGCTTCATCGCCGAGGAAAACCTCGAAGCTGTCAAGCAAGAGATCGTCGACATGCTCGAAGAACTCAAGCGCACGCGGCCGGGATTTGATTACGGCATCCGCGACATCATGAGTTTTGTGCCCACGGCCACACCCAAGGACGCGCCGGTGGTCGATGCCACGGCCCGGGCCATCGCCCGCGTGCTGGGGCGTGAGCCCAGCTACATCGCCAGCCCCGGCACGTATGACCAAAAGCACATCGTGCGCAGCGGCAAGTTGCGCGACTGCATTGCGTATGGCCCCGGCATTCTGGATCTGGCGCACCAGCCCGATGAATATGTGGGCATCCAGGAGCTGGTGGACTCGGCCAAGGTCATGGCTTTGGCCGCATTGCGCTTGAGCAGTCCCGCGCATTTTGGATAGGTCTGGCTTCGTCAATCGATGGACTTGCATGGGCGCTGAGGCTTGAGTTGTCAGCGCACACGCGTATTTTCAAAATTAATTCAAAAAAAACTTTTGTAATGGTCGAATAACTATTAAATACGCTTTTTCTGGCTGAAATGACTCGATCTTCATCAAGCCGCTACCTTAAGATACGCCCCTTGCCGTCAACCCCGAACGGTTTTGCTGGGGCTTTTTGGCGCTTCAATCAGCCCCATTGGGGACGTCTGCGGACGGGTCTCTGGAGTGTTTATGCAATTGATTTGGGTGTCCGGGCCCACAGCCCGGGTGGTCGCTGTGTCCATCACGGCTCGCAAGGTCTTGCTCTCGGTGGCCGCAGTGGCGATGACCTTGTTGTTGCTGGGCTCTTTGTTCCATTTGATCGGCTTGCGCGTGGCGGTTGAATATGCCCCCGAACTGGCGCACCGCATGGGCGGCGTGACGAGTCAGGCCGAACAAATGAAAATTGAAGCCCACTACCGTGCCAGGCTCGAGGGTTTGCATGGTCAGATCTCCTCGGTAACGGGCCTTTTGCGTGACATCGATCAGCAAAGAAAAAGCTTTCTGAGCCGTTTTGGCATAGAAAGCCTGGTGCCAGGCAGCGTGCGCAGCAAGGCTGAAGCGACCGATGGCCGAGGTGGTCCGTTGAAGGCTGTACCGATTGGGCCTTCGCACCCGGCTGATCTGCACAGCGAGCTGGCGTTCGCCGCCCAACAAATTCAGCAACTCGAAGAGACGTTGATCACGAAGCAGGCCCAGTGGCAGCGGGACCTTGATCGGGTGAGCAAGCTGCCAACGGCTTTGCCATTGGCACAAGATTTTTCCATCACCAGTGGCTTTGGTGTGCGTGCCGACCCCATGACGCACCAACCCAGCATGCACGAAGGCATCGACTTTGTGGCACCCGTGGGCACCCCGGTGTTGGCCACCGCAGATGGCAAAGTGCTGCGCTCCGGTTTTTCGGGGGCTTACGGTGAAATGGTCGATGTGTTGCACGCCGATGGCT
This sequence comes from Limnohabitans lacus, assembly GCF_030053395.1. Taxonomy (GTDB): domain Bacteria; phylum Pseudomonadota; class Gammaproteobacteria; order Burkholderiales; family Burkholderiaceae_C; genus Limnohabitans_A; species Limnohabitans_A lacus. Next base: position 154,963 of record NZ_JASGBH010000005.1, on the reverse strand, counting down.
TTGTGTCGCGCTATGCCCATTTGAGCCGCCGCCATGTGAACGAGGGGGACAAGGTTGAACGAGGCCAATTGCTCGGTTTGCTGGGCAACACCGGACGATCAACGGGACCCCACCTGCATTACGAGGTGATGTACCAGGGGCAGGCGATGCATCCTGCCAAGGCATTTGCGGCATGGGCGCGCCTCAACCTGAAGCCTTGATGGGGCATTGAATTAAAGGAGGAGACCCGCATGTTCGGCAACAAAAAAACAAACAACACCCCACTCGTGAAAAGCCCAGAGCGCTTTGACACTTTGATTGGCAGACAAACGGAAATCCATGGCACGTTGCGCGTGATGCAAAGTGTGCGCATCGATGGCAAGTTGGTGGGCAACATCGAGGCGCCCAAAGACCAGGCGATCACCGTGGTGGTGGGGCAAGAAGGTGAAATTCAAGGCGATGTGATCGCCAGCCGAGTGATCGTGGCGGGCAAGGTCTCGGGCAACATCGATGCCCATGAGCGCGTGGAAATGCTTGCCAGCGCGTTGGTGCAAGGCGATGTGAAGTACGGCTCCATCGCGGTGGAGCATGGTGCGCGCTTGCTGGGATTGCTTTTGCAAGTGGATGCGAATGGGCCACAGGAGCCGCAAAATCAGGCCAAGGATGCCATCCGCAAGGCCCAAAGTGCCGGTGTGTCTGAGTAAAAAGAGCCTAGAGGGCATTGGCTTTGGTCAAGCGCAAACAGGCTCGCCCGGTCAAACCGTGAAAATCATTATCATCACGGCATGACATTCTTAGCCATCGATGTGGGCAACACCCGTTTGAAATGGGCGTTGTACGACCGGCCGCACCCCCTTGCCCAACTGCTGGCGCAGGGTGCGGAATTTTTGGAAAACATCGACCGCTTGGCCGACGGGCCTTGGGCTGATTTGCCCGTGCCAGAGCGCATGCTGGGCTGCATTGTGGCGGGCGACGCCATCAAGCGCCGTGTGCAAGAGCAAATGGACCTGTGGGATGTGAGCCCTCAGTGGGTCGTGCCCAGTGTCTCAGAAGCGGGCTTGACCAACGGTTACGACCACCCCTCCCGTTTAGGCTCAGACCGATGGGTGGCCATGATCGGTGCGCGTCAACGCATGCTGGCCCAAGGGCCTGCCCGGCCGTTGGTGGTGGTGATGGTGGGCACAGCGGTCACTGTCGAGGCCATCGACACCGAAGGCCGTTTTTTAGGTGGTTTCATCTTGCCAGGGCACGGCATCATGCTGCGCGCTCTGGAGTCGGGCACGGCCGGTTTGCATGTGCCTACAGGTGAAGTGCGGCCTTTCCCGACCAACACCAGCGACGCACTGACCAGTGGCGGCACCTATGCGATTGCGGGCGCTTGTGAGCGCATGGTGCAGCACCTGCGCGAGCACACGGGCCAAGAGCCGATGTGCGTGATGACGGGGGGCGCAGGCTGGAAGATGGCGCCCAGCATGTCGCTGCAGTTTGAGCTGGTGGACAACTTGATTTTTGACGGCCTGCTGACCATGGCCGAACAGCGTTTTGCCGCCAAGGGCTGAGCCCGAAACTCAAGCCGCTGGGTCGCTGTAGACCGCAGTCAATGACTGCAGGTGCGCCTGCAGATCGGCGCTGGCCATGTAGGGCGTGAGCAAGGCCAGCACGTGTTTGGCACCCCGGCTCAAGGCCAGGCTGGCGCTGGCGGGCTCCAGCGCTTGGCGTGGGTTGCGCACGTATTCGTAGCTGAGCCAATAAGTGACCATCACCGACATGCTGGCCGACAAGGTCTCGATGCTGTCGGGGTCGATGCGCATCAAACCCGCTGCCGCCAGCGATTCCAGCAGGTGTCTGAACGCCTGTGTTTTGCGCTCCAGCACCGCATGGAAATGCGTCTCCAAATGCCGGTTGCCCGACAGCAGGTTGTTCAGGTCGCGGTACAAAAATCGATGGTTCCAAACCTGTTCAAACAGCGAGTGCAAAAAGAACCAGGCGTCTTCCACATCGTGCACATCGGCGGCTGCATCCAGCAAGCCCAGCATGGCCGCTTCGTAGTCGTCAAACAGGTGGTTGACCAGCGCGTCTTTGGAGGGGAAGTGGTAATACAGATTGCCGGGGCTGATGTTGAGCTCGGACGAGATCAGCGTGGTCGAGACATTGGGCTCGCCAAAGCGGTTGAACAGCTCCAGCGTGACCTCAGCGATGCGCTGGGCGGTGCGGCGTGGGGCTTTTTTGGCCATGGGTAAACAGCGTGCGCTCAGGCCTTGCGGCGGGGGCTGGTGGCCTTGGTGGCCGTTTTGCCGGCGGCTTTGGCGGCTGGTTGGGCCTTCGGCTTCGGCGTGGCTGGCGCTGCACTGCTGGATTTGGCCGTGGCCTTGGCCAACTGTGCTTCCAGTTGGGCCACGCGTTCGGTCAGGGCTTGCAGGTCGTACAGCGTGGGCATGCCCAAGCGTTGCAAGGCTTTGGCCACGCGGTCTTCAAACAGGTGTTCCAAGCGGTCCACGCGCACCGTGGTTTGTTGGCCAAAGTCGCTGGCCAAGTGGGTCAGGCGTTCGGTGGCTTCGCTCAAGCGTTGTTGGGCTTCGGCCTGGCTTTTGCGCTGGAAGGCCAAGCCATCGTTGACCAAGGCTTCGATGGCTTTGCTGCCTTGCTCTTGCGCTTTGGCCATGGCGCCCAAACCCGCCAGCCAAATCTGGTGTGTGGGGGCGGCGGCAGCGGTGGCATCGGTCGAAGCGGTGGTCTTGTCTGAGGCAGGTGATTTGGCCATGGGGGGAACTCCTGATATGGGCATCACTGTAACCTGAGCGATGGGGCATTGCTTCTAAAATCTGCGCTTGTCGCGCACCCTGTGGCCAGCTCACAGCCTCTCACCCTGATTCGGGCTTTCATGAAAATTCTTCTCCTCGGTAAAAACGGCCAAGTCGGCTGGGAACTGCAACGCAGCTTGGCCCCTTTGGGCGAGTTGATCGCGTTGGACCGCCACAGCACGCTGCATTGCGGTGACTTGTCGTTCCCTGAAAAATTGGCTCAAACGGTGCGCGATATGCGGCCCGATGTGGTCGTCAATGCCGCGGCCCACACCGCGGTAGATAAGGCCGAGTCCGAGCCCGAGTTGGCCCGCACCCTGAACGCCACGGCACCAGCCGCCTTGGCCCAAGCGGCGGCCGATGTGGGGGCTTGGCTGGTGCATTACTCGACCGACTATGTGTTCAATGGCGAAGGCCAGACGCCTTGGCAAGAAGGCGATGCCACAGGCCCCTTGGGCGTGTATGGCCAGACCAAGCTTGAAGGTGAGCAAGCCATTGCGGGCAGTGGCTGCAAGCACCTGATTTTTCGCACCAGCTGGGTTTATGCGGCACGCGGCGGCAACTTTGCCCGCACCATGCTGCGCCTGGCCCAAGAGCGCGAACGCCTGACGGTCATCGACGACCAGCGCGGCGCACCCACGGGCGCGGATTTGATCGCCGATGTGACGGCGCATGCCATCCGTCACGTCCTCCACGCGCAAGACGCGCATCTCTCGGGCATTTACCACCTGGTGGCCGCAGGCGAGACCAGTTGGCATGGCTATGCCTCATATGCAATTGAGCGGGCTCGTCAGATCCAACCCGACGCCCCCTGGAAAGTGACCGAGATCTCGCCCGTGCCGACGTCTGCATTTCCGACGCCCGCCCGCCGCCCTTTGAACTCCCGCTTGAACACCCAGCGCCTGCAAAACCGCTTTGGCCTGACCTTGCCGAATTGGCAGCAGGGCGTGGACCGCTTGATGGCCGAGATCCTTTGAGCGTCAGACGCTTGCGGCACAATCGCTTTCAACTTTGATGACCTTTCAATTCCGTAACGCGCCATGACCGATACCACCGCTGCCGTTTCCCCTCGCGACCAGGCCCAGATCCTGGCGCAGGCCATGCCCTACATCCGCAAATACCACGGCAAGACCTTGGTCATCAAATACGGCGGCAACGCCATGACCGATCCGGCCTTGCAGCAAGCCTTTGCCGAAGACGTGGTGCTGCTCAAGCTCGTGGGCATGAACCCGGTCGTGGTGCACGGCGGTGGCCCGCAAATTGAGAATGCCTTGAGCCGCTTGGGCAAAAAAGGCGAGTTCCTGCAAGGCATGCGCGTGACCGATGCCGAGACCATGGAGGTGGTCGAGTGGGTGTTGGGCGGCGAAGTGCAGCAAGACATCGTGGGCATGATCAACCGCGCAGGCGGCAAGGCCGTGGGCCTGACAGGCCGTGACGGCGCCATGATCCGCGCCAAAAAACTGCGCTTGCTGGATGCCCAAGACCCGAGCAAAGAGCTCGACGTGGGCCAGGTGGGTGACATCGAAAGCATCGACCCGTCCATCCTCAAAGCCCTGCAAGACGACGCTTTCATTCCGGTGGTCAGCCCCATCGGCTTTGGTGTGGACAATGAGAGTTACAACATCAACGCCGACGTGGTGGCCGCCAAACTGGCCACGGTGTTGCAGGCCGAAAAACTCCTGATGCTCACCAACATCCGAGGCGTGCTCGACAAAGAAGGCAACTTGCTGACCGAGCTGACACCACACCGCATCGACGAGCTGTGCGCCGATGGCACCATCAGCGGCGGCATGATCCCCAAGATTGCAGGCGCTTTGGATGCGGCCAAGAGTGGTGTGAACGCGGTGCACATCATCGATGGCCGCGTGCCGCACGCCATGCTGCTGGAAGTCCTGTCAGAGCAGGCCTTCGGCACCATGATCAAGAGCCGCTGAAGCGGTCCGATGCCAAAGGGGGGAGACATGAACGATCACAACGACAACACCGAACCGACCGAAGAAGCACCGGTGCGCAAACGCCCGCGCCCGGGTGAGCGGCGCTTGCAGATCCTGCAAACCTTGGCGTCCATGCTGGAGGCGCCAGGCGCTGAGCGGGTCACCACGGCAGGCTTGGCCGCCAAGATCGGTGTGAGCGAAGCGGCCTTGTACCGCCACTTCGCCAGCAAGGCGCAGATGTTCGAGGCCCTGATCGACTTTGTGGACCAGTCGGTGATCGGCTTGATCCGTCAGGTCACTGACCGCGAACCTGTGGGCCCCAACCAGGCCGCTCGCATCGTGGCGCTGCTTTTGCAGTTCGCCGAAAAGAACCCTGGCATGTGCCGTGTCATGACCGGCGATGCGCTGGTGCTGGAGCACGAGCGCCTGCAAGAGCGCATCAATTTGCTGTTTGACAAGATCGAATCGCAGCTGCGCCAGTCGCTCAAGGGCTTGGCGTCCGAAACACCCACGGCGGACGCACAGGTGGCCGCTTCGGTGCTGGTGGCCTTCATGCAAGGGCGCTTGCAGCGTTTTGCCCGCTCGGGTTTTAAGCGGCTGCCCTCTGAGCATTTGCAAGCGGCGCTGGCGCGGGTGCTGTAACAGACCGCAGCCACTGCTGCGCCAAATGGCCTTTTTTCGGCGTGTTCGGTGGCTGGGAGGTACGGATAATAATGCGCTCGAATTGGGGCATGCCCTGATAAGCGACGCTTGTATTTAGCCCTATAGTGGTCTTCATCGACTTGAATGGAGTATCCGATGAAGCGTCGTTCCCTTTTTGCTGTGGCCGCCCTTTCAGCCGCCTTGTTGGCCCCCTTTGCTGCGCAAGCCCAGGCCAAAACTTTGCGTGTCGTGCCGCATGCCAACATCACCATCCTCGATCCGATCTGGAGCACAGCGTTTGTCACGCGCAACCACGGGTACATGATTTATGACACGCTGTTTGGCACCGATCTGGCCGGCAAGGTCAAGCCGCAGATGGTGGACAAGTGGAACGTCAGCAAGGACAACCTGACCTGGACGTTCACGCTGCGTGATGGCTTGGAGTTTCATGATGGCAAAGCCGTGACCAGCGAAGACGTGGTGGCCTCCATCAAGCGCTGGACCAGCCGCGACAGCTTTGGCGGGGTGCTGGCCAAAAGCGTGGAAAGCTACGCCGCGCCCGATGCCAAGACCTTTGTCATCAAACTCAACAAACCCTTTGGCGTGATGCTCGAAGCGCTGGGCAAGCCCTCGTCCAACGTGCTGTTCATCATGCCCGCGCGCATTGCTGCCACACCTGGCAGCGAGCAGATCAAGGAAAACATCGGCTCCGGCCCTTACAAGTTTGTGCCCGGCGAATACAAGCCCGGCGAGCGCCTGGTCTATGTGAAGAACGACAAATACAAGCCCCGCAGTGAAGCGCCAGACGGCACCACGGGGGGCAAGCATGTGAACGTGGACCGCGTGGAGTGGGTCATCATCCGCGATCCGCAAACCCAGTTCAATGCCCTGGTGGCCGGTGAAGTCGACATCGTCGAGCAACCCACCTTTGAGCAGTACGCTTCGCTCAAAGCGCAAAAAGACATCCAGCTGGTGGACGCACAGCCTGCAGGCCTGCAGTTCATCTTGCGCTTCAACCACCTGCATGCGCCTTTTAACAACGTGAAGATCCGCCAGGCCGCCATGGTGGCGCTGGGCCAAGAAGCGCACCTGAAAACACAGGTCGGCGCCCCTGGCATGTACACCTTCTGCAAGAGCATGTACCCCTGCGGTACACCGTTTGCCAGTGACAAGACGGGCATTTACAACGGCATGGCCGACCCCAAGAAAGCCGCCGAGATGCTCAAAGAGGCCGGCTACGACGGCACTCCTGTGGTGCTGATGCGCCCGACCGACCTGGCTGCGATTGCCAAGTTGCCATTGGTGGCCAAACAGCAGCTTGAAGCCGCCGGCTTCAAAGTGGACATGCAGCAAATGGACTGGGCCACCTTGGTGGCGCGCCGAGCCAAGAAAGACGCCCCCGCCCAAGGTGGCTGGAACGCCTTCATGACCGCTTGGACGGCAGGTGACATTTTGAACCCCTTGACCATGGCGATGATGAACGCTGCAGGCGACAAGGGCTGGTTCGGTTGGCAAGACGACAAGCAGATCGAAGACCTGAAGGTCAAGTTCGCCCAGGCCACCAGCGATGCGCAGAAAAAGCAGATCGCTGAGCAAATCCAGCTGCGCGCCATGGAAACGGCCACCCACGTGCCGCTGGGTCAGTACTTCAACCCCGCAGCCCTGCGCAAGAACATCTCGGGCCTGGTGCCCGGCGGTGCTCAGGTGTACTGGAACATCAAGAAGAACTGACTTTTTGAAGTCAAAAGCAGCTGAAGTTTTATGCTGAGGTTCTTGCTTCAGCGCCTGCTGGCGCTGATCCCTGTGCTGCTCACGGTCGCGGTCATCGTGTTTCTGATCCTTCGGCTCACGCCGGGGGATCCGGCCGCTGTGATCGCGGGCAACAACGCCACCAACGAAGACATCGACCGCATCCGCGAACAGCTGGGGTTGACCAAGCCCCTGCTCACGCAGTTCATGATCTGGTTGGGGGGGGTGTTGCAGGGCGACTTGGGCTATTCCTTTTACCTCGGCAAACCGGTGACCGAGCTGATCGCTCAGCGCATCGAGCCCACACTGTCCTTGGCCGCTGGGACGATGGTGTTGGCCGTTTTGGTGGCCGTGCCTTTGGGCACGCTGGCCGCTTGGCGCATGGGGGGCTGGCTGGACCGCATCTTGTCCGGCTTTGCGGTGGCGGGGTTCTCGGTGCCAGTGTTCGTGATCGGCTACGTGCTGATTTACATTTTTGCGATCCAGCTGCAATGGTTGCCGGTGCAAGGCTATCGCCGCTTGTTGGGCGAGTTCTCGCAAGGGGTGGGCGCTTGGGCCTACCAGCTGGTGCTGCCGTGGTTGTCTTTGGCCACCATCTATGTGGCGCTGATTGCGCGGGTCACGCGGGCGAGCGTGTCTGAAGCGCTGACCGAAGACTATATCCGCACAGCGCGTGCCAAGGGCATCACCGAGCAAGCGGTTTTGCTGCGCCACGCGCTGGCCAATGCGGCCGTGCCCATCGTCACGGTGGTTGGCATCGGCATTGCGCTCTTGATCGGTGGTGTGGTCGTGACCGAGACGGTTTACGCCATTCCGGGCTTGGGCTCGCTCACCGTCGATGCGGTGCTCAACCGCGACTTTCCGGTCATCCAGGGCGTGGTGCTGTTTTTCAGTGTGCTCTATGTCTTGATCAATTTGTGTGTGGACTTGAGCTACCTGTGGCTCGATCCCCGGATCCGTTACTGATGAACGCCACCTTCCGAAAACTTCTGGCGCACACCACCGTCCGTTTGGGCTTGGGCGTGCTGGGCTTGCTGATCTTGATCGCTTTGGTGGCGCCATGGCTGGGTACCGTGGACCCTGCGGCCATGGACTCGGCCAACATCAACACCGCTGCCGGGGTGGTGGGGCAGTTTGCTTTGCCGGGTGGCGTCAGTGTCACCCACACCTTCTGGATGGGCTCAGACAACTTTGGCCGCGACATCTACAGCCGCGTGCTGTTTGGCACCCGCGTGTCTTTGCTGGTGGGTTTGTTCACGGCCACGGTGGCCTTGGCTGTGGGCGGCGTGTTGGGCATGTTGGCTGGCTACTTTCGCCTGGCAGACGCGGTGCTGATGCGCTTCATGGACGGCCTGATGGCGATTCCCGCCATCTTGCTGGCGATTGCGCTGGTGGCGGCCCTGGGCGCGCAGATCTGGACCGTGGTGGTGGCGATCGCCATCCCCGAGATTCCCCGTGTTACGCGCTTGGTGCGCTCGTTGGTGTTGACCTTGCGCGAAGAGCCTTTTGTGGAAGCGGCCCGCGCTTTGGCCACGCCCACACCGGTCATTTTGCTGCGCCACATTTTGCCCAACGCGATGGCGCCGCTGATCGTGCAGGGCACCTTCATTGCGGCCAGCGCCGTGCTGACCGAAGCCATCTTGAGCTTCCTGGGTTTGGGCCTGCCAGCCGATATTCCGACCTGGGGCAACATCATGGCCGAGGGCCGGGTGCAGTTCACCCAGTACCCGGGCAATGTGTTGTTCCCAGCCATGTTTTTGGTGCCCACCGTGCTGGCCATCAACCTGCTGGGTGACGGCTTGCGCGATGTGTTGGACCCCAAATTTGCCAAACGGAGCGGGGTATGACCCCCCCCGTTCTGTCCATCCGTGACTTGTCGGTCGCCCTGCCTGCGGGCGGTGACCGGGCCCATGCCATCACCAAGGTGTCGCTCGACATTCTGCCGGGCCAGACCTTGTGTGTGGTCGGCGAGTCCGGTTCGGGCAAGTCCGTCATGGCCACCACCGTGATGGGTTTGCTGCCCAAAGAGCTGCAAGCCGTGGCGGGCAGCATTGCCCTGCAAGGCGAGTCTTTGTTGCAGGCGTCCCCATTGCGGCTGCGCCAGTTGCGCGGCAAGGCCATGGGCATGGTGTTCCAAGAGCCCATGACGGCCCTGAACCCGGTCATGAGCTGCGGCGACCAGGTGGACGAGTTGCTGGCCACCCACACCGACTGGCCCGCCGAAAAGCGCCGTGCCGAAATCTTGCGCGTGTTCGAGCGGGTCAAGCTGCCCGAGCCGGCCCGCATGCTGCGCAGCTTCCCGCACCAACTCAGTGGCGGTCAGCGTCAGCGCATCGTGATCGCGATGGCCGTGATCTTGAAGCCTGCATTGCTGATTTGCGACGAGCCGACCACCGCGCTCGATGTGACCACCCAAAAAGAAATCTTGCGATTGATCGCCGACCTGCAACGCGAGCAGGGCAGCGCGGTGCTTTTCATCACCCACGACATGGGCGTGGTGGCCGAGATCGCCGACCAGGTGCTGGTCATGAACCAGGGCCAGGCGGTGGAAAGTGGCGACTGCGACCAGGTGCTGCGCCGCCCCCGCGCCGAGTACACGCGCCAGTTGTTGGCCGCCGTGCCGGGCATGACGCCGCCACCTGCCAAGCCCGAGCCCGAAGGCCCTGCGCTCCTGTCGGGTCAAGGCGTGGGCAAGACCTACATCAGCCACGACTGGCTGGGCCGCAGCCGACCCACGGCCGCCCTCATGGAGGCCGCGGTGGCTGTGCGTGCCGGTGAGACGGTGGGCATCGTAGGCGAGTCGGGTTCGGGCAAGTCGACCTTTGCGCGCTGCCTGATCCGCTTGATCGACCCGACCGAAGGCCAGATTTTTTGGGGTGCTGATGACGTGGCCCGCATGTCCGAGGGCCAGTTACGACCACTGCGCCACCGCGTGCAGGTGGTCTTCCAAGATCCGAACCGCTCGCTCAACCCGCGCCGCACCGTGGGCCAGTCCATGGTCGAAGGCGCGATGAACTTTGGCCAGACGCGTGAGCAGGCCGAAGCACTGGCGGTTGAGTTGATGGCGCAGGTGCGGTTGCCGGTGGAGGCCTTGAAGCGCTACCCCAGCCAGTTCAGCGGTGGCCAGCGCCAACGCCTGGCGATTGCCCGTGCCCTGGCCTGCCGCCCGCAGGTGCTGGTGGCCGACGAGGCCGTGAGTGCGCTCGATGTGAGTGTGCAAGCCCAGATCCTGAACCTGCTGCGCGAGGCGCAGTCGAGACTGGGGCTGGGGCTGCTGTTCATCACGCACGACCTGCGCGTGGCCGCCCAGCTGTGCGACCGCGTGATCGTGATGCACCAAGGCCGCATCGTGGAGCAGGGCCGTACCGCTGAGCTTTACGCCAACCCGCAACAGGACTACACCCGGCGCCTGTTTGATGCTGCTCCGGCCGCATTGCCCGAGCTTGAAAACCCATGACCCGCATCCTGATCGCTGGTTACCAGCACGAGACCAACACCTTTGCGCCCAGCTTGGCCGATTGGGCCGCCTTTCAAAGCGGCGAGGCCTTTCCGGCCTATGTGCGCGGGCAGACCCTGATCGACCAGATGTCGGGCGTGAACATCCCGGCAGGCGGTTTCATCGACGCGGCCCGGCGCGAAGGCTGGCAGCTTGTGCCCTCGGCTTGGGCCGGGGCCACACCTTCGTCGTATGTGACGCACGACGCGTTTGAGCGCATCTGCGCGGCCATCGTCGAAGATGTTCGCGCGGCCCTGGTGCAGGGTCTGGACGGGGTGTACCTCGATCTGCACGGCGCGGCCGTGGCCGAAAACGCCGACGACAGCGAAGGCGAGTTGATCGCCCGCATCCGTGCGGTGGTCGGCCCCAAGCTGCCCATCGTGGCCAGCCTCGATTTGCACGCCAACGTGACCGAACGCATGTTGAAGCTGTCCGATGGTTTGGTGGCCTACCGCACCTACCCGCACATCGACATGGCCGAGACCGGCGAGCGTGCCGCCCTGCTGCTGCGTGAACATTTGCGTGCGGGTGGCAAGCGCCCCATGCAGGCCCGTCGTCTGCCGTTTTTGATCCCGCTCAACGCGCAAAGCACCTGGATGGCCCCTGCCAAAGAGCTGTACGACGAGATGATCGCGCTGGAGTCGCAAACTGCTTGCATGCTCAGTTTTTGCATGGGTTTTCCTGCGTCTGATTTTGCCGAGTGTGGCCCCGTGGTTTGGGGCCACGGCCCACAGGCTGAAGCGGCGGTGCAGCGCTTGTTTGAGCGCGTGGCCGAGCCCGGCCAGTGGCGCCCTGATGTGCTGCCCGCCCGTGAGGCCGTTGCGCAAGCCCTGGCCACGGCCGAGGTGTCTGCTGCCCCTGTGGTCATGGCCGACACCCAAGACAACCCGGGCGCTGGGGGCGACAGCAACACCACCGGCATGCTGCATGCGCTGCTGCAACAAGGTGCGGGCCAACGATGGCCCGGCCAGGTGGCGCTGGGTTTGTTGTGCGACCCCGAAGCCGCCCGCATGGCACATGCTGCCGGGGTGGGGGCCAGCCTGCAATTGGCGTTGGGCAAGGCCGTGCCCACCTTCACCGGCGTGGCGAGCGACCCGCCTGTGCAAGGGCGCTTCACGGTAAGGGCTTTGGGGCCGGATGCTTGCGAACTCAAAGGCCCGATGATGACCGGCGTGAGGGTCCACATCGGCCCCTGTGCATGTCTCGAAATCGACGGCGTGCTGGTGGCGGTGGCCAGCGGCAAGATGCAGATGCTCGACCGCGAACTGTTCCGCGCCGTGGGCATTCACCCCGAGCAGATGAAGCTGCTGGTGGTCAAAAGCTCCAACCATTTTCGGGCAGACTTCACCCCCATCGCCAGCCGTGTGCTGGTGGCCAAAGCCGCAGGCCCCATGGCCGCCGACCCGGGCGATTTGCCCTGGAAAAAACTCAGCCCCCAAACACGCACCAGACCTTGATGCATGGCCTTGACGGGTTCAACGTGACACCACACTGATAGGAGACCGCCATGAGCACCACCGACCTGACCCAATGCACTGCGCACGCATTGCTGCAGCTTTACCGCACCGGGCAGGCCAGCCCGGTGGAGGCCACGCAGGCGGTGCTCTCGCGCATCGAGCGCATCAACCCGCAGATCAATGCCTTTTGTCTGGTCGATGCCGACCGTGCCCTGGCCAGCGCCCGTGCCAGCGAAGCCCGCTGGCAAGCGCACCGCAACACCCAAGCCCCTGTGGGTGAGCTCGATGGTGTGCCCACCAGCATCAAAGACCTGATCCTCACCCAAGGCTGGCCCACCTTGCGCGGCAGTCGCACCGTGGACCCCAAGCAGCCCTGGGAGGTGGATGCCCCGGCCACAGCGCGGCTGCGCGAAGCGGGCGCGGTGTTGCTGGGCAAAACCACCACGCCCGAATTTGGCTGCAAGGGCGAAACCAACTCACCCGCCACCGGCATCACCCGCAATCCTTGGAATCTGAACCACACCCCCGGCGGCTCATCGGGTGGTGCAGCCGCTGCCGTGGCCGCAGGTCTGGGGCCGCTGGCCGTGGGCACCGACGGCGCGGGCAGTGTGCGCATCCCGGCCGCGTTTTGCGGCAACGTGGGCCACAAACCCAGCTTTGGCCGCGTGCCCGCCTACCCCTTGTCACCCTTTGGCTCGGTGGCGCACTTGGGCCCGCACACCCTGAGCGTGCGCGACGCGGCCATGATGATGAACGTGCTCAAAAAGCCCGACGCCCGCGACTGGACATCCTTGCCGCCCGATGGCACGGACTACACCGTGGGTCTGGAAGACGGTATCCGCGGCCTGCGCATCGCCTATTCGCCCACGCTGGGTTACGCCCAAAACGTGCATCCCGAAATCGCAGCAGCGGTGGCGCAAGGGGTGCAAAAACTGCAAGACCTGGGCGCCCATGTCGAGCAAGTGGACCCGGGCTTTGAAGACCCGCTGGACATCACCACTGGCCTGTGGTTCCTGGGGGCTTACACGGTCTGGTCGGGCCTGACGGCCGCGCAGCAGGAGGTGGCCGACCCCGACTTTCGGGCCGAGGCGCAATTGGGCGCACAGCTCAGTGCGCAGCAGGTGCAGCAACTTCACCAGCGCCGGGGCGTGCTCGGTTCGCACATGCGCCAATTCATGCAGCGCTATGACTTGTTGGTCACGCCTTCGGTGTCCATTCCGGCTTTTGAGGCGCGCCCTGCGGGCGCCGTGCCGATGGACCCGGTCAGCATGCTGGGCTGGACGCCATTCAGCTACCCCTTCAACCTGACCCAGCAACCGGCCATCACCGTGCCCTGCGGCCTCACGAAGGCCGGACTGCCGATGGGCTTGCAGATCGTGGGCCCGATGTTTGGCGATGCCTTGGTGCTGCGTGCGGCGCGGGCCTACGAATCGGTGCAGCCGGTGGCGCGCCCAAGCATGGGCTAAGGCCTGTGGCTGAGGGCTGTCACCAGTTCCACAAGGTCCCATCGTGCTGCAGCCGGTTCACCGGCAAATAGGCCCTTTGGTAGGGGTACTTCGCAGCCAACTTCTCGTCGATGTCCACCCCGTGGCCGGGTGACTCGCCGCAGTGCATCATCCCGCGCTCAAAGCGGTAGTCGTGCGGAAAGACCGAGAGCATTTCCTCGCTGTGCGGCATGAACTCTTGCACACCAAAGTTGGGCACCCAGGTGTCAAAGTGCAGCGCCGCGCCCATGCACACGGGTGACAGGTCGGTCGCGCCGTGGCAGCCGGTGCGCACCTGGTACAGACTGGCCAGGTCGGCGATGCGGCGCAGGTGGGTGATGCCGCCCGCGTGGACCACGGTGGTGCGGATGTAGTCGATCAGCTGTTTCTCGATCAGCGTCTTGCAGTCCCAGATGCTGTTGAAAATCTCGCCCACCGCAATCGGGGTGGTGGTGTGGTGGCGTATCCACTGGAAGGCGTCCTGGTTTTCAGCCGGGGTCGGGTCTTCCATCCAGAACAGGCGCATGGGCTCCAGTGCTTTGCCCAGCTGGCCCGCTTCGATGGGCGTCAGGCGGTGGTGCACGTCGTGCAGCAAATGGATGTCGGGGCCCACGGCTTCGCGCACCGCTTCAAACAAGCCGGGGGTGTGGCGCAAATACTTCTCGGTGCTCCAGTCGTGCTCGCTGGGCAAGTTGCCGTCGGCGGGTTCGTACAGGCGGTTGGTTCCTCTCACGCCGTAAACCTTGTTCAGGCCCGGCACGCCGCTTTGGGCGCGGATCGCCAAGTAGCCTTCTTCCTTGTGGCGCAAGACTTCGTTCACGGTTTCAGCGGTGTCGCGGCCGTTGGCGTGACCGTAAACCATCACCCCGGTGCGGCTGCGCCCGCCCAGCAGCTGGTACAGCGGCATGTTCGCCATCTTGGCTTTGATGTCCCACAGCGCGGTGTCCACGGCGGCAATGGCGCTCATGGTCACCGGGCCGCGCCGCCAGTAAGCGCCTTTGTAGAGGTATTGCCAGATGTCTTCGATTTGCTGCGGGTCGCGCCCGATCAGACAGGGGATGACGTGGTCTTCGAGGTAGCTGACCACGGCCAACTCGCGCCCGTTGAGCGTGGCGTCACCCACGCCGTACACGCCTTGGTCGGTCTCGACTTTGAGGGTGACGAAGTTGCGGCCGGGGCTGCAGACGATGACACGGGCGGCGGTGATTTTCATGGCTCAGGCCTCGGTCAGTTGCTGGACGGCGTGGTCCACACCGTGCTGCAGGATGTGTTGATGCCAGTGAATGACGCGGGCGATCCAGCCTGTGTGTTGGGGCAGGGCGCTGCCCCACAGGTCTTCGCGGGCCAGCAGGGCACGCACGCAGGCCTCGGGTTCGGTGCGCTGGGCTGCACCCAGGGCCATCAGGCTTTCGGCTTGGGGGTCGTTCAGGGCATAGGCTTGGCCGTTTTCGTCCACGGCCAGGGTGTAGCGCACGAACACGGCCGCAGCCAGTGCGTGGTGTTCAAACGAAGCGCCTTGCGCGATTTGCCCCAGCACCGAAGGTGGCCAGCGCTGCGGGATTTTTTGCGAGCTGTCGGTGGCGATCTGGTGCACGCTGTGCTTCAAATACGGGTTGCCAAATCGGGCGATCAGCGCGTCTCGGTAATCGGCCCAGTCGCTGCGACTCAGATGCGGCGCGACTTCTCGGCCCATCAAGCGGAACACAAACTCGCGGATATGCGGTGCGCCAATGCAACTGGCAATGAAGGGCCTGCCTGTGATGGCGCCCATGAGCGCCATGGCCGTGTGGCTGCCGTTGAGCATGCGCAGCTTGGCTTCTTCGTAGCTGTGAACATCGCCTGTCACGCGCACACCGGCGCTTTGCAGCAGGGCGGCGTCTGTCGGGTCGGCAAAGCGGTCTTCGATCACCCATTCCCAAAAGCCTTCGGTGCTCAGGGCGCAGTGGTCTGGCACGCCCAGCGCCTCTTTGGCGGCGGCCATCACTTCGGGCGTGGCGGCGGGCACGATGCGGTCCACCATGCTGCAAGGGAAGGCGCAGTGCGTGTCCAGCCATTGCAGCAGTGCGGTGTCTTGGGCATTGGCCGCAGCCTTGACCAAGGCCTGCAGCTTGTGGCCATTGCCTTGCAAGTTGTCGCACGAAGCGATGGTGATGCCGGGTAAGCCTGCTTGCTGGCGCAGGCGCAAGCCGTCCAGCAGCAGCTGGCCTAAAGCGGGGGTGTAGCCTTTTTCGGTCACGGTGAGGGTGACCCAGCGGGTGCTGGGCGCGGCCATCGCTTGCACCACCGCATCGCGCTCGGTGGCGGCAACATTCATGCGCCACAGCGCACCGGGCACTTGCCACTTCACCCCTGTGCCGTCGGCCACGCGCACGGCGTACAGGCCGTCTTGTGCGCTCAGCTGGTTGACCAGGTCAGGCCGCGTCATGCCCACGCCATGGATGCCCCAGCGCATGTCGCCATTGGCCAGCAGTTGGTCAAACACCATGGCTTGGTGGGCGCGGTGAAAAGCCCCCAGACCCAGGTGCACCACGCCAGGGGCGTCAGCGTTGCGCGCATAGCGGGGGATGCCTACATGAGGTGGCAGTGTTGACAAGGCGAGTGAGGAGAGTGACATGGTGAATCTTTAAAAGAAGGTCAAAACAACACAGTCAATCAGCGCGGGCTTTGTAGGAGCTTGCCCTGCAAGCGATATGCCTGCAGGCCACAAGCGATGGCATCGCCAGCAGGGCTGGCTCCTACAAGACATCCAGTCATCTTCAAATCGAGGATCGAGCTTGGAGCTTGTGTTCTGACGCTTCGATTTCGGCCCAGGTGGCGTCGTCGATCCAGATGCCCGAGTGCTCACGTTCGGTGCGTGCAGCGCGTTCGGGCTCGCCCGCCAGCTTGACGCCATCGCTGCCTGGGGCATCGGGGCTTTGGCGCAGCCAGTCGGCAAAGGCCAGGGCTTCTTGTTCAAACATGGCCTGCGTGCCCAAACGCACCGGGTCGATCAGCATGGTCAACATGCCGTTGAGCACGGCGCGTTGATGATCAGCCTCGCGGTGCCAAGTGCCGCTGCCAGTGAGGGCACCGCCCAACAGTTCGCAGGCCATGGCCATGCCAAAGCCTTTATGGTCGCCAAAGGTCATGAGCGCACCAAACAGGCCGTTGGACTGCGGCACCACCACCACGCCGGGGTCGGTGGTGGGGTGACCGTGTTCGTCGATCAAATAGCCGGGGGGCACTTGCTCGCCTTTGTTGTGGGCCACGCGCATCTTGCCTTGCGCCACGCGGCTGGTGGCAAAGTCCAGCACAAAGGGTTCGCGGTTGCCCATGGGCACGCCGATGCAGCAGGGGTTGGTGCCAAAGCGGCCATCGCCACCGCCAAAGGGGGCGACCACGGGGCGCGAGAGCACGTTCACAAAATGCACCGACACCAGACCCTGGGCCACGGCCATTTCGGCAAAGTGGCCGATGCGGCCCAAGTGGTGTGAGCGGCTGAGCGCCACAGTGCACACACCGTGTTGCTTGGCGCGTTCAATGCCCATTTGCATGGCTTGAACGCCGGTGATCTGACCATAGCCGCGTTGGCCGTCCAAGTTGAGCAAGGGACCGGTGTCGAGCAAAACTTTGACGCCGGTGTTGGGCGACAAGCCCCCTTCAAGCACCGCGTCCACATAGCGCGGCACCATGCCCACGCCGTGGGAGTCGTGCCCGCTCAGGTTGGCCATGACCAGGTTGTCGGCCACCTGTGCGGCTTCGGCAGGCGTGCTGCCTGCTTGTTCGATGATGCGGGCGACTTTGTCGCGCAGGTCGCTTGCAGAAATGGTGTGGCTCATGACGCTGCCCTCACATGACCGCGCCGACTTGCCACGGCACGAATTCGTTTTGGCCGTAGCCGTGGCGCTCGCTCTTGGTGGGCTCGCCTGAAGCTGCCGCCAGGATCATTTCAAAGATGCGCTGACCCATGTCGGCGATGCTCACGCCGCCGTCCACGATCTCGCCGCAGTTCAGGTCCATGTCTTCTTCTTGCTTTTTCCACAGCGCGGTGTTGGTCGAGAACTTCAGGCTGGGCGAGGGCGCGCAGCCATAGGCACTGCCGCGCCCGGTGGTGAAGCAAATCAGGTTGGCGCCACCGGCCACCTGGCCTGTGGCGCTCACCGGGTCGTAGCCCGGCGTGTCCATGTAGACAAAGCCTTTGGCGGAGACCGGCTCGGCGTATTCATAGACCGCTTGCAGGTTGCTGGTGCCGCCCTTGGCCACCGCGCCGAGTGACTTTTCTAGGATGGTCGTCAGGCCACCTGCCTTGTTGCCGGGCGAGGGGTTGTTGTTCATCTCGCCGCCGTTGATGGCGGTGTAGTTCTCCCACCAACGGATGCGCTCGATCAGTTTGTGCGCCACTTCGGGCTTCACAGCGCGGCGGGTGAGCAGATGCTCCGCCCCATAAATCTCGGGCGTTTCGCTCAGGATCGCGGTACCGCCGTGCTGCACCAGCAGGTCCACGGCCGCCCCAAGTGCTGGGTTGGCGCTGATGCCCGAATAACCATCCGAGCCGCCGCACTGCAAGCCCACCGTGATGTGTTCGGCGCTGCAAGGCTCGCGGCTGATGGCGTTGGCGCGGGGCAGCATTTCCTCGATCAAGGCAATGCCTTTTTCCACCGTGAGGCGCGTGCCGCCAGTGTCCTGGATGTTGAACACCTTGAGCGTGTCGCCCTCGCGCAAGCTGCTGTGCGCCAGCCAGGTGTTGAGCTGGTTCGCCTCGCAGCCCAGGCCCACCACCACCACGCCCCAAAAGTTGGCATGGGTGGCATAACCGGCCAAGGTGCGTTCCAGCAACTGAATGCCCAGACCTTCGGTGTCCATGCCGCAGCCGGTGCCGTGCGTCAAAGCCACCACGCCGTCCACATTGGGAAAGTTGGCGAGTGCTTGCGGGTTGTTGCGTTTGGAGAAGTGGTCGGCAATCGCGCGGGCGGCGGTGGCTGAACAGTTCACGCTCGACAACACGCCGATGTAGTTGCGCGTGGCCACGCGGCCATCCGAGCGCTTGTAGCCCATGAAAGTCGCCTGCTTGCGCGCGGGCTCGGGCTTCACGTCTTGACCGATGGCGTAGTCGCGTTCGAAGTTGCCTTTCTCGGCGCCCATGTTCAGGTTGTGCGTGTGCACATGCTCGCCCGGCGCAATGGCTTGCGAGGCAAAGCCGATGATCTGGTTGTAGCGGCGCACCGGCTCGCCCACGGCGATGGCGCGGGTGGCCACCTTGTGGCCCGGCGGGATCAGGCCGCGCACGGGCACGCCTTCGACAGCGCTGCCGCTCATGAGTTGGCTGCGAGCGATGACCACGTCATCGGCGGGATGCAAGCGGATGAAACTGCTCATGGACATTCCTCAATAAAACTGCTTGGGCAACCACAGCACCAGGCTGGGGAAGTAGGTGATGACGGCCAAGCTGCCCAGCAAGGGGAACAGCCAGGGCAAGATGGCCATGGTGGTGCGCTCCACACTGAGCTTGGCCACGCGGGCCAACACAAACAGCACCATGCCCATGGGCGGGTGCAGCAAGCCGATCATCAGGTTGAGCACCATGACCAAACCGAAGTGCACCAGGTCAATGCCCAGTTGTTGGCAGATCGGTACCAGAATCGGCACAAGAATGGTGATGGCGGCGGTGGGCTCCAAGAAGCAACCCACAAACAACATCAATGCATTGGCCAAGAGCAAGAACACCCAAGGCTCTTTGGTAAAGCCCAGCACCCAACTGGAGATGGCCGTGGTCACCCCTGTGGCAGTGAGCATCCAGCCAAAAATACTGGCTGCGGCCACGATGAACAGCACGGTGGCGGTGGTTTCCACCGTGTCCAGGCAGATTTTCACGAACATCTTGAAGTTGAGCGTGCGGTACCAAAAGAAGCCCAGCGCAATGGCCCAAACGCAAGCGGCGATCGCGCCTTCGGTGGGGGTGAACACACCGGTGGTCATGCCGCCAATCAGGATCACCGGCGTCATGATGGGCAAGACGGCCTGGAAGTTGAAAAACTTGTCGGCGGCAAACAAAACGATCAGCGCCAAGAAAACCGTCATTTGGGCGGGCGTGCCCATGGTGTTCACCAACCACCAAATCGACAGGGGCCAGCCCACCACCACGGCCGTTTCGGCCAGGGCCTTGATGACTTTGGGCCATTCAAATTTGACGTCGGCACCCCAGCCGTTTTTGTGTGCGAAATAGGCCACTGTCAGCATCATGAGCAGCGCCATCAAGATGCCGGGCAAGATGCCGGCAAGGAACAAGGCCCCCACCGAGACGTTGGCCATCATGCCGTAGATCACAAAGGGCAGGCTGGGCGGAATGATGGGGCCCAGCGTGGCCGAGGCCGCCGTGACGCCCACCGCAAACTCGGTGCTGTAGCCATGGTCTTTCATCGCCTTGATCTCGATGGTGCCCAAGCCCGCCGCATCGGCAATGGCGGTGCCGCTCATGCCCGCAAACACGACCGAGCCGACCACGTTGACGTGGCCAAGGCCGCCTTTGAGCCAGCCCACCAAGGCCAGCGCGTAGTTGTAAATGCGGTTGGTGATGCCCGCGTTGTTCATCAGGTTGCCAGCCAGAATGAAGAAGGGCACGGCCAACAGGGGGAAGCTGTCGATGCCCGAGACCATGCGGTGGATGACCACAAAGGGTGGCGAGCTTTCGACAAAAAGCAAATACAGCAAGGACGCACCCGCCATGGCAATGGCCACCGGGATGCCGCCGCTCATGAGGATGAGGAAAAGGATCTTCAACATGGAGAACTTTCTAAGGGCGTTTCAGCGGTCTGTCATTTCGGATTCGGGGCGTTGCAGCACGGTGTAGCCGCGCTGCCAATGAACCTTGGCCACCCACACGGCGCGCAAGCACATGGCGGCAAACCCGGCCATCACCACGCCATAGACGAGGTTCATCGGCAAATCAATGATGGTCATCTTGTAACTGCCCAGTTTCTCCATCATCTGGCCGGTGAGGAAAGTGGCGGCAGCAAAAAAGGCGATGCGCATCACATCGACCACCACCCCCATGGCGCGGCCTAGCCAGTCGGGCATGAATCGAAAGAAGAAGTCCACTTGGATGTGGTTGTTTTTGGCCACGCCAATCGTGGCGCCCGTGAAGACGGTGGCAATGAGCAGATAGCGTGCAATCTCCTCGGTCCACGACGCCGAGTTGTTCATCACGTAGCGTGTGAAAAATTGGTAAAAAACCGTCAGACCCAAAGCCCAAAAGAAAGCCAGTGCCACCCAGGCTTCAATGGGGGTGCCAGAGAGGTCGACTTCGTCGTCGGTGGCGTGAAACTGGCCATCGTTACCCATGACTTTGGGCATGGCATCGAGGTCGGGTAGGTTGCTCATAGGGTGTCCTTGGGATCGAAAACTTGGCCGCATGTGCAGACCGAACTCAGTGAGTTCGGTCTGCAACAGGTAGCCAAAGCATCAGACCTGTGCGATCGGCACAAAACCTGATGTGAGAGCGCCTTACTTGGCCGCCTGGATCTTGTCGAAGTCAGACTGCGTGAAACCCATGGAGGTCAGGGGTTTGTTTTTCAGGACGGCGTCTTGGAATGACTTGCGATCCACCTGCACGATTTGCAGGCCTTTTTTCTTGAACTCGTCCACCAACTCGGCTTCACGGGCCTTGATCTTGGCGGTGGCGCGCACAGCGGCTTCTTGAGTCACATCGGTGAACATTTTCTTTTCAGCATCGCTGAGCTTGTTCCAGAGATGCGGTGCAATTTGCGTGGTCAAACCGTCCACGATGTGACCCGTGAGCATGATGGCTTTTTGCACCTCGAAGAACTTCTTGGCCTCGATGGTGGTCAATGGATTCTCTTGGGCTTCCACCGTGCCGTTTTGCAGGGCCAGATAGACCTCGGCAAAAGCAATGGGCGTGGGGTTGGCGCCGCAGGCCTCAGGTGTGGCGCGGTAGGCAGGCACGTCGGGCACTCGGATCTTGATGCCCTTCATGCCAGCGCAGTTGGTGAAGGCTTTTTGCGCGGTGGTGTGGCGAGCGCCATAGTAGGTGTAGGCCGTGACTTGGATGCCCGTCTTGGCCCGGAACTCGGACACCATTTCCTGGAAAACGGGGCTCTTGGAGTAAGCAATCAGGTGGTCGCCATCGCGGAAGATGAAGGGGTAGTAGGCAATGCCAAAGCGGGGGTAAGTGCGGGCCGCAAAAGAGGGGCCGCTGATGATCATGTCCACTGTACCCAGGGTCAGGCCTTGGTTGATATCGGTTTCTTTGCCCAGTGTGGAAGCCGGGAAGACTTGGATGTCGAACTTGCCGTTGCTGCGCTTTTTGATTTCATCGGCCGCCCAAACCGACTCGGTGTGGTACGGCTCCGACGTTTCATAGACGTGGGCCCATTTGAGTTTTTGCTGGGCCTGTGCACCGGTGCTCATCAGCAAGGTGCCCATGGCGACGGCGCCCAGGGCGGCCAGGGTCTTCAGGGTGAATCGTTTGCTCATCGTTGTCTCCTCAATGGTGTTGGAAAATTACTGACGCGAAAAAAACTGCATACCCCCTTAGCGGCCAGCTAACGGGCAGGAGCGCGGCGCCAGCTCGCGCTGTATCTTTTGTGGGCTTGTTTCAAATGTTTTTGCATGGCCTTGCGGGCGGCGGGCGCGTCGCGCGCCTCGATGGCATCGAACACGGCTTGGTGCTCTGCAATGGCCGCTTGCCATGAGGCAGGATGTTCAAAGTAGTCGCCTAAGCGCTCAAACAGAGGGCCTTTGCGGGCCGTCCAAAAGCGCTGCACGGTGTCGAGCAAAACGCTGTTGCCGCAAGCCTGTGCAATGGCTTCATGGAAGGCTTCATCGCCTTCACGTGGCATTTCATGGCGGGCGGCTTCTTGCTTCATTTGCTGCAAGCCGGCGCGGATGGCTTTGATGTCTTTTTTCTGGGCGTTTTGCGCGGCCAGTGCGGCCACTTCCGATTCCACCAAAATGCGGGCGCTCATCACTTCGAGGGGGCCCCATTCGGCTGAGCTGTCGGCCTGGGCAGGGGTTTTTCGGGTCTTGGGTTTGGCGGTGCTTTGCACATAAATGCCCGAGCCCGTGCGCACTTCGATCATGCCTTCGACTTCGAGCGCAATCAGCGCTTCGCGCACCGAAGGGCGGCTCACGCCCAGCTGCAGCGCCAGGTCGCGCTCTGCGGGCAAGCGTGAGCCCACTGCGAACTCGCCCGAGGCCATCAGCTGCCGAAGTTGCTCGGCAATCTGGCGGTACAGGCGCTGGGGTTCGACGGTTTGGATGGGCATGCGCAGGATCAGGGATAACGTGAATTGGACAAGTGGTCAGACCAGTCGCACAATCATCACACGCTCCCAATTCATGGGTCAAGCGCTTTTGACTCCACACAAACCCGCATGTCGACTGTCGCAAGAACGACGCTGTGCAGCGCATCCTGCCTGCATGCTCACAAACTTTGATGCGCCCAATACTGGCTTTGAATTCAAATGTCTTCAGTCACCATTGACCGCGTGAGCCTTCGGCAAGTGAACTTGCCGCCCAAGGTTTTGCGCACCGATGCGATCCAGTCCTTTGTGACGCAAGAAACGGTGTTGCTCACGCTGCACTGCAGCGATGGCATCGAGGCCACGGGTTATGCCTACACGATCGGCACCGGTGGCTCTTCGGTGATCGCCTTGCTCAAGGATCATTTGGCGCCGAGACTGATCGGGCGGGACCCGGTCAGGGTCGAGGCGATTTGGAAAGACCTGTTTTTTCACACCCACGCCACCGCTGTGGGGGCCATGACCAGCCTGGCGCTGGCCTGCGTGGACACGGCCTTGTGGGACTGGCGGGCGCAAAGCCAAGGCCTGCCGCTGTGGCGCTTGCTGGGCGGGGCGCAAACGCGTGTGCCGCTTTACACCACCGAGGGCGGTTGGCTGCACCTGTCACCCCAGGCGCTGGTGGACCAAACACTGGCGGCGCAAGCCCAAGGCTTCAAAGGCGCCAAGATCAAGATTGGTCGTCCGCATGTGAGCGAAGACGTGGCCCGCCTGTCTGCGGTGCGCGACGCGGTGGGGCCAAGCTTTGAGCTGATGACCGATGCGAACCAAGGCTTCAACCGGGCCGAGGTGGTGCGTCGTGCACGGGCTTTTGACGGGCTGGGCCTGGCTTGGATCGAAGAGCCTATGCCTGCCGAAGATGTGTCGGGGCACCGGCAGCTGCGCGAGCACACGACCATACCGGTGGCAGTGGGCGAGTCGATGTACCACCCGATGCAGTTCCGTGAATACCTCGAGCAGGGCGCCTGCTCGATCGTGCAGCCCGATGTGGCGCGCATCGGTGGCATCACGCCGTGGATCAAGACGGCGCATTTGGCGGAGACTTTTGATGTGGCGGTGTGTCCGCACTTCTTGATGGAGCTGCACGTGAGCCTGTGCGCCGCCGTGCCCAATGCCACTTGGGTGGAATACATCCCACAGCTTGACGACATCACCACCTCACGCATGAAGGTCGAGGATGGCTTTGCCCATCCCCCCGAAACCCCAGGCCTTGGCATCGCCTGGGACTGGCCCGCCATCAACCACAGACAAACCACCCATCTGGAGATCAAAACCCCATGAGACTCAAAGGAAAAATCGCGCTGGTCACGGCCGCGGGGCAAGGCATCGGCCAGGCCGCTGCATTGGCCATGGCCGCAGAAGGCGCCACCGTGTATGCCACCGATGTGAATGCCGCATTGCTCAAGAGTTACGAGGGCGTGGCCAATGTGCACACCGCAGTGCTGAATGTGCTCGACAAGAGTGCGATCACCGCGCAAGTGGCCAGCTTGCCGCGCATCGACATCATCTTCAATTGCGCTGGTTTTGTGCACAACGGCAACATCGAACTGGCCACCGATGAAGACTGGGACTTTGCGTTCAACCTGAACGTGCGCTCGCAGTTTTGGATGATCCAGGCGGCCATTCCCAAAATGGTGGCGCAGTTCGAAAAAGACGGTCATGGCGGCAGCATCATCAACATGGCCAGCGTCTGCTCCAGCGTCAAGGGCTTGCCCAACCGCTTCATCTATGGCACCAGCAAGGCGGCCGTCATTGGCCTGACCAAAAGCGTGGCTGCCGACTATGTGCGTCAGGGCATCCGGTGCAACTGCATTTGCCCCGGTACCGTGGACACGCCCTCGCTGCAAGACCGCATCAACAGCTATGCCGACCCGGTGCAGGCCCGCAAGGACTTCATCAACCGCCAGCCAATGGGGCGTTTGGCCCAGGCGGCAGAGATTGCGCCCATCGTGACCTTCCTCGCTTCCGACGAATCCATCTTCGCCACAGGCAACGCCTACATGGTCGATGGTGGCATGACCATTTGATGGTTCAGAAAGACCCTATGAATTTGCTCGACATGAAAGGCCGCCACGCGGTCATCACCGGTGGTGCCACCGGTTTGGGTTTCGCCATTGCCCAGCGCATGCTGGCTTCTGGCGCACGCGTCACCATCTGGGACCGCGATGCGGCCGGCATGGGCGCCGCCGCCGAACAATTGCGGGCGGCGCAGTCAGGGGCTGTGGTCAATACGGTGCAGGTCGATGTGGCCAGCCACGAATCTGTGGTGCAGGCCACGGCGCAAACCACCGCGCTGGCAGGCGTCGATGTGCTGGTCAACAGCGCGGGCATCACCGGCCCCAACGTCAAAGTTTGGGAGTACCCGGTGGACGCCTGGAAGCAGGTGTTCGATGTGAACGTGCACGGCCTGTTCCACTGCTGCCGCGAACTGAGTGCCCACATGAAGTCGCGCAACTACGGCCGCATCGTCAACATCGCCTCTGTCGCGGGCAAAGACGGCAACCCCAACGCCAGCGCTTACAGTGCCAGCAAGGCTGCGGTCATCGGGCTCACCAAATCGCTGGGCAAAGAGCTGGCCGACACCGGGGTGCGTGTGAACTGTGTCACCCCGGCGGCTGTGAAGACGGCGATTTTTGATCAAATGACGCCCGAGCACATCCAATTCATGTTGTCCAAGATTCCGATGGCCCGTTTTGGCGAGCCCGAAGAAGTGGCGGCCATGGTGACCTGGTTGAGCACCGAAGAATGTTCCTTCTCCACCGGCGCGGTCTTTGACCTGTCGGGTGGTCGTTCCACCTATTGATTCTTTTGAAAACTGAAAGGCATTTATGAAACTCGTTCGCTATGGCCAAGCCGGCAAGGAAAAACCTGGTCTGATTGACGCCGATGGCCGCTTGCGCGACCTGAGCAGCGTGGTCAAAGACATCACACCCGATCTGCTGAACGACAAGGCGCTGGCCAAGCTGGCCAAGGTCAAGACCGACAAGCTGCCTTTGGTGCGCGGCAAAAAGCGTTTTGGCACGCCCATTTCGTCCACCAGCAAGTTCATTGCCATTGGCCTGAACTACGCCGACCATGCGGCCGAGTCCGGCATGCCGATCCCCAAAGAGCCCATCGTGTTCACCAAGGCGATTTCTTGCATCCAGGGTGCGGACGATGACGTCATGCTGCCCAAAGGCTCCAAAAAATCTGACTGGGAAGTCGAGCTGGGCATCGTGATCGGCACACGCGCACGTTATGTGACCCAAAAAGACGCCATCAGCCATGTGGCCGGTTACTGCGTGGTCAACGATGTGAGCGAGCGCGAATATCAATTGGAATTGGGCGGCAGCTGGGACAAGGGCAAGGGTTGCGACACCTTCGGCCCCGTCGGCCCATGGCTGGTCACGCGCGACGAAGTGCCCAACCCCCAAGCTTTGGGCATGTGGCTCGATGTGAACGGCGTGCGCTTTCAAACCGGCAACACCAAAACCATGATCTTTGGCGTGGCCAAGCTGGTTAGCTATGTGAGCCAGTTCATGACGCTCGAGCCAGGCGACATCATCACCACCGGCACCCCTCCCGGTGTGGGCATGGGCGTCAAGGTCGATGGCAAACCAGCGCCAGTCTTCCTCAAGCGCGGTGACGTGATGCGCTTGGGCATTGACGGTCTGGGCGAGCAAACCCAGAAAGTGGTGGCATTCAAAGCCTGAACCCAAGCCATCTAGAAAAACCATGTCGGGGCTGAAGTCGCCGACCTACAGGGTCTTGTAGGTTGGTGGCTTTAGCCCCGACGGTTTGCTGACCTCCCGATTTACCCTGACATGTACAGGGCTTGTGTGATCGGATCCGGTTTTGGTGCAAAATAGAACGATCGTTCTTTTTTGATTCACCATGTCCGAATCTCCAATCTCATCCAAAGTTCAAAGCCTGCCCGTGGCCGAACCTGGCCGGCGCGTGCTCATCAAAGGCCAGCAGACCAAGTCGGTGATCATCGATGCGGCGCTGCGCCTGGCCTCGCAAATAGGCTTGGAAGGCTTGTCGATAGGCGCTTTGGCCGAAGTCACCGGCATGAGCAAATCGGGCGTGTTCGCCCATTTTGGCTCGCGAGAAGAACTCCAGATTTCCGTCATCCGCGAATACCACACGCGTTTTGAGGCGGATGTTTTCTATTCGGCCATGCAAAAGCCCCGGGGCTTGCCACGCCTGCAAGCCCTGTTTGACAACTGGATGGTGCAGACCTCGGCCGAGATCGATTCGGGCTGCATCTACATCAGTGGCGCGGTCGAGTTCGATGACCGCAGCGGTCCGGTGCGCGATGCCTTGGCATCGTCCGTGGCCAGTTGGCAAACGGCATTGCGCCGCGCCGTTGAGTTGGCCCAGGTGGAAGGACAGCTCAGCCGCCAGTCCGATGCGCGGCAGATCGCTTTTGAGATCCACGGCCTTATCCTGGCGCTGCATTACGAAGCCCGGTTTTTGCGCAACCCTGCAGCCACAGAGCGTGCACGCCAGGGCTTTGCCCACATCCTGGACCGCTATGCAGAGGCTCCCATGACCCCTTCCCAAAAGCCTGCCGCCAAACGCGCACGCAAACCCAGCAACATTTGATTTTTTCAGGAAAACACCATGCCCGTTTACAACCCACCCCTGCGCGACATGCAATTTGTGTTGCATGAATTGTTCAACGTCACCGACGAACTCAAAGCATTGCCCAAGCACGCCGACACCGATGCCGACACCATCAACGCGGTGCTGGAAGAAGGTGGCAAATTCGCCGCTGAGGTGATTTTTCCTTTGAACATTTCGGGCGACACCCAAGGTTGCCAGCTCAACCGCGACACGCACGATGTCAAGGCTCCCGATGGCTTCAAGGCAGCCTATGCCCAGTACGTGGCCGGCGGCTGGCCCTCGCTCAGCTGCGATCCAGACTTCGGCGGCCAAGGCCTGCCTTTTGTGGTGAACCAGTGTTTCTATGAAATGCTCAACTCGGCCAACCAAGCCTGGACCATGTACCCCGGCTTGTCGCACGGCGCTTATGAAGCCCTGCACGCGCACGGCACGCCCGAGCAAAAAGCTTTGTTCTTGCCCAAGCTGACCAGCGGCGAATGGACCGGCACCATGTGCCTGACCGAGCCGCATTGCGGGACCGACTTGGGCATGTTGCGCACCAAGGCCGAACCCCAGGCCGACGGCAGCTACCGCATCACCGGCCAAAAGATTTTCATCAGCGCGGGTGAGCACGACCTGGCCGCCAACATCGTGCACTTGGTGCTGGCCCGTTTGCCCGACGCGCCTCCGGGCAGCAAAGGCATCAGCTTGTTTTTGGTGCCCAAGTTCCAAGTGTCGGCTGACGGTCAGATCGGCGAGCGCAATGGCATTTACTGCGGCGGCCTCGAACACAAGATGGGCATCCACGGCAATGCCACCTGCCAGATGGTGCTCGACGGCGCGGTCGGCACCCTGGTGGGGCAGCCCAACAAGGGCCTGGCCGCCATGTTCGTGATGATGAACGCCGCCCGTTTGGGCGTGGGCAACCAGTCGCTGGGTCTGACCGAAGTGGCTTATCAAAATGCGCTGGCCTATGCCAAAGACCGCGTGCAGATGCGTTCTCTCACTGGCGTGAAGGCGCCTGGCAAACCGGCCGACCCGATCATCGTGCACCCCGAAGTGCGTCGCGCCTTGATGACGGCCAAAGCCTACGCCGAAGGTGGCCGTGCGCTGGCTTGCTTTTGTGCTTTGCTGCTGGACAAAGAGATCAACCACCCCGACGAAACGGTGCGTGCGGAAGCGGCCGAGATGGTGGCTTTGCTCACGCCCATCGTCAAAGCCTTCACCACCGACAATGCCTGGCAGTCCACCACCGAGTGCCAGCAGGTGTTTGGCGGCCACGGCTACATCAAGGAGTGGGGCATGGAGCAGTTCGTGCGCGATGCCCGCATCAACATGATTTATGAAGGCACCAACGCCATCCAGTCGCTGGATCTGCTGGGTCGCAAAGTGCTGGGCAACCAGGGCGCAAGCCTGAAGAAATTTGGCAAGCTGGTCGAGCAATTGGTCAAGGCCGAGATGGCCAACGAAGCCATGGGCGAGTTCATCAAGCCCTTGGCCGATCTGGGCGGTAAGCTGACCCAGCTGACCGGCGAAGTCGGTATGAAGGCCATGAGCAATGCCGACGAGGTGGGCGCTGCTGCGGTGGACTACCTGCGGGTGGTGGGTCACTTGGTGATGGGCTATTTTTGGGCGCGCTCGGCCCAAGTGGCCTTGGCCAAACTGGCCGAAGCCGAAGAGGCCGCACAGCGGCCCGATCCCTTCTACCAAGCCAAGTTGCAGACGGCACGTTTTTATTTCTCGCGCATGATGCCCGAGACGTCGACCTTGATGCGCCGCATCCGTGCGGGCAGCGAGGCGTTGATGGACACCGAAGCCGCTTTGGCATGATTGCGCACTTCAGGAGTTGAACCATGAAAAACATATTGCGCACGATGACGCTGGCCGGCATGGGCTTTTTGGCCTTGGCCGCTCAGGCCAACAGTCCGGTGGGTCGTTGGCACACCATTGATGACAAAACCGGAGAGACCAAGAGTGTTGTCACCATCGAAGACGCAGGTGGCGTCTTGCGAGGCAAGGTCAGCCAGATCCTGCGCAAGGGCGCAGACCCTGCGGCCAAGTGCGACAAATGCGCGGACGACCGCAAGGGCCAGACCATCCTCGGCATGGAGATCATCCGCGGTGTGAAGAAGTCGGCGGGCAACGAGTATTGGGAAGGCGGAGAGATCCTCGATCCGGAAGAGGGCAAGCTGTACCGCGTGCGACTGACGCCCGTCGAGGGGGGCGCGAAACTGCAGGTGCGCGGTTTTCTGGGCCCGTTCTGGCGCAACCAGTTGTGGGTCAAGGCCCCTTGAGCCCGCGATTTTTCATCACCGTGCCGCCCTTGGGGCGGCCTTTTCATTTGGAATGAGAGCAACATGTCTGACATCCTGACCCACATCGACGCAGGGGTGATGACCATCACCTTCAACCGACTGGACAAAAAGAATTCCATCACTTCCACCATGTACGCGGCCATGGCCGATGCGGTCGCGCAAGCCGCGGCCGATGCGTCGGTGCGCGTGGTGCTGTTCCAGGGCCATGAAAGCATCTTCAGTGCGGGCAATGACATTGGTGACTTTTTGAACCAACCACCCAGCACCCAAGAGTCGCCAGTGTTCCGATTTTTGCGTGGCATCGCCACGTTTGAAAAACCGCTGCTGGCCGCGGTGGCCGGCCCTGCGGTGGGCATCGGTACCACCATGCTCTTCCATTGCGATTTGGTCTATGCCGGCGACAACGCGGCATTTTCCATGCCCTTTGTGAATCTGGGTCTGTGCCCCGAAGCGGCCTCGAGTGTGCTGGCGCCGCGCATGTTTGGTTACCACCGTGCTGCAGAAGCCTTGCTCATGGGTGATCCCTTCTTTGCCGAGGCCGCGCAAGAAGTCGGCTTGGTCAACCGCGTGGTGCCGCCGACCGAAGTGAACGGCTACGCCCAAGCCCAAGCCCGCAAGCTGGCGGGCAAGCCTTTGTCCTCGCTGATCGAGACCAAGCGCTTGATGAAGGGCGGCTACCAACAAGAAGTGCTGGCCAAGATGGACGAAGAGGGCCAAAGCTTTGGCCGCATGCTGCGTGAACCTGCTGCCCGCGAAGCCTTTGGTGCTTTCATGGAAAAGCGCAAGCCTGATTTTTCCAAGCTGTGATGCCCTGAGCCCGCAGGTCGGTAACTTCAGGTCCGACATAGTCGGCTTCGGCTCAGGCCCGTGTTGGGGCTGAAGCCCCCGACGGTTATGCACACCGACGGCACTGGTCCGCTCATCGATAAAATGATCGGATGCCCCACCGCACCCCCACCCCCGTCATCCTTGAGCCCGAATACATCGAGGGCTTTCGCGAAATCTACGAAGAAAAAATCGTTTTCAACAAAACCTTGGGCCTGAAACTGGTCAAAGTCACGCCCGAGGGGGTGGAGGCCCGCATCGACATGCGGCCAGAACTGGTGGGCCACTTTGCCTACAACCGCATCCACGGCGGCGTCATCAGCGCGGTGCTGGACGCCATCGGCAGCGCGGCCGTGATGGCGGCGCTGGCGGCCAAACACATGGACGAGACACCTGCCAAACGCCTGGAGCGCTTTGCCAAGCTGGGCACCATCGACTTGCGGGTGGACTATTTGCGCCCTGGCATTGGGGAGCACTTCACCATCACCGCCAACGCCTTGCGTGTGGGCTCCCGCGTGGGTTCATCGCGCATGGAGTTTTGCGGACCCGATGGCACCTTGATGTCCACCGGCGCAGGGGCCTACATCGTTTCCTGAGTGGTTCATGCTTCTGGCACCGGGCAGGGCTTGCCCTGCTTGTCGATGGCCACATAGGTCAGGCGGGCTTCGGTCACTTTGATGTACTGGCCTTGCAGCGCAAAGCGCTCGGCAAACACTTCGACCTGCACGGTCACCGAGGTGCGGCCGACTTTCACGATGCGGGCAAAAAAGGACAAGATGTCGCCCACCTTGACCGCTTGCTTGAAGATGAACTCGTTGACCGCCACGGTGGCGATGCGGCCCTTGACGCGCCGCGCTGGCAACACCGCACCGGCCAAGTCGACTTGCGCCATGACCCAGCCGCCAAAGATGTCACCGCTGGCATTGCAGTCGGCCGGCATGGGGATGACTTTGAGCACCAACTCTTGGTCTGTGGGCAAGGCAACGGTGAAGGGGCGGGCGACGTCAGACATGGGCACAATCGAAGGTTGAAGATTCACAGGATTGTCCCTTATGCGCCACCACGGCGAAAGCTCCCCACCGGTCCCCTCGGCTCAACGTTCTGGCGACTGGCACACCTTGTCCCGCTTGTTGCCTTATTTGTGGCAATACAAATGGCGCGTGATCATCGCGCTGGCGCTCATGGTCGGCGCCAAGCTGGCCAATGTGAGCGTGCCCCTCTTGCTCAAAGAACTGATCGACGCAATGAGCATCCGACCCGGCGACCCGAAGCTGGTCTTGGTGGTGCCTGCCAGTTTGTTGCTGGGCTATGGCGCTTTGCGCTTGATGACCTCGGCATTCACCGAGCTGCGCGAACTGGTGTTTGCCAAAGCCACCCAGGGCGCCGCCCGCAGCATTGCGCTGCAAACCTTTGAGCATTTGCATGCTTTGAGCTTGCGCTTTCACTTGGCGCGGCAGACCGGCGGCATGACGCGCGACATCGAGCGCGGCGTGCGTGGCATCGAGTCCTTGATTTCCTATTCGCTCTACAGCATCGTGCCCACGCTGATCGAGGTGGGGCTGGTGCTGACCATCTTGGCGGTGAAGTTCGACGTCTGGTTTGCATGGATCACGGTGGCCGCTCTGTCGCTGTACATCTTGTTCACGGTGCGCATCACCGAGTGGCGCACGAAATACCGCCGGCAGGCCAACGAGTTTGATTCGGCCGCGCACACCAAGGCGGTGGACTCTTTGCTGAATTACGAAACGGTCAAGTATTTTGGCAACGAAGCGTTTGAAGCCCGGCGCTACGACGAAAGCTTGGAGCGCTTGCGCCGCTCGCGCCTGAAGGCACAAACCTCTTTGAGTTTGCTCAACACCGGGCAGCAACTGATCATTGCCACCGCGCTGGTGGCCATGTTGTGGCGTGCCACCCAAGGCGTGGTGGATGGCCGCATGACCTTGGGCGACTTGGTCATGATCAATGCCTTCATGATCCAGTTGTACATCCCGCTGAACTTTTTGGGCGTGCTCTACCGCGAGATCAAGCAAAGCTTGACCGATCTGGACAAGATGTTCACGCTGATGGACCGGGAGCGCGAAATCGCCGATGTGCCGGGTGCATTGCCGCTCGCTTTGGGCGGTGCGCCCGATGTGGTGTTCGACCGTGTCTCGTTTGCCTACGAGAGCGATCGCCCCATCTTGCAGGACATCAGCTTCACCATCCCCGCCGGCAAAACCGTGGCGGTGGTCGGCCCTTCGGGTTCGGGCAAATCGACCTTGGCACGCTTGATGTTCCGTTTTTACGATGTGCAGCAAGGCACCATCCGCATGGCGGGGCAAGACATCAAGCAGGTCCAGCAAGCCACTGTGCGTCAGGCTTTGGGCATCGTGCCGCAAGACACCGTGCTGTTCAACGACACCGTGGCCTACAACATCGCGTATGGCCGCCCCGGCGCCAGCCAGGCAGAGATCGAAGGCGCGGCCAAGGCCGCACGCATTCACGATTTCATCGCGTCCACCCCCAAGGGCTATGAAACCTCGGTGGGCGAGCGGGGCCTGAAGCTGTCGGGCGGCGAGAAGCAGCGCGTGGCGATTGCCCGCACCTTGCTGAAAGACCCGCCGATCTTGGTGTTTGACGAAGCGACGTCGGCACTGGATTCGGCCAACGAGCGGGCCATCCAGGCCGAGTTGGCGGGGGTGTCCCAAAACAAAACCACACTGGTGATTGCCCACCGCCTCTCCACCGTGGTGGATGCGCATGAGATTTTGGTCATGGAGGCCGGGCGCATCATCGAGCGCGGCAACCATGCGGCACTGCTGGCCCTGCAAGGGCGTTACGCCAGCATGTGGGCGCTGCAGCAGTCGGCCGATTGATGGGTGTGAAGCCATAATCCCTGCATGGAAACCAAATGGCTTGAAGACTTTGTGAGCCTGGCTGAGACCCGCAGTTTCAGTCGCTCGGCGCAGTTGCGGCACGTGACGCAACCGGCGTTTTCCAGGCGCATCCAGTCGCTCGAAGCTTGGGCGGGGGTGGACCTGGTGGACCGCAGTTCTTACCCCACCACCCTCACCCCTGCGGGCGAGACCTTGTATGCCCAGGCGCTGGAGTTGCTGCAGTCGCTGCAAAACACCCGGGCCATGCTGCGCGGGCATGACGCGGCCGGGCAGGACTTCATCGAGTTCGCTTTGCCCCACACGCTGGCGTTCACGTTTTTCCCGGCCTGGGTGGCCAGCCTGCGGGAGGGCTTTGGCCCGATCAAAAGCCGACTGATCGCCCTGAACGTGCACGATGCGGCCATGCGTTTGATGGAAGGTGGTTGTGATTTGCTGATCGCCTACCACCACCCATCACAGCCCTTGCAAATCGACACCGAACGCTACGAGATGGTGGTCTTGGGGCAAGAAGTGATCGCGCCCTATGCCAAGGCGACCACTGGCGGCAAGCCGGTGTGGGATCTGCCCGGCGCGGCCCACAAGCCATTGCCGTATTTGGGCTATGCCCCCGGGGCGTATCTGGGCGGCGTGACCGATTGGATCTTGAAGCAGGCGGTCACGCCCATCCATTTGGACCGTGTTTACGAAACCGACATGGCCGAAGGCCTGAAGGTCATGGCGCTGGAAGGCCATGGCATTGCTTTTTTGCCGCAAAGCGCCGTCAAGAAAGAGCTGCAAGCCGGGGCCTTGACCGAGGTCATCTTGCCTCCAGGGCAAACGCTGGCCTTGACCATGGAAGTGCGTGCCTACCGTGAAAAAACCGGTTTGCGGCACAACCCCAAACGTTCTGCGCAAGAGCTGTGGGCATTTTTGAAGCAGGCCAGTGCTGGTGCACCGGCTTGAGGCGGCGCACCAGCATGGGGAACACCCTGATGGCCGTCTGACAGCGGGCTGACTATAGTAGGATCGTATCAAGTGTCGGGCACAGATTGTGCAAGTCACGGATGAAACGACAGTCACGGCCCAAGACGGTGCGTGACGCAACCCTCGCCTTTGGCGACCCATTAGGAGTAACCCATGAAAAAACAACTCATTGCTGTGGCCGTGGCCGCATTGGCCTGCGTCGGCGCACAAGCCGAAGACACTTTGGCCAAAGTCAAAGCCTCGGGCACCATCACCATGGGTGTGCGTGACTCGTCGGGCGCTTTGTCTTACACCTTGGGTGACGGCAAGTACGCCGGTTACCACTACGAAGTTTGCCAGCGCATCATCGCCAATGCCGAAAAAGCTGTGGGCAAGAAGCTGGATGTGAAATTCCAGTCTGTGACCTCTCAAAACCGCATCCCATTGGTGCAAAACGGCACTGTGGACATCGAGTGCGGCTCGACCACCAACAACACGGCACGCCAAAAAGACGTGGCTTTTGTGGTGACCACCTATGTGGAAGAAGTGCGCATCGCCGTAAAAGCCAATTCGGGCATCACCTCTATTGCACAATTGAAAGACCGCAACGTGGCCACCACCACCGGCACCACTTCGGTCCAGCTGCTGCGCAAGCACGAGCGTGCCAATGGCATCGACTTCAAAGAAGTCTTTGGCAAGGACCACGCCGACAGCTTCTTGCTGCTGGAATCGGGCCGTGCTGACGCGTTTGTGATGGACGGACAGATCCTGGCGGGCAACATCGCAACGTCCAAGGCGCCAGCTGACTTCAAGATCGTGGGCGAAGTGCTCAACGTCGAGCCGATCGCCATCATGATCCGCAAGGACGACCCCAACTTCAAGAAATTGGCCGATGACACCGTGGCCGCTTTGGCCAAGAGCGGCGAGCTGGCCAAAATCTACGACAAGTGGTTCGTGCAACCCATCCCACCCAAGAACACCCGTGTGGGCCTGCCAGCCAGCGATGCCACCAAGGCCGCATGGGCGAACCTGAACGACAAGCCTGCAGAAGATTACGCCAAGAAGTAATTCGCAGCTTCAGCCAGGCCAACCCCGCCGAGGCAACTTGGGCGGGGTTTCTTATTGGGGCAAGCAAATTGCCCGTGGAGGGAGTTTGAACATGACATGGGATTGGCAGATTTTTCTGACCGATGACGGCAGTGGCCGCACCTACCTCGAGTGGATGCTCGAGGCTTGGCGCTGGACGCTGGCCGTGGCGGGTTCATCGTGGCTGGTGGCCATGGTGGTGGGCGCTGTGGTGGGCACCATGCGCACCTTGCAAGACCGTCCGGTGCTGGTGAAATTAGGCAACGCGTGGGTGGAGCTGTTTCGCAACATTCCGCTCTTGGTGCAGATTTTCTTGTGGTACTTCGTGGTGCCCAAAATCTTTCCGGCCTTCCAAAAGGTTCCCGGCTTTGTGCTGGTGGTGTTTGGGCTCGGCTTTTTCACCTCTGCGCGCATTGCAGAGCAGTTCCGTGCGGGCATCCAGGCCTTGCCCAAGGGGCAGCGCTATGCGGCCATGGCCATGGGCTTTTCGACTTGGCAGACCTACCGTTACGTGCTCTTGCCCATGGCGTTTCGCATCATCTTGCCGCCTTTGACCAGCGAGTCCATGAACTTGCTCAAGAACTCTTCGGTGGCCTTTGCGGTGTCGATCGCCGAGCTGACCATGTTCGCCATGCAGGCCCAGGAAGAGACCTCGCGCGGCATTGAGATTTACTTGGCCGTGACCGCTTTGTATGCCTTGTCGGCGTTTGCGGTGAACCGGGTGTTTGCCTTCATCGAGCTCAAGATGCGTGTGCCCGGCTTTGTCGCGGCCAGCACAGGCGGGGGGCACTGAGATGTTCGGACTCGACCTTTCCTTCATCAACTGGGACATCCTGCAAAAGTTTGTCGTCGGCGGCTTCATCTTCAGCGTGCAGCTGACCATCGTGGCCACCTTGGGCGGCATCTTCTTTGGCACCTTGCTGGCGCTGATGCGCCTGTCGGGCAAAGCCGCACTCATGGGCCCTGCGGCGTTTTACGTCAATGGCATGCGCTCGGTGCCGCTGGTCATGGTGATCCTGTGGTTTTATCTGCTGATCCCGTTTTTGATCGGCAAACCCATCGGGGCCGAGTTATCGGCCATCATCACCTTCATCGCGTTTGAGGCGGCTTATTTCAGCGAGATCATGCGGGCGGGCATCCAGTCCATCCCGCGTGGCCAGGTGTTTGCAGGCCAAGCCATGGGCATGACGTATGCACAAAACATGCGCCTGATCATCTTGCCGCAGGCCTTTCGCAACATGCTGCCGGTGCTGCTGACGCAGACCATCATCTTGTTTCAGGATACTTCGCTGGTTTATGCCATCGGTGCCTATGACCTGCTCAAGGGCTTCACCAATGCGGGCAAGATTTATGGCCGCACCGAAGAGGCTTACCTGCTGGCAGCGGTGGTTTACTTCGTCATCTGTTTTGCACTGTCCTGGAGCGTCAAGCGTTTGCAGGCCAAGATCGCCATCGTGCGTTGAACTGGGGGAAGAGAAATGATTGAAATCAAAAATGTGTCGAAGTGGTATGGCCCGGTGCAGGTGCTCAACGACTGCTCGGTGAGCATCAACAAAGGCGATGTGGTGGTGGTCTGCGGACCCTCGGGTTCGGGCAAGTCTACCCTGATCAAAACCGTCAACGCGCTGGAGCCTTTCCAGAAAGGCGAGATCACCGTCGATGGCGTTGCTTTGCACGACCCGAACACCGACTTGCCCAAGCTGCGTTCGCGCGTGGGCATGGTGTTCCAAAGCTTTGAGCTGTTCCCGCACCTGTCGGTCACCGAGAACCTGACGATCGCGCAGGTCAAGGTGCTGGGCCGAAGCCTGGACGACGCCAAAGTGCGGGGCCTGAAAATGCTCGACCGCGTGGGCCTGATGGCGCACAAGGACAAGTTCCCGGGGCAACTGTCGGGGGGCCAACAGCAGCGCGTGGCGATTGCCCGCGCCCTGTCGATGGACCCGATGGTGATGTTGTTTGACGAGCCGACCTCGGCCCTCGACCCCGAGATGGTGGGGGAGGTGCTGGACGTGATGGTGCAACTGGCCCATGAAGGCATGACCATGATGGTGGTCACGCACGAGATGGGCTTTGCCCGCAAAGTGGCCAACCGCGTGATCTTCATTGACGTGGGTGGCCGCATTCTGGAAGACTGCTCCAAAGACGAGTTCTTCAACCACCCCGAAAACCGCCAGCCGCGCACCAAGGACTTCTTGAACAAGATCCTGCAACACTGATCTTTTCTGTTGAGCATGGCCACAGCTGGCCATGAGCTTCTTCGAGAGTCGGCGTTTGACTCAACAAAAGTCTTAAATCAGGGATAACACCAAGAGGTTGAGGTTCTATTGAAAGTAAAATGAAAGCGCTTTCAGGACCTCAATATGAAGAAACACATCGCCTCAGTTTGGATTGGATTGTTGCTTTGCGCAGTGAAGCCTGCCTTGGCGCAAACCGTGCTGACCGTGTCGGCCTATCCCGCTGTTGACGAAATCATCAAGAACGCCTTGCCCGAATGGCAAAAAAAACATCCCAATGTCCAAGTCAAAGTGGTGGGCAGGGAATATGCAGACCATCACACGGCCATGACAACGGCTTTGGCTGCTTCATCTGGATTGCCAGATGTGATGACCATTGAATACGGTTATCTGGGGCGTTTTTCGCAAAGCGGCGGGTTGGAAAACCTCGCAGCTGAACCTTATAGGGCTGATTTGAACGCCGATAAATTTGTTGCTTTTGCATGGCAACAGGGCCAGTTCGGCAGTCAGGAGCAAACTGCCGTACCTACAGACATCGGGCCCGGGGCCATGTTCTACCGGCAAGACATTTTGCAGAAATCGCAGGTCGAACCCAAGCAATTGTCTGGGCGTTGGGAGGATCTGATCGCCGCTGGCCAACAAATCAAGGCTCGTACGGGTGTCTATTTGGTGGCGCATGCACGGGATATCAAAGACATCGTGATCCGCTCTGGCCTGACGGCTGGCGAGGGTATTTACTACAACCAGCAAGGGCAGTCGGTGGTGGGCACTTCGCCACGGTTCAAACGCGCATTCGAACTGGCCAAACAAGTTCGGCAGGGCGGCCTCGATGCGAAGGTCAACGCTTGGTCTAATGAGTGGGGGGAGTCACTCAAACGCGGCAATGTGGCGGTGCAGATGATGGGCGCTTGGTTGGGCGGTCACCTGCAAAACTGGCTGGCTCCCGAATCGGCAGGCAAGTGGCGCAGCACTCGACTGCCCGAAGGCTTGGCCACATCCTGGGGCGGGACGTTCTATGCCATACCCAAGAAGGCTGGCAACAAGGCTCTCGCTTGGGACTTGGTTCAGCACCTCACACTCAACAAAACGCAGCAGCAATTGGCGCTCCAAAAATTCAACGCTTTTCCTGCACTCAAAGAGGCCCAATCTGGCGCTTACTTTGATCAGGCCGTTGAGTATCTGGGTGGGCAAAAAGCGCGTGCCGAATGGCGCGAGACAGCGCAGAAAATCACCCCGACCAAGGTTTTTCGCAATGACCCGATTGCCGAAGAAATTGTCAATGCCGAACTCGACTTGGTGCTGACCAAGGGGAAGGCGATTGACCAGGCTCTGGCCGATGCACATCGACTGATTCAGAGGCGGGCGCAACGATGAGCCCGATTCGCTGGCATCAGGACTGGGCACCTTATGTGTTTGTCCTGCCCTTTGTATTGTTGTTTCTGGTCTTTGGACTGTTTCCCATTGCTTTTTCGCTGTACTTGGTGTTCAACGCCTGGGACCCTGTTCAAGGGGTGCAGCACTCATGGCTGGCGCCGTGGTTGCTGTTCTTCCCTTGTTGGTGATTTTCATTTTTTCATCCAAACGACTGATCGCTGGCCTCACGGCTGGCGCAGTGAAGAGTTAAGCCATGCTCATGCAAACCAAACCCAATCTGACCCTGTCACGCGAAGATTTCCCGACCGACTTCACCTGGGGAGTGGCTACTTCGTCTTTCCAAATTGAGGGGGCTACGCATACCGATGGCCGCGGCGCTTCAGTATGGGATACCTTTTGCGAGCAACCTGGTGCCATTGCAGATGGCAGCAATGGCAGCATTGCATGTGACCACTATCACCGCTATGAAGAAGACCTGGATTTGATGGCGAGGCTGGGCGTCAATGCTTACCGCTTTTCGATGAGCTGGCCGCGTGTTCAGCCAGATGGTCGCGGTGCATGGAATGAAGCGGGATTTGCCTTCTATGAGCGGTTGATTCAGGGTTTGTTGCAACGAGGGATTCAAGTCCACATCACACTCAACCATTGGGACATGCCCCAAGCCTTGCAAGAAGCGGGTGGTTGGGCCAACCGGGAAACATGTGGCTACTTCGTGGCCTACGCCTTGGAAGTGGCGCGGCGCTTTGGACGCTACACCCAAAGCTTGTGCACCCATAACGAGCCTTGGGTGATCGCTGTTTTGGGTCATGAGCTTGGCGTTTTTGCACCTGGCTTGAAATCGCGCAAGACCGCGATGCTGGTGTCGCACCACTTGCTGCTCAGCCATGGCATGGCGGTGAAAGCCATCCGCGAAGCGGGTATCAAGCTGGAATTGGGCATTGTGCTTAACCTCTCGCCTATTTACCCGGCCTCTGACAGCGAAGCCGATTTGCAAAAAGCCAAAATCGACGATGGTTTGAATGCACGTTGGTATTTGGACCCGCTTTGCTACGGGCGTTATCCCGAAGACGTCCTGAGCCACTTGGGCGATGATGCGCCCACCTTCAGCCCTGAGGATATGGCCACCATCGCGCAGCCGATGGATTTTGTGGGCGTCAATTACTACACACGCAATTTTTCCTCGAGCGGGAATCCTTGGGATGTGAACAGCACCGGCAACGAAGTCACCGACATGGGTTGGGAGGTCTACCCCGAAGGGTTGACCGAGTTGCTCTGTCGTCTGCACCAAGAATACGGAATCCAATGCCTGAGGGTGACCGAGAACGGTGCGGCATTCAAGGATGAGATGGTCGATGGGCAAATCGATGACGAGCGCCGAGAGTCGTACTTGCGCGAGCACATTCGTGCAACCCATGATGCGATGGCTCAAGGTGTGCCGGTGGACGCTTACTTTGCCTGGAGCCTGATGGATAACTTCGAGTGGGCCAGTGGTTATGAAAAGCGGTTTGGCCTGATCCATGTGGACTACCCCAGTTTGAAACGCACCCCCAAGCGCAGTGCCAAGTGGTACCAACAGTTTTTGAAAGCCTGAACCATGGCTCGCATTGAATTGAGGCAAGTGCAAAAGCGCTATGGCGACAACCTGGTCATTCCTGGTGTTGACCTTTGCATCGAAGAGGGGGAGTTCATGGTCTTCGTTGGGCCATCGGGCTGTGGCAAGTCCACCATGCTGCGCATGCTGGCTGGTCTGGAAACCATCAGCGGCGGTGATGTCCTCTTTGACAAGCAACGTGTCAACGACACTGCGGCGGCTGATCGAGGCGCCGCCATGGTGTTCCAAAGCTACGCGCTTTATCCTCACATGACCGTGTCTGAGAACATGGGCTTTGCGCTGCGCATGTCGGGGCGCAGCAAGGCCGAGCGCGAAACCGCAGTCAACGACGTTGCAGAAAAATTGCAGCTCACCGCGCTGCTTGACCGCTTTCCCAAACAGCTCTCTGGGGGGCAGCGTCAACGCGTGGCCATCGGTCGTGCCATCGTGCGCAGACCCAAGGTGTTTCTATTTGACGAGCCGCTGTCCAACCTGGATGCTGCCTTGCGTGTGCAAATGCGCATCGAATTGGCCAAGCTCCATGCCGATCTGGGTACAACGATGGTGTATGTGACGCACGACCAGACTGAAGCCATGACCCTTGGCGACCGCATCGCCGTTTTCAACCAAGGCCGCATTGAGCAAGTGGGGCGCCCGATGGACCTTTACCGCAATCCGGCCAACCGGTTTGTGGCGGAGTTCTTGGGATCGCCGAAAATCAACATGTTGCCTTACCGCTGGAATGTATCGAGTTCCGAAATGATTTTCCAGGGCGGTTGTGCTTTGGCTGTCCAACCGATGCATGGCGATGTCCACGCACTGCAACGCGGCGACATCGTGGGGTGGCGTCCTGAAGACATGCGACTGTCACAGCCGGGTGTTGGCTTACCAGGGGTCATTGAATTCATCGAAAACTTGGGCGATGTGTGCGTGCTTTACGTCCGCAGCCCCGTCATGAAGGAAATGCTGACCGTCAAACTGACGGGTGAACAGGCCAGTGTACAAATCGGCGACGTGGTCGGTGTGCAGCCTTTGATTGGGGGCCTTGTTTTTGCTGTGGATGGTCTGCGTGTTTCGACGTGAAAACATCACCGCAGCGTGTTCGCGTTCAAAGTACCGCCCTGACAGCTTGGTGCGTGGCCATAGGCGCCGCGCTGTGTGGGTGTGGTGGCGGGGGGGATGCCCCAAATTCATCGCCGGTCATACGGTCGCCAATAACCCCGGTCTCGCCCAACAACCCAAGCTCAGGCAGTACTGGGGCAGTGCCCAATTTGCCCGGTTGGGTCCTTGTCTGGAACGATGAGTTTGATGTGCCCGGTTTACCCGATGCGTCCAAGTGGGACTACGACACGGAGTACAACCAACGAGGCTGGTGGAATAACGAGCTTCAGTATTACAGCCGCAATCGCGAGGACAACGCCCGGGTGGCCGACGGCAAGCTCCACATCACCGCTCGTCGCCAGCGCCTGAGCACCGCCTGGGATTTCGGCGGGCAAAACTACACCTCGGCGCGGCTGATCACACGCGGCAAAGCCAGCTGGACTTATGGTCGCTTTGAAATCCGTGCCAAGCTGCCCTGCACCCTGGGCACCTGGCCGGCCATTTGGACGCTGGGCACCGGTGGCGTGTGGCCCGATGACGGTGAAATCGACATCATGGAGCAAAATGGGTTTTCAAACGCCGACAAGCAGCAAGTGCTGGGCACCTTGCACATGCGAGGGGCTTTTGGTGGTTCAGGTCCCAGTGCTGTTCGGTCTTTGCCCAATGCATGCACCGACTTCAACATTTATCACATGACTTGGGATGCAAACCGCATTGTCATTGGCGTCAACGGTTCCGACTATCAAAGCTATGCCAACCCCCACAACGGTCAGTATGCTCAATGGCCTTTCGATCGTCCTCAATACCTGCTGCTGAATGTGGCGATAGGCGGCACTTTGGGCGGCTGGGTGGATGACAGCCGCCTGCCTGCAAGCATGGAGGTCGATTTCGTCAGGGTCTACAGAAGGCAGTGAAACGGGTCGTCCCGGAAGATCCCGGGGCGACCCATGTCATTGAACACGCAAAGCGCTGGCGCGCTTTGCAGTTTAGGGCTGGAAGGAAATGGGGCCGAGGTTGATGCCGTTGGGCGATGTGTAGGTGCCTCCATCGTTGAAGTAGTTCGCCTTGTAGATCCGGACCCGCACCGAGCCGATCGCATTGGTGAAAAATTGGGCCGTGGTCATTGCCGTGCCGCAGTTCTCTACCACCGTGAACGTGCTCAGCGCAACGTTGTAAGTGGCAACACCGGTGGCTGCGGGCGTGAGCGCAGGGGCTTCGGCGCGGGCATAGCAACCGTTGTTGCCAGCCAGTTGCACCACCGGGGTGAAGCGAGGGGCGCCCACCAATTCATCGTTGCCCCAGACGGCGATCCGCAGCACGGTTTGCCCCGTCAGCGTGATGGTCGAATTGGACTGTGCATTGACCCAGCTTTCCATGTAGTCCTGATCCGCTTTGCCCTTGCCACCCCAAAAGAAGTTGGGGGTGGCATCGCTGCCGGCGACACCTGACCACCAGAAGTCGACACCACCGTCCCAGACGTAGGTGCCGGGAGTCGCGACTGTCCAATTGAATGCGCCGCCTTCGGTGGTCAAGCCTTGGTAGGCATAGCCTACGCTGGCGGGATTGATGGCTGAGTAACCACTGGCAAAGGACAGGGCATTGACTACGGTGTCGAAAGCCTGAGAGCCAGAGCTTGTGGTGGTGTTGTTGATGCTGGCCTGGTCGCTGAAGGTGTTGGCAGCCACTGCCACGGTCATGGTGGCGGCCGCGTTGGCGGTCGGGATGACCACCAAGGTGGCACTCAGTCCATCGTTGGCCATGGTGAAGGTGCTCTTGGTGCCATTGGTCACGGTCACGTC
The DNA here is from genome assembly GCF_030053395.1 of Limnohabitans lacus. Lineage (GTDB taxonomy): Bacteria > Pseudomonadota > Gammaproteobacteria > Burkholderiales > Burkholderiaceae_C > Limnohabitans_A > Limnohabitans_A lacus. The sequence continues at coordinate 111,398 of NZ_JASGBH010000005.1, read as the reverse complement.
GTCTGCCGTGAAGCCTGTCACGGCTTCGCTGAAGGTGAAGGTGAAAGTGACGTTGCCGCTGGCGGTGGCGCCGCTCACGTTGTCCGTGATGGTGACCGTGGGCGCAGTGGTGTCCGCTGGCGCTGAGGCACTACCGCCACCGCCGCACGCGGCCAAAAGTGCCGAGACCGCCAGTGCTGTGGCAGTCGCAGTCAGTTTGAATTTGCTGTGGATGTCTTGCATGCTTGTCTCCTTAGACCTTATGGTGAATGAAATGAAACCGCTTTCTGAAATCGCTTTCATAATGGTATGCAAGTGCCATCTTGAATGCAACAGCGAATGGCTAGGACTTACCCTTAAATCAGCGCGATGTTTGCGCGAGGGTGCCAGGCGGTGCGGTGAGCGTGACGCCGTTGCTGAAACGCACCGTGCGAGGAGCTTTGCGGTCGGCATTGAAGGCCAAGTAGTGCCGTGCCCCGTCAGGGCGTTTGAAAACGGCGTGCAAGGGTGTGTCGGCGTGGATGCTGAAATCCGGCGTGCCCATGGACTGCAGGCTCATCAGGTAGTGCAAGGTGTGGGTGCGTGATTCGCCCAGTTCCACCGAGCCCCAGCGTTCCCATTGCGAAAGGGCTTTTGCGGGATCAGTCAGCGCCATGTATTTCGCAAACAGGTCTTGCCAGATGTCCTTGGGATTGGCTTTTTTGCCACGAGACTCAAACATGGCGGTGTCCTTGGGTAGCGTGGCCAGGCTTTGCAGTGTGTGTTTGGGGTCTAGGCCCAGGTACGTTGATGCCGTGGTGATGGGCAACAAATTGATGCCCTTGATTTGACGGGGTTCATCGGTCCACCAAGTGTTGTGCTTGTAACCCCCGCCGAAGAGCATGCTGGTTTCAATGTGCGGGTATTCAGGTGGGAAGACCAGACGATTCACATCGAACCAGTAATGCCGAATGGCCTCGATTTCAGTGTTGTATAAATACACGCCCAGATCACGCAGCGCCGTGTCGCCATGGATTTCGGCCCAAAGGATCAGTCCCACCCAGGCATTGATGGCCTCTGATGATGACTCTTGGTTGTTTCCCAGATCTCCAAGTGCAACGCCAGAGGCCCAGGAGTGGCCTTCATAAACATCGAAGTGCCGCAAGAAAGGGAAGTCCGCTCTGCCGCGCTCGGCGGTGGCAATGTCTTTGATCAGCCACGGCACCATGCCCCCCCAGCGCTCAGGGCTGGCCCAGTCCGGATCACGCAAGGCCAATTCGGCCATGGCGCGGATCCAATAGCCGTAGTGGAAGTGGTGGTCATTCATCTGCTCGATCGAAAAATATTCTTCCGGGTAACCCAGCACGGTGCCCAGTGAACGATCCAGGTGAAAGTAGCGTTGTCGATCAGTCCCCGCAAACCACTCCTCGATCCGGCCTTTGAGAAGGTCAATCAGGCGCAACTCTTGTTCTTTGCTGCCTTGCACCTGAACCACATCCAGAAGTTTGGTGGTGCGCAGAAGCCCTTTTCCTTGCCAGTAGGGCCCTTTGCCGATGTGTAGCATGTTGCGACGGGCATCACGCAAGTCTTGGTTGATCAGGTTCACAAGGGTTTCGCTGTGCGAGCTTGAGGGGGTTGATGGCCACCATGGCACAAAGCCTTTGTGTTGCAGGCGAGTTTCGAATTCGGCGCTCGCCAAGAGTTTGAGTGGGCCGCGTACCGTGGCGTATGCGGGGCCGAGTGACTGTGTGAAGCTGGTGTTCTGATGCCAGTGGTGAGGGTAGAGGGCTTGCAATGGGCGCTGTTCTTCACCTTCTAAGACCTGCGGCGTGATGTGATATCGAGTGCGCAACTGCTGATCAGCAGCGTCGTAATGCCAATTGACTCGTGTGTCGCTGGTACGGACGTACGCATGCCGCGAAATCAGCGAAAGGCTTTCTGCGCTGTCATCGGGCAAGGCGCTTAGGACGAAGTGACGCTTGTCAGCAGGCATGTGGGCAACCCATCGTTGGGGTGTCACGGCTTCGAATCGCACGCCTTCTGGTCCAAAAACGGCATAACGTTGCCCCTCAATCTGCAGAAGCAGCACGCGAGTGTCATCGTGGGGCATGCGCTGTCCAGGGGCTTGGGTGTCAATGCGCAAGTTGCCCGAGCTGATGTGGCCCCATACATAGGGGCTGCCATGCGCCATGGTCAGGTCAAAGCGCTGACCAGACTGCCCCATGGCGATATCGATGGCCCAGTCGCTGGCTTGGGCCAGCCGCCCGATGGTGGGTTCGAAGGCCATGGGTCGCACGGTCAGGGCCGGGCGGTGAGGGTAATGAATTTCGTTGTCTTTGCGTTCGGTGGGTACGACAGCCTTGATGGGCAAAGCCATCTCAAAGCCCTGAGCTGTAGCGCGTCCCGTGAGCGGCTGGGCATAAAGCGGCTGAGGGTCCTTGCTGAACAAAAGGCTCGAATACCACTGGTTGGTGGGGGCTGCACGGGTGAGCATGACGCCTTCCCGCCCATGCGCAGATGGGGCGGATCTGTCACCAGATTTGGGCGAGGAGAGTAATTTCGCGGTCCCTGCTGTCACCGCGTCTTGTGCTTGGGCAAAGCCGATGCAAGCAGAAATCAGACAGAAAGTTATTGATCGCCAAACCATGCGGTGCATTCGTAGACTCCATAGAAGTATGGTGGTAGATCATAATGAAAGCGCTTTCATAATAAGCTGGGGTAAACCATTATTTGCAAACATGATGAGTGAATTAAGGGTAAGCACGGATGCTCAGACGATTGATTTGCAAAGTTGGTATTGATAAGATTTGAAAGCGCTTTCAACAAAATGAGCTCACATGAATAAACAAACATTGAAACGGTCTCCTGCGTCACCTCTGTTGCGCCTCGTTATCGGATTGACAACAACTCTTTTGGTGGGGGGTGTTCAGGCGGTCGAGTTCGGGCCATTTACCCTTAACGGCTTCGTTAAATTGGAGGCTTCGCGCAGCAGTAATCAATGTACAGACTGTCAGCGCTTTCCGTCTGAGGGTAAACAAAGAATTTGGGCAGATGAAATGGTGCCCGGCAAAGCCTACAGCACACAAAACACCAGTGTCGCTTTGATGCAGCCGTGGTTAGGCGCCAATTTCGATCTGGGGCAGGGCTTCAAACTCAACGGTTTACTGAGCCAACGCTGGCGTGATGGCAAGCCCGATGTTGAAGGCATCAAGTGGTTCGAAAAAAATGCGGCCATCAGCCATGAAGAGTGGGGGAGTATCCGAGTCGGTGCCATGACCTCCCGTGCATGGAGTGTGGCGGATTACCCCTATGGCACGGACATTGGCATTGCTTACCCGTGGGCCAGCAGTGGTGCGGGCTACGGTTTGATGACAAATGCTGTGCGGTACACCAGCCGACCCTATGACCTCTTCTCAGGTGATTTGGTGCTGGAGGGCACTTACGACCGAGGCAATACCGATTTCAAGATCAACAAGCCGCGATTTATGGAGCTGTGGGCCCAGTACCGCAAAGGTGATTTGGCTTTGGACGGCGTGTTGCAGGATTCACGCAATGGCACACCCTCAGCATGGGGTCAAAGCCCATTCACAGGCCTGACGCCGTTTGGCGCAGATGACAGCAAATTGGGTGGGTCTGGGCAGGCGATCGCGATGGCGATGGTCCGCTACGACATCAACCCGCGCTGGCAGGTGTCGGCAGGCGTGCGATTCAACCGGTGGAGCGGTGCCTACGCGGTCATCACGCAGCCTGCGACCACAACCACTTCGGCTATGTGGAACAACATGTTCAACGTGAACTGGAATGGGACCTTGAGGGGTGTCGGCAACCCAGGCTATGCCGCTACGTCGCAAGACTTGTCGTTGGGTTTGCGGCACAAAGAGGGGGAGTGGAGCTACTCGGCAGGTCTGGTGCGATTGGGCAAAGCCAGCACCAACAACCCATCGGAGCGTGGTCAAAGCAACGGCTTGACCTTGATGACGGCCGGTGTAGGCAAAGAGTTGGGTCAGGGATGGCGGGTCTATGCAATGGCAGGAATTGTTCAGTACGACCGTCTGGGTTTGGCCCCCATGTCCATGCCTTCTAACAGCGCTTTCTCTGGGGTTGACTCTCGGATCGCACGCTCTGGCAATTGGATCGGTCTGGGCACGGTCTACGTCTTTTGATGCAACACAACAGATCTATCAACATGAAAACAAAACTCAATCGATGGACAGCCCTCTGTACGGGTATTCTGGCTTGGCTGACTGCATTGGTACTTACGGCTTGCGGTGGTGGTGGTGAGGTGCCATGGCCTGGTGTCAATGTCCGCAGTTTGGACGCTGATTTCACCAGTCGTTTGGCAGTTGCATACTCGCCATACAGGACGGCTACTTCTGAGGCAGGCCTAGCGGCGGAGTTAGATACGATGCCCGTTTCGCAGATTCGCTCTGATCTTGAATGACTCAGCAATGCAGGAGTTGGCGCGGTGCGAGTCTTTGATGCCAAAGTGGCGCAAAAAACAGTCGCGGCCATCGAGCAGGCGCCAGCATTGGACATGAAGGTGATGATGGGGGTGTGGATTGCCAGTACCACCGGCACTAACACTGCAACCAATGAGGCCAACTCGGCGCGCAACAACGCTGAAATCGCACGTGCTGTCGCACTGGCAAATGCTTATCCGAATGTGGTCAAGGCCATTAGCGTTGGCAATGAAACCCTTGTGTCCTGGAACGGTTGGAATCCACAAAGCACCCAGAACATGGCGGTGTATCTTCGCAGCGTTCGCGATCAGGTTAACCAGCCTGTTACGACCGACGACAATTGGGCATTTTTTGCTTCTCAACGCAATGAGAAAGATCCTCATCCAGTCTTCAATCAGATCGATTTCATATCCCTTCATACCTACCCTGCCGAAGACATCAAGTATGGCCTTTGGGACTGGAAACAGACTGCAACACCGGCAGGCCCACAGCGTGCTGTGGCCATGATGGACGCAGCCATCGGCAAAGCAAAGGCCGATTACCAAGCGGTTCGCAATCATCTCGACACCAATGGCTATGGACGTTTGCCTGTCATCGTGGGCGAAACAGGTTGGAAGGCCGTTGCCACAGGCGGTGAAAGTTTGTGGGCAAGCCCTGTGAACCAGAAGATGTACTTTGATCGGCTGCGTGCTTGGAAGCAGGAAAGCAATGGACCCAAGACGATCTTCTACTTCGCGGCATTCGATGAACGCTGGAAGTCGAGCGATGATGGCTGGGGATTGTTTGATCGTGATCGTGCGGCACGTTGCACTGCTCTGGCACTCACCAACAACCCGAGCAATGCTTGCGCTGAGGTCAATGCCAAGTACTACACCGCTCCATTTAATCAGGGGACGGTATCCACATCGCGCTACACCATTTATGCGGACATGACCCATTCAGACGAAACCCGGATCAGTGGGCTGACGATGGGTCCTTGGACAGGATGGCAGGGGCAGTCTGTGTCCGGGCAAAATTCGGGCGATGGCTCATCAGCCTGGCAAGTCACGCCCAGTCCTGCAGAATGGGGATGGGGGCTGGCATGGACACTCGGTACGCAAGAGATCGATTTGTCCCAGTTTTCCGGAGGTTATTTAAATTTCAAAATCAAGACGCAGTACCAGGGCAAGATTGAAGTGGGATTCAAAACCGGTGCTGATGCTGAGTTCAATGCTTGGGATGTGCTGATGGTGCTCAGCCCGGGACAGTATGGGTATGGCAACGATGGAACATGGAAATCGGTTTCCATACCGATCGCTGAACTGACCAAGAGCGGCGCATCTTCCTTTGGCTCTAACTCGCCGCCTGCAGCGCTTCAAATGGGGCGTGTGAGCAATGCCTTCATTCTGGCTGATCGTTATGAAAAGACAGGTAAGGCGAACTGGACCAACGATACGACGCCCATCCTCATTGATGATATTTTCTGGAGCCGTTGATGCATGCTCAGGTTAATATGACTTGATCAAATCAACGGTAAATTTGGAAAAATGCTTAAACAACCAGCTTCGGCAGCCAATGGAAGTACCGCTGCCCCAAGCCAAGGGGCGGAAGTACAACCTCTTTACAAAGGCAGGGCAACCTTGGGTATGGTGGCGCAGCGTGCTGGGGTCTCCCCCAGCACAGTTTCGCGAATCCTCAATGGCACAGCCAAGGTCAGCGAAGACAAACAGACCCTGGTGCGTCAGGTGATCGAGGAGCTGGGTTTTCGGCCTGACCCCACCGCGCGCAGTCTGGCTGGTGGTCGAACCATGAGCATCGGTGTGCTGACTCAGTACATCGACAGCCCGTTTTATGGCGAGGCTCTGCGCGGCATCGAGGATGTGCTGCATCAGGCTGAATACGCACCCCTGTTTGTCAGTGGCCATTGGAATCAAGAAGAAGAACGGTCACGACTTGGCTTGTTGCAGGACCGAAAGGTCGATGGCATCATCGTGCTCACGGGCAAGCTGGCGGATCAGACATTGGTTGACATGGCCAATCAATTGCCTGTTGTGGTGACGGGCAGACAACTCTCGGCGCCCAACCTTTTCAGCATTGATTTCGACAACATTGAAGGCGCAGGCCTGGCGGTCAAGCACCTGCACGCACTCGGTCATCAGAACGTTGCGTTCATTTCTGGACCGCTTGATCATCCTGACGCAGAACAAAGGCTGATGGGTTACCGTGCCGAGTTGGCGCGTCGAGATATGCCGTCAGACGATGCCTTGGTGGTTTACAGTGATTTCCAAGAGTCTGGCGGTTTCAGAGCCATGAATCAGTTACTAGAATCGCGTGTGAATTTCAGTGCTGTCATTGCAGCGAACGATCAGATGGCTTACGGCGCGAGGCTCGCTTTGCACCGAGCAGGTTTGCGTGTGCCAGACGACATCTCCCTTGTTGGCTTTGATGATTTGCCCCACTCGGCTTTCACATTGCCACCTCTGACAACAGTGAGGCAGTCAGTCTACGAAATTGGCGCGAGTGCTGCAAAAGCCATGATTGACCTGCTGTCAAAGAAAACACCTTCAACCATATTGATTGAGGCTGAAATCATCGTGCGTGAGTCCAGCCGAATTTTTCGCCGTTAGGGCCATGCAGCGGTTCGACCAAAAGCAAGTTTCACCAATCAAATAGGCTGGAATGATTGGATTAAAGAGATCGCTCGCCAAGGATTGACGCTTGGACATGGGAAAATCCAACCATGACCCAAGAAATCACCATCACCCGCCCTGACGACTGGCACCTGCATGTGCGTGACGGGGCCGCACTGGCCACCGTGGTGCCGCACACGGCGGCGCAATTTGGCCGCGCCATCATCATGCCCAACCTCAAGCCGCCCGTGACCACGGCCGAGCAGGCGCTGGCCTACAAAGCGCGCATCCAGGCGGCCGTGCCCCAAGGCATGCGCTTTGAGCCTTTGATGACCCTGTACCTCACCGACAACCTGGCCCCCTCAGAAATCGCCCGCGCCAAGGCCGCTGGTGTGGTGGCGTGCAAGCTCTATCCGGCGGGTGCTACCACCAACAGCGATGCGGGCGTGACCGATTTGCGCAACATCTACCCCGTGCTCGAAGCCATGCAGCGCGAAGGTGTGCTGCTCTTGGTGCACGGCGAAGTCACCTCCTCTGACATCGACTTGTTCGACCGCGAAGCCGTGTTCATTGAGCAGCAACTCAAGCCCATGCGCCGCGACTTTCCGGGCTTGAAAATCGTGATGGAGCACATCACCACCCAAGAAGCCGCGCAGTACGTGGCCGAAGGTGACGATTTGCTGGGCGCGACCATCACCGCGCACCACCTGCTTTACAACCGCAACGCCATCTTCACCGGCGGCATTCGGCCGCATTACTACTGCCTGCCCGTGCTCAAGCGCGAGACGCACCGCTTGGCGCTGGTCAAGGCTGCGACCAGTGGCCATGCCAAATTCTTCTTGGGCACCGACAGCGCACCGCACCCTGCGCACCTGAAAGAACACGCCACCGGTTGCGCCGGTTGCTACACCGCGCATGCGGCCATCGAGATGTATGCCGAGGCCTTTGACCAGGCCGGGGCACTTGACCAACTCGAAGCCTTTGCCAGTTTCAATGGCGCCGATTTTTATGGCTTGCCACGCAACAGCGGCACCATCACACTGCGCCGCGAAAACTGGACGCCCGCCGAGAGCTTTGCCTTTGGCGAGGCCGAACTCAAACCCCTGCGCTCGGGCGAGAGCTTGCCGTGGCGACTGGTGAGCGCCTGAACCCCAACCGCCCTGGTGGCCGTTGCGAGCCGGCCACCACCTTGGGTGTGGCCGACATCGATTGGGATGCGCCTTGGCTGGCCCGTTGGCGTGCGCTGGGTGAGCCCATCGCGCAGCGCGTGGTGGCGGGTGTCCCGCAAGCCCAGGCCTTGAACAATGCGGGCCATGCCCCCGTCGGTTTTGTGCCGCAGGCCGACTTGCCCGAAGGCCAGGCCTACGAAGACTTCATCTATGCCCATGGCCAAGTGCCCACGCGAGAAGGCTTGCACGATTTTTTCAATGCGCTGTGCTGGATGCATTTCCCGCTGGCCAAAAAGCGGCTGAACCAATTGCAGGCGACCGAGATCGCCCGCGCTGGCGTGGGCCAGGTGCGCGGCCCGGTGCGTGATGCGGCCACGGTGTTTGATGAAAACGCCTTGCTGATCCAGGCCAGCGATGCGGTGTGGTCGGCGTTGACCGCGCACCGCTGGCAAGAAGCCCTGATGGATCGGCGCAGTGAATGGGCGAACACGCGTCTGTGGACCTTCGGCCATGCGGCCCTCGAAAAATTGGTGCAACCCTACAAGTCGATCACCGCCCACCTCTGGCGTGTGCCCCAAACGGTGCAGGCAGCCGATCTGGACGCCTGGCTGGCGCAGGATTTATCGCCCGATAAATTGGCCCAAAAGCCCTTCAGCCCTTTGCCTGTTTTGGGCGTGCCCGGCTGGTGGGCGGCCAACGAAGTCGCCGCGTTTTACGACGACACCGCGGTGTTCAGGCCCAAGCGCCCGCAACGCACTTCAGAAAAACCGTACGCCGCTGAGGAAATCGATCCGTCCGTTTGATTTTGGCCGGTGAGCCCCTAACATTCGCCCAGCGCTCTACCGAACAGAGCGTCCTGGAAAACCTGAAATGAAACGTATTTTTCTCTTTGTCTTGACCAACATCGCCGTGGTGGTGGTGCTGGGCATTGTGGCCAGTTTGCTGGGCGTGAACCGCTTCTTGACGGCCAATGGCTTGAACCTGGGCGCTTTGCTCGGTTATGCCCTGATCATGGGCTTTGGTGGCGCCATCATCTCTTTGCTCATCAGCAAGCCCATGGCCAAGTGGACCTCTGGCGTGCGCGTGATCGACCAACCGCAAAACGCCGACGAAGCTTGGATTGTGGACACTGTGCGCAAGCTGGCCGACAAGGCGGGTATTGGCATGCCCGAAGTCGGTATTTTTGAAGGCGACCCCAATGCCTTTGCCACCGGCGCTTTCCGTGACTCGGCCCTGGTGGCCGTGTCCACGGGCTTGCTGCAAAACATGACGCACGAAGAAATCGAAGCCGTCATCGGTCACGAAGTGGCCCACATCGCCAACGGCGACATGGTGACCATGACCTTGATCCAAGGTGTGATGAACACCTTCGTGGTGTTCCTCTCGCGTGTGGTCGGCTACGCGGTGGACAGCTTTTTGCGCAAGAACGACGAGGAAAGCTCTGGCCCGGGCATGGGCTACTACATCACCACCATCGTGCTCGATATCTTGTTGGGCTTCGCCGCTGCCATCGTGGTGGCTTGGTTCAGCCGCCAGCGTGAATTCCGCGCCGATGCGGGTGCCGCGAAGTTGATGGGCCGCAAGCAGCCGATGATCAATGCCTTGGCCCGTCTGGGCGGTGTGCACACGGCTGAATTGCCCAAGAGCGTGGCCGCCATGGGCATTGCCGGCGGCATTGGCCAGCTGTTCAGCACCCACCCACCCATCGAAGAGCGCATCGCCGCTTTGCAAAATCAGGCTTGAGGCCCGCCCCGCTGGGGCGGGGTAACGCGAGCGACTGACGGCATCACCGGCCCCGCCTATCATCGGCCGGTGATCCGCATCCTCTCCCACTTTCATCGCCGTGGCCTGCGCCAATGGGGCCGTTGGCCGGTGGCCGTGCGCGGCATGCTGTGGATGGTGGCCGGGGGGATTTTGTTTTCGTTGCTCAACACCGTGGCGCGTGGCCTGTCCATGCAGCTGGATGTTTACCAAGCGCAATTTTTGCGGTACCTGATGGGCATTGTGGTCATCTTGCCTTGGGTCTACCGCGACGGCTGGCAAGCCTACAAGCCGGTCAACATCCAAGGGCAGTTCTGGCGTGGTGCGGTGCACACGCTGGGTTTGATCTTGTGGTTCACCGCCTTGCCGCAAATCCCACTGGCCGACATGACGGCCATTGGGTTCACGGGTCCGATCTTCATCATGTTGGGCGCGGCATGGTTTCTGGGCGAAACCATGCGCGGGGACCGCTGGATCGCCGCCCTGATCGGCTTTGCCGGTGTGTTGGTGGTGGTCTTGCCCAAGATGTCGGGCACGGGCGGTTGGTACAACCTGGTCATGCTGGCCTCGGCGCCGGTGTTTGCCGCGTCTTTCCTCATCACCAAGGCGCTGACACGTTATGAAAAGCCGGGCGTGATTGTGCTGTGGCAAGCCATCACGGTGACCGTGCTCAGCTTGCCCATGGCCTTGCCGCATTGGCAGATGCCGACGTTGTGGCAATGGTTTGGCTTCTTTTTGACCGGCATTTTCGGGTCTTTGGCGCATTACTGCCTCACACGTGCCTTTGCCATGGTGGACATCTCATCCACGCAGTCGCTGCGCTTTCTGGACATGGTCTGGGCGTCCTTGCTGGGCTGGTTGATTTTTGGCGATGTGCCCAGCCAGTCCACCTGGCTGGGGGCCGTTGTCATCTTGGGTGCCACGGTGTGGATCGCCCGGCGCGAGGGTCGCAGGCCCGTGGCCTTGCCCGACTGAAGCGTCAGTCGTTGGAGATGCCCGAGGCCACATGGCCAGCAGGCACATGGCGCGCGGCCGATTCGATGTGGCCGGTCTGGTCGTCAAAGAAAAAGTCGGGCTCAAATTCACGCAAAAACTCGCCTTTGGGCAGACCGCCCAAAAACATGGCTTCGTCCACTTCGATGTTCCAGTCCATCAAGGTGCGAATGGCGCGTTCGTGTGCGGGTGCGCTGCGGGCGGTGACCAGCGCTGTGCGGATGCGCATCGCCGGTGTGCCTTCTTGCTGCAAGCGGTGCAGCGCCGCCAGCAAGGGTTTGAAGGGCCCCGCCAGCAGGGGCTGCGCCGCTTTGTCGCTTTCGTGCTTTTGAAAGGCCGACAGGCCCTCAGACTGAAACACCCGCTCGGCCTCGTCGGAGAACAAGACCGCGTCTCCGTCGAATGCGATGCGCACTTCGTGCGGATGCGCCTCAGAGGCCAAGGCCGAATGCGGATAGACCTGCGCGGCGGGAACGCCTGCACCCAAGGCCGCGCGCACATCGGACAGGTGGGTGGACAAAAACAGGTTGGCGTTGAGGGGCTTGAGGTAACGCCAGGGCGATTGCCCGCGTGTGAAGCTGCCGCGCTGGATGGGCAGGCCGTAGTGCTGCGCCGAGCGGAACACCCGCATGCCCGAGACCGGGTCGTTGCGCGAGAGGATCACGACCTCCACGCGCTGGGCTTGCGCATCGTTGAAGGCCAAGAGCTTGCGGACCAGCGAAAACGCCACACCAGGCCGCGCTGGCTCTTCCAGTCGGTCGAGCTGCAGCTTCATGTAGGCGCGGTCATCGCCTTGCTCAAAGACTTCGTTTTCTTCTTCAAAGTCGAACAAGGCACGAGACGAAATGGCAACGACCAATTGGCCTTCAAGTGTGATGGGCATGGTTCACCTCATGGGTTGAAAGATGAGCGCCGCCGGGCCGCCCCAAGGCGCGAAGGCCCCCTTGGGGGGCAGAGAGCCACACGCAGTGGGCGAGGGTGGGGGCGTCTTCTGAGCGCCGCCGGGCCGCCCCAAGGCGCGAAGGCCCCCTTGGGGGGCAGAGAGCCACACGCAGTGGGCGAGCGTGGGGGCGTCATTTCACCCATTGGTTCAACTCCATGATGGGCATCAAAACGGCCAGCACGATCAACATGACCAAACCACCCATGCCCACAATCAGCAAAGGCTCGAGCACGGTGGCCAGGGCCATGGCGCGGCGCTGCACCTCAGAAGACAGCTGCTGTGCGGCGCGTTGCAGCATCACGGGCAACTGGCCAGTCTGTTCGCCCAGCTTGGCGAACATGCTCAGCAGCCCCGGAAAGCGCGCATGCTGTGCCAAGGCATTGCCCAGAGGTGCACCTTCGCGAACCCGCACCAAGGCTTCGAGGGCATCGGCGCGCAAGGCCTGGTTGGACAAGGTGTCGGCTGCCGCCTGCAAGGCTTTGAGGATAGGCACACCAGCGGCTGTCAGCATGGCCAAGGTGGAGGCAAAGCGGGCGCTGTTGTAGCCCCGCGCCAAACGGCCGATCAGGGGCAAGCGCAAAAACGCCGCATCAAAACGCAGCCGAAAGGCACTCTGGCGCAAGGCCATGCGAAAGGCCCCAAGCCCCGCCACCGCCAAGCCCAGCATCAACCAGCCCCATTGCCGCACAAAATCGCTCAGCCCCAGCATGGCGACGGTGAGCATGGGCAGTTGTCTCTTGGTGCCTGCAAACACGCCGGCTACTTGCGGCACGACCGAGGTGACCAAAAAAATCACGATGGCCAACGCCACCAGGCAAACAATGGCCGGATACAGCGCAGCGCCCATCAATTTGGCGCGCAAGGCTTGGTGATCTTCGAGGTCATTGGCCAGTTGCTCCAGCACCATGCCCAAATGACCACTTTGCTCACCGGCAGCGATCACCGCCCGGTCGATGGCCGGAAATTCACCGGGGTGTTGCGCCAGCGCATGGCCCAAGCTGCTGCCGCCATTGACTTCGGCCCGGATGGCGGCCATCAGCTGGCGCTGCTTGTCGTCGTCGGCTTCTTCGGCCAAGGCCGTCAAGGCCCTCTCTATGGGCAGGCCGCTGCCCACCAGGCCCGCGAGTTGACGGGTCCAGACCGCACGCTGGCTGCCGCTGAAGGCGCGTGAGCGGCCCACGGGTCGCTGCCACCAGGGCAGTGCGGTGTTGGGATCGGCCGAACCACTGGCAATGGCTTCCACGCTCAGGGGCACCAAGGATTGAGCGCGCAATTGGCTGCGCGCAGTTTTGAGGCTGTCGGCCTCGATCACACCTTTGCGCGTGGCGCCATCGGCTTGCAGGGCTTCAAAACGGTAGGCGGGCATGGGCGATCAATGGGCGAAATACACCACACCGAACTGGCCAGAATAGTTCCAGCTGGGGATGGTGTTCAAAGAGGATGGGTGTACAGGGCTCAAGGTGTGTTGCGCCCCCAGCTGACTGAAGAAAGCCCAATGGTGCGACAGGCGTTGGCGGTAGGCCAGTTGAACGGCATATTCCCCAAGGCCTGTGCCTTGGTGGGTTCTGGCCAAGGGGTCGAGGGCTTGTTGCGTCTGCCAGTGGGCGCTGCTCGCCCAGGTCATGGATTGGCTCAGCATCAAGGTGCTGACCTCACTGAGGGGGTGGCGGTACGTGAGTGTGGGCGACAAAGTGGTCCCATCGCCACGCATGAAAAGATCTTGCGTGGCGATCAGCCCCACGGACCAGCGGTTGGGCAAGCGGTAGTCCACGCCTGCCTTGGCGCGCAGGGTTTTGCGCCCGGCTTTGATGGCGTCAAATTGGCCGCTCTGGTCCAGGTTGATGATGCTGCCGGAGACCGCCAAGCTCCATTTGGAGTCTTGTCGCAGGTCATAAGCCAGGCCGCTGTCTTGCAGCACCTGGCCAAAGCGGTGCCAGTTGCTGCCATCGGTGGATCCAATGCGCCATCGGCCATAACGCAGGCCGAGGTTGAGGTGCAGTTTTTGTGTGCCAGGGTGGCGCAAGTCGGCGATGTCGCTGCGAAGCCCCAGGCTGTAGGTCCAAGGTGTTGGGCTGGCCGCAGGAGGCGGTGTTTCTGGTGCTGGATCTTGCGCCCAGCTGCTCAAAGCCCATCCCCCAAGGAGCACTGACACCAGGCCCTGCAGGGCCGTTGAGCGAGTGATGGGGCTTTGAGCGCGCATGGGCTTCAGTCGCGTGTCACGCGCAGCAGCTCTTCGGTGGTGGTGATGCCGGCATCCACCAGGCGTTGGCCATCGTCACGCATGAGCACCATGCCCTGTCGCAAAGCAGTGGCACGCAGTTCGGACTCGGCAGCACCTTGGTGGATCTGGGCACGGATTTCGTCGCTGGCCACCAGCAATTCAAAAATGCCGGTACGGCCTGCATAGCCGGTCTGGCCACAGGCGTCGCACCCTGCACCGGCGCAGGCCTTGCAGCGCTGGCGCACCAGGCGCTGGGCCAGCACGCCCAGCAGCGAAGAGCTGAGCAAGAAGGGCTCCACGCCCATGTCGGTCAAGCGCGTGACGGCACTGGCCGCATCGTTCGTGTGCAGCGTGGCCAGCACCAGGTGACCGGTGAGCGAGGCCTGGATGGCGATTTGCGCGGTTTCAAAGTCGCGGATCTCGCCAATCATGATCACATCGGGGTCTTGGCGCAGGATGGCGCGCAAGGCCTTGGCAAAGGTCAGATCGATCTTGCTGTTGACCTGGGTCTGGCCCACACCAGACAGTTCGTACTCGATCGGGTCTTCCACGGTCATGATGTTGTTGTGCGCCGCGTCCAGCCTTTGCAGTGCTGCGTACAAAGAGGTGGTTTTGCCCGAACCCGTAGGGCCGGTGACCAGCAAGATGCCATGGGGCTGAGCGATGAGTTGCTCGATTTGTTGCAAGACCCGGCCTTGCATGCCCACGGCTTCGAGCGTCAAGCGTGCCTCGCTCTTGTCGAGCAAACGCAGCACAGCGCGTTCGCCATGGGCGCTGGGCAAAGTCGAGACGCGCACGTCCACCGCTTTGCTGCCCAAGCGCAGGCTGATGCGGCCGTCTTGCGGCAGGCGTTTTTCGGCGATGTCGAGTTCGGCCATGATTTTCAGGCGCGAAATCAAGGCGGCATGCAGCGCCCGGTTGGGTTGCACCACTTCACGCAAGCTGCCGTCGATGCGAAAGCGCACGCTGGAGTGGCGCTCGTAGGGCTCGATGTGGATGTCGCTGGCCCCATCGCGCGCCGCCTGCGTGAGCAAGGCGTTGAGCATGCGGATGATGGGCGCATCGTCGCTGGCTTCGAGCAAGTCTTCGACCGCGGGCAGCTCTTGCATCATGCGCGAGAGGTCGGCATCGGACTCGACTTCACTGACCACATCGGCAGCCGTGGACGCGCCATGGGCCTGCCCTCCGGCATAGGCCAGGTGAATGCGTTCTTGTAAGTCAGACAAGCTCGTGTGTTGAAAGCTCAGACCTTGGGGCCCGTATTTGCGGGTGACCTCAGACTGTGCGGAATGCTCGCTGCTGTCGCACAGCCACAAGGTCAAGCCTTGTGAGGAGCCTTCCAGCAGCAGCCGGTGGCTGCGTGCAAAGGTGTAGGGCAGGGGGTGCGTGGCGCGCATGGCTCAGGGCTTGTTAGCCGGTGGAACCACAGGCGTCAGGCTGGGCAAAACGGCAGCGCCTTCGATCGGCATGGCGGGGGTGGCGACCGGCTGGTTGTTCAGCTGGTTCAGGCGCATTTGTTCGTAGCGGCCCAAAGACAGGGCTTCGGTGGCCGCACCATCGCGCACCACCACCGGCCGCAGGAACACCATCAGGTTGGTTTTCTTGCGGCTGCGGGTTTCGGCCTTGAACAAATTGCCCAGGAAGGGGATGTCGCCAATGCCGGGCACTTTTTCTTGGCTGCTGCTGGTGTCGTCTTGCAGCAAGCCGCCCAGCACCACGATGGAGCCGTCTTCGACCAGCACGCTCGATTCAATGGAGCGCTTGTTGGTGATCAGACCCGAGGTGCTGGAGCTTTTGCTGTCGATGCTGCTGACTTCTTGGAAGATTTGCATCTTCACGGTACCGCTTTCGCTGATCTGGGGTTTGACACGCAAGGTCAAACCCACGTCTTTGCGCTCGATGGTCTGGAAGGGATTGACCGCGCCATTGGTGGTGTTGTTGTTCGCGGTGTATTGGCCGGTCACAAAGGGCACGTTTTGGCCGATCACGATCTTGGCTTCTTCGTTGTCGAGCGTCAGCAAATTCGGCGTGGACAAGATGTTGGCATC
Source organism: Limnohabitans lacus (assembly GCF_030053395.1). Lineage (GTDB taxonomy): Bacteria > Pseudomonadota > Gammaproteobacteria > Burkholderiales > Burkholderiaceae_C > Limnohabitans_A > Limnohabitans_A lacus. Next base: position 95,236 of record NZ_JASGBH010000005.1, on the reverse strand, counting down.
GCCATTGGTTTGTAAAAAGCGCGCCAGGGCACCCAAGGCCAGCACACCGTTGCGTTGCTGACCAGCGGCGATGTTGAAGCCGGGGGATGCGGCGTAAGTGCCTTTGGCTGCGTTGGCTGCCAAGGACAGCAAATTGGTGCCACCCACCGAGAAGTTGGTGCCCATCACGCCGACGGTGTTGCTGCCCGTGCCTGTGCCGCTCATCCACTGCACGCCAAACTCGGCAGCTTTGTCGGCACTGACTTCGGCGATCAGGCTTTCCACGAAGACCTGCGCGCGGCGTTGATCGAGCATGTCGATCACGCTGCGCAGTTGGCGGTATTGCGGCTCAGGTGCGGTGATGATGAGCGAGTTGGTGGCCGGGTCGGCCTGGATCTGGCCGCCGGTGGAGGGCTGACTGCTGTTGGCAGTGGCGTTGCCGCCCTGGGGGGCTGGCAAGCTGGGGGTGTTGATGCCGCTCGCCACGCTGCCCGAGCTGCCACCGGAGGTGCCGCCCATGGCGCTGCTGCTGATGGCGGCGCGCAGTGTGGCGGCCAGTTTGGTGGCGTCGGCGTTTTTCAGATACACCACATGGATGTTGCCGCTGGCCGCTCGGGCGCCCGTGGCGTTGGGTTGGTCCAGTTGCTCGATCAGGCTGCGCGTCAAGGCCAGCTTGGCCGGGTTGGCGGCGCGCACGATCAGGGCATTGGTGCGGGCTTCGGCCAACACCGTGGTTTTGAAGCCTGCATCCGATTGTGCAGGCCCCGCATTGGCCACACCGGCGGCACCCGTTGCGGCGCCCGAGTCGATCAGGCGCTGCACCATGACCGCCATGTCGGCGGCGATGCCGTGTTGCAGCCGGATCACTTCCACGCCGGTGGCGTTGGCCACATCCAGCGCTGCGATGATGCGGCCCAGGCGCTGCAGGTTGTCGCTGTAGTCGGTGACCACCAGCGCGTTGGTGCCGGGGTTGACGTTGATGGTGTTGTTGGGGCTGATCAGCGGCCGCAAGATGGGCACGAGGTTGTTGGCGTTTTCGTGGTTCAGTCGAAAAATCTGCGTGATCACCTGACCGCTGCTGGCGGCCACTGGGCCGGCAGAAACCGTGCCGGTTTGCAGCTTGGCTTCGGATTCGGGCAGCACGGTGTACAGGCCTGCAGATTCGATCAGTGCAAAGCCTTGCGTGCGCAGCTGGGTGGCAAACAGGTGCAGGGCCTGCGCAGGCGGCACGGCCACTTGGCTTGACAGTGACAGGGTGCCTTTGACCCGCGGATCCACCACCACGTTGTGACCGGACAAGCTGGCCAGTGTGCGGGCCACGGCTTCGATGTCGGCATTCACAAAGTTGAGCGTGATGGGCTCTTTGCCTTTGGCTTTTTGCCCAGGCGTTTGCGCCCAAGCCAAGCCCGAGCTGCCCAGGGTCAGCGCCAGCGCCATGACCGACAAGCGGCCTGATCTGAAAAGTGTGTTGAGTGTGTGCATGGGTTCATCCCAAAGTGAGCAGGCTGCGCGTGCCTTGACGGCGGCCGATGATGTTCAGCAAATTGGACAAAGCGGTTTCAGTGCCAGCGTCGGCACTGGCTTCGCCAGAAAAATGGAGCCTCTGGCCTACCCATTGGCCCTGGCCTTGCAATTGCAGCGGACCATGCAGGGTACTCAAAAGCACCTGGGGAGTGGCGCTGCCTTGCGGTGTGCCACGCACTTGCACGCGGTAGCTGCCCATGGGTTTCAAGGTGCTCAGGCGTGAGGACATTCGCTGCGCATCCAATTCGGCCAACCCCTGCATTTGCAGTCGACCGTCGGCCCATTGCAATTGCAAGCTTTCGGTGCGCAACTGCAGCTGTCCTTCGGCCTGAAGCGTATTCCAAGGGGCCCCTAGGCCCGACAGCAATGCAGCTGGCCAGCGCGATTGGTGATCTTCCAACTGAATTTGTTGGGTGGCCCAGCCCAGACGCACGGTGGCTTGTGCGGCTTGGTCCATGCAGCAATCGGCGAGCAGCTCCAGCTTCCAGGTGGTCAGGCCCGGCTGGATGCGCCAATGCAAGCGCCCTGGCAAAGTTTGCGCGCCGCGGCTACCAGCCCCTGCGCTGAGGGTAAGTTGGGCCGAGCCTTGCCAGACTGTGCCGCGCGGGCTGTCCAATTGAACCTGTTGTCGTGTGCCTTGGCGCAAGGACTCAGACAGCCAGCGTGAGGGTGCCCAGATGGCACTGGCCAACAAGGCCCCCAGCAAAGCGCCCGACAGCGCCCAGCCCCAAGGGCTGGCCGATGACGCGGCAGTGCGCAATGGTGTGCGTTTCATGGGCGGCTCATCCGGGCAGGCTCAGTTGCAAGGTTCCGCCCCACATCACCTGCGCAGCAGCGCTCGCTGCGCCCGATTTTGTGGGTGAGGGTGTTTGCTGCATTTGCGCTTGGACAGGTCGGGCATGGGCATGTTCGCGGGCCTGCGCGATCCAAGTGGCCAGCGCGTCGGCCGGTGCGGCTTGAAAACTCAGGTTCACCACATCGCCTTGCACTTGGAGCTTGGCGTCGGGGGCCAAATCCTTGGCGTGCGCTTGCAGCCATGTGATGGCCTGGGCTCGGCTGATCGCCGGTGAGGCCTGCCACTGGCGCGCTTGCGCCTGCAATTGCAGCATGTGCTGTGTTTGGCGGTCCAGCTCGGTCTGTTTGGCGGGGGCGTCCTGCCAAGTGCGCAAGGCCGGGGCCAATGCCGCTGACCAGACGGCGGCAAGGCCAAGGACCACTGCGGCCCATTGCAAAGCGCGGCGTTCGCGCAAACTGCGCGCTTGCCAGAATGCTTTGAGCGGGGGCATCAAGGTTTGAATCAACGGTGTCATGGCGTACCTCGTGGGCTCATCAACCATTCCTCGCCTTCGGCGCGCCATTGGTAGCCTTGTTGGCCTAAGGCTTTTTGAATGGCTTGTTGTTCTGTATCTGGCAGTGTCCAGCCGCCCAGCCGCAATTGGCCGTCGTTCAAGCGCCATTGGCGGGGGCCCGCCACTTGGGGCGGCAAGGCCTCACCGAGTGCCTGGAGCATCGATTCGAGATCCCCTGGCGTCAAAGCCCCGGCATTTTGGCGCAGGCGGGCCACAGCTTGCTGCATTTGCAAGGGGGCATCGACCACCACGCGGGTGTCAGGCAGGGTCTCGCGCAACATCTGTGACCAAGCTTGCTGTTGGGCTTGCCAATGGGCGCGGGTCTTCCAAGCCCAAGCGTTGAGGCCGATCAGTTGGCTGCACATCAGCAGGCCCAGGCCCCAACGTGCCCAGCGCCATTGCGGGTGCTGCAAGAGATCGCTGGTCACCCGTTGCACGGTTTTCCATTGGCGAGCACGTGCATCGGACTGGAACTCAAATTGCGCCAGATCCCAGTCGCTGGCGATGGCAGTCAACCAATGTTGGGCTGGCGACATCAAACGAGCCGGCGTTTGCAATTTTTGCGAAGCCAGCGCCACCACGGCAGGTTCGGCCTGGATGTCTGCAGCTTCCAAAACTTGAGGGGGCCATGTCGAGGCGTCAACGCTCGCCAAGGGGGTGCCCCAAACGCCGCGTTCGGCCTGGCAGGTCCAGAGCCATCCGGTCTCGGCATCACCGGTGGCTGTGATTTGGAGTGAAGGCGTATCGGGGCTGAATTCCGGCACGATGCGGTGAACGGTCAGCCCTTCGGATTCGAGTGCGCTCAGGTGGGCTTGCAGCCAGGCTTTGTCGCACACCGCGACCCATGCCGATGGGGCGTTCTTCCATTGTCTGGGCAGCGCCATGTGCAATTGGGCAGGGTCGTCCAGCAAACGCTCTTCAAGCAGACCTTGCAGGGCCGCCAGCAGCCGAGCTTTTTGTTTGTGCAGCCCAGGGGGCAGTTCTGCGCGGTGCCAGGACAGCGCCAGTGCCGGCACCATCACCACCAACTCCGATGTCCGGTCGAGTTTGGGAAGCAATGCGCTGCTGGCCCACTTCAGCGCCAAGGGAGAAGTTTGCGAAGCGCCTTCTGCCCAGGCGTGCGGGTAGAGGGTGTTGGCCTGAGGCGGTCCGATTGGCAGTTGAAGAATCAGTGTGCGCATGTGGAATTCATTGTAGGGGCGCAGAGGGCATCAACAAAGGTGTTCGCACACGCCAGAGCATGCGAACTGCGTTGCTGCCTTCACGTTTGACCAGAGCGCGTTCTTGTTGCATCACTTGGTCAATGCGCATGCGGCCGTTGATCTCGAAAAAGCTGCTTTGAACGCCGTGTCTATTGTTGTTCAACAACGTGCCCAGAGGCCCGAGGATTTGCCGCACGTCCTGCAGATTGGTCCAGTGGGCTCGCTGGCGTTGCGTCAGCAGCTGCCGTGCACTGACCATGTCCAGGCCGGGCAGGCAGGCCATCAGCACTTCAGCGGGCGCGGTGTTCAGGTTGATGGTGGTGGGCTCCGGCAAGACGGTGACGAAGTTCTCCAAGGCTGCGACCGTTTGGGAGCTCATGCCCAGCCAGACCAGCTGCGCCGTAAGCTGCGGCATGAGGGGGGCAGTCGATGATGGCGTGGCATCGGGCGTGTTGTTGCTGGTCAACGCCAAAGGCAAGAGCCGGACCATGGTGTTGAGCTCTTCCAGCGGCAGGCCCAATTGCTCAAACAAGCGGCGCCAAGCAGCCAGATCAGGCAGCGACAGTGTGCCTTGGTCCATCAGGTTGCGCAGGTTGAGCCGAGATTGGGCATCGGTGATGTAGCCCGACAAAAACACTTCGGCGTCGCCCTCTTGCCATTTTTGGTCTTGCGACAAAAAGGTAGACAGTTTGGACTCTTGCACCGGCAAGGCCCAGGGTTCACCCAGATGGTCGGCGTTGCCGCTTTGTTGGGACTTGGCGTCTTCGAGCAAGATCAGGCGCGACCAATCGAGTGCACCGGTCAACATCCAGCCGGTTTGGCTGCGGCCACGTTCGGCCGATTCGATCTCGACTTGGCGCCATTGCTGCCACAAGGCGGCGCTGGCCAAGGTGGCCACCAGGGCCATGACCAACATGGCCACCAGCAATGCCGCGCCTTTTTGGTGCCTCATGGGGTGCCTCCTGACAAGGTGGGCCGTATCCAGTCGAGCGTCAGCGGACCAGTGCCGACGGGGCCTTGGGGCAGGCTCAAGATCAAGCGCACGCCATCGGGTGGGGTGCCCTGTTTGGCGGTGGGTGCATTGGTGCTGCCTGCCGTGACCACATCGCTGGACAAGGGGTTGGCCCAGCTGCCGCCACGGTGTACAAAAATTTGCCATCCCGACAGAGGGTGGACCTGCACCTGTTGGGCTCGGTTGTTTTCGGTGGGGGTTTGGCTCCACTGCTCTGCCAGGCCCCAGGCTTGACGCCAGGCGGCTTGGCTGGTCAGCGGGGCCGATTGCCAGCGCTGCCAGTCGCCACCACCGGGCCGGCCCGCATCGCTGCGCCAGGTCCAGGCGACCACCTGAATGGCTTCGTCTTGGGCATTGGCGCGGCGCGTCAGCCGCAAGACCTTGCCATCCCACAGCCAACTGGGGGTGTTGTTCAGTTCGGCCATCTGGTCCAGGTCGGTTTGCCATTGGGCCAGGCCCGCTTGCAGTGTGCGCACCTCGTTGGCGCGGCTTTGCAAGCCGCTTTGCGAGCGCAGCATGCCGTCCAGCCCGCGCCAAGCCATGAGCGACATCAACGCCATGACGGTGATGGCCACCAGCACCTCGATCAAGGTGAAGCCCGCGTGGCGTTGAGGCGCGAAGTGCATCAGTTGCGCCCCATCACGGTGGACACTTGCAAGATGAACTCGCCTTGCTGGAGCACCCGGGCGTCCACCCGCCGGAAGTTGGGGTTGGGCGTGGTCTTGATGTTCAGATTGACCTGCAAGGCTTGCCCGGCCTGCAGGCATTCCACATCGCTGCTGCCCGTGTCGGGCAATTGCCTGCGCAGGCGCAAGCGGATCAGTTCGTTGTCGGCGCACATCTGGCCCAACATGCTCAGGCTTTGCCGTTCAGCGTTGCGGCTGAGCGAGCCCGTGGCTTGGAGGCCAGCCATCAGCGCCACGGCCACAATGCCCAGCGCCACCAGCACCTCGATCAGGGTGAAGCCCTTGGACAAGCGTTTCATGGCGGCGTCCGGCCAGGGCTGCGCTGCACCTGAAAAGGACTGAGGCCATCGCTGACCAGCCAGATGCTGCTCGTGCCCTGCGTGCTCACCAAGGCGATGCTTTGTGGCGCGATCAAGGGTTCGGGGCCCAGCACCACCGCCAGTGGCTGGGCTGCGCGTGTGCTGTCGTTCAGCCAGTTTTGCGGCAAGCCAGGAGGCGGTAAGCCTTCAAACACAAACCCTGTCGGTGTGTTGCGCCACACCACGGTCAAGCCGCTGGCGCGCGATTGGGCTCGGGCGGTTTCCATCAAGGCGGCCAGCCGTGTGGCGTCGCGCTCCAAGGCGCTGTCGGCACTGCCACGCAAGGACAAGCTCACCCCGGCTGTGGCGATGGCGATCAGCGCCACCACCACCAAAAGTTCCAGCAGGGTAAAGCCTTGGGATGAGGTCTGAGCTGGCTTATTGCCAGCTGCCGATGTCCGCATTGTTGCCCTCGCCACCGGCTTGACCGTCAGCGCCAAAGGACAGCACATCCACCTCGCCCTTGATGCCAGGGTTCATGTATTGGTAAGCGCGGCCCCAAGGGTCGTTGGGCAATTTGTCCAAATAAGATTTCCAGTTGACCGGCACAGGCTCGGAGGTGGGCTTGGCGATCAGGGCTTTGAGGCCTTGCTCGGCGCTGGGGTAGCGTTGGTTGTCCAGCTTGTAGAGCTTGAGCGCCTGCATCAGGTTGCCCACGTCCGTGCGCGCGGCGGTGATGCGGGCATCGTCGGCGCGCCCCAGAACATTCGGCACGATCAAGGCGGCCAACACGCCAATGATGGCCAGCACGACCATGAGTTCAATCAGGGTGAAGCCGCGTTGACGGCGTGAGCGGGAGGACTGTGAGGTTTGCATGCCATCCATCATAATCTCTGTATGACCACTTTTCGCCTACCTCTTGCCCCGCGTTCCAGATGGACCCCTTGGCTGACGGGCCTGATATGGTTCGCTGCTGCTTTGAGCGCAGGCTATTGGATCTGGAGTTTTCCGTCTGGGCCATCTTTGGCGAAGACTGCGCTGGTGGATGCACCGCAAGGAGCCTTGGGGGCGTCAGCGGACGCGCTGCCCCGCATTTTGGGCGCTACCCGGGTGAAAGAGGGCTTGCCCAGCGCGGACGACAAGTCCATTCAGTTGCTCGGGGTCATTGCCGCACCCAGCGGCGAGGGCAGCGCCCTGTTGGCCATCGATGGCCAAGCGCCCAAGCCGTTTCGCGTGGGGCAAGTGGTGATTGATGGCTGGACGCTCGAAGCGTTGACTAACCGCCAGGCCCGGCTTGCCTCACTTGGTTCACAGGTCACACTCAACCTTCCGCCCTTGAATAAACCATAAGCGCTGATTTTATCAATTTCGTTGTTCGAGGGTAACTACTGAGAATAAATGCTTCTCAAAAATATTTTTCAGTTTCAAAATGATTTTTTAGTAATTTTTCGCCTAAAGGGTCGTTATGTTGAAGAAAACGATGAAATTGGTCTTGCTGCCTGCGGCGGCGGTGTTGGTGGCTTGTGGGGGTGGGTCCTCGAATAATGGAGTTGGTACGTCTGCTCAGTCCGTTGTGATATCGGGAACGGCCGCAGTTGGGGCGCCCATTGAAGCTGGATCGATAACGGTTTATGACGCCACTGGCGCAGTCGTTGGATCCGGCAATACGGGTGAGGGTGGTGTTTTCAGTGTCACTTTGACGACCAAAGGTGTTGCCCCGTACACCTTAAAACTTGCTAAAGATGAAATTGTGCTCCATGCCATCCACACGGATGCATCAAGTGGTGTGTCAAATATCACACCTCTTTCTGATGCTGTGGCGGCTTTCGTCTCCCCGACCGGTGCAGCTGAAGGACTTGTTGCTGCTTTGCAAACCAATGCCGTTGCGCCGACCAAGGAACTTGTGCAAGAGAAACGGCAGATCATTTCAGCAGCGCTTTCTCCTGTAAGTAGCGCCGTAGGGGCTTCAGCTGATATTTTTACTTCGGCGTTCGTTGCGAATGGAAAGGGACAAGACAAACTGCTTGATTCGATTTCTGTTGTGTCCAATGCCGCGAATGGAACGGTCAAAACAGCTAACGTTCAATTTGTTGTCAAGGTGGCGACTGATCCGGAAAATCCTGCGAGTCAATTGCCTGTTGTGAACTTGACTTCCCGTTCTTCTCTTGCCGAGGCCAATGCAGAGCGTGTCAGGCTAGGGACGCTCAATGCGAATGAACTCACGCCAGACAATGCGTCGGTTCTTTACACGGGATTGATTGCCAATCTGAATGCATGCTACCGGGACTTGCCGTCTGTCAGAACCGATGGTGCCAGTGCGGTGTTGTCGGCGCCATGCAAAAAAGTGTTTCTCAACAATGATCCGACGCAATATTTGAATTTTGGTCAACGTTTGGGTGCCAGTGCCCAGTTTGCAGGCTTGTTCACGTACGCAGGTTCTGTTGAATTCAAGCCAGTGCCTAAGCCTTATTTGGTTCAGGATTTGATGGGTGTTCGTCGTGGCGATGGTGTGGGCCGCGCCATCGTGGCAATGTCATGGGTGAATGAGCAGGGCAATCGGGAAAACATCATGCTCTATACAACCAAGTACACATACAACGGTGAGGAAATTCTGGGGCTTTCCGGGGATCGGAATATTTATCCTTGGACGGTGGTCTCCCACAGTCAAAAGCGCGAGTTTCCCTTGCGCAGTGACCGGTCGCTCGATTATGTGCAAAGTCAGTATCTGATTTCAGTGCGTGATTTGATTCAAAGCGGCAAGTCCGTTGTGAACTATGCCAAAGTCACCACGCCCAAGCGCAAGAAAATCCTGATGGCATCGGCGCTTGGCGGGGCTTCTCGTGATCTTGCTATTTGCAAGGTTTCGGAAGTGAATTTTGGAAGCGACAACCAAGTATCGACCCCCAAAAATACAGAAACAACGACATATGGGGTGAACAGTCCGAAATACCATTGCTCGGGCACCAGCAAGTCTTTGACTTTTGCCCAGAAATTCATTTCCGATACTGAAACCAGATTGCCGTCTGACATCAAGGACGTGGGAATCATGCGACCTTTGGATGATTCGGGTCAGCCATTTACCCCGACTTCGGCAGAATTGGCTGAATATCCCAGCATGGGTATGTGGGAAATTGAATATGTATTCATGGACGGGACCACGAAAATACAGAAAACATGGTCTGTGGCGCGTCCGATGACGGTCGAAGAGTTGATGGGCTCCAATGGCCCTGAAGCGGTGATGCCAAGGTATACCGATGCTGCTTTGGCCGGGATCAAGGCTTTGAAGATGCAGTCCTCCAACTTGCTGACACCTTGTTTTTCGGGGGATGCGACATGTGATGCAGCGCAATCGCCGGTGCCGGTTCCTGCGACTGGGGGTTATAGCCTGTCATGGACGGACAGTATTGTGCCGATGACATCGCTTTGGATCAGTGGTCGTCGCAATGAAGAAAACGCTAACAAAACCTGGATCTCAGGCACGAATGCAACGGGCTGGGATGACCAATTGGGCGTGCGGTCTACTTTGCGTGCTGCCGAGATCAAATGCAGTCGGCAATCCCTTGCAGATGCGCATTGCGCTACTGGGGTAGCGGTCAATGCGTTGGGTGATTTTCATCCACGCACATGGATGACCTATTCCGAGCTTTGGGGCAAGGACGCAGAGCAACGCAACTTGATGCGCTCGTATAACTGGTACCAGCCGCGCAAACAGGACGGCACACCGTTTTGATCGGCGAAATGACTTGAAAAAACGGGCTTTATGCCCGTTTTTTTATGCCCGCAAAAACATCTTGTAGACCGGATTGTTCGTCTCTTCTGCGTAGGGATAGCCCAGCGTGTCCATGAATTTGGCAAAGGCTTTGTCGTCCTTGGGCGGCACCTGCAGGCCCACCAGGATGCGGCCATAGTCGGCGCCTTGGTTGCGGTAGTGGAACAAGCTGATGTTCCAGCCCGGACGCATCAGGCTCAAAAACTTGAGCAAAGCCCCTGGACGCTCGGGGAACACAAAGCGCAGCAAGCGCTCGTCTTGTGACAAGGCCGAGTGACCGCCCACCATGTGGCGGATGTGCTCTTTGGCCAACTCGTCGTGTGTCAGGTCGATGGCGGCAAATTTTTGTTTGTTGAAGTGGCCCGTGATCTTGGTGCTCTCACCTTTGCCGTGGGTGGACAAGCCCAAAAACACATGGGCCTTGTCGGTGTCGCTCATGCGGTAGTTGAACTCGGTCACATTGCGCGGGCCGCCGGGCAAGCTGCCAATCAGCTCCAAGAAGCGCTTGAAGCTGCCGCGCTCTTCGGGAATGGTCACGGCAAACAGGGCTTCTTTTTCTTCGCCCACATCGGCGCGTTCGGCCACAAAGCGCAGGCGGTCAAAGTTCATGTTGGCGCCGCACAAGATGGCGGCATAGGTCTCGCCCTTGGTCTTGTGCTGGGCCACATATTTTTTGATGGCGGCCACAGCCAAAGCGCCTGCAGGCTCGACGATCGATCGCGTGTCCACAAAAACGTCTTTGATGGCGGCGCACACTGCGTCGGTGTCCACCGTCATGTATTCATCGACCAAGGCGCGTGAAACGCGGAAGGTTTCTTCGCCCACCAGTTTCACCGCAGTGCCGTCGGAGAACAGGCCCACGTCGGGCAGTGTGACGCGTTTTTTGGCGTTGACCGACTGGATCATGGCGTCCGAGTCGTTCATCTGCACGCCGATCACTTTCACCTCGGGGCGCACCGCCTTGATGTAATTGGCCACGCCACTGATCAGGCCGCCGCCGCCAATGGCCACGAACACCGCATCCAGGGGGCCTTGGTGCTGGCGCAGCATTTCCATGGCGATCGTGCCTTGTCCTGCGATCACGTCCGGGTCGTCAAAAGGGTGAACGAATGTCAGGCCTTGTTTTTTCTCGAGCAGCACGGCGTGGTTGTAAGCATCGGAATAACTCTCGCCAAACAGCACCACGTCGCCGCCCAGGCCTTTGACCGCATCGATCTTCACTTGTGGTGTGGTGGTGGGCATCACGATCACGGCGCGTGTGCCCAGTTTGCTGGCGCTGAGCGCCACGCCTTGGGCGTGATTGCCTGCTGAAGCGCAGATGACGCCTTTTTGGAGCTGCGCGGGTGTCAGGTGCGCCATCTTGTTGTACGCGCCGCGCAGCTTGAAGCTGAACACCGGTTGCTGGTCTTCGCGTTTGAGCAGCACTTTGTTGTGCAGGCGGCGTGACAGGTTCTTGGCGGTTTCCAGGGCCGACTCGGTCGCCACGTCGTAGACCTTGGCGTTGAGTATTTTCTTGAGGTAGTCGGCGGGCTTGAGGTGTTTGGACATGGCGTGCAGTTGGCAGCATGGGGCTGCCGCATTCAGTGTGGACTGACCCTGATGATAACGGGGCAAAAAAAATGCCCCGAGCCTTGCGGTTCGGGGCAAATCCACCTTTTCGGAGGGTGGAGGAGACAAACGGTGCATGCAAAAAAGCACGCATGTGCGAAATTGTAGCGGCGTTTTGTTGCAATGCAGCAAGTTGCCTGTCTCAAATTGCAAAAATCATGTAAAGCCCGCCCTGAAATTCCGTTTACGATCGCTGCCAAACGCGAAGCTTGACCCGATCAAGTGAACACAGCAACACAAGGAACCGATCATGGAATGCACAGTCACTTGGACCGGCGCTGCCGGCACCCGCTCCGGCATGGGCTTTTTGGCCGAGACCGGCTCCGGCCACGTCATCGCGATGGATGGCGCGCCCGATGCGGTCAAGCCTGAAAACGGTGGGCAAAACCTGGCCCCACGCCCGATGGAAACTTTGCTGGCCGGCACAGGCGGTTGCACCGCTTATGACGTGGTGTTGATCTTGAAGCGCGGTCGCCACGATGTGCGCGGCTGCAGCGTCAAGCTCAGCAGTGAGCGTGCCGAAGTCGACCCCAAAGTTTTCACCAAAATCAACATGCACTTCACCGTCACCGGCAAGGGCGTGCCCGCCAGCGCGGTCGAGCGGGCGATTGCCATGAGCCACGACAAATACTGCTCGGCCAGCATCATGCTGGGCAAGACGGCCGAGATCACCACCAGCTTTGACATCGTCGATGCTTGAGGCTTGGGCCTAGTGGGCCCAGAGGTCTCAGTGCTTGTGCGTGCTGTGGTCGTGCGCTGCGGGCACTGGCGTCATCGAGGCTGCGCCTGCCTTGCGCACATTCAGCGTGCCGCGCATGCCCGCCTCGTAGTGGCCTGGAATCAGGCAAGCCATCTGCAGGGTTTGGGCTTGATCGAACTTCACCACCATCTCGCCCGTTTGGCCTGCCGCCACCGTGATGGCAGCGCCGCTGCCGTGGCTGTGGCTTTGATCATGTGCTTGGCCTTGCTGCATGGCTTGGGCGTGGGCTTGGATCTCGGCGTCTGAGCCCAGCACCATTTCGTGGGCGGTTTGGCCCGCATTGCGCACCACAAAGCGGATGGTCTCGCCTTCGCGCACGTCCACCTGTGAAGGCGTAAAGCGCATCTGGTCGTCCATCGTCAACCCGATGCTGCGCGTGATCAGCATGAACGAGGGGCCAGCTGTAGCCGCATGTCCGTCATGAGTGGGTTCCCCATGGCTGTGTTCTGCAGCCGGGGCCTCGCCATGCGCGTGGCCCGTCGCTGCCCACTCAGGGTGCTGCGCCAGCCATTGCCAAGCGCCATAACTGCCCACAGCCACCAAGGAGCCCACCAGGGCCACATACACCGTGGTACTGCGCCGCCAGGCCTCAGGCGTGCTCAACGCCAAAGCCAATACCGAGACCATAAACCCCAGTGGCACCACCCATGCGCTGCGGGCGGGTGAGTCTGGAAAGTGTTGCAGACCGCCGGTGAAAAAGCCCAAGCCTATCGACAGCAAGGCCCCGAGTACCAAGGTTTGAAACAAACCCGCTGCTTGGCTGTCTGTGGACGACGCGTTCAGGCGGTGTTCCATCCAGGCCCCGAGCACGAACAGCACCATGCCGATGGCGGCGGTCCACAGCGAGCGCTCACCGCTGAAAAAGCCGTGGTTCACGGCCCCTGAAATGAAGCTGATGCCCGAGTACTTGAGCAGCATCGCGCTGTGGTGTTGCTGAAAATTCATGAGCGATCCGTTCAGACAGAAAAAAACCCTGCAGGTTGGCACCTGCAGGGTTGATTGTGGCACTGGGATCAAGCCGAGGCTTGATCGGTGTCATGGGCGCATTACATGCCCATGCCGCCCATACCACCCATGCCGCCCATGTCAGGCATGCCACCGGCTGGGGCATCGTCCTTGGGGGCTTCGGAGACCATGCACTCGGTGGTCAGCATCAAGCTGGCCACAGAAGCGGCGTTCTGCAAAGCAGTGCGGGTCACTTTTGTAGGATCCAGAATACCCATTTCGATCATGTCGCCGTAGGTGTCGTTGGCAGCGTTGAAGCCGTAGTTGCCTTTGCCACCCAAGACGGCGTTCACCACCACCGATGGCTCGCCGCCGGCGTTGTAAACGATCTCGCGCAGAGGCGCTTCGATGGCCTTGAGCACCAGCTTGATGCCAGCGTCTTGGTCAGCGTTGTCGCCTTTGATGACACCAGCGGTTTGGCGTGCACGCAGCAAAGCCACGCCGCCGCCAGCCACGATGCCTTCTTCCACTGCAGCGCGGGTGGCGTGCAGGGCGTCTTCCACGCGGGCTTTCTTTTCTTTCATTTCGACTTCGGTGGCAGCGCCGACCTTGATCACGGCCACACCGCCAGCCAACTTGGCCACGCGCTCTTGCAGCTTCTCGCGGTCGTAGTCGGAGGTGGCTTCTTCGATCTGCACGCGGATTTGCTTGACGCGGGCTTCGATATCACCAGCAGCGCCTGCGCCGTCGATGATGATGGTGTTTTCCTTGCCTACTTCGATGCGCTTGGCTTGGCCCAGATCGGCCAAAGTCACTTTTTCGAGGGTCAGGCCCACTTCTTCAGCGATCACTTTGCCGCCGGTCAGGATGGCGATGTCTTCCAGCATGGCTTTGCGACGGTCACCAAAGCCTGGAGCCTTCACAGCCACCACCTTCAAGATGCCACGGATGGTGTTGACCACCAAAGTCGCCAAGGCTTCGCCGTCGACTTCTTCAGCCACGATCAGCAAAGGACGGCCAGCTTTGGCCACGGCTTCCAGCGTCGGCAGCAGATCGCGGATGTTGCTGATCTTCTTGTCGAACAACAACACGAAGGGGTTGTCCAGCAAAGCGGCTTGCTTTTCGGGGTTGTTGATGAAGTAAGGAGACAGGTAGCCGCGGTCGAACTGCATGCCTTCAACGACGTCGAGTTCGTTTTGCAGGCTCTTGCCGTCTTCCACGGTGATCACGCCTTCTTTGCCCACTTTGTCCATGGCGTTGGCGATGATTTCGCCGATGCTGGTGTCTGAGTTGGCAGAAATCGAGCCGACTTGGGCGATTTCTTTGCTGGTGGTGGTGGCCTTGGTGGCTTTCTTGAGCTCTTCGATCAGGGCTGCAACAGCCTTGTCGATGCCGCGCTTCAAGTCCATGGGGTTCATGCCGGCGGCCACGTACTTCATGCCTTCGCGCACGATGGCTTGGGCCAACACCGTGGCAGTCGTTGTGCCGTCACCCGCGTTGTCAGAAGTCTTGGAAGCGACTTCCTTGACCATCTGGGCGCCCATGTTTTGCAACTTGTCTTTGAGTTCGATTTCCTTGGCCACGGACACACCGTCCTTGGTCACGGTGGGGGCGCCGAAAGAACGCTCCAGAACCACGTTACGACCCTTAGGGCCGAGGGTCACTTTGACCGCGTTGGCCAAAATGTTCACGCCTTCAACCATGCGTGCGCGGGCTTCGCCGCCGAAAATGACGTCTTTTGCTGCCATGTGAGTAGCTCCTGAATGTATTTAAAAAATGGAAAAGGGTGACTTATTCGACAACGGCGAACAGGTCTTCTTCTTTCATGACCAACAGCTCGTCGCCATTGACCTTGACGGTCTGGCCACTGTATTTGCCGAACAAGACGCGGTCGCCGACTTTCACGCTCAGGGCTTTGGTCTCGCCTTTGTCGTTGGTCTTGCCAGGGCCGACGGCCAAGACTTCACCTTGGTCGGGCTTTTCAGCAGCGGAATCGGGGATCACGATGCCCGAAGCTGTTTTGGTTTCGCTTTCGATACGCTTGACGATCACGCGATCGCCCAAAGGACGCAGTTTCATGGAATCTCCTGGATTTGAAACAAGGGTTTAAAACGAAAGCACCCACAGGGTGCCGTTGAACGCTGTGGAGGGGTGTTGTTAGCACTCAACTCCATCGAGTGCTAATCATAAGGCCTTTTGCGCGGTTTTCAAGAGGCCACAGTGAGCGATGGCTTGTGATGTGCATGGGCACTTTGCAAGTGAGCCGAATCGCCCAAGGGCAAAACGGGGCGTGTGGCGATCGACAGCGGGTGCCGGTCGGTGCTGCCCATGAGGTAGCCGAACACCAAATCGGTGCTGATATCGCCAGGCACGGTCAACAGATGGGCGGCGGCATGCAAGGCGCTCGACGCGGGCAGGTGGTCGCTGTTGTAGACGACGATGCGGGCGTCCCGTGCACTGGTGTCTTGCAGGTGCAGCGGTGCCTCGTGCACCCAGGCGATGCGGGCATCGATGAACAAAGCCCCGATGTCCCGGCGCATGCCCATCAGGTCCAGGGGTTGCGTGATGACCCGCACATCGCCCCACTGGCTCAGTTGCGCCAATGCACGGGTCATTTGGTCACTGGCATGCAAGATGCAAATCAAGGGCTTTCCATGCGAGGCTTGGGGGCAGGCAAAGCCTTGCGCTTGGCAGAACTGGTCGAGTGAGCTGGCCAAAATCCGGCGATGCCCGCCTTGCGTCACAAAGGCTTTGAAGACCCCCGTTTCGACCATGCGCTGCACGGTCCCAACGGACAGCCCCAACACCTTGGCGACCTCGCTGGTGCTGAAGTAAGCGGGTGAGAGTTTGTCGTTTTTCATGGGGTGTCCTCTGCTGGGTGGATGGAAATGCCGTGTTGGATGCATTTGCCTGTTTAGATGTTATGCAGTGCGCGCCTGTTTGTGGGGGTGCCGAACCGGTAGCGCTGTGTTGAAAACCGGTAGGCCTTTCTGGCTGCCTGTCCCAGTTGCCCCAAGACGTGGCCCAGTTCAAGGCAAAATCACCCCCTATGTTGAGATGGTTCCGTTTCTTTTCGGTCTGGCCTTTGTGGGCCCTGCATGCCATGGGCTGGCTGGGTGGCTGGCTGGCTTGGGCTTTGTCGCCCACTTACCGCCGCCGTTTTCTGGACAACATCCAGCAGGCTGGCTTGGGTTGGCGCACCGTGCTGGGTGCCGTGGGGCAGGCTGGGTGCATGTCGGCCGAGTTGCCTCGCTTGTGGCTGGGCCGCCCTGCGCCGGTGCAATGGGCTGAGGACCAAGCGGCCGCCCAGGCCTATGCCGCTGGCAAGGGGGTCTTGTTTTTGACCCCTCACATGGGCTGCTTTGAAATCACGGCGCAGGCCTTGGCTTCGCGTTTTGGTGGTGACCATGGCCCTTTGACCGTTTTGTACCGACCCTCGCGCCACGCGGGCTTGGGCGCGGTGATGGATGTGGCCCGCAACCGCCCAGGGCTGGAGGCGGTGCCCACCACCTTGGCGGGCGTGCGCCAGTTGATCAAGGCTTTGCGTTCGGGTCATGCTGTGGGTTTGTTGCCCGACCAAGTGCCGCCGGATGGCATGGGCCAATGGGCCCCGTTTTTCGGCAAGCCGGCCTACACCATGACCTTGGCGGCCCGTTTGGCAGCACAAACCGGTGCCCAAGTGGTGCTGATCTGGGGCGAGCGTTTGAGCTGGGGCCGAGGTTTTCGTTTGCACACCCAGACGCTGGGCCATGACTTGTCGGCCGATCTGGACGTGGCCGTGGTGCAAATCAACCAGGCGATGGAGCAGTTGATCTTGACGTGCCCGCAGCAGTACCTGTGGGGCTATGCCCGCTACAAATCGCCTCGGCAAGATTCATGATTTCATTTTTCATTGCCTGCATGCGCGGGATGGCCGGCTGGCCGCTGTCATGGGTGCGTGCGGTGGGCGCGGGCTTGGGGTGGTTGCTGTGGTGCTTTGCGCGCTCTCGCCGCCACATCGTGCTGACCAATTTGCGGCTGTGCATGCCCGAGCTGACCGAGGCCGAGCGCTTGGCCCTCGCCCGTGAACACTTCCGACTGGTGGGGCAGACTTTGATCGATCGCGCCTGGTTGTGGCATGCCCCTGAAGCGGTGGTGCGTTCGCGTTTGCGATGGTGCGGCGCGCCCGAGGTGCTGTCCGCCCAAACGCCCATGGTCTTGTTTGCGCCGCATTTTGTCGGGCTCGATGCCGGTGGCACTGCCGTGGCCATGAATGCGCAGCAGCCCGTGGCCTTCATTTATGTGACCCAGACCAACCCCGAGCTCGAAGCCTGGGTGCGCCAAGGGCGTGAGCGTTGGGGCCATGTCAAACCTTATTTCCGCCACGAGGGCATCCGAAAAATCATCGTCGGCCTCAAGCGGGGCGAGCGTTTGCACCTCTCGCCCGACATGGACCTGGGGCGCGAAGACTCGATCTTTGTGCCTTTCATGGGCGTGACCGCGGCCACCGTGCCCTCGCTCTCGCGCATGGCCAAATTGGTGGGCGCTCAAGTGGTGCCGGTGGTCACGCGGCTGACCGCGCAAGGCTACGACATCGAAGTGGGCCCGCCTTGGTCCGACTTCCCAAGCGACGACGCCAAGGCCGACACCGAGCGGATGAACGAACGCTTGGCCGAGATCATCCGCTTGGAGCCGGCCCAATACTATTGGGTCCACAAGCGCTTCAAGACCCGGCCCGAGGGCGAGCCGAGCGTTTACTGACCGGGGTGCTTCAAGAAGCGGCTGATCTCTGAGATCACCCGCGCGGGCTGCTCATGCACCACCCAATGCGTGGCGTTGTCAATCGGCACCAAAGTCAGGTCCGGCACATGCTGGTCCAGCCCCTCGGTCAAGCACGGCCGCAAGGCGATGTCGTCTTGCGCCCACAGCACCAAGGTGGGCACATCAATGCGCAAAATTTCGGCCGGCAGCACCATGTCCGAGATCAAATCTTCGGTGGCTGTGACGGGCCGCAGCGGTGAGGCGCGGTAGTAATTCAAGCCCCCGTCAAGACCCTGTGACCAGACAAACTTGTAGCGTTCCTCGACCTCGGGTGTGAGCCAAGGCGCGGCTTTGGCGGCCAAGCTGTGCGCACCACTGAGCTGGTCGTCGTCGCCCCGCAAAAAACCCAACAACTGTGCAAAGCCATTGGCCGAGAGCTGAGCCGCGGCGTGGGGCTGCACCAAGAAGCTCATGTACGCGCTGGCCGCTTGTTGCGCCGGGTCGCTTTGCATGGCCTTGAGGAAGGGCGCAGGGTGGGGCGAATTGATGATCACGAGCTGACGCATGCGATCTGGGTGCTGGTTGGCCACGTTCCAGGCCACCGCACCACCCCAGTCGTGGGCGACCAGCGCGGCCAGCGGCTGCCCGTCACATTCGGCATCGATCAAGGCCACGATGTCTTGCACCAGAAATTTGGCCCGGTAGTCTTTCACTTCGGCCGGGGCGCTGGACCGCTCATAGCCACGTAAATTGGGCGCCACGCAGCGGTAGCCGCCGTTTTCGGGGCGGGCAAAATGCACCAGCAGTTCGTCCCACACGAAGGCCGCTTCCGGGAAGCCGTGCAAAAACATCAGCACGGGTCGGCCCTTGTCGCCGCAGGCGCGGCAGCTGAGGGTGATGCCGTGGGGCAGCGCTTGCTGCCAAGTCTGGATGTTCGGGCTCAATGGCTTGCTCCATGTGCATGAAGCCGCCGTGGGTGACTCAGCTCACTCGTCCAGCGCTTCGGGTTCGTCTTCGGGGGGCTCTGCCGGGGCGGGGGCTGCAGCACTTTCGACCGGATGGGTCCAGTCCCACAGCAGTTTGGCCACCTCGTCCACCCCTTGTTTTTTCAGGGCCGAGAACAGTTTGACTTCACCCCCGCCGGCTTGCAGTCGCGCGATCGACAGGGCCTTGGCCTGCTCGGCGCGGGTGAGCTTGTCGGCCTTGGTCAGGATGATCAGGAATTTCAGGCCCTGCTCCACCCGGGGGCGAATCACTTCCAGCAAGATGTCGTCCAGATCGGTCAGGCCATGGCGTGGGTCGCACATCATGACGATGCCCGTCAGGTTCTCGCGGCTGACCAGGTAGTTGGCCATGACTTGCTGCCAGCGCAGTTTGTCCATCTTGGCCACAGCGGCGTACCCGTAGCCGGGCAAGTCGGCCAGCACGGCGTCGGTGATGCCCTGCTTGCCCAGGGCAAACAGGTTGATGTGCTGGGTGCGCCCCGGTTTTTTGGAGGCAAAAGCCAGCTGTTTTTGCTGGGTCAGCGTGTTGATGCAGGTGGATTTGCCGGCATTGGAGCGGCCCACAAAGGCGATCTCGGGGGTGTCCAGCGCGGGCAAATGGTGCAGTTGCGCGGCGGTGGTCAAAAAACGTGCGGTGTGCATCCAGCCCATGGGGGTCACGGCGGCCGGGGTGGCAGGCGTGGGTGTGGTGCTTGGGGGCTTGGGCTTGGAAACGCGGGGGCTGGAGCTCATAAGTAGGGGGAACCTTGTGTCGTCAGGAAACTGACGCAGACCTCATTGTAGAATCCTTGGGTTTTGCGCTCACATTTCCAACTATTGGACGACGCCCCATGAAGTCAATTGTTTCTATCCTGATGTCCGCCACCGTGTCTGCTTTGGTGGCCGGTTCTGCTTTGGCCAACCCCGCTGCTGCACCTGCTTCTGCCAAGCCCGATCTGGCCAAAGGTGAAGCCGCTTACGCGATGTGCGCCTCCTGCCACGCCGCCGATGGCAACTCGACCACACCGGTCAACCCCAAGCTGTCTCAGCAGCACCCCGAATACCTGATCAAGCAATTGCACGAATTCAAATCTGGCAAGCGCGCCAATGCCGTGATGAGCGGCATGGCCGCTGGCTTGAGCGATGACGACATGCGCAACATCGCTTACTGGCTCGCTTCCAAACAAGCCAAGCCCGGCTTTGCCAAAGACAAAGACACCGTGGCCTTGGGTGAGCGCATCTACCGTGGCGGCATCCCAGACCGTCAGATCGCTGCTTGCGCCAGCTGCCACTCGCCCAACGGTGCCGGCATGCCTGCCCAATACCCCCGCGTGTCGGGTCAGCATGCGGACTACACCGCTGCCCAGTTGGTTCAGTTCCGTGACGGCGTTCGCAAGAACAGTGTCCAGATGACCCAAGTGGCCGCCAAGATGAACGACCGCGAAATCAAGGCCGTTGCCGACTACATGGCAGGTCTGCGTTGATGGCATGGCCTCAGGGTCGCCCCTGAGGTGATGGGGGCTTTGGCCCTTCAGCGCGAGGCTCGGTCACAATCGGGCACCCGGCTGTGAACTTGAACTGACAAGGCCGGTTTTCCGGCCTTTGTCGTTTCTGGCCCTCGTCTTATTTTGTTTATTTCTGGCGCCTCCATGACGACCGTTTCTTCCCGTCCCGAATCCGAACGCGGCTCCCCTCGCAGGCAAGCTGTGATGGAGTTGTTGTCGTCGATGCGCTTCGCCATCTCGCTGCTGACCATCATTTGCATCGCCTCGGTGATTGGCACGGTGCTCAAGCAAAACGAGCCCGCTGGCAATTACGTCAACCAGTTCGGCCCCTTTTGGGCCGAGGTGTTTGCCGCGCTCAAGCTGCATTCGGTCTACAGCGCCTGGTGGTTCTTGTTGATCCTCGCTTTTTTGGTCACCAGCACCAGCCTGTGCATTGCCCGCAACACCCCCAAAATCCTGACGGACCTGAAATCCTTCAAAGAAAACATCCGAGAGCAAAGCCTCAAGGCGTTTCACCACAAAGCAGAAGGTGTTTTGAACGAAACGCCTGAAGCGGCGGCCCACCGACTGGGCCAATTGCTGGCCACCGGTGGCTGGAAGGTCAAGCTGCAGTCCCGCGACACGCCTCAGGGCCCAGGCTGGATGATCGCGGCCAAAACCGGCGCGGCCAACAAGCTCGGTTACATCGCGGCGCACTCGGCCATTGTGTTGGTGTGTGTGGGCGGTTTGCTCGATGGCGACTTGATGGTGCGCGCCCAAATGTGGTTTGGCGGCAAAGCCATCTACAACGGCGGAGGCTTGATCGCCGATGTGCCCGAGCAGCACCGCCTGTCCGAACGCAACCCGGCCTTCCGAGGCAATTTGATGGTGGCCGAAAACACGGCCTCTCGCACCGCCATCTTGAGCCAGTCGGATGGCATCTTGTTGCAGGAGTTGCCCTTTTCGGTGGAGCTGAAGAAGTTCATCGTCGAGTACTACTCCACCGGCATGCCCAAGCTGTTTGCCAGCGACATCGTCATCCATGACCATGCCAGCGGCGCCAAGCAAGAGGCCCGCGTCGAAGTCAACCACCCGGCCAGCTACAAAGGCATTGAGATTTACCAGTCCAGCTTTGACGATGGCGGCTCCACCGTCAAACTTCAGGCCGTGCCCATGTCGGCCGCCACCGTGCCTTTTGAGGTCGAAGGCGTCATTGGCAGCAGCACCGAACTGAGCAACGGCAAAGACAAGATGCGTCTGGAGTTCACCGGCCTGCGCGTGATCAACGTGGAGAACATGGCCGGCAGCACCGGGCAGGCCGTGGATGTGCGCAAGGTGGACTTGCGCAGTGCCATCGACCAGCGCATGGGCGCAGGCCACAAAACCAGCGAAACCAAAGAGCTGCGCAATGTGGGGCCGAGCGTGAGTTACAAGCTGCGCGATGCCGCTGGCCAAGCGCGTGAATACAACAACTACATGGTGCCTGTGGACGCGGGCGACGGCGTGCCGGTGTTTTTGCTGGGCATGCGCGAGAACCCAGGCGAGCCATACCGTTACTTGCGCCCGCCTGCTGACGAAAACGGGGAGCTGACCGGATTCATCCGCTTGCGTGCCGCTTTGGAAGATGCCGCCCTGCGTGAGCGCGCTGTGCAGCGTTACGCCCTCAAGGCGGTGGACCCCAAGCGGCCGGACCTGAGCCGTCAGCTGGCCGATTCGGCGGCGCGGGCTTTGGGCTTGTTTGCGGGCCTGGAAAAGGTCAAGGGGCAGCAAGTTTCGGGCTTGCAGGCCTTGTCGGACTTTTTGGAAAGCAACGTTCCGGAGGCTGAGCGAGCCCGCGCTGGCGAGATGTTTGTCCGCATCTTGAACGGCGCTTTGCTCGAACTCGACAAGGTGGCGCGTGAACAGGCCAAGGCCCAACCTTTGCCTGAAGACAAGATACAGGGCTTCATGTCCCAGTCGGTGCTGGCGCTCAGCGATGCACCTTTTTACCCTGCACCCATGACCTTCTTGCTCAAGGACTTCCAGCAGGTGCAGGCCAGTGTGTTTCAGGTGGCCAGAGCCCCCGGCAAAAACGTGGTTTATCTGGGCTGCTTTTTCCTGATCTTGGGCGTTTTTGCGATGCTCTATGTGCGCGAGCGGCGCCTGTGGGTCTGGCTGTCTGCCAAGGGTGGGGGTGCACACGCCCAAATGGCCTTGTCGGCCAACCGCCAGACACTGGACCTTGACCGAGAATTTGACCAATTGGCGACCCGATTGCTGGGTCGCTCTGAGAGCACTTCATGACCTCTACTGTGACTTTGAACCCTGGGTATTTTGCCAAGCGAAGCTTGGCCGATTGGGGCTTTGCCCTGTTGGCCGTGCTGGGCATGGTGTGGGCCTTTGCGCGCTACAGCCAGGCGATGGACGTGTACGAACAAGGTATTTTGGTGGCCAGCGTGCCCGCTGCGGTGGCCTTGGCCTGGTTTTGGCGATCGACCCGCACATTGATGCTGGTGGTCGCCGCCTTGTCCTTGCTGGCCATCTATTCCTACCAAGGCGATCTGGCGCGGGCCGAGCAGGTGTTTTGGCTCAAGTATTTCCTGTCCAGCCAGTCGGCCATTTTGTGGATGAGCATGGTGTTTTTCATCAGCACCATTTTTTATGCGGCAGGCCTGCTCTTGCCAGGCCAGGGCGACCAGATGGAGTCGTTGGGTTCGCGCATGGCTTGGGTGGGTGTGGCGCTGGCGCTGATCGGTACCATGGTGCGTTGGTACGAAAGCTATCTGATTGGACCCGACGTGGGCCACATCCCGGTGAGCAACTTGTACGAAGTGTTCGTCATGTTCTGCTGGATGACGACGGGCTTTTACCTGTACTACGAAGACCACTACAAAACCCGCGCCATGGGCGCCTTCGTGATGTTGGTGGTCAGTGCGGCCGTGGGCTTTTTGCTTTGGTACACCTTGGTGCGTGAGGCGCACGCCATACAGCCCTTGGTGCCGGCCCTCAAAAGCTGGTGGATGAAGCTGCATGTGCCTGCCAACTTCATTGGCTACGGCACCTTTGCATTGGCCGCAATGGTGGCGTTTGCCTACCTGATCAAGCAGCAGGCCAATGAAACCCGTTGGCACAAGCTGACCCCGATCTGGCTGCTGGGCGTGGCCATGTGCTTTGTGCCTATCGCTTTCAGGGTGCGTGCGGTGGCCGAGTCCGGCAGCAGCTACTGGCTGGTCTATGCCGCTGTGTCGGTCCTGATCACGGCGGGCATTTTGGCCGCGCGTGGACGCATTGCCGAGCGTTTGCCCTCACCCGAGGTGCTCGACGACGTGATGTACAAATCCATTGCGGTCGGCTTCGCCTTCTTCACGATCGCCACCGTGTTGGGGGCTTTGTGGGCGGCCGAGGCCTGGGGCGGCTACTGGAGCTGGGACCCCAAGGAAACCTGGGCCTTGATCGTGTGGCTCAATTACGCCGCCTGGCTGCACATGCGCCTCATGAAGGGCTTGCGCGGCACCGTGGCCGCTTGGTGGGCGCTGGCGGGTTTGGCGGTGACCACCTTTGCATTCTTGGGGGTGAACATGTTCCTGAGCGGCTTGCACAGTTACGGCACGCTTTGAAGGTGTTTTTCGCCCATCAAAAAACCCCGCTGTGCGGGGTTTTTTGATGGCAGTAAGCTGCTTCTTGGTGGCCTCAATGGGCCTGGCGCAGTTGTTGGATGCCTTTGTCGATGGCTTGCAACAGTTGCTGCGTGCTGAAGGGTTTCCACAAAAAATCCACCGGCACAGATGAATTGGCCGCTGCGATTTCATGGGGTTGGGATTCGCCGCTCATGAAAATCACCGCGTGTTTCTGGTCTTGGGCCAGCAGCTGGCGGTAAAGCTCCAGCCCCGACATGCCTGGCATCCTGACATCCAGAATCAACAGGCTCGGTTCAGAGCTTGCCTCGCTCTTCAGGAAAGCGTTTGCGCTCTCATGGGTTCTGACTTGGTAACCCTGAGCTTTGAGCACCAAACCCAGCATGCGACGAATGTCTGGGTTGTCGTCGATCACATCAATGAGCACAGGGTTGCTCATGGGTTAAATTGATAAAAACAACATATTCAAATTCTATGTGAATTTTCTATGGGCTCAGCGCGCAACCAAATTTGGATCAGGCCGCCGGGGCCTTGTGTTGACGGGCGGTTGCCAATCCGTGTGTGCCCACCCCACATTCGAACCATGCTTTGCATGAGCAACAAGCCCAGCCCCAAGCCATGGGGTTTCGAGGATGGAATGGGTTTGTCCAGTTGTGAGAGCATTTCAAGGGAGAAACCCGGTCCGTTGTCCATGATTTTCAACAGCACGCCGGGCGCCTGATCCTCCATTTGTTCATGAATCTCAATGTCAATGGTGGGATCTTTGCGATCAAGACCTTGGAATGCATCCAGTGCATTGCCCACCGAGTTGAACAAAATGCGTTGCAGCATGACGGCGTTGGCCATCACCTGCGGTTGGGCAGGCAGCTGGGCACAGTAGTTCAGGGCGATGCCGCGCTGTTTTGCTTCGCCTTTCAAGATCGGCAAAATGGCCGTCAAGCACTCGTCAGGCCCGATCGCACTGACCTGTTCTTGTCCTTTGCCCATCAATTGACGCAGGTGGCTGACCATTTCTCCAGCTTTGCTGGACAGATGTTGCAACTCGTGGATGTTTTCCAACAAACGATCGGCCGTTTGATCGGGGGTCGCTTGACTTTGCAAATCATGCAAACCAAATTCCAAGGCTTGCAGCGGTTGGCTGATGTCGTGCACCAGCATGGCCGAGAACGAGGACAGGCTGCTGATGGCTGAAACCCTGGCATTGACCATCAACAAGTGCTCTCTTTCTTGGAGCAAGGCCTGAGATTCTTGGGTCAACATTTCGGCCGCCAGTTTTTGGGCCTGCATGCGCTGGTTTTTTTGCCCCATCTTGTCCAGCACATAACCCCAATAGCCAAACGAGATCAAGATCATGGTGATCACCGTGGTCAAAAACAGGTAATTACTGTTCCAGGTGTAGGAAATCACTTGAAATTGGGAGGGTGATGCCCCCATGGCCATTTTGGACAGGCGCAGGACATGGCCAGAAACCATGAGCGCCAGGGCGAGCGTGATCAGCCACATGCTTTGGCTGCGGTCGCGTTGAATCAATTGTCGAGTGATGTTCATGGCTGTGAGCCCAAATGCCAGGAACATGGCTGAAATGCTCATCAGACCGGCGGTTTGATAAAGCCCGTTGAAAGCGATGAAACTGAAGTAGATGCCGCCGACCAGCAAGGCCAACCAAAGCACTTGGGGACTTCTTTCGGTCTTTTTCAGGTCGCGCAGCAGGGCTTCCAACATCAACAAGAGGGCTGCGATGAACAGCAGGGCCTGGAGAATGAACTTGGCGTGGCTGTAAGCCGCCGTGTTGAACGCCGCCATGATGACGCCCGCACAGTACAAACTGATGCCCGTCAGCCAAAACCGGGTAGGGGTGTCGCGATAGCCTGTCAGCATGATCCACGCGGCCAAAGGCAAGGCGATGTGAAGAATCAATACGAGCAGGATCAATAATTCGTGCGCTGGGTGCATGTGTTCACCGTGGGATGGGCATCTGAATGCAAGGACTGAAGCGAACCGTCACAATGCGATGAACCTGAATCTTGTCTAGGAAACGCATTCATGATCATTCGCTCACATGAAGATGGCTTTGTCCATCCGCTGGCCAGTGAAATCACCAACCAGCAAGCCTACCTTTCACGCAGAAGCATCATACGCGGGCTGGCCCTTCACGCTGCGGCCGCAGGTCTGGCCAGTTGGTCTGCGCGAGAGGCGATGGCGCAAACCTTGCGCCCGGGCGTTTTGCCTGCGCTGAACGCGGTACCCTCCACGATCGCAGGTGCTCTGGTGATGGACAAAACCACGCCCTACAAAGACGCCACAACGTATAACAATTTCTACGAATTCGG
Organism: Limnohabitans lacus; assembly: GCF_030053395.1. Classification (GTDB taxonomy): domain Bacteria; phylum Pseudomonadota; class Gammaproteobacteria; order Burkholderiales; family Burkholderiaceae_C; genus Limnohabitans_A; species Limnohabitans_A lacus. The sequence goes on along the minus strand of NZ_JASGBH010000005.1, from coordinate 68,952 downwards.
CACCGACAAGTCCGACCCGGCGCGGCGAGCGCACACCTTGAAGACCGATCCTTGGCGCGTGGATATCGAGGGGCTGGTCAAAAAACCCGGCCGCTACCACCTGGAGGACCTCATGAAGTGGGGCGCCATGGAAGAGCGCATTTACCGTCTGCGCTGCGTCGAAGGCTGGTCCATGGTGATCCCTTGGGTGGGTTATTCGCTGGCCGAGTTGATTCGCCGTGTGGAGCCGATGCCCGGCGCCAAATTTGTCGAGTTCTACACCCAGGCCGACGAAAAGACCATGCCCGGCGTGCGCTCGGGCGTTCTCGACTGGCCCTATGTGGAGGGGCTTCGCCTGGACGAAGCCATGCACCCCTTGAGCCTGTTGGCCTTTGGCATGTACGGCGAAGTCATGCCCAAACAAAACGGTGCGCCCTTGCGCTTGGTGGTGCCCTGGAAATATGGCTTCAAAAGTGCCAAGAGCCTGGTCAAGATCCGCTTTGTGGACAAGCAGCCCACATCGTCTTGGACCAAGGCCGCGCAACAGGAATACGGCTTTTATTCCAACGTCAATCCGCTGGTGGACCACCCCCGCTGGAGCCAGGCCACCGAGCGCCGCATTGGTGAAGACGGCCTGCTGGCCAAAAAGCGCAAAACCTTGATGTTCAACGGCTACGAAGCCCAGGTGGGGCAGCTGTATGCCGGCATGGACCTGAAGAAGGACTTTTGAGATTGACCAGGGGGCGAAAGGTCTTGCTCACGCGCGGTGCGTGGTGGACGGTGTTGTGCATTGGCTTGTGGCCTTTGGCGCACTTGCTGTGGCTGATGGCCAACGATGGCTTGGGGGCCAATCCGGCCGAGTTTCTGATCCGCGCGACGGGCGACTGGACACTGCGGGGCCTGTGTCTGGGCTTGGCCATCACGCCGCTGCGCGTGCAATGGGGCTGGCCCGAGTTGGCGCGGTTTCGCCGCATGGTGGGCTTGCTCACTTACCTGTATGCCTGCCTGCACCTGAGCTGTTACTTGGTGTTTGACATGGGGCTGGACTGGCCTGAGATCGTCAAGGACGTGTTCAAGCGACCGTTCATCTGGGTGGGTGTGGGCGCTTGGCTCTTGCTGAGTGCAATGGCGGCAACGTCTTTCAACCGCGCCGTGCGTTGGCTGGGTGGCGTGCGCTGGCGTGCTTTGCACCGCGTGGTGTATGCGGTGGCTGCCATGGCGGTGCTGCACTTTTGGTGGATGCGCGCCGCCAAAAGCAACTTCAACGAGGTGATCGTCTACGCCTTGATTTTGGGCAGTTTGCTGGCTTGGCGAGGGCATCGCCGTTGGCGCACCTCTGCGCGTTGATCGGTGCGCAGGTAGGTGCGTTGATCAGCGCCGGTCGCTGCGGGCTCGCCAGCCATCCAGGCGGCTGCGAGGGCCTTTGTGGCCCAAATAAGTGGGGGCCACACCTGCGGCACTGCTGGCCGTGATGCCCAGCGCTTGCAAGCCGGGCAAACTGCCTGAGGCCGTGTTGGGCACTTGCATCGAAGCGAGGTTGTCGCGGCTCATCAAAGGCTCGCCAGGCAACTGCTCCATCAGCAGGGCTTGCAGGTAACCCACCCAATGGGGCAAAGGCAGCACAGGTCGGCCAAGGCCGCCGCGCACGCCAGCCCATTGGCCTGATTTGTGGACCAACTCGCCCAGCGTCATCACATCGGGGCCGGCCAGTTCGTAGGTCTGCCCTGTGGTGTGCTCATCTTGCAAGCACCGCAGCACCGCACGGGCCACATCGCCCACCCACACGGGCTGGAACGGGGTGTTGGCACCCGCCAGCGGCATGAAGGGCGCGATCGCTTGCAAATCGGCAAAGAGGTTGAGAAAGCGGTCTTCAGCGCCAAAGATCACGCTCGGGCGCAAGACGGTCAGGTCCAGGCCCGTCTGTTGCAAGGCTTGTTCACCCCGCGCTTTGCTGCGTTGGTACATCGAGGGCCCCTGGGCATCGGCCCCCAGGGCACTGATGTGGACCAAGCGCCGGATGCCGGCTTCTTGCATGGCCTGGGCGATGCGCTTGGGCAAATCCACATGCACCTGTTCAAAACGCTTGTCGCCGCCATGCAAAACCGCCACCAAATTGACCACCGCATCGTGGCCGGGCATCAGTCGGGCCAGATCGGCATCGCTGTGCACCGAGGCCTCGACCACCGTGAGACCGGGCAAGTTCTGGATGGCTGCGGCCTTCACGGCGCGGCGTGTGGGCACGGTCACGCGCCAGCCCAAACGGGCCAATTGCTCACACACTTGCCGGCCCACAAAGCCCGTGCCGCCCAAAACCAGAATGCGGCGTGCCACGGTCATGCCTTTTGCGTGGGCGCGGCCAGCCACTGCGTGGCCAACTCGACCCAGTAGGTGCCGCCCAAGGGGATCAGCTCGTCGTTGAAGTCGTAGCTGGGGTTGTGCAAGGTGCAAGGGCCGCCGCCGTGCCCCATCTCGCGGTGCGCGCCATCTCCGTTCGAGATGAACACATACGCCCCGGGTTTGGCCTGCAGCATGTAGGAGAAATCTTCCGCCCCCATGGTGGGTTCTTGCACCAGCACGTTGGCCTCACCCACGATGCCGGTCATGACCTGGCGTGCAAACTGGGCTTCGGTTTCGCTGTTGATGGTGGGCGGGTAGTTGCGTTCGAATTCGAATTCGCACTGCGCATCAAAGGCGGTGCAAATCGACTCGGCCACCTGCTTCATGCGCGACTCGATCAGGTCGAGCACCTCCAAGCTGAAGGTGCGCACAGTGCCTTGCAGCTCGCACGAATCGGGCACCACGTTGGTGGCTTGGCCTGCATGGATCATGGTCACCGAGATCACGCCAGCGTCCACCGGCTTTTTGTTGCGGGTGATGATGGTCTGAAACCCTTGCACCATTTGGCAGGCGATCGGCACAGGGTCGATGCCGTTGTGCGGCAAGGCCGCATGGCTGCCTTTGCCGCGGATGGTGATTTTGAATTCGTTGCTGGAGGCCATGACCGGGCCTGCGCTGACCGCAAAGGTGCCGACCTCGGCGCCGGGCCAGTTGTGCATGCCAAAAACGGCTTGCATCGGGAACTGGTCAAACAGGCCGTCCTTCATCATCTCGCGGGCGCCCCCGCCGCCTTCTTCGGCAGGCTGGAAGATCAGGTAAACGGTGCCGTCAAAATCACGGTGTTTGGAAAAATGTTTGGCCGCAGCCAGCAGCATGGCGGTGTGGCCGTCATGGCCACAGGCGTGCATCTTGCCGTGGTGTTGGCTGGCATGGGCAAAAGTGTTGAACTCCTGCATGGGCAGCGCGTCCATGTCGGCACGCAGCCCGATACCGCGTCCGCAGGCACCGCCGTCGCGGCCGTGCACGATGCCCACCACGCCGGTGGTGCCCATGCCCCGGTGCACAGGGATGCCCCAATCGATCAGTTTCTGCGCCACCACGTCGGCCGTGCGCACTTCTTCAAAGCACAGCTCAGGGTGGGCGTGGATGTCTTTGCGAATGGCCGCGATGCTGGCCGCGTCGTGGAGGATGGCGTCGATGATTTTCATCACCACAGTCTAGCGGGACTTCATGGCACTTGCCATCACCCCTGTGCACTTGGGGGACTTGGAATTTCTTCGGCCAGAGTGGGTCACAATCTTGACCCAAGAGCTTGTAGGGGAGACCTCATGAATGCAGCGATGGCGGTGGACACGCAGGTGGTGCGCGGCGCATGTCCGCACGACTGCCCAGACACCTGTGCCTTGTTGACCACGGTTGAAAACGGCCGTGCCATCAAAGTGCAGGGCAATGCCGCACACGCCGCGACCGATGGCGTTTTGTGCACCAAGGTCTCGCGCTATGCCGAGCGCAGCTACCACCCGGAGCGCTTGCTGCAACCACTGCGCCGTGTGGGCCCCAAAGGCTCGGGTCAGTTTGAGCCGGTGGGTTGGGATGAGGCGCTGGCTGAAATTGCCACCCGGCTTCAAGCCATTGCAGCCCGCGATCCTCAGGCCATCTTGCCCTACAGCTATGCAGGCACCATGGGCTTGGTGCAGGGCGAATCGATCGCTGCTCGGTTTTTTCACCAATTGGGTGCCTCCTTGCTGGACCGCACCATTTGCGCATCCGCCGGTGCCGAGGGGCTGACGCAGACGTTGGGCAACAAAGTGGGCATGCCGGTGCGCATGTTCGCCCAGTCCAAACTGATCGTGATCTGGGGCAGCAATTCGGTGGGCAGCAACTTGCATTTCTGGCGCATCGCCCAAGAGGCCAAGCGCCTGGGGGCCAAGCTGGTGTGCATCGACCCGCGCAAAAGCGAGACAGCCGACAAATGCCACGAACACATCGCCCTGCGTCCGGGCACCGATGCGGCCTTGGCCTTGGCCTTGATGCACGAATTGATCGTGAACCAATGGCTCGACCAGGACTACATCGACCGCTACACCCTGGGCTGGGACGGCTTGCGAGCACGGGCCCTGCAGTGGCCCGTGGAGCGGGCGGCAGAGGTGTGCGGCGTGCCGGCCCAGCAGATCCGCCAGCTCGCGCGTGATTGGGGCACCACTGCAGCTGCCGCGATCCGTTTGAACTACGGCATGCAAAGGGTGCGCGGCGGCGGCAATGCCGTGCGGGCCGTGGCCTGCCTGCCTGCGCTCACGGGCGCATGGCGCCACCCTGGCGGCGGCTTGCTCATGAGCAGTTCAGGGCATTTCCCGGTGCGGCGTGCCGCTTTGCAACGGCCTGACTTGCTGGGCGATCGGCGCCCACGCACCCTCAACATGTCCACCATCGGGGACGATTTGCTGCGACCTTCATCGCCCGACTTCGGCCCCCAAATCGAAGCCCTGATCGTCTACAACAGCAACCCGGTGGCGGTGGCCCCCGAGTCGGGCAAGGTGGTGCAGGGCTTTGGCCGTGAAGACCTGTTCACCGTGGTACTGGAGCATTTTCAGACCGACACGGCCGATCATGCCGACTTCATCTTGCCCGCCACCACGCAGCTGGAGCACTGGGACATCCACACCAGCTATGGCCACACCGATGTCTTGCTCAATCGCTCGGCCATTGCGCCGGTGGGGCAGGCGAGGACCAACACCGACATATTTCGGGCTTTGGCGCAGCGCATGGGTTTTGAAGATCCGTGTTTTGCCGAAAGCGACGAGAGCCTTTGCCGCAGCGCCATCGGCGATGCGCAGGATTTCGAGGAGCTGCTCAAGCACGGCTTTGCCTCTTTGCCGGTACCGGATGCGCCCTTTGCACAAGGTGCTTTCCCGACGCCCTCGGGGCGCTGTGAATTTTTCAGCCAGCGCTTGGTGGACCAAGGCCTGGACGGCTGGCCCGACCATGTGCCCAATTACGAACAGCCGCAAGCTGGGGGCCGCTACCCGCTGGCCATGATTTCGCCACCCGCCCGGAATTTCTTGAATTCGACTTTTGTCAACGTCAAAAGCCTGCGCGACATCGAAACCGAACCGGTGCTCGAGATGCACCCCCACGATGCGGCCGAGCGCGGCATTGCCGATGGCGCGGTGGTGCGTGTCTTCAATGACCGCGGCAGCTACCACTGCAAGGCGCGGGTGAGCCAGCGGGCGCGCCCAGGGGTGGTCAATGGCTTGGGCATCTGGTGGCGCAAGCTGGGCCTGAACGGCACGAATGTGAATGAGCTGACCAGTCAGAAATTGACCGACCTGGGGCGTGCCCCAGTGTTTTACGACTGCTTGGTGCAGGTCGCTTTGCTGGATGGATCGGTCCAGTCGGCATGAAAAAAGGGGCTGAAAATTCAGCCCCTTTTGTTTGGCAATGCACGGCCGTTCAGTCGACCAGCTGCTCCAGTGCAAAGGTGTCGAACGCCGATTCCCGCTGGCGAATCAGGTGGACTTGGGTGCCGTCCACCAGCACTTCGGCGGCGCGGCCACGGGTGTTGTAGTTGCTGGCCATGCTCATGCAGTAAGCGCCCGCAGACAGCACGGCCAGCGTGTCGCCTGCTTGCACTTGCAACTGGCGGTCACGGCCAATCCAGTCGCCGCTCTCGCACACGGGGCCCACGATGTCGTACACCGTGCCTTCGCCCGTTTGGGCTGTCACGGGCACGATCTGGTGAAAGGCTTGGTACATGGCCGGGCGGGGCAAGTCGTTCATGGCCGCATCGACGATGCAGAAATTCTTTTGCTCACCGGGCTTGAGGTACAGCACCTCGGTCAGGCACACACCTGCATTGCCCACCAGCGAGCGGCCGGGCTCGATCATGAGCTGGCGCTGGCCGTAGCCGCGTGCGTCCAGCTTGGCCAGCAGCTGCGCCCACAAGGCGTCGGCTTCGGGCGGCGTGTCGCCGTTGTAGTTGATGCCCAGACCGCCGCCAAAGTCGATGTGGTGGATGGGGATGCCCGCCGCTTCGATGTCGGCCACCAGGTCCAGCACACGGTCCATCGCGTCTAAATAAGGCGTCATCTCGGTGATCTGCGAGCCAATGTGGCAATCAATGCCCACGACCTTCAGGCCGGGCAGACTGGCCGCATGGCGGTAGGCGCGCAGGGCCTCTTCGTGCGCGATACCGAATTTGTTGCCTTTCAAGCCGGTTGAAATGTAGGGGTGGGTCTTGGGATCCACATTGGGGTTCACGCGCAGGCTGACGGGGGCTTTGAGGCCCAAGGAAGCCGCCACATCGCTCAGCACATCGAGTTCGGCTTCGCTTTCCACGTTGAAGCAGCCGATGCCCACTTTGAGGGCCTGTTGCATCTCGGCGCGGGTCTTGCCCACGCCCGAAAAAATCACCTTGGCTGGGTCACCGCCTGCGGCCAAGACGCGGGCCAACTCGCCCGCCGACACGATGTCAAAACCGCAACCGGCATTGGCAAACACCTGCAGCACGGCCAAGCTGGAGTTGGCCTTCATGGCGTAGCAAATTTGCGCCTGGCGACCGGCAAAGCCGCGCTGGTAGGCGGCCAGGGCCGACAGCATGGCGGCTTTCGAGTACACAAACAGCGGGGTGCCATGCGCGCGGGCCAGATCGGACAGGCGCACGCCTTCGACCATGAGATCGCTGCCTTGGTAGGCGATGTGGGGTTGGCCAGGCAAGGCGATGGCGTTGAAAGTTGCGGTCATGGCTTGAGGTAAGAGGAAGAGGGGGTGGTGTCGTTGTCGGATTCAGTCCGGGGCGGCAGGTCGGCAGGCAGGGTGACATCGGCCGCAGGGGCATTGCGTTGGGCGCGTGCAGGCGCCACATGCCAAGGGTTCAAGCTCTGCGGCAAAGTGGCACGACCTTGCGAGGCCGGCGTGTTGGGCATTTTCAGGGGGGCTTTTTGGCCACAGGCGCACAATGCAACCGCGCCGCCGACAAGGGCAAGCGTCCTGACTAGAATCCACGGTACTTTCAACATGCAGCGATTGTAATGACCGACCTTGAATTCATGGACCAAGCCGAGCGCCTTTTGGCGGGCGTAGAGACGAGTTGCGATCGCCTGAACGACGACACCGATGCCGACATCGACAACCAGCGCGTGGGGGGCATGGTCACTTTGACCTTTGCCAACCGCAGCCAAATCGTCATCAATTTGCAAAAGCCTTTGCACGAGGTGTGGCTGGCTGCACGTTGTGGCGGTTTTCATTACCGCTTCGATGGCCAGGCCTGGCAAGACACCAAAGGCCAAGGCGAGTTCTGGACCAGTTTGTCGCGCTATGCCTCAGAGCAGTCGGGCTTGTCGCTGAACTTCAGCGCCTGATCTCCAATCCCTCCAACGAAAAGGGCCTGCATTCTTGCAGGCCCTTTTTCAATTGCGGAACAGGTCCAGAATGCGGCTTCTCTCTTCCCCAGGTGGTACGGCCGAAGGCTTGGCGGCGGAACTCCCGGACCCTAAGCCCAGTGATGTGATGCTGCCTTCCTTGGCAAATTCTTCGTACAGCCAGTCTCCGTTCACATGGACCAGGCCTTCGGGGACGGCGGGTTCTGTGACAGGAACGCTGCGCAGGGCCGCCTCCATGAAGCTGATCCAGACCGGCAGGCTCAAGCCGCCACCGGTTTCCCGATCGCCCAGTTTGCGTGGCGTGTCATAACCGATCCAGACCACGGCGGTCAAATTCGGTTGGTAGCCTGCAAACCAAGCGTCCATTGAATCGTTGGTCGTGCCTGTTTTGCCATAAAGGTCAGGACGGCGCAGCGTCGCTTGAGCCCGAGCGGCCGTGCCCGAACGGGTGACCTCTTGCAGCAAACTGGTCATCACATAGGCGTTGCGCGGGGAAATCGCGCGCTGGGCGTCATCCATTTGTGTGGGCGTTGGACTGTCCACCAGCACGCGGTCCTTGTGGTCGGAGATGCGGGTGATCAGGTGGGGTTGCACGCGGTAGCCCCCATTGGCAAACACCGAGTAGCCCGTGGCCATTTGCATGGGCGTGACCGAGCCCGCACCCAGGGCCATGGTCAGGTAAGCCGGGTGTTTGTCTTCGTCAAATCCGAATCGGCCAATCCATTCTTGGGCATTGCGCGCACCGACCGATTGCAAAATGCGGATCGAAATCATGTTCTTCGATTTGGCCAGTCCTTTGCGCATGGTCATGGGGCCGTCAAAGGTGCCGTCGTAGTTTTTGGGCTCCCAGGGTTGGCCTCCGGTCACCCCGGCGTCAAAGAACAGGGGCGCGTCGTTGATCACGGTCGCTGGGGCGAAACCCTTTTCAAGTGAGGCCGAATAAATGAAGGGCTTGAAGCTTGAGCCCGGCTGACGCCAGGCTTGGGTCACATGGTTGAACTTGTTTTTGGCAAAGTCAAAACCACCCACCAGGGCCCGGATGGCGCCGGTTTGGGGCGTCATGGCGACAAAGGCACCTTCCACTTCGGGCAGTTGGGTGATTTCGTAGCCGCCCTTGGGCATTTGAACGATGCGGATGACGGCACCCGCACGCAATTGTTTGGCCGGGGGCGCTTTGTCGGACAGACCCGATTGCGCGGGCTTGAGACCATCGCCAATGATGGAGATTTGTTCGCCGTTTTGGCGCACCACCACCACTTTGCGGGGGGATGCCTCCAGCACCACCGCGGACATCAGGTCACCATTGTCAGGGTGGTCTTCCAGTGCATCATCGATGGCATCTTCCATTTTCTTGGGGTCCGACGGCAGGTCCACGAACTTTTCTGGCCCACGGTAAATCTGGCGACGCTCGAAATCCATGATGCCCTGGCGCAGGGCCTTGTAGGCGGCCATTTGCTCCGTGGACTGCACGGTGGTGTACACATTCAGACCGCGTGTGTAGGTTTCTTGACCGTATTGGGCAAAAACCATTTGACGCACCGTCTCGGCCAAGTATTCGGCGTGCAAAGTGCGTTTGTCTCCGGAGGAGCGCAAGCTCAAGGGTTCAGCTTTGGCGGCTTTGGCCTGTGCGGCGGTGATGTAGCCGTTGTCTTCCATCCGCTCGATGATGTAAAGCTGGCGCGAACGGGCGCGTTTGGGGTTGCTGATCGGGTTGTAGGCTGAGGGCGCTTTGGGCAGGCCCGCGAGCATGGCCGCTTCGGCAATGGTGATTTCTTTGAGCGATTTGCCAAAGTAGGTTTCAGCGGCCGATGCAAAGCCATAGGCGCGGTTGCCCAGGAAGATCTGGTTCATGTAGATCTCAAGGATTTGGTCCTTGGTCAACATGTGCTCGAGTTTGTAGGTCAGCAAAATTTCATAAATTTTGCGGGTGTAGGTTTTTTCGGACGAGAGGTACACATTGCGGGCCACCTGCATGGTGATGGTCGAAGCGCCTTGGCTCTTGACCCGACCAATGTTGGCCACGCCCGCGCGCAAGATGCCCAGATAGTCCACACCGCCGTGTTGGTAAAAACGGTTGTCTTCAATCGACAGCACCGCGTTCTTCATGACATCAGGAATGTCTTTGATGGGCGTGAGGTTGCGGCGCTCTTCGCCAAACTCGCCCATCAATTGGCCGTCTGCCGTGAAGATGCGCAAAGGCAACTTGGGTTTGTAGTCGGCCAAGTCCGAAATGTCAGGCAAGTTGGGGTAGGCCACCACCATGGCGACGCCGACCACCAACAAAATGGACAACAAGCAGGCGACCAGTAGGCCCAGGCCCCACAAGGCCAGCTTCATCAGCCAGGCAGGCACAGAGGCAGAAGACGGGATGCGGCTGGCGCGGTCAGATGATGGAGGGTTGGGGTCTTGGGATGGCATAAGGGACATGGGCTGGGCAAGCCGGTCGGCCACCACAGCGCATTATAAAAACCTGACCCGCTTGTGGGGATCTTTGTTTAAAAAATGAGTATTTAAGAAAACATAAAGAGTTGATCAATTGAAGTGGCCGTGCTACAAAACCAGCACAGAGGGCCCCAGAGGCTCCGTCAGGGAGACAAGCAATGCAAGCTTTGATGCGGCTTTGGCAAAAGATGGCGGCCCCCTCGTCCCGTAAGGCTTGGGGTTTGGCTTCGGATGGTCCTGAGTGGGTCTTGGTTGGATTGTCCCGAGCGGGCACCGATTTGTTGAAGGTTCAATCCACGACATGGCTCCAAGGACAAGCGGGTGAACACGGTTTGCGCCAGGTTTTGCTGGATGCTGACCAACGCAAGATGGGCTGGCCTCTCAAAGTCGCCATGAGTCTGGATGCCCCCGACTTGGTGACAGGGCGACTGGCCTGTCCTGATGATGTGCCCGAGGAGTCCTGGCCCGCCGAGGTTCAACTGGAGGTCGCGCAAGCCTTGAACCTGCCGCCCGATGAAGTCAATTTTGATTTCGAGGCAGAAGCCATCGTGCAAGGATGGGTCAGACACATCCGTTGGGCCGGTTGCCCCAAAGCCAAGGTGGCAGAGTTGCAAAAATGGACCGCACAGGCGGGTTGGCAGTTGCGCAGTGTGGAGCCCGCTTTGTGTGCGGCTGAACGCGCGTCCAAGATGCTGGTGGGCGGTTTACCCAGTTTGATGCAACAGGCGCCTCAGGACTGGCAATTTCGCTTTGTGTCCGATGTCCAAGATCCAGCCTTGGATGACCCCAAAGTTCTCTCTGAGCTTGCCTATCCGCCGCTCCAGGAGATCATGGCATCGCCCGTCGCGCCTCGCTTGGTCGCTTGCGGGTTGGCCTTGAGGGGGTGGCCATGAAGGTGGGCTTGAACCTGCTGCGGTACCCCGCACTGGAGCGTCAGCAACGTTGGCGCCGGCAAAGCCGCCAGGGCGTGATCGGGCTGGGGGTGGGCATTTTGCTGGCGACTTTGGTGTTGTGTGCCATGTCGTGGCACACCGATGCGTTGAAAGCCGAAACAAAGTCCATTCAGGCCCAGTGGGATGAACGACAGCGTCGGGTGATTGCGCGTCAGCAGCGGCAAGCACAGAACCTACAGCTTCAAAAGGTCTTGGGCCAGTTGGACCAAGTGCAAACGCACCAAAAGGCATGGGTGCTGCTGCAAAGTGAACTGCAGTCGGTGCTGTCCCAGCATGGACTTCGCGTGCAACGCTTGCAGGTGGAGGCGGGGCGCCTGAATCTTCAAGGGCAGGCTCTGGATGCCAAAGACATCGGTCTGGCCGCTCAGTCTTTGTCTGAGCGTTGGGGTGCACCCTTGGCGCTTCAAAGCCTCGAGGCAGATGCCACCAAAGCACCAGCAGTGACCTTTGCTTGGCAAGCCAGCTGGTCGGCACTTTTCGATGGCTCTGGGCCACCCCAGCGAGGCCAACCATGACCGCGATGGCGTCAAGCCTTGCTTCACTGTGGCATGGCCACTGGCATGGGTCTGCTGTGGGGACTTGGTGTGTGCGGCAACTGCAACGCCAGGCCTTGACCTTGCTGGGGGCCTGCTTGGGTGCCGCGTTGCTCATGTGGGCTTTCAGCGAGGTGTGGGATGCCCATGACGAAGCGGGGCAAAAACTGGCAGCAGTCCAGGCGCAATGGTCCGCTCAAGGCGCCGTGGTCACGGTGCCTGAAGCCTTGGACCCCCTGGCCCAGGGTGCTGGGCTGCTGTGGCGCCGCTTGCCTGGCCGCTGGCCGCCTGATTCGGCGGCGTCACTGCGGCAGTTTTTGATCGGCCAGCGCCTTCAGGTCGTGGCTTTGCGCGTTTTGCCCGATGTCGTCGCCGGGCCCCTGAAAGGGCAAAGTCTGGCCGTTCGCATGATGGGCGCTTATGCCAATTGGACACGTGCTTGGCAAATCTTGAGCACATCCGGTCCAGTGATGTCGATCGAACGCATGAGTGTTTTGTCCTTGGCCCAGCCTTCAGGTGAGCAAATCGAGGTGGTGCTGAACCTGTGGTCCATGCCCGGCTCAACTGGGGATGTGTCATGGCCTTCGGACAACCCATTGGCACCTGTGGCGGCTTCTGGTGCGGACATCTTTGCCTTGGCGACAGGCGTGGACTGGCCGCCAGTTGCGGCTGAAGCCAAGGCCAAGGAGCCGATCGTTCAGACCGATGACCCCCTGACCTGGCCAATGGAGCGCATTCGCTGGCTGGGCTCCTGGCAGCAGGGCGCTGACCCGCAAGCGGTGCTCAGCGCAGGCGGCGCTTGGATCGCGGTGCGGGTGGGCCAAAGGGTCAGTCTGGAGGGCCACAAAGTGGCGGCCATCGTGCCCGATGGCTTGGTGCTGCGAACGCCACAAGGGCAGCGGGTCGAACTCAAAGGGGGTAGTCGATGAGACGTCAAGGCATGTTGTTGGGCTTGGCGGCCAGCCTGGCCGTGGGAGCCGCCCCCGCACAGACCCCGCCTGTTGTGGATCTGGACGGCGCAAGCCCCGCGATCCGTTCCGCCATCACGGCCGATGGACAGCCGATCAGCCTGAATTTCCAGAACATCGACATCCGGTCCTTGCTGCAGGTGTTTGCCGAATTCACCGGTCTCAACATGGTGATTTCCGATGCGGTGAGCGGCCAGGTCTCGGTGCGGCTGCGGGAAGTGCCTTGGCTGCAGGCGCTGGGCGTGGTGCTGGAGTCCAAGGGCCTGGCCTCCCGACGCGAGGGCACGGTGATGTGGGTCGCGCCCCGAGATGAATGGTCCTTGCGTGAGAAAAAGCATCTGGAATCGCAAACAGCCCTCGAATCGGTCAGTCCTTTGCAGATGCTGTCTTTGCGCCTTAAATACGCCCGCGCCACTGAAGTGGTGCAGCGTTTGGTCGGCGGTGCTGGTCAAGGGGCCACGCCCTCGCGCTGGCTGAGCGCTCGAGGCACTGCCCTGGCCGAACCGCGCACCAACCAACTGTTCATCATGGACGTGCCCACCCGGCTGGCCGAGGTGGGGCAGATGATCCAGAAGCTGGATGTGCCCGTGCGCCAAGTGCTGATCGAAGCGCAGATCGTCGAAGCCGATGACCAGTTTGGCCAATCGCTGGGGGTGCGCTGGGGTGTTGGGGCGGCAGGCAAGAGCGGCCAATTGGGTGCCACCAACGCCACCACCGGCGCAGGGGTGGTGACGGGCAACCAAGTCAACCTGCCTGCGGGCCAGGCCGGTCAAACGCTCAACGTGCCTTCAAGCTTTGCGGTGTCCCTGTTCAATGCGGCGGCAGACCGGTTCCTCAATGTCGAAATCTCTGCGCTGGAGGCCGACGGCCGGGGCAAGGTGGTGTCGCGCCCTCGGGTCATCACGGCCGATCAGACCAAGGCGCTGATCGAGCAGGGCACCGAGCTGCCGTACCAGATGTCTTCGGGCATAGGCGTGACGGCCATCACTTTTCGAAAGGCCAACCTCAAGCTCGAAGTCACCCCGCAAATCACACCCGAGGGGGCGGTGGTGCTCGACGTGGACGTCAACCGCGACAGCGTGGGGCAGCTCACTCCGGCGGGCTACGCCATCAACACCAAGCACGTCAAAACCCAGGTCCAGGTGGACGATGGTGGCACCGTGGTGCTGGGCGGCATTTACGAAGATGCCGACCGCAATGACGAGGCCAAGTTGCCCAGCTTGGGCGATGTGCCGGGGCTGGGCTGGTTGTTCAAAAACCGCAACACCACCCGGCGCAAGTCGGAGTTGTTGATCTTCCTGACGCCGCGTGTGGTGACAGATCAAGCCTCTACTGCAGCCCGTTGAGTCCCCGCTGGGGACAGCGGTGCTGGGGTCGAATACACTTGGGGCCTCTTTTGGCACGCCGTTTTTCGCTGTGGCGGGCCGAATTTTCTGTGTGAGATTTCCCTTTGAGCATCATCTTCGTGGGCCTTCCGGGCTCGGGCAAAACCACCATCGGGCGGCAGTTGGCGCGTCGCTTGGGATTGCCATTTGTGGATTCTGATCATGTGATTGAAGCCCGTCTGGGTTGCTCGATCAGGGAATTTTTCGCCCGCGAAGGCGAAGAGAATTTTCGCGATGTTGAGCAGCAAGTGCTGGACGACCTGAGCCTGAATCATCAGGGCGTGCTGGCCACCGGTGGCGGCGCCGTCTTGCGCGAAGTCAACCGCCAACACCTGCACGACCGCGGCCACGTGATTTACCTGCGCTCGGCGCCCGAAGACGTTTACCGCCGCGTGCGCCACGACACCGGCCGCCCCTTGTTGCAGGTCGACGACCCGATGGCTCGGCTGCGCGCCTTGTTTGAATCGCGCGACCCGCTGTACCGCGCCACAGCGCACCATGTGATCGACACGGGCCGCCCCTCGGTGGCCACCTTGGTCAACATGATCATCATGCAGCTCGAACTCTCGGGCCAGTTGCCCGCCAAGCCACAGAGCCCTGCCCCCCAAGCTGCCAGCTGAGCGTCATGGCAAAGCCCTACACTTGAGGGCTATGTCTGAGACCACACACGCCCTTGAACAGGTCGCCATTTCACTGGACGACCGCAGTTACGACATCCACATTGGCCAAGGCCTGCTGAGCCGGCCCGAAACCTGGACGGGCTTGCCCAAGGCGCAGACCGCCATGGTCGTGACCAATGCGACCATTGCGCCGCTCTACGAAGCCGCTTTGCGCAGCGCGATCAGCCCGCATTACCAACAAGTCCACACCGTGGTGCTGCCCGATGGCGAGGCGCACAAGGACTGGCAGACCCTGAACCTGATTTTCGATGCGCTGCTGGGCAAGGGCTGCGACCGCAAGACGGTGCTGTATGCCTTGGGTGGTGGTGTGGTCGGTGACATGACCGGTTTTGCAGCCGCCAGCTACATGCGCGGCGTGCCCTTTGTGCAGGTGCCCACCACGCTGCTGTCGCAAGTGGACTCCTCAGTGGGCGGCAAGACCGCCATCAACCACCCGCTGGGCAAAAACATGATCGGCGCGTTTTACCAACCGGTGCGTGTGGTGTGCGACCTGAACACCCTGGCCTCATTGCCCGCACGAGAGCTGAGCGCGGGCCTGGCCGAAGTCATCAAATACGGCCCGATCGCCGACATGGCGTTCTTCGATTGGATCGAGGCCAACATCGGTGCGCTCATGGCGCAAGAGCCCCAAGCACTGGCCCATGCCGTCAAGCGCAGCTGCGAGATCAAGGCCTGGGTGGTCGGCCAAGACGAGCGCGAAGCGGGCTTGCGCGCCATCCTGAATTTTGGCCACACCTTCGGCCACGCCATCGAAGCCGGTCTGGGCTTTGGCACCTGGCTGCACGGCGAGGCCGTGGGCTGCGGCATGGTCATGGCGGCCGAGTTGTCGCTGCGCTTGGGCAAAGTGGACGCGGCTTTTGTGGCGCGCCTCAAAGCCCTGATCGAGCGGGCCGGCTTGCCGGTGCGTGGCCCCGTCATCGATGCAGCCGACAACGCCGGGCACTACATCGAACACATGCGGCTGGACAAGAAAGCCATTGGCGGCGACATCCAGTTCGTCGTGATCGACGGGCCCGGTCAGGCCACCGTGTGCGGCGCACCCGATGCCCTGGTGCGCGACGTGATCAACGCCTGCTGCGCCTGAGGCGATGGTGTCCACGCTGCATTTGCAAGCCGAGCACCCGGGCAGTTTGGCCCATTTGGCGTGCGATCCTTTTCAATCCCGTGGCCGTCGGCATGCCGAGCCGCCTGCGCCCACGCGCAATGCTTTTCAGCGCGACCGCGACCGCATCGTGCACTCCACCGCTTTCAGGCGGCTGGTTTACAAGACGCAGGTGTTCCTCAACCACGAAGGCGATTTGTTTCGCACCCGTTTGACCCATTCGCTGGAGGTGGCGCAGTTGGGCCGGTCGATCGCCCGTGCTTTGGGCTTGAACGAAGACCTGGTCGAGGCGATTGCCTTGGCGCATGACCTGGGCCACACGCCTTTTGGCCACGCTGGCCAGGATGCGCTCAACGAATGCATGACCGAACACGGCGGCTTTGAGCACAACCTGCAAAGCCTGCGGGTGGTGGACACATTGGAAGAGCGCTACCCGGCCTTTGATGGCCTGAACCTGAGTTTTGAAACCCGCGAAGGCGTGCTCAAGCACTGCTCCAAAACGAATGCCGAGCAACTGGAGCAGGCCGAGCCAGGCGGCGTGGCGCGGCGATTCATCGACCGCACCCAACCCAGCCTGGAGGCGCAGCTGTGCAATTTGGCCGATGCCATTGCCTACAACGCGCACGACATCGACGATGGCGTCCGTTCGGGCCTGATCAGCACCGAGCAATTGTTGGAAGTGGAGCTGTTCGCGCATTACCACCGGCAAGCGCTGGGCGAGCATCCCGACTTGTTGGGCAAGCCGCGCCGGCTTTTGTACGAGACCATCCGCCGCATGCTGAGCGACCAGGTCTATGACGTGATCGACACCACACGCCAAGCGGTGGCGCAAGCCGGTGTGCAGTCGGTGGACGAGGCGCGCTTGGCGGGGCCGCTGGTGGGTTTCAGTCCTGCCATAAAGGCCCGCAGCGCAGAGCTCAAGAAATTTTTGTTTGCCCATTTGTACCGCCACCCGCAGGTGATGCAGACCACCGGGCAAGCCCAGCAGGGCGTGCGCGAATTGTTTGCGGCTTATGTGGCCAGTCCCAGCGAGATGCGCGAAGACTTTGCCTTGCGTGCCGATGCGCACCGCTCGGTGGCGGACTACATCGCGGGCATGACCGATCGCTTTGCCTTGCGCGAACACGAGCGCCTGACGGGGCGCAAGCTGCTGTGAGCAGTTTTCATGAACCCTTCTAAATCGACCGCCTGGCTGATCGTTTGGGCCGGTGGTGTGGCGGCCTTGCAGGTGGGTAAATTGCCCCCGGCTTTGCCCGCGCTGCAGGCCGAGCTGGGCCTGACTTTGGTGCAGTCCGGTTTTTTGTTGTCGACCGTGCAGGTCGCGGGCTTGAGTCTGGCGGTCTTCATGGGTTTGCTGGCCGATGGCATGGGGCTCAAGCGCAGCATGGTGCGCGGGCTGTGCCTGCTGGCGCTGGCCAGCGGTTTGGGCGGGTTGGCCTCCTCGGTTCAGGCCTTGCTGCTGTTGCGGGCCGTTGAGGGCTTGGGCTTTTTGCTGGTGGCTTTGCCAGCACCGGCTTTGATCCGCCGTTTGGTTTCGCCTGCGCAGTTGCCCGGCATGCTGGGTGTGTGGGGTGCTTACATGCCCACGGGCACGGCGCTGGCGCTCTTGCTGGGGCCCTTGTTCATTCCGGTGTGGGGTTGGGGCGCTTGGTGGTGGTTGTTTGCGGCGGTGTCGCTGGCCATGGCGCTTTGGCTATACCGCGTGGTGCCTGCAGACCCAGTGGCCGACGTGGCCCAAGGCGGGCAGGGCGCTTGGACCCGATTGCGCCTGACTTTGAGCGCCCCAGGCCCCTGGTGGGTGGCGCTGACTTTTGGCATGTATTCCGGCCAGTGGTTGGCCGTGGTGGGATTTCTGCCGTCCATCTACGCGGCGGCTGGCGTGAGCGGTGCGCTGCTCGGCGTGCTCACGGCCTTGGCTGCTGCCGTCAACATGGCGGGCAACATGGCGTCGGGCCGATTGTTGCAACGCGGCTGGGCACCGCGCTCGACTTTGTGGCTGGGCTTTGGTGCCATGGCGCTGGGCAGCACGCTGGCCTTTGCTTATTTCACCGAAGGCGCGCCCTGGTTGCGTTTTGCCGGTGTGCTTTTGTTCTCAGGCATGGGTGGCTTGGTGCCGGGCACTTTGTTCAGTTTGGCGGTTCGGCTGGCACCGGGCGAGCAGCAGGTGGCCACCACCGTGGGCTGGGTGCAGCAGATGTCGGCCTTGGGCCAGTTCGTGGGACCGCCCGTGGTGGCTGCGGTGGCGGCGCGTGCCGGGGGCTGGCAGTTCACGCCCTTGGTCACGGTGGGCTGCTGCGTGGTGGGTGCGGGCTTGGCTTGGCGGGCTGCGCGTTTGTTGACGCGTCAAGGCGTTTGAGCCAAGCGTCTGAGGGCATGCGCCGCGCAGGCACAATCAACGCATGACCGAGACTTCTTACCCCCAGATCGAGATCGCCGACACCGTGCGCTGGCTCGAGCGCGCCGTGATCGGCCTGAACCTGTGCCCCTTTGCCAAGGCCCCCCATGTGAAGGGCCAAATCCATTACGCGGTGAGCCAGGCCAAAGGCCTGGAAGGCCTGCGCGATGAGTTGATCGCGCAACTGCAAGCCTTGGCCGCCTTGACGGCCGAAGAGCGCGAGACAGTGCTGCTCATCGTGCCGCAGATGCTGCGCGATTTTTTGGACTTCAACGACTTCCTCGATGAAGCCGATGGCGTGTTGCAGGAGCTGGATCTGGAGGGTGAATTCCAGATCGCGAGCTTTCACCCCGACTTTCAGTTCGCGGACACCGAGCCGGACGACATCACCAACTTCACCAACCGCTCGCCTTACCCCACGCTGCACCTGATCCGCGAAGCCAGCATTGATCGGGCGGTGGAAGCATTCCCTGAAGCCGAGATGATTTACGAGACCAATATGGCGACGATGGAAAAGCTGGGCCTTCAGGGCTGGAAGCAGCTGGATGTGGGGCCTACGCCATGAAAAAACGAAACGCGCCAATTGCATCGCCTTCAGACACTTTGCCCCCCGAAGTGCGCCCCGGCCAATCGGTCGAGCTGCTCAAACAACTGCACATCCTCACGCGAGACGGCAAGCTCAACCAGGACTCGCGCCGCAAACTCAAGCAGGTTTACCACCTGTTCCAGTTCATCGAAAAGCTGCTCCTCGAATTGCCTGCCAGCGACACAGGCCCCACGTTGGCCGACCACGGTGCTGGCAAGTCGTATCTGGGCTTCATCATTTACGACCTCTTTTTCAAGGCGCTGGGTCAAGGCACGATTTACGGCATCGAAACACGCAGCGAACTGGTTGAGTCGTCCAAGGCGCTGGCCGAGCGACTCGGGTTTGAGCGCATGCGCTTTTTGAACGTGAGCGTGGCCGAATCGACGCAAAGCAGCGAGTTGCCTGAGCAAATCGACGTGGTCACCGCACTGCACGCCTGCGACACTGCCACCGACGACGCCATCGCCTTTGGCTTGCAAAAGAAAGCCAAGTACATGGTGCTGGTGCCCTGCTGTCAGGCCGAGCTGGCCCGGGCGCTCAACCAAAACAAGGCGCTCAACTTGCAGCGCACCCCGCTGGCCGAGCTGTGGCGTCACCCTTTGCACACCCGCGAAGTGGGCAGCCAGCTGACCAATGTGCTGCGCTGCCTGTACTTGGAGTCCCAAGGCTATTCGGTCACTGTGACCGAATTGGTGGGCTGGGAACACTCGATGAAAAACGAGCTGATCCTGGCCAAGTACACCGGCCAGAAAAAGCGCTCAGCCGGTGAGCGCTTGCAGGCGCTGCTCCAAGAGTTTGGGATTGAAGACTTGATGGGCTCTCGATACCCCCAAATTTAATGGGGGTCAGATCCCAATTAAACTGGACTTTTGAATTTCTGAATTCCTCTCATGGCCCGCCAGCCCCGACTCACCGTTGCCGGATACCCGCACCATGTCATTCAGCGGGGCAATGACCGACAGGCCATCGTTCGGGACGATGCCGATCGCGAGAAATTGTGGGCCTTGTTGGTCGAGCAGGCGGCCATTTTCAAAGTGGCCATCCATGCCTATGTGGTCATGGACAACCACCTGCATTTGCTGGCCACACCCCAAACCGACGAGGGTTTGCCCAAGCTCATGCAGGCGGTGGGGCGCAGCTATGTGCGTTACTTCAATTTGCGTCACCAACGAACGGGTACCTTGTGGGAAGGGCGCTACCGCAGCAATTTGATTGAGAGTGAGCGCTATCTTTTGGCGTGCATGGTCTACATCGAGCTGAACCCGGTCCGGGCGGGCATGGTGCAAGAACCGGTCGATTACAAATGGTCTAGCCACAGGCACTGTATTGGGCAGCTGAGCGACAAATTGGTGACCCCACATGCCCTGTTTTGGGGATTGGGCAATACGCCATTCGCTCGAGAGGCGGCTTATCTGTCCTTGGTCCAGACGGGCTTGGCCGCTGCCGAAAAAGAGCAGTTGACCCGAAGTGCCCTGTCCGGTTGGGCTCTGGGCTCCCCCAGATTCGTTGCTGAGCTCAAAGAGCTGACACCGCGCCGCCTCTTGCCTGGCAAGGCCGGGCGGCCATTCAAGAAGACAGATTGATTGATCTGTCCCCAATTAAAAGCTTGAGAAAACAAAGATTAAATTAATTGGGATCTGACCCCAATTAATTGTCTTGGCATTGTTGTTGCAGTGCAGTAAACTCACCCCCCTGCGTAAAAACCCTAGGAGTGCGCCATGTCCACGGCAGCCGATAAAGAACATTTCCAATCGACCGGTCTCTATGACCCGGCCAACGAGCACGATGCCTGCGGTGTTGGCTTTGTTGCCCACATCAAAGGTCAAAAGAGCCACGCCATCGTGACGCAGGCCCTCAAGATTCTTGAAAACTTGGACCACCGGGGTGCTGTGGGTGCGGACGCGCTCATGGGCGACGGTGCCGGTATCCTGATCCAGTTGCCCGACGCGCTGTACCGCGAAGAAATGGCCAAGCAGGGCATCAATCTGCCGCCTTTCGGTGAGTACGGTGTGGGCATGGTCTTCTTGCCCAAAGAGCATGCTTCGCGCATGGCTTGCGAGCAAGAACTCGAGCGCGCCGTCAAGGCCGAGGGTCAAGTGGTGCTGGGCTGGCGCGATGTGCCGGTGAACCGCGAGATGCCCATGTCGCCCCGCGTTCGCGAAAAAGAGCCGATCATGCGCCAGATTTTCATCGGCCGTGGCGCCGACGTGATCGTGCAAGACGCTTTGGAGCGCAAGCTGTATGTCATCCGCAAGACCGCCAGTGCCGCCATCCAAGCCTTGAACTTGACGCACAGCAACGAGTACTACATCCCCAGCATGTCCAGCCGCACCGCGGTGTACAAGGGCTTGCTGCTGGCCGACCAAGTGGGCACCTATTACTTGGACCTGCAAGACGAGCGCTGCGTCTCGGCTTTGGGTCTGGTGCACCAGCGTTTTTCGACCAACACCTTCCCCGAGTGGCCATTGGCTCACCCCTACCGCTATGTGGCGCACAACGGTGAGATCAACACCGTCAAAGGCAACTACAACTGGATGAAGGCCCGCGAAGGTGTGATGTCTTCGCCCGTGCTGGCCGCCGACCTGCAAAAGCTTTATCCCATCAGCTTCGCTGGTCAGTCCGACACCGCCACATTTGACAACTGCCTGGAACTGTTGACGATGGCGGGCTACCCCATCAGCCAGGCCGTGATGATGATGATCCCTGAGCCATGGGAACAACACACCACCATGGATGAGCGCCGCAAGGCCTTTTATGAATACCACGCTGCGATGTTGGAGCCATGGGATGGCCCCGCATCGATCGTGTTCACCGACGGCCGCCAGATCGGCGCCACGCTGGACCGCAACGGCCTGCGCCCTTCGCGTTACATCATCACCGACGACGACATGGTCATCATGGGCTCAGAGACCGGCGTGCTGCCGATCCCCGAAAGCAAGATCGTGCGCAAATGGCGTCTGCAGCCCGGCAAGATGTTCCTGATCGATTTGGAACAAGGCCGCATGATCAACGACGAAGAGTTGAAAGCGGGCCTGGCCAGCGCCAAGCCTTACAAGCAGTGGATCGAGAACCTGCGCATCAAGCTCGACGACGTGGCCGCTACCCCTGTGCACGCACCTGCCACCGACGTGCCTTTGCTCGACTTGCAACAAGCTTTTGGCACCACGCAAGAAGACATCAAGTTCCTGTTGGCCCCCATGGCCTCCGCCGGTGAAGAAGCCATTGGCTCCATGGGCAACGACAGCCCACTTGCCGTGCTGTCCGACAAGAACAAGCCGCTGTACAACTACTTCAAGCAGTTGTTCGCGCAAGTGACCAACCCACCCATCGACCCGATCCGCGAAGCGATTGTGATGTCGCTGGTGTCCTTCATCGGCCCCAAGCCGAACCTGCTGGACATCAACCAGGTCAACCCACCGATGCGCCTCGAAGTCAGCCAGCCTGTGCTGGACTTCGCCGACATGGCCAAACTGCGCAACATCGAGCAAGCCACCAAAGGCAAGTTCAAGAGCGCGACACTCGACATCACTTACCCCGCGCTGTGGGGTCGTGAAGGCGTTGAAGCCAAGCTGGCCTCGCTGTGCGCCGAAGCCGTGGACGCCATCAAGGGCGGCCACAACATCCTGATCATCAGTGACCGTGGCGTCAACGCCACCCAAGTGGCGGTGCCCGCGCTGCTGGCGCTGTCGGCCATCCACCAGCACCTGGTGACCGAAGGCCTGCGCACCACTGCAGGTCTGGTGGTTGAAACCGGCACCGCCCGCGAAGTGCACCACTTTGCCGTGCTGGCCGGTTACGGCGCTGAAGCCGTCCACCCCTACTTGGCGATGGAAACCCTGGCCGCTTTGCACAAAGAGCTGCCAGGCGACCTGTCGGCCGAGAAGGCCATCTACAACTACGTCAAAGCGATCGGCAAGGGCCTGTCCAAGATCATGTCCAAGATGGGCGTGTCGACCTACATGTCGTATTGCGGTGCGCAATTGTTTGAAGCCATCGGCATCAACACCGAGACCATCAACAAATACTTCACCGGCACCGCCAGCCGCGTGGGCGGCATCGGCGTGTTCGAAATCGCCGAAGAAGCCTTCCGCATGCACACCGCCGCCTTTGGCGATGACCCCGTGCTGGCCACCATGCTGGACGCCGGTGGCGAATACGCCTGGCGTGCCCGTGGTGAAGAGCACATGTGGACGCCCGACGCAATTGCCAAGTTGCAGCACTCCACCCGTGCCAACAACTTCAGCACCTACAAGGAATACGCGCAGATCATCAACGACCAAAGCAAGCGCCACATGACGCTGCGTGGTCTGTTCGAGTTCAAGATCGACCCCGCCAAAGCCATCCCGCTGGAGCAGGTCGAGTCTGCGGCCGACATCGTCAAGCGTTTCGCCACCGGCGCGATGTCGCTGGGCTCGATTTCTACCGAAGCGCACGCTACCCTGGCCGTGGCCATGAACCGCATTGGCGGCAAGAGCAACACCGGTGAAGGCGGCGAAGACTCGGCGCGTTACCGCAACGAACTCAAAGGCATCCCGATCAAAGTCGGTGATTCCCTCAAGAGCGTGATCGGTGCCGAAAACGTCGAGGTCGACTTGCCTTTGCAAGCCGGTGACTCGCTGCGTTCGCGCATCAAACAAGTCGCGTCGGGCCGCTTTGGTGTCACCGCCGAATACCTGTCCAGCGCCGACCAGATCCAGATCAAGATGGCCCAGGGTGCCAAGCCCGGTGAAGGCGGTCAGTTGCCCGGCGGCAAAGTGTCCGACTACATCGGCAAGCTGCGCCACTCGGTGCCAGGCGTGGGTCTGATCTCGCCACCACCGCACCACGACATTTATTCCATCGAGGACTTGGCCCAGCTGATCCACGACCTGAAGAACGTGGCGCCGCACAGCGACATCAGCGTCAAGCTCGTGTCCGAAATCGGCGTCGGCACGATTGCCGCAGGCGTTGCCAAGTGCAAGGCCGATCACGTCGTGATCGCAGGCCACGACGGCGGCACGGGCGCTTCGCCTTGGTCGTCGGTCAAGCATGCAGGTTCGCCTTGGGAAATCGGTCTGGCCGAAACCCAGCAGACCCTGGTGCTCAACGGCTTGCGCGGTCGCATCCGTGTGCAGGCCGATGGCCAGATGAAGACCGGCCGCGACGTGGCGATTGGCGCTTTGTTGGGTGCTGACGAATTCGGCTTTGCCACCGCACCACTGGTGGTCGAGGGCTGCATCATGATGCGCAAGTGCCACTTGAACACCTGCCCCGTGGGCGTGGCCACCCAAGACCCGGTCTTGCGTGCCAAGTTCACCGGCAAGCCAGAGCACGTCGTGAACTACTTCTTCTTCATCGCCGAAGAAGTGCGTCAGATCATGGCCCAGCTGGGCATTGCCAAGTTTGACGACCTGGTGGGCCGCGCCGACCTGCTCGACATGAAGAGCGGTGTGGAACACTGGAAAGCCAAGGGCTTGGACTTCGGCCGCCTGCTGGCCGTGCCTCAGGTCGCCTCTACCGTGGCCGTGCGCCATGTGGACACACAAGACCACGGCCTGGAAAAAGCCCTGGACAACGTGCTGATCGCCAAGAGCCGCGCCGCCATCGACAAGGGCGAAAAAGTCCAGTTCATGGAAGTCGCCCGCAACGTGAACCGCTCGGTCGGTGCCATGTTGTCTGGTGCCGTGACCAAGGTGCACCCCGAAGGTTTGCCTGACGACACCCTGCGCATCCAATTGGAAGGCACAGGCGGTCAGTCCTTTGGCGCATTCCTGGCCAAGGGCATCACGCTGTACCTGATTGGTGAAGCCAACGACTACACCGGCAAAGGTTTGTCGGGTGGTCGCGTGGTGGTGCGCCCCAGCCTGGAATTCCGTGGCGCAGCAGTACAAAACATCATCGTGGGCAACACCGTCATGTACGGCGCGACCACGGGTGAAGCCTTCTTCGCTGGCGTGGCCGGTGAGCGCTTTGCGGTGCGTCTGTCGGGTGCCACAGCCGTGGTGGAAGGCACAGGCGACCACGGTTGTGAATACATGACCGGCGGCACCGTCGCTGTCTTGGGCAAGACCGGCCGCAACTTCGGCGCAGGCATGAGCGGCGGTATCGCTTATGTCTACGACGAAGACGGTGAATTCGCTTCGCGCTGCAACACCGCCATGGTCAGCATGGAAAAAGTGCTGACGGTGGCCGAGCAAGAGGCGCAAGTGGACCGCAATGTGTGGCACCGCGACCAAGCCGACGAAGCCCAGCTGAAAAAGCTGCTGGAAGACCACCACAAGTGGACAGGTAGCCAGCGTGCCCGCGAGTTGCTGGACAACTGGGCCACCGCCCGTGCCAAGTTCGTGAAAGTGTTCCCCAACGAATACAAGCGCGCACTGGGTGAAATCAATGCCAAGAAGGCCGCCAAGGCTGCCCAGCCTGTGGCTGCTTGAACCCACGGTACAAGAATCGAAGGAAACATCATGGGAAAAATCACTGGCTTCATGGAATTTGAGCGCATCGAAGAGGGCTACAAGCCCGTTGCCGAGCGCCTGAAAAACTACGGCGAATTCGTGATCGGTTTGACACCCGAGCAGTCGAAAACACAAGCGGCGCGTTGCATGGACTGCGGCACACCGTTTTGCAACAACGGCTGCCCGGTCAACAACATCATTCCGGACTTCAACGACCTGGTCTACAAGGGCGACTGGCAAAACGCCATCGAGGTGCTGCACAGCACCAACAACTTCCCCGAGTTCACCGGCCGCATCTGCCCCGCACCTTGCGAAGCCGCTTGCGTGGTCAACTTCAACGACGACGCCGTGGGCATCAAGTCGATCGAGCACGCCATCATCGACCGCGCCTGGGCCGAAGGCTGGGTCACGCCCCGTCCTGCCAAGGTCAAGACCGGCAAAAAAGTCGCGGTGATCGGCGCAGGCCCCGCAGGCTTGGCTGCTGCCCAGCAGCTGGCGCGCGCTGGCCACGACGTGACCCTGTTCGAAAAGAACGACCGCGTGGGTGGCTTGCTGCGCTACGGCATCCCCGACTTCAAGATGGAAAAGTCGCACATCGACCGCCGCGTCAAGCAGCTCGAAGCCGAAGGCGTGACCATCCGCACCAGCGTGCTGGTGGGTGAGTGGCCCAAGGATTCCAAGGTCACCAACTGGGCCAAGGAAACCATCAGCGCCGAACAGCTCAAGAAAGACTTTGATGCGGTGCTGCTGACCGGCGGCTCCGAGCAGTCGCGTGACCTGCCCGTGCCCGGCCGCGAGCTGGACGGCATCCACTTCGCGATGGAGTTCCTGCCCCAGCAAAACAAGGTCAATGCGGGTGACAAGCTCAAAGGCCAATTGCGCGCTGACGGCAAGAACGTCATCGTGATCGGTGGCGGCGACACCGGCAGCGACTGCGTGGGTACCAGCACACGCCACGGCGCTGTGAGCGTGACCCAGTTCGAGGTGATGCCCGAGCCACCCGAAAAAGAAAACAAAGCGATGGTCTGGCCTTACTGGCCCATGAAGCTGCGCACCAGCTCCAGCCACGATGAAAGCGCCGAAAAAGGCCTGCTCAAGCGTGAATTCGCCATCTCCACCAAGGCCTTCACCGGTGAAAAGGGCAAGGTCACAGGCCTGACCACCGTGCACGTCGAGTTCAAAGACGGCAAGATGGTCGAGGTGCCTGGCACCGAGAAGGAATACAAAGCCGACATGGTTTTGTTGGCCATGGGTTTTGTGAACCCGGTTGCCACCGTGCTCGACGCCTTTGGCATTGACAAGGATGCCCGTGGCAACGCCAAGGCCAGCACCGATTTCACGGGCGGTTACGCCACCAATGTGGACAAAGTGTTTGCCGCAGGGGACATGCGCCGTGGTCAGTCGCTGGTGGTTTGGGCCATCCGCGAAGGGCGTCAAGCTGCGCGTGCTGTCGACGAGTTCTTGATGGGCTCCAGCGACCTGCCACGCTGAGGGGCTGTTTCGTTCTAGGTACAATCCCTAGAACACCAAGGTTAACACTGCGTTGACCTTGCACCTTTAAGATCACAAGAGCCGGCATTCCCGGCTCTTGTTTTTCATGAATACCCCTCATCCATCCACACTCGTTGAACTGCGCGACCTGAGCTTTGGCTACGGTGAACGTGCGATTTTGAAGAACCTCAGCTTCAAGATCCCGCGCGGCCGAGTCACCGCCTTGATGGGCGTGTCCGGTGGCGGCAAGACCACGGTCTTGCGCTTGATCGGTGGGCAAATTCGCGCCCAGCAAGGGCAGACGCTGTTTGACGGTCAAGACGTGACCGTGATGCAGCAAGACGAGTTGTACGCAGCGCGGCGTCGCATGGGCATGCTCTTCCAATTCGGTGCCTTGTTCACCGACATGAGCGTGTTCGACAACGTGGCTTTTCCTTTGCGCGAACACACCGCGCTGTCGGAAGA
This sequence comes from Limnohabitans lacus, assembly GCF_030053395.1. Classification (GTDB taxonomy): domain Bacteria; phylum Pseudomonadota; class Gammaproteobacteria; order Burkholderiales; family Burkholderiaceae_C; genus Limnohabitans_A; species Limnohabitans_A lacus. The sequence goes on along the minus strand of NZ_JASGBH010000005.1, from coordinate 41,824 downwards.
CTTGATCCGAGACATCGTGCTCATGAAGCTCGATGCGGTCGGATTGCGCGGTGCACGTGATTTGAAACCTTCGGAAATTTCTGGCGGCATGAGCCGCCGTGTGGCTTTGGCCCGCGCCATCGCGCTGGACCCCGACCTCATCATGTACGACGAGCCCTTTGCCGGCCTGGATCCCATTTCTTTGGGCACCGCCGCACGCTTGATTCGGCGCCTGAATGACAGCCTGGGCATCACCAGCCTGATCGTCTCGCACGATGTGACCGAAACCTTCGAGATCGCCGACCATGTGGTGATCTTGGCCAATGGCGGTCTGGCCGCGCAAGGCACGCCGGCCGAGCTGCGTGCCAGCACCGACCCCATGATTCATCAGTTTGTGCATGCGCTCAGCGATGGCCCTGTGCCATTCCACTACCCCGCACCCACAGCCGATCAGGACTACGACCGGAGGCCTGGATGAAGCTGATTCAGATGTTGGGCGCATTGGGCGCAAGCACCCGCGAGGCGCTGGCCGATTGGGGTTTTGGTGCCCGTTTGTTTTTCACATTGCTCAAGATGTCGGGCACGGCACTCAAGCGCTTTGGCTTGGTGCGTGACCAGGTGCATTTCTTGGGCAACTACTCGCTGGCCATCATCACCGTGTCGGGCTTGTTTGTGGGTTTTGTGTTGGGCTTGCAGGGTTACTACACCTTGCAACGCTACGGCTCGGCCGAGGCTTTGGGCTTGTTGGTGGCGCTCAGTTTGGTGCGTGAGCTGGGGCCCGTGGTGTCCGCCTTGCTCTATGCGGGCCGAGCCGGTGCTTCGCTCACCGCCGAGATCGGGCTGATGCGAGCGGGTGAACAACTCACCGCGTTGGAGATGATGGCGGTGGATCCGATCCAACGCATCTTGGCGCCGCGCTTCATGGGCGGTGTCATTGCTTTGCCCTTGCTCACGGCCGTGTTCAGTGCGGTGGGCATTTTCGGTGGCTATGTGGTGGGCGTCTTGCTCATCGGTGTCGATGCGGGCTCGTTCTGGAGCCAGATGCAAGGCGGTGTCGATGTGTTCAAAGACGTGGGCAACGGCATCGTGAAAAGCATTGTGTTTGCGGTGGCGGTGACCTTCATCGCTTTGTTGCAAGGCTATGTGGCCAAGCCCACGCCGGAAGGGGTGGCCAGTGCCACCACCCGCAGTGTGGTGGTTTCTTCCTTGTCGGTTTTGGGTCTGGACTTCATCCTGACCGCGATGATGTTCAGCATTTGAAGGGGACGAGATGCAACGTTCAAAAAATGATATTTGGGTGGGTTTGTTTGTTTTGCTGGGCGCTGTCGCTGTGCTGTTTTTGGCCCTCAAGTCGGCCAATTTGCTCACCTTGAATTTCAGCTCGGACTACCAGGTCACGGCCAAATTCGACAACATCGGTGGCTTGAAGCCTGGCGCTGCGGTCAAAAGCGCGGGCGTGGTTGTGGGGCGCGTCAAGACCATCGCTTTTGACGGTGAATCCTTTCAGGCCAAAGTGACCTTGGCATTGCAGTCGCAAAACCAGTTCCCCGCTGACAGTTCGCTCAAAATTTTGACCAGTGGCTTGCTCGGTGAGCAATACCTGGACATCGCCCCGGGTGCCGACGAAAAGAACCTCGTCGCTGGCGACAAAATCGGCTCGACCCAGTCGGCCGTGATTTTGGAAAACCTGATCAGCCAATTCCTCTACAGCAAGGCCGCTGAGCCTGCAGGCAGCACGGAAGGCAAGAAGTGAAGCTGAAACTGCGCACTGGCATGTTGTTGTTGGGAGCCTTGCTTGTCATGGCCTTGCAGGGCTGCGCCACGGTCAAGAGTGCGGATGCGCGCGACCCCTGGGAGTCGATGAATCGAAGTGTTTACAACTTCAACGATGCCGTCGATGCGATCGCCGTCAAGCCCGTGGCGCGTGTTTATGACAAGGTGGTTCCCAAATTCGTACAGACTGGCGTCCACAACTTCTTTGGCAATTTGGGGGATGTCTGGTCCATGGCCAACAGCGCTTTGCAGCTCAAGGGGCAGCATGCGGCGGAAAGCTTCATGCGCGTGAGCGTGAACACGTTTTTTGGGCTGGGCGGTGTCTTGGACATCGCCACTGAGATGCGTCTGGACCGGCACAAGGAAGATTTTGGACAGACGCTGGGTTTTTGGGGCGTCAAACCTGGACCCTACGTGGTGCTGCCAATCTTTGGGCCATCGACCTTGCGTGACACAGTCGCTTTTCCAGTGGATTACAAAGGCGATCCAATTCGCCAAATCAACGATGAAGCGACGCGTTACGGCTTGGTAACTTTGCGCGTGACCGATGTTCGTGTGGGTTTGCTTCAGGCGGTGGACACCCTCAAAGAAGCTTCACTCGACCCTTACACCTTCGTGCGCGATGCATACCTGCAAAAGCGTCAAAACGATGTGTACGACGGCAACCCGCCATCAGACTTTGATTACAGCGATCCGGATGCGCCTTGAGCCCGATGGCCGTTACAAGTGTTAACACGCGCACTTTCAATCACCTTTATATTTCCTGCATGAGTTTCTTTTCCATGAGTTTTTCCTTGAACCGCCGGCAGATCTTGGCGACGACCGTGGCTGCCTTGCTTTCGGTGACCACGGCGTCTGCATGGGCCGCCGATGAAGCGCCTGATGTGTTCATCAAGCGCATCACCACCGAGACGCTGGACACCATCAAAGCCGACAAGGCATTGCGCAGCGGTGATGTGAACAAGCTCATGCAGTTGGTGGACGACAGGCTCATGGCCCATGTGAATTTCCGTCGCATGACAGCCTTGGCCACGGGCCCGGCCTGGCGCAAAGCCACAACTGAGCAGCAAAAGCGCTTGCAAGAAGAGTTCAAAATTCTCTTGGTTCGCACCTACGCAGGCGCTTTGAGCCAAGTCAGTGATCAAACCGTGGTGGTCAAGCCTGTCAAGGCTGGTCAAGAGGACAAAAACCTGGTTGTCAACACCGAAGTGCGCGGCAAGGGTGACCCGATTCAGCTGGATTACCGCTTGGAAAAAACACCTGGTGAAGGCGCAGGCTGGATGATTTTTGACCTCAATGTCTTGGGCGTGTGGTTGATTGAAAACTACCGCACCCAATTCACCAAAGAAATCAACGCCGGCGGCATTGATGCGCTGATCGCCAGCTTGGCGGCACGCAACAAGTCCAACGCCCGCAATGGCTGAGCATTGAACGGAGCCAAGAGCATGGAAGCACTCAAGCTGCCCCCGACGCTGATGCATGAGCATGCAGATGCCTGCCTTTCGCAGTGGGTCAGCCAGTTGCAGGGCAAGGTCAGACCTGTTCAGCCTGAGCCTGTTCTTGTGGACGCATCGGCGCTGAGTGTTTTCGATTCTTCCGCCCTGGCGGTGTTGCTGGGCCTGCGCCGTGTGGCCAAAGCCCAGGGCCGATCAGTGCTTGTCGAGGGCATGTCCGACCGTTTGCGCGAATTGGCCACTTTGTACGGTGTTCTGGACCTGCTTGAGCCCGCCTGAGCCTTTTTGGGGGTGAAATCCCCCTCTTTTTGCCTTGTTCGGGGGCGTCAGACTGCCTTGCCTTGGGCCAGCACTTAAAATAAAGCCCTCCCATGCCTGCGCTCTCATTCCAATCCGTCTCCAAAACCTATCCTGCCAAACAGGCGGGTACAGCCGCATTTCGCGCGCTCGACCAGGTCAGCTTCGATGTGCAAGAGGGCGAGTTCTTTGGCTTGTTGGGTCCCAACGGCGCTGGTAAAACTACCTTGATCAGCATCCTGGCAGGCTTGACCCGTGCCAGCCAAGGCCAAGTGCTGGTGCATGGTCACAATGTGCAAAGCGACTACGCAGCTGCTCGGCGCCTTTTGGGCGTGGTGCCGCAAGAGCTGGTCTTTGATCCGTTTTTCACCGTTCGCGAATCTCTGAAGATCCAGTCGGGCTATTTTGGCGTCAAGAAAAACGACGCTTGGATCGATGAGTTGCTAGACAGTTTGGGCCTGACCGACAAAGCCAATGCCAACATGCGCCAACTCTCTGGCGGCATGAAGCGCCGGGTTTTGGTGGCCCAGGCGCTGGTCCATAAACCGCGTGTCATCGTGCTCGACGAGCCCACTGCCGGTGTGGACGTGGAATTGCGTCAGACCCTTTGGCAGTTCATCGCCAAACTCAACAAACAAGGTCACACGGTGCTGCTGACCACCCATTACCTCGAAGAGGCCGAGGCCCTTTGCGGTCGCATTGCCATGCTCAAGCGCGGCCAGATGGTGGCCTTGGAAAAGACATCGGTGCTTCTCAAGTCCGCCACCAGCCAGGTGCTGCGATTCAAGCTCGATGGCGACCTGCCCGCTGCTGTGGCCGCTGTGGCCCGTGTCACAGGCCGCATCGTCCAGGTGCCGGTCAACAACGCTTTGGACATCGAGACGTGCCTGAACACTGTGCGCTCGGCCGGCTTGGTGGCCGAAGATGTTGAGATTCGCCAAGCCGATCTGGAAGACGTGTTCCTGGAAGTCATGAACCGCCAACAGGCGCAATCGGGAGCCCTCGCATGACCGGATGGCAAACCCTGTTGTACAAAGAAGTGCTGCGCTTTTGGAAAGTGGCTTTCCAAACGATTGCCGCGCCCGTGCTGACCTCCGTTTTGTACATGTTGATCTTTGGCCATGTGCTGGAAGACCATGTCAAGGTCTATGACCAGGTCGCCTACACCTCGTTCTTGTTGCCCGGCCTGATCATGATGGGCGTGTTGCAAAACGCGTTTGCCAACAGTTCGTCCAGTTTGGTGCAAAGCAAGATCATGGGCAATTTGGTGTTCTTATTGCTCACGCCCTTGTCGCACCGCAGCTGGTTTGTGGCCTATGTGGGTTCCTCGGTGGTGCGCGGTCTGGCCGTGGGCCTGGGCGTTTTTGTCATCACCGGATGGATGGTCAACATCCAGTTCATCTACCCCCTGTGGATCTTGGCGTTTGCCTTCATGGGGGCGGCCATGATGGGGGCTTTGGGCGTGATCGCGGGTCTTTGGGCTGAGAAGTTCGACCAAATGGCCGCTTTCCAAAACTTCATCATCATGCCCATGACGTTCTTGTCGGGCGTGTTCTATTCCATCCATTCCCTGCCCGGTTTTTGGCAGCAGCTGAGTCACTTGAACCCCTTCTTTTACATGATCGATGGCTTCCGTTACGGCTTCTTTGGCCAAAGCGATGTCTCGCCCTGGATCAGTTTGGGCGTGGTGGCCACGGCGCTGGCCGTGGTCAGCGGTGTGACCCTTTACCTCTTGCGCACCGGCTACAAAATCCGGAGCTGAAAATCCATGAACGCTGAGCAACTTCACGCCATCATCGCCTCGGGGCTGGCATGCACTCACCTCGAAGTCGATGGTGATGGTCGCCACTGGAGCGCCGTGGTGGTGTCCGAAGCTTTCCAAGGCTTGCGCCTGATCGCACGCCACCAAAAGGTGTACGCCACTTTGGGCCAAAAAATCCAAAACGACGAGGTGCATGCCTTGTCGATGAAAACCTACACGCCTGCCGAATGGGCGGCGCTGCCTCGCTGATTGCGACAAGACTCATGGACAAACTGAAAATTCGCGGCGGTCACCGCCTGAACGGCACGATCGACGTTGCTGGCGCTAAGAACGCCGCCTTGCCCGAACTGTGCGCCGCCTTGCTGAGCGCCGAACCGGTGACATTGGCCAATGTGCCGCGCCTGCAGGATGTGGCCACCATGCTCAAGTTGATCCGCAACATGGGCGTGGTCTGTGAACACCACGATGACGGTCGCGTGACCCTCGATGCGGGCGGCCTGAACAACCCCGAAGCACCCTACGAATTGGTGAAAACCATGCGCGCCTCAGTGCTGGCGCTGGGACCCTTGCTGGCCCGCTTTGGTCATGCCAAGGTCTCGCTGCCTGGTGGCTGCGCCATTGGCTCTCGCCCTGTGGATCAGCACATCAAGGGCTTGCAAGCCATGGGTGCCGAGATCACGGTGGAGCACGGCTACATGCTGGCCAGCTTGCCAGCGGGGCGCACGCGCCTCAAGGGTGCGCGCATCACCACCGACATGGTCACGGTGACGGGCACCGAAAACTTCATGATGGCCGCAGCTTTGGCCGAAGGCGAAACGGTGCTGGAAAACGCCGCCCAAGAACCCGAAATCACCGACCTGGCTGAAATGCTGATCAAGATGGGCGCCAAGATTGAAGGCCATGGCACCAGCAAGATTCGCATTCAAGGCGTTGACCGCCTGCAAGGTTGTGTGCACCAGGTTGTGGCCGACCGCATTGAGGCCGGCACCTTCTTGTGCGCTGTGGCCGCTACCGGGGGTGACGTGGTCCTGCGCCATGGCCGGGGTGATCACCTGGACGCGGTGATCGACAAATTGCGCGATGCTGGGGCCACCATTGAATCCGGTGAAGGCTTCATCCGTGTGAAGTCCGAAGGCCGCTTGAAAGCCCAGAGCTTTCGCACCACCGAATACCCTGGCTTTCCCACTGACATGCAGGCCCAGTTCATGGCGCTCAATTGCATCGCCAAAGGCGCCAGCAAGGTGACCGAGACGATTTTTGAAAACCGTTTCATGCACGTCAACGAGTTGGTGCGCTTGGGTGCTCACATCCAGATCGATGGCAAGGTGTCGGTGATCGAAGGCGTAGACAAGCTGTCGGGTGCGACGGTGATGGCCACCGACTTGCGGGCGTCTGCCAGCCTGGTGATCGCCGGGCTCGTCGCCGAAGGCGAAACCATCGTGGATCGGATTTACCACCTGGACCGCGGTTATGACCGCATGGAAGCCAAACTCCGCGCTGTGGGCGCTGACATTGAAAGAGTGAAAGCATGATGACCCCACGTTCATTTCATTCATTGCCCCCCAAGGGGGCGCGAGTCTCCCTTGAGGTGGCTCTGCGGGAGACTCGATGATCACGCTGGCCCTGTCCAAAGGACGCATCTTTGACGAAACCTTGCCGCTGCTCCAGGCCGCAGGCATCGAGGTGCTCGAAGACCCTGAAAAATCGCGCAAGCTGATCTTGCCCACCAACCAAGCCAATGTGCGCGTGGTCCTGGTGCGCGCCAGCGATGTGCCAACCTACGTGGAATACGGCGGCGCTGATCTGGGCGTCACGGGGCTGGACACCTTGATCGAGCACGGTGGCCAAGGCCTATTCCAGCCGCTGGACCTGAACATCGCCAAATGCCGCATGAGTGTGGCCGTGCGCGACGATTACGACTACGCCGCACAGGTGCGCACCGGAGCGCGTCTGAAAGTCGCCACCAAATACACCGCCATTGCCCGCGACTTCTTTGCTACCAAAGGTGTGCACGTCGATTTGATCAAACTCTACGGCAGCATGGAACTGGCGCCGCTCACGGGCCTGGCCGATGCCATCGTGGACTTGGTGTCCACCGGCAACACCTTGAAAGCCAACCACCTGATCGAAGTCGAACGCATCATGGACATCAGCTCGCGTTTGGTCGTGAACCAGGCGGCGCTCAAACTCAAGCAGGCGCCCATCCGCGCCATCATCGACGCCTTTGCCGGTGCGGTGAAGAAAGACTGAACATGGGATTGCACGCCAAACCAATGCAACTGAGCACGCTTGACGCCGGTTTTGAAGCGGCCTTCGCGGCACGCCTGCATTGGTCTGCCGCCACCGACGCCGCCATCGAGCAGCGCGTGGCCGACATCTTGGCCGATGTGCAAAAGCGCGGCGACGCAGCCGTGCTGGACTACACCCAGCGCTTTGATGGCTTGCAGGCCGCCGACGTGAAGGCGCTCGAAATCACGCAAGCCGAACTTCAAGCCGCCTTGGACAGTCTGCCCGCTGCACAGCGCGACGCGCTGCAAGCCGCTGCTGCCCGTGTGCGCAAGTACCACGAAGCCCAAAAGAAAGCTTCAGGCGAAAGCTGGTCTTACCGTGACGAAGACGGCACGCTGCTGGGCCAGAAAGTCACGCCGCTCGACCGCGTGGGCATCTATGTGCCGGGTGGCAAAGCCGCTTACCCGTCTTCGGTGCTGATGAATGCATTGCCCGCCCATGTGGCCGGGGTGCAGGACATCATCATGGTGGTGCCCACGCCGCAGGGTGTGCGCAACCCGCTGGTGTTGGCCGCCGCCTGTGTGGCCGGTGTGAGCCGTGCCTTCACCGTGGGGGGTGCGCAGGCCGTGGCCGCGTTGGCCTACGGCACCGCGACCATCCCCAAGGTGGACAAGATCACCGGCCCGGGCAACGCCTATGTGGCCAGCGCCAAAAAGCGCGTGTTCGGCACCGTGGGCATCGACATGATCGCGGGCCCTTCCGAAATTCTGGTCTTGGCCGATGGCACCACGCCCGCCGAATGGGTGGCGATGGACTTGTTCAGCCAGGCCGAGCACGACGAACTGGCGCAAAGCATCTTGCTGTGTCCCGATGCGGCCTACATCGCCGAGGTGCAAGCCGCCATTGACCGCCTGCTGCCCGAGATGCCAAGGCGCGAGATCATCGCCAAGAGTTTGAACGACCGGGGTGCGCTGATCCTCACGCGCAGCATGGAAGAAGCCTGTGACATCAGCAACCGCATCGCGCCCGAACACCTGGAGGTGTCCAGCCGTGACCCGCACCGCTGGGAGCCGCTGCTGCGCCACGCAGGCGCCATCTTTCTGGGTGCCTTCACCAGCGAGTCGCTGGGTGACTACTGCGCCGGCCCCAACCACGTGCTGCCTACCAGCGGCACAGCGCGTTTTTCGTCCCCCTTGGGCGTGTACGACTTCCAAAAGCGCAGCAGCCTGATCGAAGTCAGCGAGGCCGGTGCACAGCCGCTGGGCCGCATCGCCGCCGAGCTGGCCTATGGCGAAGGTCTGCAGGCCCACGCCCGCGCCGCCGAATTGCGATTGAACCCTGTGCCACCCATGCGAGAGCCTCAATGACCGTCAGCCCCCAACTCATGCAGCGAATCCGCCAAGATGTGCAGTCCATGCACGCTTACGCGATTCAGGATTCGGTCGGCATGGTCAAGCTCGACGCGATGGAGAACCCGCACAGTCTGCCGGCTGAACTCCAAAAGGCCCTGGGCGAGCGCTTGGGCGCTTTGGCGCTGAACCGATATCCCGACGGGCGCGTGAACGAACTGCGCTCAGCACTGGCCCAATATGCGGGCATGCCCGAAGGCTTCGACATCATGCTGGGCAATGGCTCGGATGAATTGATTTCTTTGTTGGCCATGGCCTGCGATGTGCCCGGTGCTTCGATCCTCGCTCCGCTGCCCGGTTTCGTGATGTACGCCATGAGCGCCCAATTGCAAGGTCTTGCCTTTCACGGCGTGCCACTCACGGCCGACTTTGAACTCGACGAAGCCGCCATGCTGGCTGCCATTGAAGAACACAAGCCTTCGATTGTCTATCTGGCCTACCCCAACAACCCGACAGGCAACCTTTGGAACGACGACACGATCGAAAAAATCGTGCTGGCCCAAGGGGCGCAAGGCGGCTTGGTGGTCATGGATGAGGCCTACCAGCCGTTTGCCAGCAAGAGCTATGTGGACCGCATTACGCGCCATACACATGTGCTGTTGATGCGCACGCTGAGCAAATTTGGCTTGGCCGGCGTGCGATTGGGTTACATGATCGGCCCCAAAGCGTTGGTGGCCGAGGTCGACAAGGTGCGTCCACCGTACAACATCAGCGTGCTCAACTGCGAGTGCGCTTTGTTCGCGCTGGAGCATGCGGAAGTCTTTGCCGCACAGGCCAAAAGTTTGCGCGAGCAGCGTGCCCGCTTGCACAATGCTTTGGCCGATTTGCCCGGCGTGACCCCATTCCCCAGCGAAGCCAACATGATCTTGGCGCGTGTGCCCGATGCCGCCAAAACCTTTGAAGGTCTGAAGGCACACAAAGTGCTGATCAAGAACGTTTCTAAAATGCACCAATTGCTGGCCAATTGCCTGCGCCTGACGGTGGGCACGCCTGCCGAAAACGACCAACTCCTCGCCGCTCTGAAAGTCTCCCTATGAACCGCACCGCTGCCGTTACGCGCAAGACCGCCGAGACGAACATCCGCGTCGCCATCAACCTCGACGGCACGGGCCAGTGCAAGCTGTCGTCTGGCATTGGTTTTCTGGACCACATGTTGGACCAGATCGCCCGCCACGGCTTGATCGATCTGGACATCGCTTGCGAAGGTGACCTGCACATCGACGGCCATCACACCGTGGAAGACATCGGCATCACCCTGGGCCAGGCTTTTGCGCAGGCCATTGGCGACAAAAAAGGCATCCGCCGCTACGGCCATGCCTATGTGCCGCTCGACGAGGCTTTGAGCCGCGTGGTGGTGGACTTTTCGGGCCGCCCCGGTTTGCACATGGACGTGACCTTCACCTCGGGCTCATTGGGCACGCTCGACACCCAGCTGGTGTATGAGTTTTTCCAGGGCTTTGTGAACCACGCGCTGTGCACGCTGCACATCGACAACCTCAAGGGCGTCAACGCGCACCACCAGTGCGAAACCATTTTCAAGGCCTTTGCACGGGCTGTCCGTGCCGCCCTGGAGCTCGATCCCCGCTCGGCCGGTGTCATCCCCTCGACCAAGGGAAGCCTTTGAACATGAGCGTCAATCGCGTCGCTGTGGTGGATTACGGCATGGGCAACCTGCGCTCTGTGGCGCAGGCGGTGATGCATGCCGCCTCCAGCGTGGACCATGCCGAAGTCACCGTCACTTCTAACCCCCAGGTGGTGCGTGATGCGCACCGTGTGGTCTTGCCGGGGCAGGGCGCCATGCCCGACTGCATGCGCGAACTGCGCGAGTCTGGCTTGATGGAGGCCGTGCTCGAAGCCGCAGACCGTAAACCCTTGTTTGGCGTGTGTGTGGGCATGCAGATGTTGCTCGACCACAGCGATGAAGGCGACACCCCCGGCCTGGGTTTGATCCCCGGTGAGGTTGTTAAATTTGATTTGGCAGGTCGCACGCAACCCGATGGCACCCGCTACAAAGTGCCGCAGATGGGCTGGAACCAGGTCTGGCAAGGCGAGCCTTGCCACGCTTTGTGGAACGGCATCGAAGACGGCAGCTGGTACTATTTCGTCCACAGCTTTTATGCCCAGGTGGCCCAGCCCCTGCATGCGGCAGCCGAGACCGATTACGGTGGTCGCTTTGCCTGCGCGGTCGCCCGTGACAATATTTTTGCCACCCAGTTTCACCCTGAAAAGAGTGCAACCCAGGGCTTGGCGCTGTTTCGCAATTTCCTCCACTGGCAGCCTTGATTTCGGGCTTGCCGATTTTTTCACCTGTCTTTAACTCGCCATGATTCTGATCCCCGCCATTGACCTCAAAGACGGCCATTGCGTTCGCCTCAAGCAGGGCGATATGGACCAAGCCACCACTTTTGGGGAAGACCCCGCCGCCATGGCCCGCACTTGGCTGGAAAAAGGCGCACGCCGCTTGCACCTGGTGGATCTGAATGGCGCCTTCGCGGGCAAGCCGCAAAACTTTGCCGCCATCAAAGCCATCCTCAAGGAAGTCGGCAACGACATCCCTGTGCAGCTCGGTGGTGGCATCCGTGACTTGGACACGATCGAAAAATACATCGACAGCGGCCTGCAGTACGTGATCATTGGCACGGCTGCCGTCAAAAACCCTGGCTTTCTGAAAGACGCCTGCACCGCGTTTGGTGGCCACATCATCGTGGGCCTGGACGCCAAAGATGGCAAAGTGGCCACCGATGGTTGGAGCAAGATGACCGGCCACGAAGTGGTGGATCTGGGTAAGAAGTACCAAGACTGGGGTGTCGAGTCGATCATCTACACCGACATCGGCCGCGATGGCATGCTCAGCGGCATCAACATCGACGCCACGGTCAAGCTGGCCCAGGCGCTGACCATCCCCGTGATCGCCTCGGGCGGCTTGTCCAACATGGCCGACATCGAGCAACTTTGCGCGGTGGAAGACGAAGGCGTGGAAGGCGTGATTTGTGGTCGCGCCGTGTATTCCGGCGACCTGGACTTTGCCCAGGCCCAGCAACGCGCCGACGAACTGAACGGCTGAGCATGCGCATGCAGGCCAGCTGTCGCGACACCGTGTTCGCGGGCCTGCCGGCCTGTGAGTTGACCCTGCCGCAAGGTGACCGTTTGGTGGTGTCTTTGCACGGCGCACACGTGCTGTCCTGGGTCTCTGGCGGGCAAGAGCGGCTGTACCTTAGCCCCATAAGCATCATGGACGGTCAGGCCGCCATTCGCGGGGGTGTGCCGGTGTGCTTTCCGCAGTTCAACCAACGTGGCCCCATGGCCGACCGCTTGCCCAAGCACGGCTTCGCCCGCAACGTTCGCTGGACAGCCGGTGTTAAAGCGTTGGACGCCGACACGGCCAAGCTCACACTGCGCTTGAGCGACAGCAGCCAGACCCGTGCCTGGTGGCCGCAGGCCTTTGAAGCCGAATTCCAAATCAGCCTCTCGCCTGGCCAATTGAACATGGCCTTGCGCATCCACAACACCGACAGCCAGCCTTTGGCATTTTCAGGCGCCTTGCACACGTATTTCGCGGTGGACGATGCAAGTCAGGCCACTTTGCAAGGCCTGGGCGGCCAAGCGGAATGGGATGCCCTGACCAACACCCACGCACAGGCAGCAGACACCTTGCGCTTTGATGCAGAGTTCGACCGGGTCTACGCAGCGACACCTGAGCCCATGACGCTGAACGGCCAACTGCGCATCCGCCAAAGCCCCAGTTGGGCCAACACCGTGGTCTGGAACCCCGCACAGGCTTTGTGTGCCAAACTGGCCGACATGCCCGATGGGGGGTGGCGTCACATGCTGTGCGTGGAAGCCGCGCAGGTGTACGAGCCCATCACCTTGCCCGCCGACGGCAGCTGGGAAGGTTGGCAAAGCCTTGAAGTGCTGAACGCCTGAGCGACCTACAAAGACATTGAAAAGAGAACCCATGCTGGCCAAACGCATCATCCCTTGCCTTGACGTGACCGGCGGTCGCGTGGTCAAGGGCGTCAATTTTGTGGAACTGCGCGACGCCGGAGACCCGGTCGAAATCGCTGCCCGCTACAACGAGCAGGGCGCTGACGAACTCACATTCCTGGACATCACCGCCACCAGCGATGGGCGCGACGTGATCCTCCACATCATCGAAGCTGTGGCTTCGCAAGTGTTCATTCCGCTCACCGTGGGTGGGGGTGTGCGCACCGTCGAAGACGTACGCCGCTTGCTCAACGCCGGGGCTGACAAAACCAGCTTCAACTCGGCCGCCATTGCCAATCCGCAAGTCATCCGCGAAGCGTCTGCCAAATACGGTGCGCAGTGCATCGTGGTCGCGATCGACGCCAAGCGCCGCACGCCCGAAGACGAACAACGCATCGGCACCCACGGTTTGCCCATGGGCCCGGGCTGGGACGTGTACAGCCACGGAGGTCGCAAAAACGTTGGTCTGGATGCAGTGGCCTGGGCCGCCCAAATGGCCGAGTACGGCGCTGGCGAAATCCTGCTCACCAGCATGGACCGTGACGGCACCAAAAGCGGCTTTGACCTGCAACTGACCCGCGCCGTGAGCGATGCCGTGAGCGTGCCTGTGATTGCGTCTGGCGGTGTGGGCAACCTCGACCACCTCGCCGACGGCGTGAGCATCGGCGGCGCGGACGCGGTGCTGGCCGCCAGCATCTTCCACTACGGTGAGTACACCGTGCAACAAGCCAAGCAGCGCATGCGCGAGCGCGGCATCACTGTTCGTCTTTGACCGCACACCATGAACTGGCTCAATCAAATCAAATGGGATGAAAACGGCTTGGTGCCGGCCATAGCCCAAGAAGCTTCCACGGGCGATGTGCTCATGTTCGCCTGGATGAACCGTGAAGCTTTGCTCAAAACCGCTGAGCTCAAGCGGGCGGTGTATTTCAGCCGCTCGCGCAAGAAACTCTGGTTCAAGGGCGAAGAGTCCGGTCATGTGCAGACCGTGCATGACATCCGCATCGATTGCGACAGCGATGTGGTGTTGCTCAAAGTCACGCAGCTGGGCCACGAGCCGGGCATTGCTTGCCACACAGGGCGCCACAGCTGCTTTTTTCAGAGCCTGCAAGGCGATGATTGGGTCGCGGCCGATCCTGTGCTCAAAGACCCTGAAACCATTTACAAGTAAGCCATGACGACCAATTCATCAGACACTTTGGCCCGTTTGGCCGCCGTCATCGAAAGCCGCAAAGTGGCCAACGGTGGTGACCCCGAAAAAAGCTATGTGGCCCGCCTGCTGCACAAAGGCCCCGACGCCTTTCTGAAAAAGATCGGCGAAGAAGCCACCGAGACCGTGATGGCCGCCAAAGATGTGGACCATGGCGGCGACGCTTCCAAGCTGGTTTACGAGGTGGCCGACCTCTGGTTCCACAGCATGATCGCTTTGTCGCATTACGGCCTGACGCCTGCCGACGTGGTCAATGAATTGGCCCGGCGCGAAGGCTTGAGCGGTCTGGAAGAAAAAGCCCTGCGCAAAGCCCAAGCACGCGAAGCCACAGGCGAATAAGTACCAACGATGACCACCCCTTCCAACGACGACAGCACGCTCACCGTCAGCTGGGTCAGCTACATCCTGCACCTGATCGTGGCGGTCAGCGCAGTCGCGCCAGGCGGTCAGATCGGACCTGCCTTGCTGGTGGTGGCCTTGATCATCGACTTGGTCAAAAAAGGCGATGTGAGTGGTTGGGAGGCGACGCACTTCAGCTTTCGCATCCGCACGGTGCTCTGGGCGGCCGTCCTTTACCTGATCACCTTGCCTTTGTGGTTTTTCTTTTTGTTCCCGGGCTGGTTGGCTTGGGGGCTGATTTCTATTTGGTTTTTGTACCGGATTGTCTTGGGCATGGTGCGTCTGAATGCGCAGCGGCCCGTGACCGAATGATCCCGAAAGTGTCTGAACGATGAGCGACTCGAACTGTATTTTTTGCAAAATCATCGCGGGCCAGATCCCCTCGCGCAAAGTGCATGAGGACGAGCATGTCTTCGCTTTCCATGACATTGCCCCTTGGGCCCCGGTGCATTTCCTGATCATCCCCAAGCTGCACGTGCCTTCGATGGCGCACCTGACGCCCGAGCACCAGGGCCTGATGGGCCACATGATGACCTTGGCTCCCAAGCTGGCGCTGCAAGAAGGTTGCAAGCCCTATCCAGACGGTGGCTACCGCATTGTGCTCAATACCGGCGCTGAAGGGGGGCAAGAAGTCCATCACCTGCACATGCACGTGATGGGGGGACCTCGCCCCTGGCTCAAGGGCTAATTCGGTATTTTTAAGGTTCAATTCCCGCCTTGTACAAGGCCGTTCAGTTCTGAGGGGTCTCTCCCCTTAGAATCCCAACCACTTTAGGAGATTTCCATGGGTTCTTTTTCCATTTGGCACTGGTTCATCGTGTTGCTGATCGTGGTCATGGTTTTTGGCACGAAGAAGCTCAAAAACATCGGCTCCGACCTGGGCGGCGCCGTCAAAGGCTTCAAAGACGGCATGAAAGATGGCAACGCCACAGCCGAAGACAAGCCTGCCGGTCAAGTGCCTGCGCCTGCGGCTGAAAAAACCACCATCGATGTCGAAGCCAAGACCAAGTCTTGATCGCTTGAACGACCGATCGCTCCGCTGTGCTTGACTTAGGCATCTCCAAAATGGCGCTGATCGGCGTCGTGGCGCTGGTCGTCATCGGCCCCGAGAAGCTGCCCCGCGTGGCGCGCACGCTCGGGAGCTTGATTGGCAAGGCCCAGCGTTATGTGGCCGACGTCAAAGCCGAGGTCAACCGGTCCATGGACCTGGAAGAGCTCAAAAAGATGAAAGAAACCATGGAGACGGCTGCCCGCGATGTCGAGCAATCGGTTCAAACCACGGCTTCTGATTTTGAAAAAGACTGGGCGCAAACCACGGCAGGGCTGACAAGCGATTTGCCCGCCTTGGAGACGCCGCCTCCCAGTTACAAAAACCCGGACAAAAACTGGCGCATCAAGCGAGGCGCCATGCCTCAGTGGTACAAGGCCAGAGCGGGCGTCCGTACCAAAGCGCTGTCAGGCGCGGCGCGTGTTGCACGGTACCGACCCAAATCACTCAACACCCTGTGAGCCCGCTCGCCTGCTGTCTACCTTATTGCCCCTATGTCAGAAACCAATCCCCAAGACGAGCTCGCAGGCTCTGAGCAGCCATTTGTCGCGCACCTGATTGAATTGCGCGATCGCCTGATTCGCGCCGTGGCGGCCATTGGTTTCGCAGCAGCGGTGCTGGCGATTTTCCCGGGTCCGGGGGAGTTGTACGACATTCTGGCCCAGCCCTTGGTGGCGCATTTGCCCAAAGGCGCAACCCTGATCGCCACCTCGGTGATTTCACCCTTCATGGTGCCCCTGAAAATCTTGATGATGGCTGCATTTCTGCTGGCCTTGCCCATCGTGCTTTATCAGGTGTGGGCTTTTGTGGCGCCGGGCTTGTATGCCCATGAAAAAAAACTGGTGTTGCCCTTGGTGGTGTCCAGCACGTTCCTGTTTTTCATGGGGGTGGCGTTTTGCTATTTCTTCGTGTTTGGGCAGGTGTTTGCTTTCATCCAAAGCTTTGCCCCCAAGAGCATCACGGCTGCACCTGACATCGAGGCATATTTGAGTTTTGTGCTCACGATGTTCTTGGCCTTTGGCTTGGCATTTGAGGTGCCTGTTGCGGTGGTTGTGCTGGCCCGTATGGGTGTGGTCTCCATCCAAAAGCTCAAGGATTTCCGAGGCTACTTTGTGGTGCTGGCTTTTGTGATCGCAGCGGTGGTCACGCCGCCCGATGTGGTGTCGCAACTGGCCTTGGCCATCCCCATGTGCTTGCTCTACGAGTTGGGCATCTGGGCCGCGAAAATTTTCATCACACACACCCAGGCGCCCGACGAGACTGAGGCGTGAAAGCAGCGATGGCATGAAAAAAGGGAGCCGAGGCTCCCTTTTTTGCGCTGGCATCTCTGATCAGCGGTTGTTTTTGCGCAGGGTGGGGCGTTCAGCCGGGGTCAGCTTGACCACCAATTCGCCTTGTCTGCGCCAAATTTTCAAGTCGGTGGGCTCGCCAGGCTTGAGGCTGGCGACCTGGGTCAGCAACTCTGAGACATTGCCCACGGCTTGGCTGCCCACTTGCACGATCACATCGCCAGGACGGATGCCCGCTTTGGCGGCCGGGCCGTTTTGCAAAACACCGGTGATGACCACGCCTTGCGGTAAATTTTTGTGGATCGAGGGCGGCAGTTGGAAGCTTTCCGCCAATTCGGGGGACAAGTCCTGAGGCTCCACGCCGATCCAGCCGCGCGAGACTTTGCCGTTCTTGAGCAGGTCTTGCATGACTTGCTGCGCGGTCGACACGGGGATCGCAAAGCCAATGCCCATGTTGCCGCCCGAGCGTGAATAGATGGCGGTGTTGATGCCCATCAGGTGCCCATGCACATCGACCAGCGCCCCGCCGGAGTTGCCGGGGTTGATGGCCGCGTCGGTTTGGATGAAATTTTCAAAGGTGTTGATGCCCAAATGGGTGCGACCCAGGGCGCTGACGATGCCCGAGGTCACGGTTTGACCGACACCAAACGGGTTGCCGATGGCCAGCACCACATCGCCCACCTGCAAGTCTTGGGGCTGGCCCAACACGATGACCGGCAATTTGTCGAGTTGGATCTTGAGCAAGGCCAAGTCGGTGTCCGGGTCTGTGCCGATGACCTTGGCTGCAGCGCGTCGACCGTCGGCCAGGGTGACTTCGATGTCGTCGGCGTCTTCGATCACATGGTTGTTGGTGAGGATGTGGCCCTCGGGGCTGACGATGACGCCGCTGCCCAAGCCGCCGGAGTTGTCATCGGCATCCCCTTCAAAAAAGCGCGACCATTGGTCTGTTTTGCCCGAGCTGCGGTTTTTGCTGGTGTTGATGCTCACCACGGCGGGCGATGCTTTGAGGGCAGGGCCACTCAGACTGCCCGCCGGGCGGTTCAGCAGCGAGCCTGCAGGGGCTTGCAGCAGCGTCATGCCGTCGGCAGAGCGTTGGGCATTGCGGATCCATTCGGGCTTGAGCGTGGCGACCACAAACCAAGCCGCCATCAAGACCGTGACCCACTGCGAGAAAAAGAGCCAATAACGTTTCATGCGACCGATTGTCCTAGATCCGCACCGGTGTGTGTCACGACAGGGGCATCCTCTTTTGACCTTGGGCCACAATACAAACCATTGCCAAGAGAAGTTCACATGACCGATGCCAAAACCCTGGGCCAGGCGCTCGATGCGCTGCTGCAGCCCGAGCGATTCAAAGACTATGGCCCCAATGGCCTGCAGGTCGAGGGCGACCGCGAAGTGCGCTTGCTGGTCAGCGGTGTGACCGCCAGCCGAGCCTTGATCGAGGCGGCCATTGACGCCGAGGCCGACGCCATCTTGGTCCACCACGGTTTGTTCTGGCGTGGGCAAGACGGTCGCGTGACGGGCTGGATGCGTGAACGTTTGCGTTTGTTGTTGACCCACGGCGTCCATTTGTTTGCTTACCATTTGCCACTGGACGCGCATGCCGAATTGGGCAACAACGCACAGCTGGGCCGGGTGTTGGGCTTGCAAGCCGACGGCCGTTTTGGTGATCAGGATTTAGGCTGTGTGGGGCAGGCCCATCAGGCTTGGGCCAACCCACAGGCTTTGGCCAAGCACGTGACGAACGTTCTGGGCCGCGCGGTCACTTGTGTGGGCGACGCGACCCGCCCCGTGCGACGTGTCGCTTGGTGCACGGGGGGGGCGCAGGGCTATTTTGAAGCGGCCATCGCCCAAGGCGTGGACGCTTTCATCACCGGTGAAATTTCAGAACCACAAGCCCATTTGGCCCGCGAGACCGGTGTGGCTTTTCTGGCGTGCGGCCATCACGCCACGGAGCGTTATGGTGCGCCGGCCGTGGGGGCGCACATCGCCCAGCAACTGGGTGTGCAGCACCGTTTCATCGAAATTGACAACCCGGCTTGAACGCCCCAATACCTGATGCGATCCAACCCTTTGCCACTGGCCATCACTCCAGGCGATCCTTGCGGGATCGGCCCGGAAATCATTGCCCGCGCTTGGTGTCAAGCACCCGAAGCCACGCGAGCGTGTTTTGTGGCGGGCGATGTGGGGCTGATGCGCCGCGCCATGGCTTTGGTGCAGTCCAGCCCAACGTTCCCTGTGTGCGAGATCGCCACCCCGCAGGACGCGCTGAGCGTTCCGCCGGGGTGCTTGCCTGTTTTGCAGGTGGTGCCGGTGGCGCCTGTGCTGCCCTGGGGGCAGGTCGATGCCCGTGCTGGACAGTTGGCCGGAGAGGCCGTGTTGTGGGCCACACGTGCGGCCTTGCGCGGCGAGGTGGCGGGCCTGGTGACCGCACCCTTGCATAAAGAAGCCTTGCACGCCGCAGGCGCACCCTATGACCAATACCCGGGACACACCGAGTTGCTGCAGGCGCAGGCGGCCTTGCACGCAGGGGTGCCCTTGGCGCAGATGCCGGTGCGCATGATGCTGGCCAATGACGAGTTGCGCACCGTGCTGGTCAGCATCCATGTGTCTTTGCGTGAGGCGCTCGATGCGATCACCGCAGAGCGGGTGTTGCAGACTTTGCGCATCACCCATGCGTCTTTGTCGGGCGTTTTGGGGCGTGCGCCGCGCATGGCGGTGGCGGGCGTCAATCCCCATGCAGGTGAGGGCGGTTTGTTCGGTCGTGAGGAAATCGACATCTTGCAGCCGGCATTGGCACAAGCCAGCACCGAGGGCATGAACGTGCACGGCCCCTTTGCGCCGGACACCGTGTTCATGCGGGCCAGGCGCAAGGCCGATGGCCAGCGCGAGTTCGACGTGGTGATCGCCATGTACCACGACCAGGGTTTGATCCCGGTGAAGTATCTGGGGGTGGAGCAGGGCGTGAATGTGACCCTGGGCCTGCCTTTGGTGAGAACCAGCCCCGACCACGGCACCGCCATGGACCTGGCCGGCAAAGGTCAGGCCGACGCCAGCAGCATGGTCCAGGCCATCCGCATGGCCCGCCAGCTGGCAAGCGGCGGGCACTAAGCGGCAGGGCGATCAGCCCTTGTTTTTCAGGCTGTCGCGGATTTCGCGCAAGAGCAAAACGTTTTCGGGGGTGATGGGCTCGATGGTGGCTTTTTCCGTTGGCGCAGGGGGCACCAGTTTGTTCATCTGACGGATCATCACAAAGATGATGAAGGCCAGGATGATGAAGTTCAGCGCGACGGTGATGAAGCTGCCGTAGGCGAAAACCGCGCCCATTTTTTTGGCTTCGATCAGGGACAAGCCGGCCGCTTGTCCGGCCAAGCCCACGTAGTAGTTGGAAAAGTCCAAGCCCCCAAAGGCTTTGCTGATCAAAGGCATGATCAAGTCGCCCACAGCTGAATCGACGATCCTGCCAAAAGCGCCGCCAATGATCACACCGACCGCGAGGTCCATCACGTTGCCCTTCACAGCAAAGGACTTGAATTCTCGAAAAAATGACATGGCAATCCTCTTTTGTAAATTTGACTCATTAAGTTTAATTTTCATCCGGGTGTCTGTGCGCGTCATTAGGCTTTGTAAGTCGAGTGTCTGTTTCACTCCGCTACAATCGCGGGTTGACCCCGATAACGACTCGCTAGAGGAATCCCATGAGTGACACCCCAGTCGACAGCAGCAAGCGGACGTGGCTGATTGCCTCCACTTGCGCAGGCGCCGTAGGCGCTGGCTTTGTGGCCACCCCCTTCGTCAGCAGCTTCCAACCTTCCGAACGTGCCAAAGCCGCTGGTGCAGCCGTGGAAGTGGACATCTCCGCCCTCCAGGCTGGGGAGAAGCTCACTGTCGAGTGGCGCGGTAAGCCAGTTTGGATCATGAAGCGCACACCCGAGCAGATTGAATCCTTGAAGAAAGTGGAAGGCCAACTGGCTGACCCGGCTTCCGACCGCACGGCAGTCCCCGTTCCCGAATACGCCAAGAACGGTCACCGTTCGATCAAGCCTGAAATCATGGTGGCTGTGGGCATCTGCACCCACCTCGGTTGCTCGCCTGGCGACAAGTTTGCTTCAGGCCCTCAGCCTTCGCTGCCTGACGATTGGCAAGGTGGCTTCCTGTGCGCATGCCACGGTTCGACCTTCGATCTGGCAGGCCGCGTGTTCAAGAACAAGCCCGCACCCGATAACCTCGAAGTGCCGCCTCACATGTACCTGTCTGACACCAAGTTGATCATTGGTGAAGACAAGAAGGCTTGATGGAGAAAGACATGGCTGAATTCAAAGAAATTTCTCCCAACGCCCCTGCTGGCGAAAAGCTGCTCAACTGGGTGGACAACCGCTTTCCAGCATCCAAGCTGTACAAAGAGCACCTGAGCGAATACTACGCACCGAAGAACTTCAACTTCTGGTACATGTTTGGTTCTTTGTCCTTGTTGGTTCTGGTGATTCAGATCGTGACCGGTATTTTCCTGGTCATGCACTACAAGCCAGACGCCAACGTGGCGTTCGCCTCGGTCGAGTACATCATGCGTGACGTGCCATGGGGCTGGCTGATTCGTTACATGCACTCGACAGGCGCTTCAGCGTTCTTCGTGGTGGTGTACCTGCACATGTTCCGCGGCCTGATGTACGGCAGCTACCGCAAGCCGCGCGAGCTGGTCTGGATCTTCGGTTGCGCGATTTTCTTGTGCCTGATGGCCGAAGCCTTCATGGGCTACCTCTTGCCTTGGGGTCAAATGTCCTATTGGGGCGCTCAGGTGATCGTGAACCTGTTCTCGGCGATTCCTTTCATCGGTCCTGATTTGGCTTTGTTGATCCGTGGCGACTTCGTCGTGGGCGATGCCACATTGAACCGCTTCTTCAGCTTCCACGTGATCGCTGTGCCTTTGGTCCTGTTGGGTCTGGTTGTGGCGCACATCATTGCGCTGCACGAAGTGGGCTCCAACAACCCCGATGGCGTCGAGATCAAGGGCCCCAATGCTCCCAAAGATGCCAATGGCCATCCTTTGGACGGTATTCCTTTCCACCCCTACTACTCGGTGCACGACATCTTTGCGGTGAGCCTGTTCCTGATGGTGTTCTCTGCGATCGTTTTCTTCGCGCCTGAGTTCGGTGGTTACTTCCTTGAGTACAACAACTTCATCCCGGCCGATCCGCTGACCACACCGTTGCACATTGCACCTGTCTGGTACTTCACGCCGTTCTACTCCATGCTGCGTGCCATCACCAGCGAGATGATGTACGCCTTGATCGCTTGCGTGGTGATCGGTGCCGTCTTGGCCGTGGCCAAGGGCAAGTTGCCCCAGTTGCTCAAGGGCGCTGTGATCGGTGCCGCTGTGGTGGTCTCCGCCATGATGCTGGCCATCGATGCCAAGTTCTGGGGTGTGGTCGTCATGGGCGGCGCCGTCGTGATCTTGTTCTTCCTGCCGTGGCTGGACAACAGCCCTGTCAAGTCGATCCGCTACCGTCCTGACTGGCACAAATACCTGTACGCCGTGTTCGTGATCAACTTCCTGATCCTGGGCTATCTGGGTGTGCAACCTCCTTCCCCGATCGGTGAGCGCGTCTCCCAAGTCGGTTCCCTGTTCTACTTCGGTTTCTTCTTGTTGATGCCTTGGTGGAGCAAGCTGGGCACGCCCAAGCAGGTTCCTGACCGTGTGACTTTCACGCCTCACTGAGATCCGGAGATTCAAGAACATGAAAAACCTCAAGAAACTCGCTCTGGGCTTTGTGATGGCCCTCGGTCTCCTGTCCGGTGTCCACGCTTCCGGCGGTGGCATCGCCTGGGACAAGGCCCCATCCAAGACCAATGACCTGGCCGCTTTGCAAAACGGCGCCAAGTTGTTCGTCAACTACTGCCTGAACTGCCACTCCGCTGCTTTCATGCGTTACAACCGCCTGAAAGACATCGGTTTGACCGAGCAACAAATCAAGGACAACCTGTTGTTCGCATCGGCCAAGGTCGGCGACACCATGAAGGCCGCGATCGATCCTTTGCAAGCCAAAGAGTGGTTCGGCAAGAACCCTCCTGACTTGACCTTGATGGCCCGTTCGCGCTCAGGCCATGGTGGCACCGGTGCAGATTACCTCTACACCTACCTGCGCACCTACCACCGCGATGAAACCAAGCCCACCGGTTGGAACAACTTGGCTTACCCCAATGTGGGCATGCCCAATCCATTGTGGGAACTCCAGGGCGAGCGTCAGCCCGTCTTTGAAGACAAAGAAGAGCATGGTCATACCGTGCAAATTTTCAAAGGTTGGAAGCAAGTCAAGCCTGGCACCATGACACCACAGCAGTTCGACACGGCCGTGGGTGACCTGGTCAGCTACATGCAGTGGATGGCTGAGCCGGCACAAAACAGCCGCGTGCGCATTGGCGTGTGGGTGCTGTTGTTCTTGGCTTGCTTTACATTTGTTGCTTGGCGCTTGAATGCAGCTTATTGGAAAGACATCAAGTAATTGATCTTTCACCCGGCCTTGCTGCCGGGTCTTGTGGAGTGGTGGGCCTTTGGGGCCTCCCACTCTTTTTGATTTTTTGAGGAGCCCCCCACCATGATGGTGCTTTATTCCGGAACCACTTGCCCTTTTTCTCATCGCTGCCGTTTTGTGCTGTTTGAAAAAGGGATGGACTTCGAGATCCGTGATGTGGACCTCTACAACAAACCCGAAGACATCAGTGTGATGAACCCCTACGGTCAGGTGCCTATCCTGGTCGAACGTGACCTCATCTTGTACGAGTCGAACATCATCAACGAATACATCGATGAGCGTTTCCCTCATCCTCAGTTGATGCCTGGCGACCCTGTGGACCGCGCACGTGTGCGTTTGTTCCTGCTGAACTTCGAAAAAGAGTTGTTCACGCACGTGGTGACGCTGGAAAACCGCACACTCAAAGGCAACGACAAGGCCTTGGAAAAGGCCCGCGCACACATCCGTGACCGTTTGACCCAACTGGCCCCTGTCTTCTTGAAGAACAAGTTCATGCTGGGTGACAACTTCTCGATGCTCGACGTGGCCATTGCACCTCTGCTGTGGCGTTTGGATTACTACGGGATCGAGCTGAGCAAGAACGCAGCCCCATTGCTCAAGTACGCCGAACGCATCTTCTCGCGTCCTGCCTACATCGAAGCACTGACACCTTCTGAAAAGGTCATGCGCAAATAATTGCGCGTGTTCAACGCCATGTTCAGCGACACCGAATTGCCCTCCACTCGTCCGTACCTCATCCGTGCGCTGTACGAGTGGTGCTCCGAAAATGGCTTCACCCCTTATGTGGCGGTGAAGGTCAATGCTTCGGTGCAGGTGCCGCGTGAATATGTGCAGGGTGGTGAAATCGTGTTGAACGTCAGCATGGATGCCACCAGCTCACTCAAGTTGGGCAACGAGTTCATTGAATTCAAAGCGCGCTTTGGTGGCAAGCCCCGCGAAATCATGGTGCCAGTCGAGCGTGTGATGGCCATCTATGCCCGTGAAAACGGACAAGGCATGGCATTTCCTGTGGCTGAAAACGAAGATGATGCGCAAGCCTTGACGGCGGTGAACAGTCCTGAGTCGCAAGACTCTGACGATGAGCCCACACCGCCACCTGTCACAGGCCGCCCTGCGCTCACGCGTGTGAAGTAAAAAAATAAGAAGGCTAAGACCGAAGTGCCGCCTTTGGCACGTTAGAATCTAGCCCGTGCCGCTTTAGCTCAGTTGGTAGAGCACCCGCCTTGTAAGCGGTAGGTCGTCAGTTCGAATCCGACAAGCGGCACCAAAAATCAAAAGCCCCTGATCGCAAGATCAGGGGCTTTTTCTTTTGTCTTGGCCTTCAAAGCGTCCGGTTGTGCACTTTGATGCGAATGGCCGAAACATGCATGCCTTTTTGATTCAAATGGGCTTGCAAAGCTGGTGTCATTTGCCTCAGTTTGGCGGCGACGGCGTTAGAGCTGACCAGCAGGCACCAAGTCCCGTCTTCGATGGGGCCTGCTTGCACGCTGGCCCGCAAAGGGGCCGGCAGCAAGCTGAGTATGGCCTGCAAGCGCTCCGTGGAATCACGCACGCGGCTGGCCAAAAGCGCAAAAGTCGGGGACTCTTGAACCGCTTGTTGCAGGGGGATGGCGTGGTGTCGTCTTTGCATGGTGAAAGGGTCTGGTCCATTATCGCGTAGCACGCAGGCCATGGGCAGGCTTGGCAAGCCGTGGTGTCGTCGCCAGAGGCTAAAATGAGCCATTGGTCTGACATGGCCACGCCTTGGCGCCGTAAGACTTGGTTTTGCGCGTTGCGGCTTCAATTGAACCCTTTAACTTGACAGGACAGACGGTCTGTTTTTCAGCCCTCCAGCTGAAGTCGGATCTCGTAGACATGGCCATCCCATTGCTCACCAAAATTTTCGGCAGCCGCAACGATCGACTGCTCAAGCAATACCGCAAAACGGTGGAGCGCATCAATGCCCTGGAAGCAGGCCTTGAGGGGCTGAGCGACGACGAGTTGCGCGGCAAAACCGAGAGCTTCAAACAACGCGTGGCAGCCGGTGAAACACTCGATGCCCTGTTGCCCGAAGCGTTTGCGGTGGTGCGCGAGGGCTCCAAGCGCGTTATGAAGATGCGCCACTTCGATGTCCAGATGGTGGGCGGCATTGCCTTGCACAACGGCAAGATCGCGGAAATGCGCACCGGTGAGGGCAAGACCTTGACCTCGACGCTGCCGGCCTACCTGAACGCCTTGTCCGGCAAGGGCGTGCATGTGGTGACGGTGAACGATTACCTGGCCAACCGCGACGCGCAGTGGATGGGCAAGCTGTTCAACTTTTTGGGCCTGACGGTGGGCATCAACTTGCCGCAGATGGCGCGCGAAGAAAAGCAAACCGCCTACAACTCGGACATCACCTACGGTACCAACAACGAATACGGCTTTGACTACCTGCGCGACAACATGGTCTACGAAGCGCAAGACCGTGTGCAACGCCCACTGAACTACGCCATCGTGGACGAGGTGGACTCGATCCTGATCGACGAGGCCCGTACACCGCTGATCATCAGCGGCCAGGCTGAAGACCACACCGCTACCTATGTGGCCATGAAGCAGGTCATTCCGATGCTCTCGCGGCAGGAAGGTGAAGCCGATCCCCGCACGGGCGAGGGCATCATCACCCCCGGTGACTTCACCGTGGATGAAAAATCACACCAGGTCTTCCTGACCGAAGCCGGTCATGAAAAAGCCGAGGCAGTGCTGGCCCAGTTGGGCTTGATCCCAGAAGGCGCCAGCCTTTATGACCCGGCCAACATCACCTTGATGCACCACCTGAACGCCGCTTTGCGTGCGCAGCACCTGTACCACCGCGATCAACACTATGTGGTGCAAGACGGTGAAGTGGTGATCGTGGACGAGTTCACCGGTCGCCTGATGAGTGGCCGCCGCTGGAGTGACGGTTTGCACCAGGCTGTCGAAGCCAAGGAAGGCGTGCAGATCCAGGCCGAAAACCAGACCATGGCCTCGATCACTTTCCAGAACTACTTCCGCCTGTACAACAAGATCGGTGGCATGACCGGCACGGCCGACACCGAGGCTTATGAGTTCCAGGAAATCTACGGTCTGGAAACCGTGGTGATCCCACCGCACCGCAAGAGCCAGCGCGAAGACCAGCTCGACCGCGTCTACAAAACCTCCGAAGAGCGTTACACCGCTGCGATCGCCGACATCCGTGAATGCCACGAGCGCGGCCAGCCCGTGTTGGTGGGCACCACCTCGATCGAAAATTCCGAGCTGATCTCGCAATTGCTCACGCAAGCCAAGTTGCCCCACCAGGTCTTGAACGCCAAGCAACACGCCCGTGAAGCCGACATCGTGGCGCAAGCCGGGCGCCCCAGCATGATCACGATCGCCACCAATATGGCCGGTCGCGGCACCGACATTGTGTTGGGCGGCAACATCGAAAAAGACGTGCAAGCCATCGAGGCCGACGAGTCCATGCCAGAGGCTGATCGCCAGGCCAAAGTGGCGGCCCTGCGCGAGCAGTGGAAGCAAACGCACGAGCAGGTCAAAGCCAATGGCGGCTTGCGCATCATCGCCACCGAGCGCCACGAGTCACGCCGCATCGACAACCAGTTGCGCGGCCGTTCGGGCCGTCAAGGTGACCCCGGCTCTTCGCGTTTTTACCTGAGCCTGGACGATCCATTGATGCGCATTTTTGCGGGCGACCGTGTGCGCGCCATCATGGACCGCCTGAAGATGCCCGAAGGCGAAGCGATCGAAGCGGGCATGGTGACCCGCAGCATTGAAAGCGCCCAGCGCAAAGTGGAGTCGCGCAACTTCGACATCCGCAAGCAATTGCTGGAGTACGACGATGTCTCGAATGACCAGCGCAAGGTGATCTACCAGCAACGCAACGACATCCTCGACGCGCAAGACATGGAAAGCCAAATCGCTTCCCTGCGCGAAGGCTGTTTCACCGACCTGGTTCGCCAGTTTGTGCCGGCCGAAACGGTGGAAGAGCAATGGGATTTGGTCGCGCTTGAGAAGGTGTTGACCGAAGAGTGGCAACTGCAGGTGAACCTGCGCGAGATGGTCGCCGCCTCCAATGCCATCACCGACGAGGACATCCTCGAAGCCGTGGTCGCTGCCGCCCACGCCCAGTTCCAGGCCAAGCTCGAGCAGATCGGCGCTGCGAACTTCACGCCCTTTGAGCGCATGGTCTTGCTGCAAAGCATCGACACCCATTGGCGCGAACACCTGAGCGCTTTGGACTATCTGCGCCAGGGCATTCACCTGCGCGGCTACGCCCAAAAGCAGCCCAAGCAGGAATACAAGCGCGAAGCCTTCGAGCTGTTCGGCCAATTGCTGGACTCGGTCAAGAACGAAGTCACCCGCACCTTGATGCTGGTGCGCGTGGAGTCCGAAGCCCAGATCGAGCAAGCCGCCCAAGACATTGAAGCGCGTGCCGAGCACATCAGCAACGTGACCTACAGCGCCCCTGACGAAACCGGCGAGCCACAAACCGTGGCGGCTGGCCAGCAAGACTGGGGCCTGGTGGGGCGCAACGACCCTTGCCCATGCGGCAGTGGCAAGAAATACAAGCAATGCCACGGCAAGTTGGCCTGAGCCTAGCTCAGCAAATGAAACGGGCTTCGGCCCGTTTTGTTTATGGACTTTGAATTCAACCCTGTTTCTGAAAGATCACCATGCCTGTGAATCTGCCCCTGATCGATCCCGCCCAATTGCATGCCGTTGCCGGTGTGCGCTGGGGCATTGCCGAAGTCGGCGTGCGCAAAGCCCATCGCAAAGACCTGAGCGTCATGCTGCTGGACGAAGGTGCCAGCGTCGCGGGCGTGTTCACCAGCAACCGCTATTGCGCAGCGCCTGTGCAGGTGTGCCGTGAGCATCTGACGCAAGGCAGCGCCGTGCGTGCGCTGGTGATCAACACCGGCAATGCCAATGCCGGCACGGGCGCACCGGGCGTGGCCCACGCCCGCCAGACCTGCGAGGCCTTGGCCAGCTTGCTGCAATGCGCACCTGCGCAGATCTTGCCCTTCTCGACCGGTGTGATCATGGAGCCCTTGCCGGTGGACCGCATCGTGGCGGGCTTGCCCGCGGCCTTGGCCGACGCCCAAGCGGCCCATTGGGCCCAGGCTGCCGAAGGCATCATGACCACCGACACCCAGCCCAAAGCGGCCAGCGTGCAGCTGAGCATTGGCGGCAAAACCGTCAACATCACCGGCATCAGCAAAGGTGCGGGCATGATCCGCCCCAATATGGCGACGATGCTGGGCTTTGTGGCCACCGACGCGAACATCGATCCGGCTTTGTTGCCCGCTTTGGTCAAGGCCTTGGCCGATGGGTCGTTTAACCGCATCACCATCGATGGAGACACCTCGACCAACGACTCTTTCATGCTGATCGCCACGCACCAAGCTGGCCACGCGCAGATCACCTCGCTGGACAGCGCAGACGGACAGGCATTGTTCAAGGGTCTGATGCAGGTGGCGCGCCAGTTGGCCCACGCCATCGTGCGCGATGGCGAAGGCGCCACCAAGTTCATCACCGTGCAGGTCGAAGGCGGCCGCACTGGCGAAGAGTGCCGCCTGGTGGCGTATGCCATCGCGCATTCGCCCTTGGTCAAGACCGCGTTCTTTGCCAGCGATCCCAATCTGGGCCGCATCTTGGCGGCCGTGGGCTATGCCGGCATCGCCGATTTGGACCAGGGCCTGATCGAGTTGCACCTGGACGATGTGCACGTGGTCTCGCAAGGCGGTCGCCGCCCCGAGTACCGCGAAGAAGATGGCCAGCGCGTCATGAAAGGCAGCGAGATAACCGTGCGCGTGGGGCTGGGCCGTGGTACTGCCAGCGACACCGTTTGGACCTGCGACCTCAGCCACGACTACGTCACCATCAACGCGGATTACCGTTCATGAGCCAAGCCCTGGAACAACTGCTGGCCAAAGTCAGCCAATTGGTGGACCGCATCGAAGCGGTTTTGCCCCAACCCCTGACGGCACCCGATTGGTCTCAGGCCATTGCCTGGCGTTACCGCAAGCGCTCGTCGGGTCACGGCGTGCTCGAGCCGGTGCGCCATGTGGCGGCGATGACGTTGGCAGACCTGCAGGAAATCGACCCGCAAAAAGAAAAGCTGCAACGCAACACCGAACAGTTTGTGAGCGGTCGCCCGTCCAACAACGTGTTGTTGACTGGCGCACGCGGTACGGGCAAGTCCTCGCTCATCAAGGCTTGCCTGAACTCGTACGCGTCGAAAGGCCTGCGCCTGATCGAAGTGGACAAGGCCGATCTGACCGACTTGCCCGACATCATCGAAGTGGTGGCTTCGCGGCCAGAGAAATTCATTGTTTACTGCGATGACCTGAGCTTCGAAGACGGCGAGCCCGGCTACAAAGCGCTCAAGTCCATTTTGGACGGCACCGTGGCTGCGGCCACGCCCAATGTGTTGATCTATGCGACCAGCAACCGCCGCCATTTGTTGCCCGAGTACATGAGCGAAAACCTCACGTACAAACACACCGAAGATGGCGAAGTGCACCCCGGTGAAGGCGTGGAAGAAAAAATCTCTTTGTCTGAGCGCTTCGGTTTGTGGATCAGCTTCTACCCCTTCTCGCAAGACGAATACCTCACCATTGCCGGCCAATGGCTCAGCAGTTTGGGCGCCTCGCCCGCGCAAATCGAAGCGGCCCGCGCCGATGCCTTGCTGTGGGCCCTGGAGCGCGGCTCGCGCAGTGGCCGAGTGGCCTACCAGTTCGCCCGTGACTACATGGGCCGTCAGGCCGCTGCATGAACGGCCTGCTGGTCGCCGATGGGGAGCGCCAACGCGAAGGCGGGGCCGACCGTCCGGTGGTGGATGTGGCCGTGGGCGTGCTGATGCAAGCCGATGGCCAGTTCTTGTTGACCTCGCGCCCCGAAGGCAAGGTCTATGCGGGTTACTGGGAATTCCCAGGTGGCAAGCTCGAAGCAGGTGAAACGGTGGAAGAGGCCTTGCGCCGCGAACTGCAAGAAGAGTTGGGCATCGTGATCGGCCAAGCCCAGATCTGGAAAACCCAGATGGTGGACTACCCGCACGCCCTGGTGCGCTTGCACTTTTGCAAAGTGTGGGACTGGCAAGGCGATTTGCAAATGCGCGAAGCCCAAACCCATGCTTGGCAGCAACTGCCTGTGGACGTGGTGCCGGTGCTGCCCGGCACCATTCCGGTCTTGACTTGGCTGGCCGCAGAGCGGCAATTCAGCGGCGCCACACACCGCTGAAAAATCAGTCCTTGGTGGCGTGTCTTTGCACGCAGTCGATGTAGGCCGCACCATCGGGCATGCGACCAGCGCGCTGGCTTTCATAGACCATGCGTCCCAGGCATTCCATGGCCTGGTGGTGGGCGTCGTGCAGTGAGTTGAGCTTGTGCGTCAGCAATTCCACCGCTTGGCGAATGCCGCGTGGCTGGTCGATGCTGCACTGCTCGCTGATCGACAGGTGCATGGACAAATGCAAAAAGGGGTTGTCTTTGTTGGGGTCCACCTTGAGCATGCTGGCCAAGGCCGCGTCCACGTCAGACAGTTCGGCGTGGTATTCGGGGTGCTCGTCGATCCATTGGCTCACCAACATTTCCATTGGCTCCAGCGGGGCCGCGGTTTGGGCCTTGGCGTACACGCCACAAAAAAATCGCCGCACATCGGCTTGGGAGGGTTGTATCAACATGGTTCTAAACGTGTCAAAACCGACCGATCGGTCGGTTAATGGAATAAAATCTTGACGTCAGCCAAATACGGCATGTTAAACCCTGACAATTCATCCAACTTCAAGAGACAACCATGAACCAAGCCTACATTTGTGACGCCATCCGCACACCTTTCGGCCGTTACGGCGGTGCCTTGTCCAGCGTGCGTACCGACGACCTGGGCGCTGTGCCTCTGCGCGCCCTGATGGCCCGCAACCCCAAGGTGGACTGGGCCGCCGTGACCGACGTGCTCTACGGCAACGCCAACCAGGCCGGTGAAGACAACCGCAACGTGGCCCACATGAGCAGCTTGCTCGCTGGTCTGCCCATCGATGTGCCTGGTGCCACCCTCAACCGCCTGTGTGGCTCGGGCCTGGACGCCGTGGGCACTGCAGCGCGTGCCATCAAATCGGGCGAAGCCAGTTTGATGATCGCCGGTGGTGTGGAAAGCATGAGCCGCGCCCCGTTTGTCATGCCCAAGGCCGAAACGGCTTTTAGCCGCGCCAACGCGGTGTACGACACCACCATCGGCTGGCGCTTTGTGAACAAGCTGATGAAAGCGCAATACGGTGTCGATTCGATGCCCGAGACCGCCGAGAACGTGGCCACCGATTTCAAAATCGAACGCGAAGCGCAAGACCTGATGGCCTACAACAGCCAACTGCGCGCTGTGGCCGCCATCAAGGCCGGACACCTGGCCCGTGAAATCGTGGGCGTGAGCGTTCCCCAGAAGAAGGGCGACGCGATCATCGTCGATACCGACGAACATCCTCGCGAAACGAGCCTCGAAGCGCTGGCCAAGCTCAAAGGCGTGGTGCGTCCAGACGGCACCGTGACCGCAGGCAACGCATCGGGTGTGAACGATGGTGCTTGCGCATTGCTGCTGGCCGATGAAGCCACCGCCGCCAAAAATGGTTTGACACCCAAAGCGCGCGTGGTCGGCATGGCCACCGCCGGTGTGGCCCCCCGCATCATGGGCATTGGCCCTGCACCTGCCACACTCAAAGTGTTGGCCCAAACAGGCCTGACGCTGGACCAGATCGACGTGATCGAATTGAACGAAGCCTTCGCCGCGCAAGGCCTGGCCGTGCTGCGCATGTTGGGCTTGAAGGACGACGACGCCCGCGTGAACGCCTGGGGCGGCGCGATCGCACTGGGTCATCCTTTGGGCGCGTCGGGTGCCCGCTTGGCCACCACCGCCATCAACCGCCTGCACAGCACGGGCGGCCGCTACGCGCTGTGCACCATGTGCATCGGCGTGGGTCAGGGCATTGCGCTGATCATCGAGCGCGTTTAAAGCGCTTAGGCCGCTGGCCACCAGCCCCTTCGGGGGCTTTTTTGTGCCTGCTCGAATTCTTCTTCGCTGAGCTCGATCTCCATGCGAAGCAGCGCTGCGCCCATGGCTTTGCCCAGGTTGTCCAAGCGGAGGTTGCGTGCGCCGCCGCCTTGCAAGGCGCCGTGCAGCACCAGCTTGATGGCCAAGATATTGGGCAGCGCCCAAACATCGACCTGGCCTGGCAGCCAGGGTGCGAAATGCGCCTGCACTTTGGCCGCGGTCACTTCGCGCTCGAGAATGCGGTAACCCGCTTCGTTCCAAGCGAAAAGACCAAAGTCCACCCAGTCGGCTTTGTCGCCGCTGCGGGCGTGGGCCAGTTGCACCAGCGGTATGCGCAGGGTCTGGTTCATGCGGGCACCTCCAGCATGTGCACTTGCGCGGTGACGTGTTCGCGCGGGATCAAGGTCGGCCAAATGCCCAGCAATTCGCTGGTGTTGTTCAGGCCCTGAAAGCCGCAGGTGTAGGCCGGGCCGCTCAAAGCCATCCATGGGAAAAGCCGACCAAAGCCATCGGCTGCAGCCTTGCTGGGTGTGCGCAGCACCATGCGCACCCAGATCTCGTGGCGCTCGTTCAGCTCGGCCGCAGGGGGCAGAGGGGCCAAAGCCCCGTGCGCTGAATTGAGGCCCGGGTATTCCACAAACAGTTCGTCGAAGGGAATTTTTCGCTCGCGCAATTGTTCGCGAACGATGCGCTCGGCCGCTTGCACTTTGTCCCAAGCATCGGGCCACGAAAAGCCCCAGCTGATGTCGGCCTTGAAGCCGTCCTTGAAGCCGGCCACCACCTTCAGTTGTGGGGTGGGGGGGCTGCCTTGTGCGCCGGTCAAACGCACACGGTTGTGGCCTTCGTCTTGCAGCTGGATCTGGCCCATGTCGAGCACCACATCGGGCGAAAAATACGCATGCGGGTTGTGTACTTCGTAAAGCAATTGCTGGCGCACGGTGTCAAAGTTCACCAGCCCGCCGGTGTCCGGTGCTTTGGTGATGATGGCCGTGCCATCGGCGTGCACCTCGGCGATCGGGTAGCCGATGTGCGCCAGATCCGGGATGCTTTGCCAGTGGCCTTGGTCGCCAAAATTGCCGCCGCTGCCTTGGCCTGAGCACTCCAGCAAATGCCCTACGGTCAGGCCTTGTGCCAAGCGGTTGAAGTCTTCGGGCGTTTGTGCATCGGCCAGCTTCCAGCCCAAGCCGTGCACCAAGGGTCCCAGAAACAAGGCCGCATCGGCCACGCGTCCGGTGATGACGATGTCTGCACCTTGCGCCAAAGCGTCCACGATGGGCTGCGCTCCCAAATAGGCATTGCCAAACACCAAGCGCTCGCGCACGCTGTCCACGCCGCTGCCATTCATCATGTGGTCAAAGCGCGTCTGTTCGCCTTGCAACAAAGCCAGCACATCGTCGCCAGACACCACAGCAATGCGCGGGTGCCAGCCTTTGTTGGCCAGCGCCGCTTGCACCGCTTGCGCCGCACCCATGGGGTTGAGGCCGCCGGCATTGCACACGAACTTCACACCGCGTGCGTGCATCAAGGGCCACAGGCGCATGAGCATGGGAATCACGTCCCGCGCATAGCCCAGTGTGGGGTCGCGTTGCCGGTCTTTTTGCAAGATGGCCAGGGTCAGTTCGGCCAGGTGGTCGCTGGCGATGTACTGCACATCACCGCGTTCAATGCTGGCGGCCACAGGCTCCCAGTTGTCGCCATAAAAACCAAGGCCCGAGCCGATGCGGATGGAGGTTGTCATGGGCTCATCTTGATGCCGCGCTGGCGACTGTGGATGGGGGACAACCCCTAGGGTCAGTCCCGTGAAAGACAGACACAATCGCACGACCGTTCGCAAATGCCGAGACATGAACCACAGGCTCCATCTCGGCATGGGCAGGACGACAGAAGTACAACAAGGAGACAAGCGTGCAAGTGCTGCAACTGCTCATCAGCGGTGTGGCTCAGGGCTGTATCTACGGACTCATCGCCCTGGGTTTCGTGCTGATTTACAAAGCCACCGAAACGGTGAGCTTTGCCCAAGGTGACCTGATGATGGTCGGCGCCTTCGCCGGGCTCGGAGCCATGACCTGGCTGGGCTTCCCATTTTGGGTCTCGGTGCCTGCCGCCATCGTGGCCATGGGGGTGTTTGGCGTCTTGCTCGAGCGCTTGGTGATCCGCCCCATCTTGGGTCAACCCGCGTTCTCCATCGTCATGCTCACCATCGGTGTGGGCTATGTATTGCGCGGCCTGATCACCATGATCCCCGACGTGGGCACCGACACCCACACCATGCCCGTGCCCTATGCCGGTCAGGTGCTGCAAATGGGCGGTTTGGTGGTGGCGGCTGAGCAGTTGGTGGTGATCGCTTTCACCACCTTGCTGTGCCTGGGTTTGTTTGCCATGTTCAAGTACAGCAAGCTGGGCATTGCCATGCAGGCGTCTTCGCAAAACCAGTTGGCGGCCTACTACATGGGCATCCCGGTGCAAAGCCTCAACGGCTTGGTCTGGGGCTTGGCCGCCGGTGTGGCGGCGGTGGCGGGCCTGCTGTTGGCGCCCATCACCTTTGTGCACGCCAACATGGGCTTCATTGGTCTCAAAGCCTTCCCGGCAGCGGTGGTCGGCGGCTTTGGCAGTTTGCCGGGCGCCATCGTCGGCGGCTTGGTGATCGGTGTTGTGGAATCCCTGTCGGGCTTTTACCTGCCTGAAGGCTTCAAAGACATCGCCCCTTACATCGTGGTCTTGCTCATGCTGGTGCTCAAGCCCAATGGCTTGTTCGGCGAAAAACTGCGCAAGAAAGTCTGAGGCCTTCGCATGCGATTCATTTTCAAAACCCAATACAACCAAGACGTCACACTGGCCAAGCATGGCGGTCACGTTTTTTGGTACAGCATGTTGGCGCTGTTCTTGGTGGCCGCACCCTGGGTGGTGGCCGAATACTGGCTGGCGCAATTGACCTTTGTGCTGATCTACGCGGTGGTGGGCTTGGGCCTCATGCTGCTGGCCGGTTTCACAGGTTTGTTCTCCATGGGGCATGCGGCCTTTTTGGGGGTGGGGGCCTACACCGAAGCGGTGATGGTCAACGCTGGCGTGCCCTTTCCGTTGGCGCTGATCTGTGCGGGCTTGTTCTCGGCCATGGCCGGTGTCATCGTGGGTCTGCCCGCGCTGCGCGTCAAAGGCATTTACCTGGGCATGGCCACCTTGTCTTTTGGTTTCATCGTCGAAGAAGGCATTGCACGATGGGAGCACATGACCGGCGGCAACGCCGGTCTGAGCGTTAACCCACCGGCCATGCTGGGCTGGACGCTGGACAGCACCGAATCCTTTTATTACCTGTGCCTGGTGGTGGTGGTGGGGGCCACGCTGGCCATCCTCAATTTGCT
This sequence comes from Limnohabitans lacus, assembly GCF_030053395.1. Lineage (GTDB taxonomy): Bacteria > Pseudomonadota > Gammaproteobacteria > Burkholderiales > Burkholderiaceae_C > Limnohabitans_A > Limnohabitans_A lacus. The sequence goes on along the minus strand of NZ_JASGBH010000005.1, from coordinate 6,066 downwards.
GCGCTCGTCCACAGGCCGTGCCTTTGTGGCGATTCGCGATTCGGAGATTTCGGCGCAAAGCATGGGCATCCACTTGGCCCGCTACAAGACCCTGTCTTTTGCTTTGTCGGCGGCGCTGGCGGGCATTGGTGGCGCCTTGTATGCGCACAAGATCCAGTTCCTGTCGCCTGACCAGTTCAACATCATCCAGTCGATCGACTTGCTCTTGATGGTGGTGATCGGTGGTTTGGGCTCGGTGCACGGGGCTTTTCTGGGCGCGATCTTTTTGATCGTCATGCCCCAACTGATTGCCATGGCCAAAGACTTTTTGCCTGCAGCCATTGCCGGTGCAGCCGGCTTGCAAGGCACGGTGTACGGCATCGTGTTGATCGCCTTTGTGTTATTTGAACCGCTGGGCCTGTACGGCCGCTGGCTCAAGGTGCGCACCTGGTTCCAGCTGTTCCCGTTCTACCGCCGCGGCATGTTCAAGCGCCAGAAATCCTTCCAGAAGTCGGACCGCCTCAAATGAACGACGACATCCTCCTTTCCGCTCAAAACCTGAGCGTCCGCTTCGGCGGTGTGTTGGCCGTCAACAACGTCAGCTTCGACGTCAAGCGCGGCGAAGTCTTCACCCTGATTGGCCCCAATGGTGCAGGCAAGACCACAGTCTTCAACCTGATCAGCCGCATCTACACGCCCACCACCGGCACGATCGACTATGCAGGGCCTCAAGGCACCTTGCGACTGACCGATCAGCCGGCGCACAGCATTGCCGGTTTGGGCATTGCGCGCACTTTCCAAAACATCGAGTTGTTCGAGCATGCCACCGTGCTGCAAAACCTCTTGATCGGCCGCCACACCCACCGCAAAACCGGTCTGTGGAGCGAAATGTTTTTCAGCGCCAAGACCCGTGCGGCCGAAATCGAAGCCCGCGAAAAGGTCGAAGAAGTCATCGACTTCCTGGATTTGCAACACCACCGCGACTCGATGGTGGCCGGCTTGCCGTATGGCGTGCGCAAAGTGGTGGAGCTGGCCCGTGCGCTGTGCACCGAGCCCCAACTGCTTCTTTTGGACGAGCCCTCTTCGGGCCTGAACGTCGAAGAAACCGAAGACATGGCCTTCTGGATTTCCGACATCCAGCACGAGCTGGGCATTTCGGTGCTGATGGTTGAGCACGACATGGGCTTGGTGTCCAAAGTGTCTGACCGCGTGCTGGCCATGAGCCAAGGCCAGGAATTGGCCACCGGCACGCCAGCCCAAGTGCAAAGTGACCCCGGCGTCATCGAGGCCTATCTGGGCTCGGTGGACGATGTGTCCGCTTTGCGCCGCGAAAACCACAAAGTGGAGGCCGCATGAACGCCATCGTCAATGAGGATGTCGTCCTCCAACTGCTCAACGTCGAAAGCGCCTACGGCCCGATCAAGGCCATTCGCGGCGTGAGCCTGAAGGTGCGCAATGGCGAGATCGCCACCGTGCTGGGCTCCAATGGTGCGGGCAAAACCACCATCCTCAAAACCATCAGCGGCATCATCGATCCACGCAAAGGTTCGGTCGAATTCAAAGGCCAGAACATCACCGCCTTGGACCCCGCGTTGATTGTGCAGCGCGGCCTGATGCATGTGCCCGAAGGCCGCGAGGTGTTCCCGTTGCTGTCGATCCGCGACAACCTGCTCATGGGCGCCTTCACCCGCAATGACCGCGATGGTGTGGCCCGCGACATGGAGGCAGTGTTCAACTACTTTCCCATCTTGCGCGAGCGCGCCGCGCAAGACGCCGGCTTGCTCTCGGGTGGGCAGCAGCAGATGCTGGCGATCAGCCGGGCGCTGATGGCCAACCCCGATCTGATCTTGCTCGATGAACCGAGCTTGGGCCTGAGTCCCAAATTGACCAAAGAGATTTTTGAGATCGTGGTGCGCATCAACCGCGAGCGCGGCACTACCATCTTGCTGGTCGAGCAAAACGCCAACATGGCCCTCAATGCCGCCGATTACGGTTATGTGCTTGAAAACGGCCGCATCGTGATGGAAGACAGCTGCGCCCGACTGCGCGAGAAGGACGACATCAAGGAGTTCTATCTGGGCATGAAGGAAGAGGGCGTGCGCGCCGACCGCCGCTGGAAAAAGAAGAAAACCTGGAGATAAGAGATGAGCAACCTCTGGGACGCCTCGGGCATCCAGCCCAACAAAAACATCGTCATGGCGGGCGAGACCATCCCCGCGATTTTCTGGAACGCGGTGGCCGCACGCGGCCCCAATGTGTGGATGCGGCAAAAAGAGTTGGGCATCTGGCGCAGCTGGACCTGGAACGAAACCGCCAAGGCCGTGCGCGAGATCGGCCACGGCCTGATGTCGCTGGGCTTTGAGGCCCACCACACCGCCTCCATCCTGTCGAACACCAACATCGAATGGGTCTTGTGTGATCTGGCTGTGCTCAGCGCCGGTGGCGTGGCCAACGGCATTTATCCGACCGATGCCGCAGACCAGGTCCACTACCTGTGCGAAGACTCGGGCACCTCGGTCTTGTTCGTCGAAGACGATGAGCAGCTCGACAAAGCCCTGGCGGTGCGTGACAAGCTGCCACTGCTCAAAAAAATCGTTGTGTTCGACATGGACGGTCTGCGCGAGTTCAAAGACCTGCAGGTGATCAGCTTGGATGACTTGCGCGCCCTGGGCCGCGAACACCTGACGGCCCACCCCGACCTGCTGGCACAACGCACAGCGGCTTGCCGCCCCGAAGATCTGGCCATTTTGGTCTACACCTCGGGCACCACCGGCAAACCCAAAGGTGGCATGCACAGCCACCGGGGCCTGGTCTACAGCGTGCGGGGCTACAACACCTTGATCGCCCGTGACGAGACCGACGAGTGCATGTGCTTTTTGCCGCTGTGCCACATTGCCGAGCGCATGGGCGGCGAGTACTTCTCGCTCTACACCGGGGCCAAACTCAACTTCGTGGAGAACCCCGAAACCGTGCCCGAAAACGTGCGCGAGATCGCCCCAACGGTGTTCACCGGCGTGCCGCGTGTTTGGGAGAAGTTTTATTCTGGCGTGATGATCGCGCTCAAGGAAGCCGGCGGCTTTCAGCAAGCCGTGTATGGCTGGGCCATTGGGGTGGGGCAGCAGGTGGCCGACTTGGTGTTGGCCCGCAAGCCTGTGCCCGCGCACCTGAAGCTGCGGTTCCATGTGGCCCGCTGGCTGGCGCTCAACAATGTGCGCAAGATGATCGGCATCCACAAAGCCCGTTTCCTGGTGACGGGTGCTGCGCCCATCTCGCCCGATCTGGTGCGCTGGTATTTGGCCTTGGGCTTGCCCATGCTGGAAGTCTGGGGCATGACCGAGACCTGCGGCGCGGCCACCGGCGTGCCGGCCAGCCACATCAAGCCCGGCTCGATTGGTCCTGCCGCTGACTTCAATGAAGTGCGCTTGGATCCGGTGACCAGCGAGATTTTGGTGCGCGGCCCCAATGTGTTCATGGGCTACCTGAACTTGCCTGAGAAAACCGCCGAGACCATTGACGCCGATGGCTGGCTGCACACGGGTGACGTGGGTGTGGTCGATGAGGAAGGGTTTTTCCGCATCACGGACCGCATGAAAGACATCATCATCACGGCAGGGGGCAAGAACATCACCCCCAGCGAACTCGAAAACGAATTGAAATTCTCGCCCTACATCACCGATGCGGTGGTCATTGGCGACAAACGGGCCTACCTCACCGTGATCATCATGATCGATCAGGAAAACGTGGAGAAATACGCACAAGACAACGATGTGCCTTTCTCCAACTACGCCAGCCTGACGCATGCGGCCGAAGTGCAGGCCCTCATTCAAGGCGAGATGGAGCGTGTGAATAAAAAGTTTGCACGGGTTGAACAGCTCAAGAAATTCTGGCTGCTCGACACCCAACTCTCGGCCGAAGACGAAGAGTTGACGCCCACCATGAAGCTCAAGCGCAAACTGGTGGAGAAAAAATACGCCCCTCAAATCGAAGCGATGTACCGCTGACCGAATCACCTTTCATTCACAACAGGAGACAAGCCCCATGAAAATCCAACTCAGTCTGATCGCCGCAGCGATGGCGCTGGCCGCTGGCAGCGCCACGGCCCAAACGCAAGGCGTGAGCAAAAACGAAATCGTCATCGGTTCCATCCAGGACTTGTCGGGCCCCTTGGCCGGCTTTGGCAAACAGGTTCGCTTGGGCATGATGCTGCGCGTGGACGAAGTCAACGAGCAAGGTGGCATCAACGGCCGCAAGGTCAAGCTCTTGATTGAAGACTCTGGCTACGACCCACGCCGTGCCGTGCTGGCCGCGCAAAAGCTGGTCAACCAGGACAAAATTTTCGCCATGGTGGCCCACATCGGCACCGCTCAGAACATGGCAGCCATGCCCGTGCAGTTCCAAAAGAACGTGGTCAACTTCTTCCCCGTGACGGCTGCACGTGAAATGTACGAGCCCTTCCACAAGCTCAAGTACTCTTTTGCCGCCACCTACTTTGACCAAATGCGCCAAGCGGTGCCTGCCTTGGTCAAGGAAAAGGGTGCCAAGCAAATTTGCACCATGTACCAAGACGATGAATTTGGTCTGGAAGTGTTCCGTGGCGCAGAAGCCGGTTTGAAAGAAGCAGGCTTGCAGTTCGCAGAAGTCACCACCTACAAACGCGGCGCGACCGACTTCGCATCGCAAATGCAAAAGCTGGCTTCGGCCAAGTGCGATTTCGTGGTCATGGGCACCATCATCCGCGAGACGATCGGCGGCATCGCCACCGCGCGCCGTCTGGGCTTTAACCCCACCTTTGTGGGTTCGAGCGCAGCCTACACCGACCTGATCCACAAGCTGGGCGGTCCTGCCATGAACGGTTTCTATGCCACCATGACTTCGCAGCACCCCTACCTCGATGAGGCTTCGCAGCCGATCCGCTTCTGGGCCAACAAGTACAAGACCATGTTCAACGAAGACCCGACCGTCTTCTCGGCCTATGGTTATGGCGCGGTGGACTCTTATTTGCGTGCCGTGGAAAAAGCCGGTGCCAATCTGACCACCGAGACCTTCATCAAGGCCATGGACACCATGAAGATCCCACCGGACATCTTCGGCAGCCCCGAGATGACCTTCAGCCCCACCAAGCGTTTGGGCAACAACATCTCGCGCATGTCGCAGATCCAAGAGGGTCGCTGGAAAGTCGTCTCCGACTACCCCAAGGCCAAGTGATCATTGCAGCCTCGGCTGCATGAAAAAACCGCCAGTGCCCGTAAGGGCCTGGCGGTTTTTTTGTGTGTAAAAAACACCTATTCATGGGGAGTGCATTTTAGCTAGTGCATGATTTTTAGCATTTTCATGGGATGTTCTGTGAGTAAAGATTGCCAGAAAATTGAGCTTTGCTAAATTTTTCGAATTAATGGAATTTTCGGAAAAAATTCGAAGTCAAGCTCACATGTCGTTCATCAACCCCATCAATGAAACCACTGAAGCAGTCGATGATCGACACGCAGTCAGCACGGCACAAGCTGCTCGCATGTTGGGTATGTCTACGACGATGTTGCAACAGTTGGTTGACCAAGGGCGGTTTCAAGCCTGGAAAACCCCAGGAGGTCATCGCCGAATAGATTTGAAGTCGTTGTTAGCCTATCAGCACAAACTGAAAATACCAAACGGCAACAGAGCTAAAGCGGTCAACTTACCCATTGTCAAAGTTATTGCCGATCAGGAAGTTACATCAGCAGCTTTCAAAAATGAGCTGGCGCAATGGTCTCAATCATTCGATGTGACTTTTTGGGCATCCATGCCGGATGCTTTGCTGTCCTTCACGACACAATTGCCTGATATTCTGATTGTTCAAATGTCAGTGCCTGTGACGCAGCAAGTTGCAACCGTGTTGGCACTTAAAAATTTCATTGAACGAGCACGAAAACCTTTGGCTGTGGTTTGCTTGACGGATTGCGGAGAGCTGCGAAAAACAGTGGATCAGAGCCCTGATGGTCAGTCCAAATTCCCCCACCCGTGGCCACCCCAAATTCCCCCAGGCAGCGCCCTCAGATTATGACGCGTCAGCTTGGATGACCAAGCGCGCCGCCGCCTCCTTGAGCCTATAGC